>JALFWB010000009.1 GCA_022787425.1 Akkermansia sp.
CTTCCGAGCGAGGAAGCAACGAAAACGCGAACCGCCTGATCCGTCGTTTCCTGCCGAAGGGAACTCCTTTATCTGACCTCAAGCAGGAAGATGTCGACGTCCTTGCCATGTGGATAAATTGTTATCCGCGCGCGATATTCAGAGGTCAATCATCCCGCAGTAAAACAAAAGCCTTTGGATTCCATTTTCGCAAAAAGAAGGAGGCATGTCAATAATCACGTCATATGGTGCATTTAGGCTTGCAAAGAACAATCCATATGCGAGTCGAACGATATTCCGATGCCGTCGGATTTTCGCAAGGTGAAGCCTCATGGTTTAGCCATCTACTCGCAGGGCAATCTCCGCATCTACCCGGCAATGATGAAAGAGACGTTTGCGGATGAATTTTCAGGGACTGTTTTAAGCCAAGGACCTGAATTCGAAAGGTGGGTCAAAGACTATTACGAGGAGGAGTAATGAATGAGTAAAGGAAGCCCCCGTTTTTCTTGAATCGCCTGAGAAGATTACAGAAGCAATCAAGAGACGGCTATCGGGGGTGGAGGTGTCTACTTTTTAGTGTACCGACGGCATTTTTTTTGCTTGACATTGCGGGGAAATCGGTGCATGCTCAGGAGCGCGCGCATGTGTATGAACGCCTACAGCACCATCTTCGCGGCCTGTGCCGCCCTGCTCCTCAGCTCGTGCGGGGAGGTGCGGGGCTATGCTTTCTCCCGAGAAACGGGGGAGTACACGCCCCAACAATTCGTGAACCAGGGTTACTGGGATGCGGCGGCGGCAGCGAGCTGCACCGGGCCGCGCTGCATTGTGGTGGACACGCACCGTCAGCAGGTTGACTACTTCATCGGGGAGACGCAGGTAGGCTTTTCCACCTGCTCCACGGGCACTGCGGGACGCTCCACGCCCAAGGGGACATACAAGGTGCTGGAGAAGGACGCCGACCACGTCTCCTCCACCTACGGCAGCATTGTGGACCGGGACGGCAATGTGCTGGTAGCCTCGTACTCACAGAAGAACGGGGGCAGCATCCCCCCGGGTGGCATCTACCGAGGAGCGCCCATGAACCACGCCATGCAGCTCACCACCTGGGGCATCTGGATGCACGAAGGGGATGTGACCGGCGCGCCGGAGAGCCACGGCTGCATACGGCTGCCGGCGGAGATGGCGAAGGTGTTTTTCGAGAACACCCCCATCGGCACCGCGGTCATTGTGCGCTGATGCGCGTAATCCGGTGAAAGACCGGCCCGCGGCGGCGCGTATACTATGGGCAAATGAAATACGCCGCCCTCAGCTTCATCCTCCTCCCGGCCGTCACGGTGCTTGCGCCCCTGCATGCCCAAGACGCCGCGCCGCCCGCCCCGCAGCAGCAGAGCGCACTCGCGCCCCTGCGCCAAGACCCCCTGCTGCACACCGGCACCCTGCCGAACGGCCTGCGCTACATCATCCGCCGCACGGAGGAACCCAAGGACCGGGGCAGCCTGCGCATGTTCATCAACGTCGGCTCGCTCGATGAGCCCCGAGAGCTCGCGGGGGTGACGCACCTGCTGGAGCACCTGGTCTTTAACGGCAGCAGGCACTACAAGCGCGGCGAGCTCATCCCGGCCATGCAACGGCTCGGCCTCGGCTTCGGGGGAGATGCCAATGCGTTCACCTCACTCCGCCACACCAGCTTTCAGCTTGCCCTGCCCTCCATGAACCCGCAGACCGTCGGCAGCGCCATGACCATCCTGCGCGACTTTGCAGACGGAGCCACCCTGACACCCGAGGCCCTGGAGCACGAGCGCGGCATCATCATCAGCGAGATGAAACAGCGGGACTCCGCGACCTACCGCGCTACCCTGGCGCACCTAGGCCAGATGACGGAGGGCACCTGCCTGGCGCAGAGCATGCCCATCGGCACCGAGGAAGTCATCCGCAACATTTCCATCGAGTCCGTGCAGGAGTACTACCGCACCCACTATGTACCCCGCAACATTACTGTGGTGCTTACGGGTGACATGGACCCCGCGCAGGGGCGGCAGTGGATCGAGGAGCACTTCGGCGACATGGAAGACCGACCCGCGCCGCAGGCCCCGTCCATCGGCACGGTGAACAACTACGGCCCGAGCGAGCTCATCATCCCGAACCCGGAGATGGCGAACACGAGCCTGGTGCTCACCTGCACGGCCCCCTACCCCACGCAGCCGGACAATGCGGAGGAGCGGGTGCAGGGGCTCATCCGCGATATGGCCCTCACCATCCTGAACGGCAGACTGGGCAAGATTGCCAAGCAACCGATGAGCTGCTTTGCGCTGGGCGAGGCCGCCTACAAGCCGATGTTCAACACCGTGTACGGCTTCAGCGTCTCGCTCTCCACCATGCCGACCCGCTGGCCGGAGGCCATGCGCACCGCCGAGCAGGAGCTGCGCAAGGCGGTACAGTTCGGCTTCCTGCCCTCCGAGATCACCACCACGCTGAATACCTTTGAAAAGATGCACCGCACGGCGGAGGAGACTTGGCCGGGCATCTCTGCGGATAACATGGCGGAGCGCATCATGCGCAGTCTGGACCGGCAGGTGGTGTTCAACGACCCGCACGAGGCGCGCAGACTCTTTGAAGAAGCGCGCCGCCGCGTTCAGGCGAATCCGGATGCCGTGCGGCAGGCCCTCGCTGCCATTTACGACCCGCAGCGGCTCAAGATAACGGTTATGGGCAAGCTGCCGGAGGTGCTGACGGGGGAGGAGCTGCGCGGCGTCTTTACCCAATCTGCCCAAACGGAGGTGAAGCCGAACGCCGAAGAAGCGGTGCGGCCCTTTGCCTACACGGAACCGGAGGGGCCCGTCGCAACCATCACGCAGCGCTCCTACCTGCAGAGCTACGATGTCACCTGCCTGGTGCTCTCCAACGGGGTGCGCGTGAACCTCAAGCCCGTGTCACGTGCACACGGTAACATTTGTGTGAACGCGGCGGTAGACGGCGGCAACCTGCGCCTGATGAGCAAACCCGGGCTCGCCATGGTCACCCAATCCGTCATGCAGAACGGCGGCCTGCAGGCGCACAGCCGGGAGGAGCTGGGGACTATTCTGGCCGGGCATGATGTGGGCATGGACTTTAAGCCGGACACGCGCCACTTTAACTTTACCGCCTTCACGGGCAAGCAGGACCTGGAGCTGCAATGCCGCCTGCTCACCGCCGCCATCCTCCACCCCGGTTACGCCAAGGACGGCGCCATGCTGGTGGGCCGCAAGATGCCCGCCATCATCAACAAAATGCGCACCACGCCGGAGGCCTGCTTCAGCGATGCACGCAAGTCCTTCCTCTTCGGCAACGACCCGCGCTTCGTCATGCCCGGCATGCACGATGTCGCCAAGCTGCGGGTGGCGGATGTGCAGCAGGCCATGGAGCCCTACCTCAAGGACGGCGCGGTGGAGGTGTCGCTGGTGGGCGATTTCGAGCTCAAGACCGCCATCGACATCGTGCTGCGCACCTTCGGCACCATGCCGCAGCGCAAGCCCGCCTTCACCCCCACCACGCCGGAGGAACGCACCGTGCAATTCGGCCCCTGGGGCCGCTCCGCCGTGGTGAATTACCACTCCGCGCTGGACAGAACCATCGTGGCGCACATCTTCCACGCCGGCAACGGTACGGACCGCCACCGCAACCGCCGCCTGCAGGTGCTGACGGCCATTGCACAGAGCCGACTCTTCAACACCATCCGCGCCACCCTCGGGGAAGGCTACGCCCCCATGGCGGAGTACGAGCCGCGCTCCGAGTTCACGGATGCTGCCACCCTCGTGCTCTACAGCCCCGGCGTGGTCGCCAACACCGATGTCGTCTCCCGGGCCTTCAACACCGTGGTGGATGAGCTGGGCACGGGCAACATCACGCAGGAGGAGCTGGAGCTGGCCCTCAAGCCCTACATCGCGCAGGCAAACAAGGCCTCGCAGGATGCCGGCTACTGGGCTTCCTCCCTCCGCTACCTCCAGAACGAACCCGGCTCCCTGGACGCCGCCTTTGACTGGGTGCCCGATGCCTACACCATCACCCTGGCGGAGGTTCAACAACTCGCCCGCGAGCTCTTCAGCCCCGAGACCCGCCGGGTCAATCGCCTCTTGGTCGCACCCGCCGGAGCGGGGCAGCCCTGATGCCGAACCAATAATTCCTCTGAAAAAAAATCGACTTTCTTTGAACGAATCTCCGATTGGGGTGTCTCACCTGATACAGAGGTTATGGGTTTGCTTCAAGCCCGCCTTTTCGGAAAGTAGTTTTTCATGTAAACAGAGTTGATTGGTGAGAAGCCGGGACGTTGGGAAACGTCCCGGCTTATTGCATAACCGGGATCAGAGGTTATCCCAGATGAATTTCTTTACCACAATCACCAGGAAGACAATCCAGAACAGACGCTCAAAGAGGCCTGCGCGCTTTCCGTTCTTGTCTAACATGACCCCTATGGCGGGGCTGTAGTTCTCACTGAAGAGGTAGAAAACCTCGTCCGCACTCAGGCCCTTGGAGTCGGGGAAATCGCTCCATTTCACGAAAGCATGCCCTTGAGGCTCTATCGTGATGGGGGTATTCGAGCGGACATCATTCTGTTTGAGGATTGTAATACCGGAAACAGGCTGTTCACCGACATTGATGATGAGCAACTGATAGCCACCGAAAAGCCCCTTATCCCAGGCTAACAACAGGGGCGGCGGCGAGCACTCTGCGTCAAGGAACTGCGGGACGGTCATGTAGCTGAAATCCTCGTAGTCGATCATGCTTTTTCGGCCATCATACGACACCTCCACCATCATACGGTCCCCCACGGGAATCTGATGCTCATCAAAGGGAACATCCACCTCCTCCCCGGGCGGAATGGCCTGCTCGATGCGGAAGGTCTGATCATAATCCTGCTCACCAATGCAGACACGAAGATTGAAAAAAGGAATAGCCGTGTCTCCGTTATTCTGAATGGAAATACGGGGAGGCAGTGCCGTATTGACCAAATCCTCCACCTTCATATCATCTGCCACCTCGCGCGAATAAACACGGTATGCAACGGAAAATATGTTAGCATGAATCCTGATAAGACACTTGAGATCATCCGGTGCCGGAATAAGACTCCCCCCCAGCTGAGCCGAATCCCACATTCGAGCGGCATCCTCATCCTCGCCTGTAATCAGGAGTCGCCTCAACAAGAACGATGTATGGGGAACGATGGTCGAGGCCCGTAAAATCAGTTGCTTTCCCTGCTCCGGATCGGGAGGGAAGAGCACGGCATCATCGTCATCCATCATGTACATGCCCATCAGCATCATGGCCAGCGGATCATTCTGTCGACATCCTTCGCGGAGCAGAGCTCGCAACCTCTCTTTTTGCTCCTCATTCAGTTGCCCCGGCAAATCCGCCATAGCGGCAGCCTCCATGCCACAAGGGAAGACCGCACGCGGATCCTTGGCATATTGCCGGCACCAATATAACGCTTCCTCAGCCAACCCGAGGTCCTCCGTTATATCTCGGAGTGCGCTGAACCGCACATCCTCATCGATTCCCGGCAGAGGTGCAGCACACTCCTGCTTGGCTGTTTGAAGGTAGTTCCTACCCCGATTCCTATCCAGGGGTACGCCCTGCCCCTTGCAATATAACCTGCCGAGGATCAGCGAGCCGAGGGGGCATTGACGGTCAAGCAGATACTGAGCCAACTCCAGTGCCTTTTCAAACTGTCTGGGGACGCCCTCTCCCCACATATAACAGTCAGCCAGCTCATAAGTACAGTTCAGATCACCGGCCTCATGGCCACGCTTATACAACTCCGCGACCAAACGAAAATCGATGGGCCGGCCGTTGTTCAATCGGAAGCAGTCTTCCGCCCGTTTTCTGTACAGCTCATACAGAGACGGCGTTCCCTCAGTCGCCGGGTATTCCTGCGATGCCTGTGTGTAGTATTGTTCGGATGTCGGTATCATCATTTGTTTTTCTTGTTATCATTCAGTCGCGTCCTTTTTCCTGAACAGGCGGCGCAGCAGAGCCCGCACGGCAGCGATGCAGACACGAGGAATCCACAGCAGAACCCCGAGCACGATATTGGGGAAACGTATCATCACGCATACCAATAAGCCCAGCAGAAGCAAAGTCAGTATGGGGTGATTCCAAATCCATGCACCCACGCTTGCCAGATTACAGAGGAAATCCCATGGGCCATCGCTGACTGCGGCTGTGCTCATCACCATGGTGACCGCAGCCACAAGCCCTGCCGTTTGGGCGGTATGCAGCACACGCTCGACACTCGATGGGCTCATCTTGGAGAGCTTTTTGGCCGCATCATCACCCCCCTCTTGCACAATGCGAGCCAAGTTTTTATAGTCGTCCGGATCTAACTTTCTCGTTAATTTGGAGGCGCAGATGGAGAGGCATTGCGCGGATTCGGTGCTCATGTTCTTCAGAGCACCGGCCACAGCGGCATCCGGGCAATGCTTCAACACATCATCAGCGATGTCCGCATGCCGCAGAAAAGCCTCTGCGGCGTCATCGCCGAGCTTTTCAACCATCTCGAGACGCTTGGGGTTGCGAGCCAGGCGCACAATGGCTTCATCGCCGTACTTGCTGACTACCCGCGCCACGACGGGAGACTCCTTGGCGGCCTGCCTCACCAAATCATCCGCCGCGCGACCGGCCACATTCGCTACCTTTTTTACCAGCGACGACAGCACCCCGCCTTCCGCACACGGGCTGAACACCATCAACACCGCAGCCAACAGCATCACCCATATTCTCATCATCTTCATCATCGGCTTTTAACTCCATTCCTTGGCACGTTGATCCAGCACCTTCAGCATCACTTCCTCAAATTTTTGACGCATTTGCGCTGCATTCTTCTCCAACTGCTCGTTTAGCTGTTTCTCAACATCCGCCGTGGGATCCATGATGAGATCAGCCACCCAACCGACCAGCAAACCGACCACAACAGAGATACCGCATGTAGCCCAACTGCTACCCGCAGACACGGTGATGATACTGCCGGAAACAGCTAACTCCGCCGCCAGGGCCCCGGCAATTTCCCCACCGAGATTGGCAGCAATGTCACAGGCAATCTGTTTCCATAGCTCATGACTCATCCCCGGCGGAATCTGAATCTTCCCGACCTCAACCGGCGCGGCCTCGCGGTGCTTCCCGACAACAGGCCGCCCCAACTCACGAGCCATCCGATTCTCCTCATTCTTCCAATCCTCTACAACAAGGGAAATATACTGCGCCAACAGCTTCTGATTCTCCGCAGGTGAGTACAGCCCCTCCTCCACCTGCTGCGTCACCCACGCATTCAGCTCCTCCTCGCTCCCGAACACAGTCTTCCACTTAGCCGTCCAACCGGTGAGTGTCTCCGCCACCTCCTTGGAACGGCTCTTGCGCTGCAAAAACGCACCCTCAAATTCCTTAGCCCGCTGAGCAACGGCCTCCTGACACGTCTTCTTCCCCCTGCTGAACGCCTCCCTCGCAACCGGATCCCCCCCGCCCTCGCTCACATAGTCCTGAACGAAGTAGCCGATAATCAAGCCCACAAAAAGAGCTATCAGCCAATTAACAATCCTTGTCCTCTTATGTTCGTGTTGCATATCACCCACCCCACCAAGGGCAGACTTCAGTATACACAGAACTCAGCGAAACTCAAGCAAAAAAGATGTACTGTATATTATTTCCGCGGTTCTCCGGCAAGGGATGGGCAATATCCCCATCCTTTTGGGAACGAGGCCTCCACCCTTTAACGATCTGAGAGAGAAGGAAAACGACCCTGGACGAGGTCGTCTATTTCACCAAGAAAAGGCCCCGGCACAGGAGGAGACTCAGGGGGTGGGTTCCCAGGTACCGGCGGCGATGATGGAGTCATAGCGGCGTTGCGCTTCCTCTTCACCGAGATCTTGTTTGGCGAGTTTGAGGTAGTGCTCAGCGCGAGTGGAGTCGCGCTTGAGGTCGGGGCCACCGAGGGCGTAGAGGGTGGCGAGGTAGAGGAAGGCCTCTTTGTCACCGGCGGTAGCGGCATCCTGAAGCGTGAAGGAAGCCTCCAACGCGCTGCGGGGGATGCCTCCCACGCCCTCGCACTGCAATTTGGCCAAAAGGGTCATGGCGCGGGCATTTCGGCGGTTTGATGCCTCCACCAAAAGGGCGATTCCCTGACGGGTATCCTGTTTACATCCGATACCGCGAGCCATCATATATCCGGCAGCGGCGGCGGCGGGAATACTCTCACAGATCATGCCATTGAAAAAGTGCTGATAAGCACGCTCCGGATCCTTGGGAAGAGAGCAATCACCGTTAAAATAAGCACGGCCCAACCAGTAACATGCGCGTTCCTCGCGCAGCATCGAGGCGATTTTAATGAGTCGGAGACCATTGGGAATATCCTGCTGCAGGTTGAGCTGTTTAACATGGACGGACAACTTATCCTGCGGCGACACCAGGAGAAGACCCAAGGTAAACAGGGCATTCGGGTTATGACGTTTGACCGACTCCTGCAAAAAATTATATCCGATCTCCGGTTTCGAGGTTGAAAAAACGATCGATAAATCGTAAAGAGCCCGACCGTTCCCCTTCTCTGCGGCGGCACGGAGCCACTGCAATTGGTCCTCCGCCTTGGTCGCGAGTCGAGAAAGCTCATACATAACCAGATCATTTCCGCGCTCCACCTCCGAGCGGACCTCGGGAAGGTTGCGGTCCTCGAAGGAATTGAGACGCCCGGAAGCGATTAACCAGCGGTGGCGCGGTGCAAAGGAGCCGGACTTACAGGCGGAGAAAATAAATTTACCGGCGGCCGCAGCATCGGCGCGGGTACCGAGCCCCTCCGACATAAATAGATAGAGACTGATAACAGCAGGATCATAACCGGACTCTGCAGCCTTTTTCATCTGCTCAAAACAATCCTTAGCCTCCGGGCCCAAGGCTGTTTTCGGGGTAAGGAAACGAACCCGTCGATTGCTGACGAACTGGATTGCTGCCGGATTTCCCTCCTTGGCCGCCCGCTCCATCCACGGCAGAAACTGCAACTCATCCCCCAGCGAGTTATAAATGATCGTCATCGCCGGGCAGAGATCATAGGAATTCGACTTAACTTGGTCATTCAAACGCTCCAGGAACGCCTCATAACCGGTCTTTGCCTCCTCCGGAGAGACAGGCTTCTCCTCCTCCGCCGCCGGGGCAACGGACTCCGGCGGGAACGGCTGCCCAAAGCAAATGAAGCCGGACTTACCCGGGACAACAAGCGACTGATCCGACGGTGCTGCGGATACAAGCGGGAAACAAGAGGCCAGTGCGCCCGGCACCCAAGCAGAAGAAAGAAGGCGAGTAAGCATATCGACGGAGCAATGATACGCCACAAAGAGAGGCGATTCAAGAGCGAATTGTGTCTTGCCCGCCTACTCCGGGTCTGACGGCTCCTCTGCCCCCTCCGCAAACAGCTCATAGGCGATGGCATCGGCAATCCGAACCTCGGCGAACTCCCCGACGGTCAGCGAGGCAGGCACATGGATGGAGCCATCGACATCCGGCGCATCCCATACCCCGCGGGCAATCCCGGGGGAATCCACCAGAACGCGCATGGTTTTCCCGATGGAATCAGCCCCCACCTCATCCGCGATGGCCGCGAGCAGCATATTCAGCTCGTTAGCGCGACGCTTGCGTGTAGCGTGGTGCACTTGGTTAGGCATTTTGGCAGCCAGAGTCCCCTCCTCCTTAGAATAGGCAAAGACACCGGCACGCTCGAAGCGGAATTCACGGATGAAATCCCGCAGCTCAGCGTGGTCATCCTCCGTCTCCCCCGGGAGCCCGCTGATAAACGTTGTACGGATGCCGATACCCGGCACGGCGGCCCGCAGATCTCGCAAGAGGTCACGAATATAATCGCCATCCGTCATACGACGCTGCTCCTGCAGGATGTGCGCGGCAATATGCTGCAGGGGGATATCCACATACTTGACCACCTTGTCACATTCGGCAAAGGAAGCAATGAGCTCGCGGCTCCAATGGGCGGGATGCGTGTAAAGCACACGGATCCAGAAATCACCGGGAATATCGTTGAGAGCGCGCAGGAGCGAGGCCAAGGAGTCCCCGCGCGAGGAATCAACTCCGCTTGTTTTGGTAGCACGCTTATCCCATTTATCCATGCCGTAGTAGGTTGTATCCTGGGCGATGAGATTCACCTCCCGGACTCCGTTTGCAACACACTCCCGGACCTCTCGTACAATGGAGGAGAGAGGACGGCTGCGGAACGGTCCGCGAATGCGGGGAATAGCGCAATAGGCGCAGGCATGGTTGCAGCCCTCCGCGATCTTGATGTAGGCAGAATGCCCCCCCGTGAGGCGGTAGCGAGAGGAACCGAAATCCGGCAGCAGTGAAGAAACCGACGTCGTGTATACCTTCTCCGCCGTGCCGGCCAAACAAGCCTCCGCGATCTCCGCAATGCGACCGATGAGATCGACACCCACAAAACAATCGACCTCCGGCATGGACTTGACGAGATCCTTCGAATAACGCTGGGATAAGCAGCCGCAAACCACGATCTTCTGCCCGGCGGGAGCATGCCCGGCATCACGATCCCGGACGGCAGCAAAAATGGTATTGATTGCCTCCTCCTTAGCAGGCAGGATGAAGGCACAGGTATTGATAAGCAGGATGTCTGCCTGCCCCGGCTGCACCTTACGGAAACCGGCATGCAGCAGGCGATCACACATCACCTCCGAATCCACAAGGTTCTTAGCGCACCCCAGCGAGATTAAAGCAAAGGACTTATCCATACGCGCACTATACCACAAGCCGCCGCCGTGTGCAACTGTTTTTCGCGCGAGCAGCCCCCCGGGAACGGGGGCGCAGACTACTCATCGGAAGATGATTTCGTTGATGAAGGATCCCGGCTGCGCCGGCGCAGAGAGTCGGAACTCCCGACAGCCGGACGGCAATTTGAACACCTGCACCCCGTCGTCATGGTGAGGAAGGCGCTCCATGCCCTGCAACACACACCCCGCCGTGCCGACAATAGCCACCTGTGTGCATGATGCCGGAACCGGGACATCCAATGAGAGCCCCTTCTCACAGCTCAGCGCCGTGGATAAATCGCCGTCCATGAGACACAAGTTGGACTTGCTGCGGCCGTCAATCGGGGAAGCAACCATGAAAGAGGAAAGTTTGACCTGCTGTGAGGACTCCGAGGCATTGACCAGACGAACCGTTGTAACCGGAATGCTCGGCACCTTCTTGTTCCACTGCGAATCACCGAACAGGGTCTCCCCTTTTGTTTCGAGACGGATTTCCTCCGTATGGCCGTCCGCCGTCACCAAAAACACCTTGGCCCACTCAGCAATAGAGGCATTACCCAAGTTGATATTAACGGATTGAAGCACAGAAGGAGCATCCAACTGCATCTCCAAGAATTGACCGGGCTCCATCGTGGTGTACTCCATCACACGGGTAGCACGGAGGAAGGAATCCACGACATCCACACCAACACTGGAAAATGCGGGCACGTCACTGCTGATGAACGGAGAAACAGGCACGTTTACATCCAGCGCAACGACACGGCAAGGCTCCGGCGCATCCGACAGAACACGCAGGCGAACCTGTGCCGCACGCATGCCAACGGGGGCTGTGCGCAGGATGTTCACCCCCGTGCAAGGCGTACCGACAGCCCGCCAATTCTGCCCGTCATCAGAAACCTCCGTCTGAGTGAGCAGCGCACCCGGATTACCGCATTCCAGCTTAACGGAAATATTATTCACCCACACGGGATTCCCGAAGTCTAGGCCGAACCACTCACCTTTCCTCAGAGGACGCTTGATATCCCAAGCTGATTTGTGCTCCGGATCCAAGGCAGCTTCCACCCCCGTTCTATCCAGATCCGGGCTGCAAATGAAATCCGCCGGCAACTTCTGTTTCCGCTGCGAGACATAGGCGTACATTCGTGCATTCAGATAATCGAACGCAGCCTTGACGACCGGCGTAAGGAAGGCAGCACCGACCTCGACATGCTTGATGGGTGTGATACCGTTTTTACTCCACTCATCGCGAGCGACCTCCCCCATAGCCGCGATGGCATTTGCTGCCGTCAGGAAGTGAGCGAAAAGCTCGGCAGGGTTATCACTCGTCTTCTCCTCCAGAATAACCTTCATGAGCATGGAGCCGGCCTGCCCCAGCATACCGAACTTGCGGATCCAAGGCTCCACCTCTGCACGCATGGGTGCCACGTCATCGGACTCACTCAACTCCTTGCCGGAAGACGCAACACTGCGGAAGAGACGCTCCAGCATCACGGTACGATCATGATTCGGCTTACGATCCGCCAAATCTGACAGATACTGTTTGACATCGTCTGCCACCTCGCGGGACTCATCGCGCGCGAAGGCATGATTGTTGGGAGCGGGGTTGGAGTTATGATCGCAGAACACCTGCATGGACTTTGCACTGCGGGGGAAGAGACGACGAATACCGACCCGCCAACTCTTATCCGGCTGATAGGACGTGATGTTCCATGTATAATCCGCTACCCCGAAAAGACCGATTTTGCTTGTTTCCGCATACTCCATGGGGTTAGCCACCAGACCGCGCAAGTGATCTCGCATTTCCGGAGCCGTATCCAAGCCATATGCGCGCCCCAGACAGAGACGGCTGCGTTTGAAGTCATTACAAGGCCAGTTCCACCACACAAAAGTGGGCCGCTTGATCAGGCTATTCACCCACATTTGGCCGTCAGATTCGATGGAACCGAGCTTGATATCATGGACAACCGTGTTACCTGTCCACATCATGTCGATGTCCTGCTTCAAATGTTCACCGATATAGGAAAGCGTTTCGGCGTTGGTCCAAGACTTATTGTAGCCCGTCGGGCAGAACAAAAGGTTCTGCTGCACATCCGGGTGCTTACGCACAAAGTTATCGAGGATGAAGTTAGCGAGCTGAACCTGACGTTCCACCTTGTTGATTTCCCCGCTTGCGTCATCCACGAACAGGCCGAAATTGCGAACACCGAGGTCGTACATGAGCTCGAGCTTGCGGAGGAGCCCCTCCAGCTGTTCGCGACCTTCCTCCTGCTCCCAGCGCACGGTGTTAGCCGGATGAATCGCCCACACGAACTTGACGTGGTTCTCCTTCGCAGCCCTGACCAAGGCGGCAATTCGGTCCGCGCTCTCCGCCGGGTAGGGTTGATAGCAGCCCCCGCCATGATGGTAGGAGTCATCCTTGGGCCCGTAGATGTAGGTGTTCATCTTGTTACGCCCATAGAAACGGAACTGGGACAAACGGGCCTCATGACTCCAAGGGGCACCGTAATATCCCTCCACCACTCCGCGGAAAGGCAGGTCCGGCCAGTCCACAATCTCGGCATCCGGAAGGGGTTTAAGACGCACCATTTCCTCCAGCGTCTTGCCTGCGGTCGGGTCGGAATGGGCCGTCGGCTCCCCGGACTCCTGCAACTGGGAGATACTCTGGCGAGCGTAGAAGAGGCCTGTCTCATCATTGGCGTAGATGGTCAGCTTACCACCTTGGATCGATACGGCATAAGCACCCTCCACCCCGGCGGGAAGTTTCTGCCACATGGCATCGGATCCGCCCTCGCTGCGCATATGAACAACGAGCTCCGAGACCGGAACAGGCTCCCCGCTCAAGCGGCATTCCTTGGGAGTCGGGTAAATATCCGCAGCGTGAACTGCGGACAAACAAGCGGCCAAACCGCCCATTGCCAAGGCGACTACGGAAGCTAACTTCTTATGATGGAAAGGCATGTTTGTATCGATATGGTTACCGGTCGAAATCGTCCTTGAGCCAATTCTACCACAGCCGAGACTGCAAATCAAGCTCCTTTTGCGTTTTATGTGCAATTGCGGCCCGGAACAGGTACGGCAACAATGTAACGAATGGGCATTCTCCGGAGTTTCTGCTTGCCGCTGCGGGGTGGATTTGGTATAATCCCCGGCGTGAAGATTGACCGCAATACAACCCAAGAGGAGCTCCTACTTCTACGCAGAAAGGTGACGCGCAGACGATTCCTGCGCAGTACTCCGCTCAACATCCCGATGTTCCTACGCTACACGATTCTCTTTCTGCTGTTTCCTTGGATGATATTCGGATTTAAATTCGGCATGCTGACCACACTGGTGTACTCCTGCGCCCTGCTGGGGATGCTGCTGAGCGATGCTACGCAGGCCGCGCTGTGCTGCTCAGCCGTCTGGTTCTCCCTGGGAACCTGCGTTATCGTCTACATTACGGCTCGGGAGATTCAGCAGGCCCGGCGAACCCGGCGCTTGGCTCGCCTGTATCGCCCTGCGGAAAGAGAGAAATCCGGGGCACTGGTCCGGCCGGAGCAAAAGGAGCTCCGCTGGAAGAAAGACGGCAAGAGCAGAACGGCCTCCATCTGTCTGAAGGCTCCGCAGAAGGGCATTTACGCCCTTCTGCTTACGTTGAATGACTACACAGGAGGACGCATCATAGCCGAAGGCAAAGTGGGGGTCTGCATCGTGCCCTCAGAGGGAGAGGTAAAGGGAATCCGCCACGCCCTGATTCTCTACAGCTTGGAAGCAGGCTGCCACACGCTGACTTGGCGTGCCGATAAAGGGTTCGGCACAACTACTCTGACGCAGCTCAACGATGTGAGCGAGACTGCTCAACGATAGGTAGCGCAGCGGTTGAGCCAGCCGGCAAGCCAGCGGCTCTCCCCGCGCTCGGCAGGGGCATTGCGCACACGACGGGTCAACACAGCTCCGGCGGCGCGGGCGAACTCCGCAGTGGCAGCACGCCCCCGGGGATTTCCCTTCATCTCCTCCAAAACTTGTAGCAGCCCCCAGCCCTGCCCATTGTAGCGCTCGGTTTCCTTGATGCCCTCTCCTTTGAAATTAACATAATCGACCAAGCAATAGACACCCTGCGTTGTACCGGCAAGGGCCATGTAGTGGGCACGCACCTGCTCCGGACGCGTACTATGCTGCATCATCTTCTTCAGCGATGCCCGAGAGCGGGCGATGATAAATTCTGCCTGCAAGGAGAGATGCGCGGCTAACCAATCCCGCATTTTGTCTGCCAATCCGGTGCGATCCGCCAGAAAGGCAGCTTTATTCGCCCAAGGGGCCTTGCCTCGAAAATAAGACGGAACCTGAGCACCACGCCTCTGCGCATATGCTATGAATTGAGGGAAACTCTCGTCAAAAGGCCCCTGATACCCCGCCGGATACCAAATAAAATGGCCGATTCCCAAGGAAGGGAAGGCCTCCCCGGCATTCCAAGAAACCAAGCCTTGCTTCGAGCCGGCACATTCGTTGCGCCAGATACGAAGAGCAAGATCCGAGGTATTCACTGCAGCACTGCCTCCGCGAATCGAGGTTCCGGAGGGAACAGAATCACTGCAGGAAGCGATGCCCAAAATCGACAATCCGACACAAAGTACGCTCAGTTTCTTCATGTGGGGCATACTAGCACCATTTTCGCTCTGCGTAAAGACTCCAGAACGTCAGTTTGCCAAAAATAATTCACCAAATTCTGTCTTTATGCTTGACATGCGCAGAGAATTATGCTACTCTGCTGTACCGACTTGTGGCTCGTGTATCCCCACCATCCGCAAGCAAAACAGCCAAATCATTACGCAATATCTCAATATGGTAGCAATTCGTCTTAACCGTCAAGGTTCCAAGGATCGTCCGTTCTACAAGATTGTCGTCGTCGACAGCCGCAGCCGTCGCGACGGTGATTTCATTGCACAGGTGGGCACCTACAACCCCATGGCAGAGGGTGAGAACTTCACCCTGAACCTGGAGGAGGTGGAGAAGTGGATCTCCCAGGGTGCTCAGCCTTCCGAAACCGTGGCTTCCATGATCAAGAAGGCTCGCGCTGCAAAGGCCTAAGCCCGCGCGCTTTCTCCTAAACCTCTCCTTGGTTGTTTCCGGTACACCCTCGACTTTTCGGGTCGAGGGTGTCTCATTTTTTCAACTGAGCGGCAAAAGTGTAAAAAAAGGCTTCACTTTTCGATCCGGGCCTGCTATAATGAGCGGAGCGCCGCAGCGCAAGAGCTCGGCAGAAAACAGCAAAACAGAAAGCACTGACATGACGACATCCACAACGACGACACCGACAGAGGGGAACATGATGACCGGGGCAGAGGCACTGGTACGCAGTCTCGTCCTACAGGGTGTCGATGTTGTATTCGCCTACCCCGGTGGTGCCAGCATGCCGATTCACCAGGCACTGAGCCATGAGCCGGCTATTCGAACCATCCTGCCCCGCCATGAGCAGGGAGGAGCTTTTGCAGCAGAGGGGTACGGCCGGGTCACGGGAAAGGTCGGCGTTTGCATGTCCACCTCCGGTCCCGGGGCGACGAACATGATCACGGCGATCGCGGATGCATATTCGGACTCCATCCCGATGGTGGCCATTACGGCTCAGGTGGGCTCCACACTTATAGGCAGTTCCGCTTTCCAGGAGACAGACGTTTTCGGAATGACGGCCCCGATCGTCAAGCACAGCTATCTGGTGACGAAGCTGGAGGATATTCCCCGCATCGTGCGAGAGGCATTCTACATTGCCCGCACCGGTCGCCCGGGCCCCGTGGTAATCGATATTCCTAAGAATTTCCAAGAGGGTAAGTTCATTCCGGATTTCGAGGCACCGATAGATCTGCCCGGTTACCATCCTGAGGTTGTGACAGATACTAAGGCTCTTGAGGAGGTGTTGCCTGTTATCCTCAACGCTAAGCGTCCGGCCGTTTATGCCGGCGGTGGCGTGGTGACGGCAGGGGCTTCCGCAGCCCTGCGTGAGTTTGCTCACCGCACGCAGATTCCCGTGGCTACAACGCTGCTGGGCATCGGTGCCATGCCGGAGGATGACCCCTTGTCCGTCCGCTGGCTGGGGATGCATGGGGCTGTGTATGCCAATAACACCGTGAACGAGGCGGATGTTGTCATTGCTATCGGTACTCGCTTTGACGATCGAGTGACGGGAGCGGTTCGCACCTTCTGCGAGCATGCTCGCATCATTCACATTGATTTGGATGCAGCGGAATTGAACAAGAATAAGCGTGTAGAGTTTGCTATCCGCTCCGATGCGAAGATGGCGCTGGATTACCTCAACTCACGCTTGGAGGAGATGGGGATGGGAGAAAGGGAGTACAATGTCTCCAACAGGCCGGAGTGGTTCGGTATCATTGAGGAGTGGAAGAACTCCTACCCGCTTACCTACGAGAAACGGGAGCATGAGATTGCACCGCAAGCGGTTATTGAGGAGCTGTATAACCAACTCGGCAAGCAGGAGGCCATTATCTGCACCGGTGTTGGACAGCATCAGATGTTTGCCGCACAGTTCTACCGCTTCAATCAGCCGCGCCGTCTGTCGACATCGGGAGGACTCGGGTCCATGGGGTATGGACTTCCCGCAGCGATGGGTGCCAGTGTCGCGTATCCGGATATGCCCGTTGTGAACATCGATGGCGATGGTTCCTTCCTGATGAATGTTCAGGAGCTCGCGACCATTCACATCGAGCGCATGCCTATCAAGTGTATTATCCTTGATAACCAGCACTTGGGCATGGTGGTGCAGTGGGAGGACTTGAAGTACGATTCGAACCGCGCCCAGACCTTCCTTGCCGACCCGCGTGACACCTATGACCCCACGCACCACACGGAGTCTGTGCTCTACCCGAATTTCCCGGTGCTGTGTGCCGGTTTCGGAGTGAAATGCGAGCGCGTGGTTGAGCCGGCAGACTTGGCTCCTGCCATTCAGCGCATGCTTGCGGCCAAGGAGCCCTATGTGCTCGATGTGATGGTTCCGCATGACGTGCACGTGCTGCCCATGATCCCCGGCGGCATGGCGTATCGGGACGTGGTGCTGGAGCGAATTGCCGGTGACGGCAAGGGCCGGAAGGCTTCGGATCTCGGTAAAGAGATCCCCTCAGCACTGTAACTCTCCGGTATGGAACAGATCAACATTCGTAAGTATATACGCTCTACGATCGTAGGGCTCATATTGGTTGTTCTGTCCTTCCTGATCGGCACAGAGGCGGCGGAGCGTGGCGCAAATGCCATGATTATCGTGGCCGCCATCTTGGCATTTCTCATCCTGCTCTACTTGGGGAGAAGTGCTTGGTGGACGCTTTTTCTGTTTCCGCCGCTCATCGGCATGCTACCGCTGGGCATTGTCCAGAGGTTACCCTTGGATTATACACTGGCGGTGCCGATCTGCGCCTACTGGGGCATCATGTGCTTGGTTCGCAAAGCCCGCTTCGAATGGCGTTCCGTTTGGTGGTTCGATTTTGCGACGCTCATCCTTTTCGCTTACTTTGCATTCACCTACTTGAGGCATCCGGTTTCCATCAATGTGCTATCCCAAGGCGAGGCAAAGACAGTGGGCGGCAAGGATTATATCACGGCGTGTTTTGCCTTTTTCTATTACATCGTTATATCGTCTATTCCATATAAATGGGAACCACTGAAGAAGGTACTCAAGATATTGATGTACAGTTCAATCTTCCTTGCGTTCTTCTTTTTTGCTCTGGGGGTATTGCGTGGGCAGACCAATATTGCAGCCATGAATGAGGCGGCAGAAACCGAACGCATGGGTGGGTACGGAGGCATGGGCTACCCCCTGTTCATGTATCTCTTGAGCCGATATAAAATTACTGAACTTGTGTTCACCTTCAAAAATATCTTCCTCTGTCTTATATCCCTTGTCGCGGTCCTGATGGGCGGGTTCCGTGAAACATTGTTGGATTTATTTTCAGCAACAGCGGCGGCAGCGTTCTTCCGCAAACAGTTTTTATTTTTATTATCAGTGTGTGCTATTATCTATGGTGCTCTCATCTACTGTGGAACCCACGATTTAACCGAATCTTGGCCTTATGGAGTCCAGCGTGTTCTCAGTATGTTTCCAGGTGTGAAGGTTTCAAAAGCAGCCAAAGACAGTGCAGAAGATTCCGCAGAATGGCGTATCGTCATGTGGCGCTGGGCTATGGATCCGAGAACGGGATATATCAAGGACTATGTATGGGGAGATGGATACGGTCAGGACATGGCTAACCTGCGTCGCTGGTATACGGGAATACAGCGTGGTGCTACTATATACGGCGACCAAGAATACTTTGCAGAGACTGGAACCTGGCACAGCGGTCCCATAAGCACCATCCACCGCACCGGGTACGTTGGGCTGGGAGTGGTTACTTTCTGGCTCTTCAGTGGGCTTGTATTGGTTCTCTTCATTGGCCGAAGAATCGCAAATCTCAAGGACAATACAGCCTTTTACTACATCATACTCTCTTTTCCGGGATGGGTTACCCTGTTCTACATTTCTGCCAAAAGCTACGCCGCGACCTTTGAGGCTCTCAAATTCGCAGTCATGGCCAAGGTGGCCTATGTCGAGGCCATGCGGGCCGGGGCAATTGCCCCCTTCCAATGGAGGCATCACTATACTCCCCTAACCCTGCAACAAATTGAACAGGAAGCCGCAGAGAAGCAAATCGTAGCGCAGAGTTAGCAAGCGGAGTGCCGTTTTTGCGTCTTCTCTCGGTTTTAGTCTTGCCATTTCAAGGGAGTTGGTGTATGCTGGTCGCGCCGTTCGGGTTCGGATGGTCGCTGTGCAGCGCGTCTGTGCAGAGGAAAGTCCGGACATCACAAGGCAGCGTGCCCGGTGAAAGCCGGGGAGGCCCGGGCGCAATACCGGGTCGACGGAAAGTGCCACAGAAAACAAACCGCCCGCAAGGGTAAGGGTGAAAAGGTGGGGTAAGAGCCCACCGCTCCGATGGTAACAAAGGAGGCCGGGTAAACCCCACGCGATGCAAGACAAACAGGGGAAGGGTCGCCTGCCCGCTATAACCCCGGGTAATAGTTGCACCCCATTCTGTGGGGCATGGCCGTAAGGCCGTGAGAAAAATGGCCATCCAGCTCCTTCCGGAGTGGACAGAATCCGGCTTACAGAACCCGAACGGCACCTCCCCACCATGGGCTATTTCTTCCTTGCTGCAAGAAAAATCTGGACTGAGTTGGCAAAATTATGGAAGAAGATATAAAAGACCGGACCGATATAGGAGAGTGGATGGCTATAGGGCTGGGCTGCTATATAGAGCACGAGAATGGTATTCTTTTGTCCGAGAGCCTGTGAGCACTCACGCTTCAAGTCAGGGTAGCCCAAACGGTACCCCGCAATAAAACCTACGGCACAAACAACGAGCGCGCCGAGAGCCGGGGGAATGAGTTCATGTAGCCCCACTCCGGATTCGATCAGATGCTGCGTTCCCCAAGCAGAAATAATAGTCAGATTGATACACCAGAGCCCCAAAGAAAAACCGGCCAACTTCGGGGCTAGGTCTCGGGACGCCGGATAGACCCACCTCACCAGAAAGGCAAGCAAGGCGGGTAAAAGCAGGACTCCCCCCAGTTGTTTGGCAACCAAGACTGCCAACGCTCCATAGCTCAAATCCGGGGACTCCAGCAGGAGTGGCAACAAAAAGGGCATCACCAGTGCAAAGGTAACGTGGCTCAGCAGCATCGCCGTCGCGCTGAACTCTACATCCCCTCGCAGCAACTGGACAATAACCGGACTTGCAACGGCAATGGGTGCTGCGGCACAGTAGAACAGGGTCTCAGCCAATTCAGGAAAACCCAAGGCGCGAGCTACCAGCCAATAAAAAACCGCAGTCAAAGGAATTGCCAACAACACCCATAAATGCAGCCACCGGGGTCTCATTCCCCTAATCTGAACACCTATGAAGGTGATGAACAGCATCGCTCCCACCCCATACGGCAAATACGAGTTACAGTCCCCCAACACGCTGTGCAAGGCAGCCCCGAGCGCAATGGCAACAACCATGCACAGACTGCGAAGGCTTCGCTTCATGACGGCTTATCCTCCGTCGTCGCGCGCTCCTCTGCCGTTGCACGAGCCTCCGCCAAACGCTCACTGTCATCAACCGTCGTCCTGCGCTTGGGATACTTGATTCTAACATGCGCCATAGCAATGCAAGTCTTAACAAACTTATCTTTAATTGTCTCAATCTCCCCCAAAGTCAGGCCACTTTCACTCAAATGGCCATCTAATACACGTCCCTTGAAGATCCCGTTAATCATGTTCCTGATTTCCTCATCCTTAGGTTCCGTCAGGGAGCGCGTCGCACTCTCCACCGCATCCGCCATGCTCACGATACCGGACTCCTTGGACTGGGGAATGGGTCCCTTGTATGTAAAAATCGTTTTATCGACCTCCGGCGGCGGTGCATCTATCACACCCTCCTCATACTTCCGCATCTCCTCTTCATACTCGTCCATCGCTTTCCGGTAGAAGAAGTAGGCAGTCGACGTTCCGTGATGTTCCCTGATAACATCAATAATCCGCTCATTGAGTCTGTATTTTTTTGCAAGTTCTACGCCATCCGTCACGTGCTTCAGGATAACCTTGGCACTGCCCTCCGGAGTGAGCTCATTGTGTGGAGAGTGAGAGTAATCCTCGATATTCTCCGCAAAATATCCGGGAGCATTAATCTTACCGATATCGTGATAAAGTGCACAAACCCCGGCTCGCAGCGAATCTGCACCAATGGCATCGGCAGCAGCCTCGGCCAAACGCTGCACAGACTCGCAGTGCTGGAAGGTACCACCTGCCTCCTTATCCAGCCTGCGAAGGAGGGGTGAGCGCTTAACATCAGCCCACTCCAACCACGTCATCGGCGTCGATATAGCAAACACACGCTCAAGCGCAGGCACCAACCCACCGGCAAGAGCAGAAAAAATAAAATGTACGGAAAGCAGAACGAAAAGCGTAGACATCCACTCAAAAGCATCCCCGCCGAAACAACGAAGAAGAGGCGCAATTTCCGCCTGATCCAAGGTCTGAGAGACGGTCAACAGACACGAGAACACAGCAGCTACGCAGCCTGCCACCAACCCGGACAGCAGCACCTGATCACGCCTATGAACTCGGCCGGTAGAGTAGGCACTTCCCAGCCCTACCGCCAAGGCCAAAATAAGGTAGTTGCATTGATGCGTTCCGGATAGACCGTCAGGCAGAAAGGCCCAACCATACAACGTTGCAGCGGCGGCCGCGAACACGCCCGCACGCCGCCCCAGCATTACGGAGGCTATCGTAGGGGACAACAAGTACGGCAAAAGCGGCAAAAGCTGCTCAGCAGGCACATCCGGGAAACGCTCGCCCACTCTCAGGATTCCCACCTGAAGCAGCATCTGGCCAATCAACACGAACAGCAACAACACCCCGCAGCGCACTTGGATTCGCTCACTCCCCCCGATCGTTACAAACACAACCAGCAAACATGCAGAGCACAACACAATCCGCATGATACGCCACCCGGCCTCCTCCCACGATCCGGAGAAAGAAGCAGCAATACACGAAAGAGCCCCTACCAACACAACAATCATCAGGAGGCTGAAACGCCACGAGCGAGGCTCCGAGGCATCCCACCAACTCCCTGCATTTTCGTTCAGTTTATGAAACATGGTATACTCCGAGCCGATCGTACCACAGCCCCGATGAGATGTCAAGCTCTACGTCAAAACAGAACGCCACTACCCATCCCGGCAGATGCAACGGCTAAAACCAGCGGCGGGAGAAAGCGAAGAGGACACACAGGGCGGTGAGGAGGAGGGTATTCAGGCAGCACAGAATTGTGTAGAGTTGCCACTCACGGATTTCGACAGCGAGACCGAAGAGAACGCAGCCCAAGAAGCAGCAGATGAGGAGGGCTGCCGGGCAAATGAAGAAACGGCATACCGGGCCACTGCGGAGGGGGGTAAGCAACAGCAGAACCAGGCCGCCCAGACTCGCAGCTCCCGCCGTCACAGCGAGGGGGGGGCGACTCCCGGGGAGGAAGCCGCATACCAGCCACGAGCTACACACAGCGTAGGCTGCCAATGCTAACCCGGCCAGCAGAAGCATGGAGAGAGCGGACTTATGATCATTTTCCCCGCCAAACAGGATAAGCAGGGCCGGGGGCATGGCAATCGCTATTCCGAGAAAAGACACCGCCTGCTCCCCCCACCACATCAAACCGCAGGAGAGTGCCACGGCAGCCACAGCCGGCACCACGGCAAAACTGATGTTGCGCCCCCCATAGTAAGTGGCCAAACGGCCCCCCACCAGCAGGCCGATCCCCGCCAAACATTGAAGAAGCAGCCCGGTTCTGCTGAACAGGGCAGACGAGGTCGCGTCCGATGCATAGGGGAAAACATTCACCGCCCACCCGTAGGCCAGCGCAAAGAAAGGCCAACCGCACCACAGCCCCAGATCGCCCCAGCGGCTCAAACGACCGGTCGGGCACCATGTGGCACGGCACAGAGGCAGCAGAGCGCGCCAAAACTGAGCCCCTATGCCCACTGCGACCACGCACGAGGCAACAGCCAACACAGAGGTAGGGAACGTCCTCCACAGTTTCTCATACCCCACCAAGCCCAGATAGAGGTCCGTATTCAAAATCATGATATTTTCATTTACCTGACTGATAAACAGCGTGTAAACAAAAATCAACAGCATCAACCCGAAAATAAATAAACGACGTCTCATTTCTTTCTGATAGTTTGCAAAAAATCAACTAAATTTTCTATTTCATGCTCGGACAACCTTCCTGCGAAGGCCGGCATCGTCCCCTGCCCCATCCGGATCGCCTCAGCCTGTTCCTCGGCAGATTGAGCGGAGTGTGTCAGATCCCCCACAGCCGGCATTCCCGGCCGAGATGCCGTATAGCTCACACCATCGGCCCTCGCGCCGTGGCAAGCCACACAGCGAGCGGCAAAAAGCTTATCCCCCGATGCGGCAGACTCCGGCTCGCCGAAGGGAACCGCGCCGGGAGGCTGCAGCGACCGATGACTGTTTCTCGGCGGCATATTAACCGGCAGTCGCGGCACATCATGAGCCTTGTCAAACAATACCGACCAAGCAGCCAGCAGAACCCCGATCGAGGCCACTGATAACAAAACCACCTTCATCTCCTCATTCGGTGCAAAAAATTCAGATAGATAGCCACCCCGGCTCCGCAAAGCCCACAGACCAAATACACAGGCAACTGAAAGAAAATCCCATGCGGTCGCCCGTCCATCACCCCGGCAAGCTCCCCCCCCTGTGTACAACTGAGCCACAATGCCGCTACAGCCAGACCAACCGCACCGCCCAACCAAGCCACTCGCCCCTGCCCCGGCGGCGCAGATGCAGCATCCCCCGGCTTCTCATCTCTCCCCACCGGCACAAGGAACTCCAACAGAATAAACAGGCCGATGAACGCGCCCCAACTCCCCACCAACATTGCCGCATCCGTTGCAGACGGCATGTAATCCACCCCCCACAGGATCTCCGACCGCGATACAATAATCTGCACCCGCTCCAGCCACATCCCGAATAACAGACCGAGACAAATCATCACCTGACATCCACGCCGCCTCTGCACCGCCGGCAACAACAAGGCAAGCGGAGCCGCCACATTCAGTGCCAGCATCACCGCATACTCCCCTCCGAACAACTCGGGATGCTCCGCTAATTCCAGAGCATAAAACACTCCCATTCCCGTTGCGACCCCGGCCGTCAGGCGCATCAAAGGCACCGATACGGGCCCGCGGGCCGCCGCAACAATCAGCTGCACCATGGCAAGACCGGACAAAATCGCCCCGCATACAAAATACGGCGGCAGAAAGGGCGCATGCCAGCGCAGCAACACCGCAAAATCGCAACCGACAACGGAATGCACCGTCACCACCAGCGGTGTCAGCACCCCGGCCATCAGCAGGCAGGCCCGTGCCCGAGAAGCTCGCTGTTCCGGGCTCATCCCTGCCCCATCCCGCGCCCCCATCGCCACATAGAGCACGGAGAGCAGCAAATAGGCCCCAATCGCCGCAGGGTCCCACACAAGCGGGCTGGCCGCATTCGGCCACACGCCTCCTGCAACGGGAGCCGGGCTCAGCATCCACTCCATCCACACGCGCCCCACATGCACTGCCGGAAACACCGCCGCCACCGCCACGGCGCACAGCGTCATCAGCTCCGCCTGCCGTGCAATGCCTCGGCTCCAGTCTTGGCGCGTCAGCAACAACACGGCGGAAATCAGCGTTCCTGCGTGCCCCAAGCCAATCCAGAACACAAATTGCACCACATCCCAGCCCCAAGGCACCGAATTACTCACCCCCAGCACCCCCGGTCCCTGCAACGCAATACGCAGCCCCCCACCACCGAGCCCCAACAGGCCCACTGACAGGCACAGCACCATCAGCACGCAACGCCGGACGGAGGTCATTTTCTGCTCGGGAACGCTCACGGGGGCATTTTACCACGCACTCCCCCCCTGCGGCAAGCCCCTTTTGCGCCCTGCAGGGAGTAAAAAATGCCGCAAGGCGAATTCCGTCATTGCAAAGGCACCCCACTTATGGTACAATGCCCGGCGAGTTAATACACATTCCACTTATGGCAACACTGAAACCTACGGGGGCCCCAACCGGTCCCAAGCGAACTCTTATCAACTCGGGCGTTGTACCCAAGAATAAACCCAAGCTCTTGGGGGCCGGCGGTACCGCCATCACCAAGGCAGCCCCTGCCCGTCTGAACAATGCCAAGGGCGAACCGCGCCCGGAGGACATCGCAGCCGACAAAGCCAAGGCCGAGGCCCGCGCTGCGGAGGAGGCTGCCCGCAAGGCTGCGGAGGAAGCCGCTGCCAAAGCCGCCGAGGAGGAAGCCGCCCGGCAGGCAGAAGAAGCGCGCCTGGCTCAGGAGCAGTATGAGCGCGAGATGGAGGAGTATAACCGCCAAATGGCCGAATATGAACGCCAACTGGCGGAACAGAAGGCCGCCGAAGAAGCAGCCCGCAAGGCCGCCGAGGAGGAGGCTGCTCGGCTGGCTGCGGAGGAAGCCGCTCGTAAGGCGGCGGAAGAAGAGGCCGCACGTATAGCCGCTGAGGAAGCTGCCCGAAAGGCAGCTGAAGAGGAGGCCTCGCGCAAAGCTGCCGAGGAGGAGGCTGCTCGTAAGGCGGCGGAAGAGGCTCGCAAGGCCGCTGAGGAAGAAGCTGCTCGAAAAGCCGCCGAGGAGGAGGCTGCTCGCCAGGCGGCCCGGACTCCCGGGATGCAGATGCCGATGGGCATGCCCGCTATGCCGAATATGGCCAACCTGCCGCCGGACCAAGCCAATGCCATGATGCAGATGCAGCAGATGATGGCTCAGCAAATGATGGCTCAGCAGATGATGTTCCAGCAAATGATGGCTCAGCAGATGGCACAGAACGGCGGTCAGATGCCGTCCGGCATGCCCATGGGGATGCCCGGGCAGGCTGCAGCTCCGCAAGCGGCCCCTCAGCAGACTCAGCCTAAGCCTCACAAAGCTCCCGCTGCTGCTGTGCCGCCCACTCGCGCTGCCACCAAACCGCCGCTGGCTAAGCCTTCCGCCGGTAAGCCCGCATTGGGTGCTTCCGTTTTCGGTAAAAAACAGGCGGAGGAGAATGAGAGCAAAGATCATCCCACTCCGGGGGCTAAGCCCGGTCTTGCCAAGCCTGCTGCCGGTAAACCTACACTGGGTGCTTCCGTCTTCGGTAAGAAATCCGCTGCCCCCGTCGGCACGCAGCAGGAGCCCGCAGCTCCCGCAAAACCCGCTCCCGTTCCGGGTAAACAGGGGGCTGCCGCACTCAGTGCCGGTAAGCCGGCTCCCTCGGCGGGCAAGCACGCACTGGGCGCTACCAAGCCTACTCTCGGGGCAAACAAGCCCACCCTCGGTGCGCCAAAGCAAACAGCCCCGACAACTGAGGGCGCAGCAGATGCCCCTGCCCCGGCTCCAACACTCGGCAAACCCTCGCTCGGCAAGCCGGCTCTCGGTAAGGCTCCCGCTGCCAAACCGTCCCTCGGCAAAGCACCGGCGGCTAAGCCCGGTCTCGGCAAGGCCCCTGCCGCCAAGAAGGCAACACCGCCCGTCCCGGCTCCCGAGGCTGAGGGACAAGATTATGAGTCCGACCCGGAATCCCGGGAGGAAATCCCGGAGGGTGAGGTCGCACCGGAGACCGTGAAGATGAGCGAGGAGGAATACGCCATGCTCACCCAGCAGGCCGTTCCTTTCTATAAGAAAAAGAGCACTCTCATTGCGGTAGGCATCTTCGTTGCCTTCGTCATTGTGGTCTTCTCCTATGTGGCCAGTGTCAATGCGGAGACCCGGGCTAAGGCAAAGGCAGCCAAAGAGATCAGCGATGTCATCAATAAAGCCATCCCCATCATGAAGGCAAACACCAAGGATGTGGGTGGTACCACCACCAACCGAGACGCCGCTCTCGCTAGCCTCAAGCTCTCCCCGGCAGAGATGAAGATCCTGCGCGGCATTATGCTGCATCCGGACAAGAAGGACGAGAAGGGTCAGATCATCCTCGGCAGTGCCTATGTGGGTGTGGCTCAGAATGCCTGCTACCTCATGTGCTGCTTGGCGGATCGTGACCCGAAGGTGGCGGATGATCTCTTCAAGCTGCTCAATGACAACGCGGGTAAGATGAATAAGGAGCTCTTCCGCTTCACCGTTGTCCAGCTCTCCACGTTCAGCAACGTCGCCGACTTCGAGAAGCGCATGCTTGCCATGGCCAAGAAGATCCGCAAGCAGCCCAAGTCCCCGGAGGCTACCGAGGCTTTGGCTGATACGTGGGAAATTCTCGGTGCCCGTGTGAACGAGGAGGCCGTGGAGGAGATGTTCGCCTTGCTGCAGGATTCCGAGACGGAGCCGAAGGTCATGTCCAAGCTCTATGTGGGCTTCCGCAACTACATGATCCTGCCCACCGGCGATGCCGCCAAGAAGAAGTCTGTCGCTGAGCGACTCTTCGATGTCACGCCGGAGAAACTCCGCAACAACATGTCCCAAGCCATGGCCAAGGGCTGCTCGGAGAAGGCTCTCGCGTTCTACAAGGGTAAACTGGGGAACAACCCCGCCGAGTGGAACAAGAACAAGGACGCCCTCAAGTTCTTGGCCGAGTGGGGTGATGACTCCGTCCTCGATTTCATCGATGAGATGCAGCGGAAAGCAGGCAGCGATGAGAAGGCTCAGCAGAGCATCCGCAACCTTCTCGGTACCCTCCTCTGCCAGCGCCGCGAGCGTGAGAACGCTTCCGCTGATAAGCTCATCAAGGTGTACCTGGGCGACCCGCACGCCGATACATCCCAACTCCAGGAGCTCATTCGCAAGACGGATCTGGATGCCGATCCGAGACCCGATGAGAACAGCCAGGAATACAAGGATGCCAAGGCACAGCGCGATAAGCTGGAGCCCCTCCGCGATAAGAAGATTGCACTCATTAAGATGATGGGCGGCCAGCTCAACTTCGCATGGGTCAATCATGTGCTGGACAGCTACCTCAATGACCCGGATAAGGAGGTAGCCCTCTCGGCCAAGGAGGCTAAGAACAAACTCAAGAAGAATCAGGAGGAGTACGACATGCAGCAGGCTAAGCACGCCGCGCGTCAAAAGTAATCCCCGCTTCCGATAATCCCTCCCCCACCGTTCCTTCTCGGTTCGGTGGGGCTTTTCTTTTCCCTCCCCCATGCCCATGGATGCATTTTTTTGCAAAAAACGTAAAATTATGCTTGCAATCCGCAGAAAAATCTGTATAATGCCCCTGTCTTCATGACATCGAGCTGTAGCGCAGGCTGGTAGCGCGCTTCGTTCGGGACGAAGAGGTCGCAGGTTCGAATCCTGTCAGCTCGATTTTTCCCCACTCATCGGCGGGCTCTCCCCGCTCGGGGTTCCCGGGATGTTTTGATTTGGCTTTTTGCGGTGTTTGCTTCCCGCCCCGGCCTTTGCATGGAACTTCCCAAGGGGTAGAAATCCTTTCCAATCCACATTCACTACGTATGTCCGGTCATAATAAATGGTCCAAGATTAAGTTCACGAAGGCAGCTGCCGACGCGAAGAAGGGCAAAGTCTTTGCTCGTTTCTCTCATGAGATTACCCTCGCTGCCAAGAGCGGCGGCGGCGATGTCGACACCAACCCGCGCCTGCGCGCTGCCATTGAGGGTGCCAAGGCCGCTTCCATGCCCAAGGACAACATCGACCGCGCTATCAAGAAGGGCACCGGTGAGTTGCAGGGTGCCACCATCCAAGAGGTCACCTACGAGGGCTACGGCCCCGCCGGTACCGCTATCATCGTTGAGGTGGCCACGGACAACACCAACCGCTGCTCATCGGAAATCCGCACCATCTTCTCCCGCAACGGCGGCAACATGGGCACCCCGGGTTCCGTTTCCTACCAATTCGACCGCAAGGGCGAGGTTCGCATCGTTGATGAGTCCTTGGATGAGGACGCCGCGATGGAGCTGGCCATGGACTGCGGGGCCGATGAGTTCGAGCAGGGTGAAAACGACAACGAGTGGGTCTTCACCTGCGGCCCCACGGATCTGCAGGAGATCTCTTCTGCCCTCTCTGCCGCAGGTAAGAATGTCACGGGCATGAAGCTCATCTCCGTGCCGCAGAACCCCACGCTCATCTCGGATGTGGAGACAGCTCACAAGGTCATGAAGATTTACGAGCTGCTCGATGACTATGATGACACCATGAATGTGTTCACCAACTTCGAGATAGACGAGTCCATCATGGATCAACTGTGATCCGCCCCTTTTCTTAATCATCACGTCACCTACAGTCGGCGGGTGCACCACCCGCCGATATGTGCAAGCACACAGCATCATGGGTCAACCGGAGGAATTAGGCAACACGCCCAAGCGCAGATTCTTTAAGCGCCACACGCCGCGTCCGCAGGGCGACAACGGCGGCAATGGGGATTCCCCGGATCGCCGTCCCGCCAACAACGCCGGCGGCAAAGGCCGCTTCCGCAAGCCTTTCCACAAAGGCGCGCGCAAGAACACCTCCGGTGGTGGCGGTGCTTATGTGCCCGTGGGTGAGCCGCGTGAGCTCACCGGCTTGCTGGAGATTACGCCCAAAGGCTTCGGCTTTGTGCGTGAGCAGCAATGCAACTGGGCCCAGAATGTCGATTCCGTCTATGTGCCGGCGGACTTGATTACCAGACTGCACCTGCGCCCCTTCGTCCAAATCACCGGCATGGCGCAGAAGTATGAGCGGGGGCACCAGATGATTTCCATCACCTCCGTCAACGGCCAGAGCCCGGAGGAGGCCGCAGCCAACCCGCATTTCGCAGACCTCAAGGCCTACAACCCCACCCATCGTCTTGTCTTTGAGACCACCCCGGACCGCACAACCACACGCACGCTCGACCTCGTTGCCCCCGTGGGTCGCGGGCAGCGCGGGCTCATCGTTGCCCCGCCCCGCACCGGCAAGACCACTTTCCTGATGCACATTGCGGAGGGTGCCCTCAAGAATTACGAGGAGGATCTCCACCTCATGATTCTCTTGGTCGATGAACGTCCGGAAGAGGTCACGGAGTTCAAACGCGCCCTTCCGGGGGCGGAGATCTTTGCCTCCAGCAATGACAGCAACGTGCAGGAGCACTGCCGCATCGCAGAGATGTGTGTCGAGCGTGCCAAACGCCTTGTTGAGGCAGGGCGCCACGTGCTCATCCTCATGGACTCCATCACCCGCTTGGCCCGCGCTCATAACAACAACACGCGCGGCAACGGTCGCACCATGAGCGGCGGTATTGATTCTCGTGCTCTCGAAACCCCGCGTGCGCTCTTTGCCGCCGCCCGCGATACCCGCACCGCAGGCTCACTCACCATCCTGGCTACGGCTTTGGTAGAGACCAACAGCCGCATGGATGACCTCATCTTCCAAGAGTTCAAAGGCACCGGCAACATGGAGCTCGTCCTCAACCGCCGCATCGCGGAGATGTACATCTACCCCGCTGTCGACATCCTCAAAAGCGGCACCCGCCGCGAGGAGCTCCTTCTTCACCCCTTCCAGCTCGAAAAAATCCACCTCATCCGCCGCGCCCTCGCAGGCCACAAACCTGCGGAGGCCATGGAGCGCCTGCTCTTCTTCCTGCGCAAATGCCCGAAGAATGCCCAGCTCCTCATGGACCTCAAAACCCGCTGAGCGGCCCGGAGTGGGGTAGTACGGGTCTCCGGATGTCTTAAGTCATCGCCATTCTGCCGAAACACAAGCCCTTGACTGAGGTCGGCTTTTATGGCGAATGTTCGTATGCGAAGAGGGAGTACTCCGAATCTAAAAGACCCGAACCGGCGCGCTTTCGATAGCCGAATTGCCCCCGAAAATCCTCAAAGGCTGTCCGGATCGACTACTGCAACTATGCCCTTCCCTTTCCAGTAGATATCATCCATGGAGAATATACTCTTCCAGAAAGAGAACTGCTTCTGCCCATATTCGAAACACATGATGCAGTTACCCCCTAATTGTATTGCCCTGCGCGCCATAGCCTTCTTCAGGCTTTCTAAGGAAACGCTGATTTAGTCCTCTGAGTTCCTGTAATAGACTTGAAAATGGGGGTAGGAAATGCTATAATACGCGCGTATTGAGTGTAATTATGGGCGCTCCGTCAGTTTTTATGACCACCCCACGGGAGCAAGAGATGCGCGACGGTAAAGAGATACAGGCTTCCCATCCTCGACCACTTCTGCTATAATTAGCGGTGAAATGATAAACGAAGTATTACCGATAGACGGATGGAAAGCCTGCGGGGTTGATTTTAACAGCAAGGGCTGCATTGTCAAGTACAAACACGTAGACATGTCGTATTTGCGCTGTCCCTGTTGCGGCAATCACGACCTAACCATCCACCGCCGTTACACGGTGAGGGTGCGTGACCTACCGCTGGGTATCCACCATACAACTTTGGAAATCGAGGTATTGGAGTGTTGGTGCGATAAGTGTCAGAGATTTCTCACCATTAAGCCGACGAAGTTACATTCCACCAAGGGAATGACATGGAGACTCATGTGGCACATCACCTGGCTTGTCAAGGAAGGATCCGCAGCCGATGTTGCCCGAACTTTGAGTATATCTAAGAGCACCGTGCGCCGCGCAAACAAAGCTGTTTTGGAGGTTTTGGACTATCTGAATCCACTGCAATTCGACAATCTCGAGGCTATCGTAGTAGACGAAAAGTATCGGGGAGAAAGACTCAAATTCATAACTGTGGTAACGAATAAGTTCGGGGAGATACTCCATATAGGAAAGGGTAAGGGAGAGGCCAGCCTCAAGGCATTCTCCGACCTTCTGACAGATGAGCAAAAGCAGGCAATCAAGGTTGTCGGCGCAGACCGTTCTAATGCATACACATCGGCTGTTCGGAAGTACCTACCCAATGCTGAAATCTGCTACGACCGCTTCCATATCGTCAGGAACGCTAATGATTCCGTTGCCAAGGTGAGGCGTAACGAGGTTAATGAGAAATCCAAGGATGAGAATGGGAAGGCAGAGGCGAAGGCAATGAAGTCCTCGAAGTATGTTCTGCAGCAAAATCCGGAGAACATGAAAGAGAAGGGGCGTGAAAGGCTTGAGCGCCTACTCGCGCTTAATGAAAACATCAACAAGGCCTACATTCTCAAAGAGGAGCTGCGTGCTCTCTACACGCTCGATGACCCGGAGGAGGCGAGCAGCCATCTTGAGGCCTGGATTTCCATGGCTGCGGAGAGTGGGTTAAAGCC
>JALFWB010000026.1 GCA_022787425.1 Akkermansia sp.
CCATCCATCAATCGGCAATACTTCATCCATCATTTCACCGCTAACTATAGCAGAAGTAGCCGCGGAAGGGAAGCCTGTATCTTTTTGCCGTCAGGAAGCACTGGCTCCCGGGGGTGGTCATAAAAACTGACGGAGTGCCGATAATACTGTCACCTTTGGCGGCATCACAGGTTAAGGCTCTTCCCGAACCACAGCCGCGATTACCGGAACAGACGGCGTGCATGTTACTGTATAGCAGATCCCATCCCTCCTTTGGTTCTCCGTTGAGTGGATGCTGCGGGTAAACATGCTCGATGGTCATCGGTTTTTGCCCCCTGTCTTTGGCTGACTCCTCCGGGATTCTGCAGGTGCAGTAAGCACAGAGGCCATGCTGTTCTACTCTCAGTGCTTCTAACAGAAGCTCCTTGACATCCTTCGGCATGTCAGCGTAGCAAGCACCGGATTGGCACCTGTAATTCCGGAGCTGATGGGGTTCCGGCCCCTTCTTGATGAGAATCATGACAACTGCTCCAGCTGCAAATTCATGCGGCAGGCGGTTACCTCCGTATCATATTCTCCGAGGACGGATGCCAAGTTGTTCAATATTTTTTCGGCAGCGGCATAATCGCCCGCGTCCATCTTGCTGTAATAGGCCGAGAATTGTTGCCGGATGGGCTCCGGTCGTGAGGCAACGTCCATGATTTCCGTCATCACGGAATTGACATCTTTGCCGTAGGCTTGGGCATCGTTGCGCAGCATCTTGCCTTTATCCAAGACAACAAGGCGCCCCTCTCGGACGGAGTGGATAATGGCCGGGGCATGGGTGCTCACAATGAACTGAACCCCGGGGAAAAGGGTCATCAAATCCGGCAGAATCCGGTGCTGCCATGCGGGGTGTAAGTGAAGGTCTACCTCATCAATCAGCACCACGCCGGGTGTTTCCTCCAAGACGCGCCCCATGAGCTGGGGATTGAGCATAGCCATGCGGCAGGCAATATCGGCAATTAGGCAGAGTGCGCTCCTGTAGCCGTCGCTCAGTTGATTGAGAGAAGTGACGAGTTTTCCCCCCTCTGCGTCGGTATAGCAAAGCTCAATCTCCTGCGTGTCCGGATTAAAGCGCACCTCGACCTCAGGACTGCCGGTCAGCGCCCGAAAGCAGCGGATGATAGCCTGTTTAACCGCAATAAATTCCGGGCTGTTTTGTCCGTTTTGAATGTCGCGCAGGGACATCTTTCGGAAACATTGCAGCATTAACTTATAGTCGGCAGCCGCATCCGTGCTGTCCGCATACCCATTGAGCCGGGAACTCTTCTCCCAAGGGATATTCTTTGTCTGTGAACGGAGCCGCCCCGTGCCGTAGTAGGACACAATGGGGAGAATCAGCGTGGCATCCCCTCTCGACACACGGGCAGCACATTCGGCTACCAAGCTTTTGAAGTGCTCGGCATTCGTTGTAGCGGTGCGTCCCTTTCCACTGCGCAGAATCCTCGTCCAGCGCACCTCCTTGTTCGCCAGACTTCCGGAAGCCTCTACCGAGACCGGGTATTGCGCCTGCACATCGATACCGCTTCCCAGGGGATAGCAGACATTGCGCGCATCTTCCTTTCGGAAAACACAGGGTTTCAGCTTCAGCTCGGCAGACAGTGTGCCCGCAGCTATGGCTACGGCATCGAGAACGGCTGATTTGCCCGCGCCGTTCCTGCCGACAAGAATGGTCAGTCGGTCATCAAAGCTGAGTTTCAGTGCATCGAAGCACCGGAAGTTCCTTATTGTGATGTCGTGGATTTTCATACTGAACGGCGAGTGTATTGTACCGCATCCGGGCCGAAATGCAAGCACAAATCGGGCAGGGGGTAGTGGGATGGTGGCTCCGCTGCCGCGGGTCCCGGGGGAGATGCGGCAGCGGAGTAGGGGTAATCAGCGGAAGGAGACACCCTTGAGCTTGGAGGCCAAGGCATCCAGGATGCTCTTGTGAGCGGTATCTACCTCCGCGGCGGTGAGGGTCTTGCGCGGGTCGCGGTAGAGGAAGGTGTAGGTTGCGGCCTTGCGGTCGGCGGCGAGCTTGGTGCCGGTCGGGTCACAGAAGACATCCTTGAGACGGCAGCTCACCAGCAGCTTCTGCTTGGCAGCCTGCACGGCCTTGAGAACCTCCGCGTGGCGCGTGGCGGCGGGGAGCTCCAGCGAGGCATCGCGGGAGGAGCCGGGGAACTGCGGCAGATCTGCCACCTTGAAGGGAGCCGTTGCCACCTGTTGCAGCTTGCGCAGGTCCAGCTCCGCATAATAGGTCTCCAAAGGCAGGCTGAGGGCACGGCACTTGGCAGGGGCCACGCGGGCAAAGTAGCCGCAGGCCTGGCCGTTCACCTGAATATCCGCACCGATTGCTGCATTCTCCCTAGCCTGTTTAGCAGGCACGAGAGCAATCTCCGCCTTCGGAATGAGTTTGTCCACCACGGCGCGCAGATCCTCGAAGGAAACGGGGGCCGGCTTGGTCTCCGCCCAGCTTGCGGGGCGCAGCCTGCCGGACATCAGGATGCCCAGCACCTCGTTCTCGATGTCCTTGCCCTTGCCGCCGCCCGTGTTGCGGAACACGCGGCCGCACTCGAAGAAGCGCAGCACCTCCTGCCCCTGGTTGACATTGCGGGCAGCCACGGCCAGCAGGCCCGGGGCCAGCGAGGGACGCAGCGTGCTGTGGTCCTCGGAAATCGGGAGTGCCACGCGGATGACATCCCCCGCCATGAGCGGCTTGATGGGCAGCGCATACTCCACGGACGCGATGGTCGGGTCGATGCTCTCCGCCGCAATCAGCTTGAAGGTCTGCACCTCCTGGAAACCGGCACCTGCCAGCTTGTGCGACAGTGCCATGCGGAAATCATGCGCGCGGTCCTGCGGGCTCTCCTCCACATACACCGAGGTGTTCGAGGCCGGGATGTTATCAATACCCCACACACGCACCACCTCCTCCAGCAGGTCGCAGCTGCGCTTCAGATCCAGACGCCAGGGCGGGCAATCCCAGCTCCCCTTGCCGTCCGTGTCCCGCAGACCGAGGTTCTTGAGGATGGCAGCGGCCTCCATGTGCGGTACAGAGGCGGCAGTCATCACATCCAGCTCCTTCCAATCCAGCTTCACGTTATCAAGCGCGTAGTAGATCTTGGCCTCCGTACCCTGCTCCAGCACGGTAGCCGTGGGCGCGCACTCCTCCGGCACGAGGCAGGGGGCCTGACCGCCCACGAGGATGGGCTCCGCCTTGCCGCCGGCGCATTCCAGGATGAGCTGCACGGCACGAGCGGCGGCGCGCAGCACATTCCACGGCGAGGTGCCGCGCTCGAAGCGGTACGAGGAATCCGACCCCAGCCCCAAGCGGCGGCTTGTGTAGCGGATGCTGCTGCGCTCGAACCAAGCACTCTCCAGCACGATGTCCGTGGTGCCCTCTGTTACACCGGAGTCCAGTCCGCCCATCACACCGCCCAAAGCCAAAGCCGCACCGCTTGCATCGGAGATGACGATGTCCTGCGGCGTGAGCGTATACTGCTCATTCATCAGGCTGGTGAAGGCCTCCCCCTCTGCCGCGCGGCGAATGTTCAGGCCGCCCGTGAGCTTCGACGCATCGAAAGCGTGCAGCGGGTGTCCCAGTTCAAAGAGGCAGTAGTTCGTGATGTCCACCACATTGTTGATGGGACGCAGACCGATGGCCGTCAGGCGGTCCGCCAGCCACTCCGGGGAGGGGCCGATCTTCACGCCGCTGATCTTGGTAGCCGTGTACAGCGGGCACACCTCCGGGGCGGAGAGCGTGATGAAATCCCCCGCCGGTTTGGTCTGGGCGGCAGCGGTCGCGGCCTCTGCGGGATCCGCCTTCAGCGCGCGGCCCGTGATGCCCGCCAGCTCCCGCGCCATACCCCAGTGGCTCAGCAGGTCCGGACGGTTCGGGGTAATCTCCAGCTCGAAAATGGTATCCGTGGGCACGAAATTGCGCACGGGGGTGCCGATCTCGTACTCCTGCGGCAGAATCCAGAGCCCGTGCTCCTTGTCCGGCAGACCGAGCTCGGAGGCGGAGCAGAGCATGCCGTTGCTGGCCACGCCGCGCAGCTTGCCCTCCTTGATCTCCCAGCCGCCGGGCAGCACGGCCCCGGGCAGGGCGCAGGGCACTTTATCCCCCACCTTGTAATTCTGCGCGCCGCAGACGATCTGGCGCAGGGAACCCTCGCCGGCGTCCACTTGGCAGCAGTTCAGGTGATCACTGCCCTCCACCGGGGTTTTCTCCACCACTCGGGCCACCACCACGGCATCCGTCGAGACGCCGCGCTCGTGAATCCCCTCCACCTCAATCCCCGCGAAGGTGAGCATATCCGCCATCTCGCGTGTGCCGAGTCCCTCCAGGTCAATGTAAGCAGAAAGCCAGTTTAAGGAAACATTCATATTGCGTGATAATGTAAGTGGGTTCAGTGGAATTGGGAGAGGAAGCGCACATCGTTCTCAATGAGCAGGCGGATGTCCCGGATGCCCCAGCGGATCATGGCCAGGCGCTCCAGGCCGATACCGAAGGCAAAGCCCGTGCAGCCGGTGTAGAGCTGCTTGCCCGTGGCCTTGTCAATGTTCTCGAACACGGCAGGGTTCACCATGCCGCAGCCGGCAATCTCAATCCAGCGCGGGGCCTGACCCGTGGCCTGCAGCAGCACGTCAATCTCGAAGCTAGGCTCCGTGAAGGGGAAGAAATGCGGGCGGAAGCGCACCGCCGTCTCGCTGCCGAAGAGGGCCTTCAGGAAGTACTCCAGCGTGCCCTTCAGATCACCGACGCTCACCGCCTTGTCTACATACAGGCCCTCGATCTGGTTGAAGGCGGAGAGGTGGGTGGCATCGATGGCATCGCGGCGGAAAGCGGAGCCGGGGCAGATGATGCGCACGGGCGGGGCCTGCTTCTCCATGGTGCGGGCCTGCACGGTGCTGGTCTGCGTGCGCAGCAGCTTGCCGCTGTCAAAATAGAAGGTGTCTTTCTCGTTGCGGGCGGGATGGTCTGCCGGGGTGTTCAGGGCATCGAAGCAGTGCCATTCGTCCTCGATCTCCGGGCCGTCGGAGAGGGTGAAGCCCATGCGGCGCAGGATGCGCACCGCCTCATCGCGCACCTGGCTGATGGGGTGCAAGCCGCCCTCGGGCAGCTCCGCTCCGGGCATGGTCAGGTCGATGCCGCTCACCAGCGCGGCGTCCAAGGCTGCCTGCAGCTCACCCTTGCGGGCCTCCAGCGCGGCGGTGATGGCGGCGCGGGCCTCGTTCAACATGGCCCCCACGGCCGGTTTCTCTTCCTTGGGTACATCGCGCATCCCCTGTTGCACTTGGGTAAGGCTCCCTTTCTTGCCGAGGATGCCCACGCGCGCGTCCTCCAGCCCCTTCATATCCGCTACGGCGGCTATCCGGGCCAGCGCTGCCTGCTGTACACTTGCTATCTTGTCTTTCATAACCGGTTCCGCTTACTATACGCGCGCCGGGGCACTTGTCAAGCCTAAACTCTGCCCGCATCCACCCTCGTTTGACCGCCTGTACCCCGCCCTTGTGTCATACCCCCGAGCTGTTTTTTCACTTTTCTTGACAAAATGCTTGACCTGGCGGGCAAAATGGAGTAAACTCTGCCGCCGTTCCCGGACAACATCAACCACGAAAGAAGTAAATATGCGTTCTGTTACAGTACGAAAGGGTGAACCGATTGATCGCGCTCTGAAGCGCCTGAAGACGAAGCTGGATACCGAGGGTATCTACGAGGAGATGCGCCGTCGCCGCGCATTTGAGAACCCCATGACCGAGAAGCGCCGCAAGGCTCGCTCCGCGAGCAAGCGCAACAAGGTCAAGTGGCGCTTCACCAACAAGGAGGAAATCCCCGCTTCTGCCGTTACCCCGGCTACGGAGGCCTAATCCCCACCCGTTCGGGAAAGTTTTTGAGAAGGAGAACCCACACCGGGCTCTCCTTCTTGCTTTTGTGCCCGGCTGCTGCATTCCCCTCTGCGGCGCAGAGTGTTTGACGGACAACGAAAAACCCCGCTCGTCTTGGTGAGACGAGCGGGGTGAAAAGGGCCGGGTAGGGGGTTAGGACTCCTCGGAAGCGGCGGATTCGGCCTCCAGTTTCTGGCGGAGTTTCTCCGGGAGCTTGACGCGGATGTGGATCTCGCGCAGCTGCTTCTCCTCCACCGTGTCGGGGGCCTCGCACATGAGGTCGACGGCGCGGTTGTTCTTCGGGAAGGGAATCACCTCACGGATGGACTCGCATTCGGCAATCAGCATCACCACGCGGTCCAGACCCAAGGCGAGACCGCCGTGGGGCGGGGCACCGAAGGAGAAGGCAGACAGCAGGTGGCCGAAGCGCTCGTTGATGGTCTCCGGGGTGAGGCCGAGGGCGCGGAAGGCTGCATCCTGCAGGTCACGCTCGTGGATACGCAGGGAGCCACCACCGAGCTCATTGCCGTTGAAGATCACATCGTAGGCCTCTGCGCACAGCCCGGTAGAAATCTCGCCGCGCAGCACCTTGTCCACGTCCTCCGGCACGGGGCGGGTGAAGGGATGGTGGATGGCATCGTAGCGGTTCTCCTCCGCATTCCACGCGAACATCGGGAAGCGGGTCACCCAGAAGAGGTCAACCTCGTGGTTGTCCTTGAGCAGCTCCATGAAGTCCGCGCACTGCAGGCGCACGCGGCCCAGGATGGTGCAGCTCTGCTCCCAGTCACCGGCGGCAAAGAACACGCAGTCCCCGCTCTCGATGTTCAGACGCTCGGTCAGAGCCTGAATCTCGGCATCCGTCAGACGCTTGGTGATGGGGCTCTTCCAGCCATCGCGGTTGTTCACGTCGCGTACCTTGATGTAGGCAAGGCCCTTGGCTCCGGCCTCCAAGGCCGTCTGCGTCAGAGCATCGATCTGCCCCACGGAGGGGCCGAAGTTCTTGGCGTTGATGGCCTTCACCACACCGCCGTTAGCCACGGCAGACGAGAAGACACGGAAGTCACTTGTGGCAAAGATGTCCGAGCAGTCCGTGATCTTCATCTCGAAGCGGCGCTCCGGCTTGTCGGAGCCGTACTCATTGATGGCATCGTGCCAAGTCATGCGCGGGAAGGGCGTGACAATATCGCGGTTGACGGCCTCCTTGAAGACACGCTTGAGCATCTGCTCTACCCAATTGTAAATATCCTCCGGCGTGATGAACGAGGCCTCGATATCCACCTGGGTGAACTCCGGCTGGCGGTCGGCGCGCAAGTCCTCATCGCGGAAGCAGCGGGCGATCTGGAAGTAACGCTCCATGCCGGCGACCATGAGCAGCTGCTTGTACTGCTGCGGGCTCTGCGGCAGGGCGTAGAACTTGCCGGGGTTTACGCGGCTGGGTACCAAGTAATCACGCGCGCCCTCCGGGGTTGACTTAGAGAGGATCGGCGTCTCCAGCTCCAGGAAGCCCTGCTCGTCCAAATAGTCGCGCATGGTCTTGGTGATGCGGTGGCGCAGCATCATGTTACGCTGCATCTCCGGACGCCGCAGGTCCAGGAAGCGGTACTTGAGTCGGATGTCCTCATTCGTGTTGCTGCGATCCAGCTGGAAGGGGAGCACGGCGGCGCGGTTCAGGATGCAGAGGCCCGTGGCATCCACCTCAATCTCACCCGTCGCCAAGTCCGGGTTTGTTGCGTCGATTTCCTCAGTCTTGAGGCGGCCGACAACCTTGCCCGATACCTGAATAACGCTCTCTACCCGCAGAGACTCCGCCTGCTTGGCCAGATCAGCATCATTCTCCGGGTGAAAAACAACTTGGGTCTTGCCGGCGCGGTCACGGAGGTCGATGAAGATCACCCCGCCGTGGTCGCGTACTGTGTCCACCCAACCGACAAGGGTCACTTCCTTGCCCACGTCAGTCAAGCGGAGCTCATCGCATGTGTGAGAACGGTACTGTTTCATAATATAAAAGAATTAAATCGGCACGCGCGCCCCGGATGACGCACGCGCGGGCGGCGTACATTCTACACCAAGCGGACTGTTTGTCAAGGCATTTTCACGCTGCGGAGCGCGGATTTCCGCAGGAAAATGCTCTTAGATGCCGTTGCAGAAGCTCAAATCTGTCTCCTGTTGCACCAAATCACCGAGAGTGATGCTCTGCAGATACTCCCGAATGACCGTTGCGAGTCCCACCCAAACCGACCGAGTAGGGCAGGTGTCCTGCATGGGGCAGGAGGTAGAGTTCGGCTCCCCGCAGGCCACCGGCAGCAGGTCGCCTTCCGCTGCCAGCAGTACCTCGTACACCGTGTACTCATCCGGCCTCTTCGCTAAGCGGTAACCCCCGGTCTTGCCGCGCAGGCTCACCACGAGCTTGGCCTTCACCAGCATCGCCATAATGCCCTCCGTGTACTTCATTGTGATGCCCTGGCGCTCCACAACCATTCGCAGAGCGACCGGACCATCGACGTCATGCCGGGCCAAATCCAGCATAATTCGCAGCGCATAACGTCCTTTTGTGGATATCCTCATCATAATCTTGCGTGTTAATTTTACTCTATATCGATGCCATGTCAAGCCCGCTCTGCGACCTTTCGATTTTCCGGGAGCAAGAAGCGGGGGGCTGCTGCCGACTTTTTTCGCGTGATTGTGTCATACTGCTTGCAAAAGCCGAAAAGTGTGGTATACTACGCACGCGTTTTGCCGAGCACTTGACAAAATGCGTAATGGGTGGAGTATACCCCGATAATTTCTGCGTTATGTCGTCATCCCCGAAAAAGAATGAGAAAGCGGCACCGGAGGAGGTGCCGGCTCCTGCTGTGGAGAAGTCGTCCGTGAAGGTTGGAGCAAAGAAGAAGAAGGAAGCGGCCGAGAAGACGGCTGCCTCCGGGAAGTCTGCGCCCAAGAAAGAGCCCGCCCCCAAGAAAGCGGCGTCTGCAAAGTCCGCTGAGGTGAAGGCTGCCGCTGCTAAGCCTGCTGCGCCTAAGAAGGAGGCCGCCGCCAAGAAGGAAAGTCCCGCGAAGAAGCCCGCTGCCAAGAAGAAGGCCGAACCCGCTGCGGTGTCTGCCGAAAAGACTGTGACCCCGGTGAAGAAGGCGGCTGCGCCCAAGAAAGAGGCAGACAAGAAGGAGAAGCCCACTGTGAAGAACCCTGCTGACAAGAAGGACTCCGAGAAAAAGCCTGCTGCTAAGAAGTCCGCTGCGGACAAAGCGCCGGAGGCTGAGCCCGTTGCCGACGCTCCGGAGCAGCCTGCGGTACAGGCAGAGCCGATCGCGGAAGCCGCTGCGGCCTCCCCTGCAGAGGGCGCGTCTCGCAGTAGCAAAAAGAGTAAGAAGTTCAGCCCCCACATCACCATACCTGAGCTGCAGAGCATGGTGCAGGATGACAAGGTGCTCCTCAATGCCCTCAAGAACCTACTGACTATCGCAAAGAAAAATGATGGTTCTGTAACGGATAATGACATCAGCGAGCAGTTGCCCATCGACTGTGCACGGGAGGATGATCAGGAGCGCCTGTTCAACTGTCTGCACAAGCTGGGGATTACCGTGAAGCCCGATGACGAGACCACGGATGAGATCTCCGCAGAGGAGCTGCGTAAATACATCAACGAAGGGAAGAGCGTGGTGGACAGTGCTGCGCTGAAGAGCCTTCTGAATCGTCTCTACCAAATGGCAAACGAGCGAGAGGGGCAGTACCTGACCTATGATGAGATCAACTCTGCGCTACCCAAGGGAATCATCGACCCGGAGGTGCACGAGATCATCATCATGCGACTGCGCGACATGAACGTCAACATTATTGACGTGTCACAGATCGACAGCTACAATGAGCGCATGCGCATGGCCGAAGCCGGTGACGAGGACGAGGCCGAGAAGATGGAGGCGAAGCTGGATATCTTGGATGACCCGGTGCGCATGTACCTCAAACAGATGGGGCGCAAGGAGCTTCTGAAGCGCGATGAGGAGGTCTCCATCTCCATTCGCATCGATGACGCTGAAACCCGCCTTCGCACCAGCTTGCACAAGTTCGGCGTGGTGGCGGAGTTCTACATGGATCTGGCGGAGAAACTGACCCGCAAAAACTCCGCGCGTCCGGATGAGCAGTTGCTGCGTCTGGACCGGGTGGTTGTAGACCAGAACAACGACCAGCGCGATAAGTATTTAGACAGCCTGCGGATGCTCCGCAACAGGGTGCGCGATGCTCACCAGGAAGTGCGCTTTGCCTACAAAGCCCTGCGCGATGTCCGCAGGCGCAAGCGCAGTGCCAAGCAGGAGGAGGAATATCGCAAGGACTTCGACCAAGCCATGGAGGCCTTGACGAGCCTTTACCCCGGCTTTGCCTTCAAGGGGAAGGTATTCGAGGACTTCGTCGAGCAGTTGATGGAGCTGCGTCGCTCCGTTCTCAAGAAGCAGCGCCTTCTGGAAGCCGACCCCGACAACAAGGAGGCCCGCGACTCCTTGGATGAGCTCGAGATGCGCTTCTGCATGCCGATTCCTGAATTCTTAGAGGAGTACAAGAAGGTGAAGGCCAGCATGATGGAGGCCAAGAGTGCCAAGCAGGAGATGATCGAGGCCAACCTGCGTTTGGTGATTTCCATCGCTAAGAAGTACACGAACCGGGGGTTGGCGTTCCTGGACCTCATTCAGGAGGGCAACATGGGGCTGATGAAGGCCGTGGAGAAATTCGAGTACCGCAGAGGTTACAAATTCTCCACCTACGCTACCTGGTGGATCCGCCAGGCCATCACACGATCCATTGCCGACCAAGCGCGCACCATTCGCATACCCGTGCACATGATCGAGACGATCAACAAGCTCATGCGCGTGCAGAAAAAGTTGGTGCAGGACTTGGGGCGCGAGCCAACGCCGGATGAGATTTCCGCCGAATGCGGTATGGCGGTGGAGCGCGTGCGCAGCGTGCTTAAGATGGCCCAGCAGCCCATCTCCATGCAGCAGCCCGTGGGTGATTCCGATGACACCTCCTTCGGTGACTTCCTGGAGGATAAGAGTGCGGAGAACCCCATGGACGGTGCGGCGTTCAACTCTCTGCGTGACAAGATCGCAGACGTGCTGGATACGATTAACGAGCGCGAGCGCGCCGTGATCGAGCAGCGTTTCGGGCTGAAGGACGGCAACCCGCGTACCTTGGAGGAGGTGGGGCGCCAGTTCAACGTGACCCGCGAACGCATCCGCCAGATCGAGGCCAAGGCCCTGCGCAAGCTGCGCCACCCCTCCCGCATCGGGAAGATTCGCGGCTTCCTGCCGGATACGACGGAGAACTGATCCCGCCGCTGTAAGCCCTTACTCACCCCTGCCCGGTGAACTCCATCGGGCGGGGGTTATTTGTGTCCGGCAGAAGACACGGAGTCAGAAAAGAACCCCGGGGCAACAGCCTCGGGGTTCCGGAAAGTGTGGGGAGTGCCTCAAGCCTCCTCCTCATCATCGGCCTCGTCATCATCGAGCTCGATGTCCTCGTTGCTCGGAGCGGCGTCTGACTTGGGGCGGGGGGAGGCATTGTGGCGGGCGGACTCCTGCAGGAAGAGATCGGCAACACGGAAAGCGCGGGCGGAGGCCTCGCGTGCGGTGCGGTCATCCATCAGGGCCAAGCCCTCCTCGGTCACCTCGCCCAGGAAAATCTTCCAAGCGCAACGGAAGAGTGCCTCGGGGGAGACGCGCGAATCCCGCGGGCCTTGCTGCTGCTGAGGTTGCTGTTCGCCGTTGCCTCGGCGGTTGCGGTTGCGGCGGCGCTTACGTCGACCGTTGCCACCCTCATTGCCGCCTACGGTTTCCGGTGCGGCAAAGCCGGGGGCCGGGGGAAGCGTGGCTGCTTCTACCTCAGGTCGGTCCTCGTAATCCGGCACATTGGTCTCCTTCCGGGGAGCGGTGGGCTCGGCCTCGGCGGGGGCGGCCTCATGTTTGGGCTCGGCGGGAGCAGGCGTGGGCGTGGGGGCCGGAGCGGGTATGGGAGCGGGTGCCTCCGCTGCAGCGGGCACGGGGGCCGGAGCTGCAGCCGGGGCCGGCTCAGACGGTGTTTCCGGCGCGGGGGCGGGGGTTTCCGGTGTCATCTTAACGCGGCGCACACGAACGGTTCGTGGCTTGGGGGCAGCAGCTGCTTCGCCCTCCGCGGCTTCCTTCTTGGCACGGGGCTTGCGGGTGGTCTTGGGCTTATCTGCAGCAGCGCCTGCGGCCTTGGTCCTGCGCACTGTTTTGCGCACCGTCGGCTCTGCGGCGGGCGTTTCTGCCGCATTGGCATTGGTGTTGTCTTCTTGGTCCATAATGATTTAACTTCATTGTTGACCCGGCATGTCCTTGTCCACCCGGAAAGACCACTCTGCTTTGCGAGCTGAGCCATCGGTACCGGTCCAAGTAACATGTACGGAGATGTTCGGCATGTAGATGCGGCAGGGTGGGGTCCACTCAATGGTCTTTTTGTTGGCATCTACCTTAGCGGGTACGCGGCCGAAACCGCTTACTTTCATATGCAATGTGGAAAAATCAACCCCGGCGGCGTCTCCCAGGTTGGCAGAGATGGTCGGTACCTCGCAGGGAACGGTGCTGGCGGGTTTCGGGAAAACGGGGAAGGGGGGCAGGGGGGTAGAAGCGGAGAGGGTGCCCGGGGTGGTTCCCGTGGAGATGCTGCGTCCTTGCTCCGCCACGCGGAAATCCATGGCGTTGCGGAAGATGGAGGGGTCGGTTCCGAAGATCATGTAGCGGTGAATCAGCCATGGGTTTTCCGACTCCGTTACCTTGCCGGGAATGACGGTGAAGGCAGCCACATAGCCGTAGCCGGGCAGTTTGTCCACCATGGCTTGCGTGTTGTATCCGCCGGGGTAGCAATAGGTGTTAATCGGGCCGAAAAGCTCAGTGAGTTTGGTGAGAGACTGGCCGATTTCTCGGTCAATGAGCTTGTTGTACTCCTCCTCTCCCTTAGCGGCGGCTGCCTTCCAACTGCGGGGGTAAAGGTGACCGGTGGAGTGGCTGCCGATGCTGGCACCGTGGGCCATCATCTCGCGTATCTGCTCCTTGTTCATGCTGTCGCCGCGTCCGGTCAGGTACTGAGTGTAGAGGAAAAGATGGAAGGGGTAGCCGTATTCGCGCAAAATCGGGTAGGCATCCGTGTAGACGCTCTTCCAGCCGTCATCCATGGTGATGAGGATGCATTTTTCCGGCAGTTGTCGCGCGCCGAAACGCCACTCGAGGAACTCCTGCATGCTGATGACCTTGTAGCCGCTCATGCGGATTTCCTCCATCTGTCGGCGGAATTCGGAGGTGCGCATCAACATTTCCGTCACCGGCTTAGTCTCACTGAAGTTGTGGTACCCCAGCACGGCTACACGTGTGCGATCGCGGGGAACGAGTGCCTGGGCTGAGGGGGCTGAGGGGGCCGGGGTGGATACGGGTGCCGTCGGGGTGTCTTCCTGTGCCTCCGGTATGTCATCCTGCCATTTGGGCAGCTTAGCGGGGATACCTGTTTCTTCCGGAAACTCGGGCAGGGGCAGTACATCTTGGGCAACCGCCATCAATCCCGGTGTACACAGCAGCGCCGGGAGAAGCGTCAGTAGCAGTATCAAAAACCTCACGAGCTCATGCTACCACAGAGCCCTGCTTGTGGCAAGCATTTATTCCGTCACGCTCCCTTTTTGCTCCCGCGCGCGTGTCATGGTCGCTTTTTTGCTGTTCATAGCGGCGTAAATGTGGTAGAATGCGTGCCATGCAGACACCGGAAATCATATGCAAGCCCACGAGGGATACCTTTGTGCGCTTCTTTATTGTGCTTGCGGCACTTCTGGGGTTTACTGTGTACTTTTTCTATGATGGTGCGGTGGGTTACCGCCGTGCGAACTTGGCTTATTTTGCTTACCGGTCTTTTGCATCGCTCGGCGAGGTGGTGGAGGACGGAGAATGGGAGCAGAAGAGTGCGGGGGTGTGGCTGCAGGGCTACGGAGGTGATGAATCCGCCCCCTTCATCAAAGCTCAGTCGGCGCGTTACCCCCTGCCTGCGGGAACGCGGAAGTCCCTCCCGGAGGGGCTGTCGGCAGAGGTGCTGCAGAACGGTTGGAGTGAGAGTTGGGCCGAATACAGCCGCGTGCATGGTCTGCCCATCAAACCTGCGGATCATCCCTATGATGAAGGTGCCATCCGTGAGCAGTGGTACGCCGGGGGAGTTGGTGCGCTGCTGTGGGCCGTGTTGCTGTATTTTGCCCTGCGCACTCGTTTCCGGGTGATGTCCCTGCGGGGAGATGTTCTGACGGTTGCAGGCCGCTCGTTCCGCATTGAGGAGATCGAGTGCATTGACCTCCGCCAGTGGGGACCGGGATTCAAGGGGGTGGCTTATTTCACCGTCGGCGGACGGAAATTACGCGCGGACGGTATGACCTACGGCGGTTTCAATGAACCGGTGGAAGCTGCCGAGAAATGGATGAATGCGGTTCTGTCACAGTACCATGGGGAAGTTATCGAATATGTCGGCAAAAGAAACAACCGAGCCGCCGACTGAAGCGAGCGCTGCCCGCCGTGCGGCATCACGCCGTCGCAGCTTGCGGCGGCTGTGGCGCTATGTGCTTTCCCGCCGCTTTGCGATGCTCCTGCTTTGTGCCTGTATCGCCTGTGAGTTAGTGGTGCTTGCCGTCGGAACTTGGCGCCGCATGGATGCTCTCTACCGGCACAAGGTTGAGCTGGCGCGCTTGGAGTTGGCGCGGGAGGAGGTCGCTGTTATGGCTTCTACGCTTGAGGGTAGGGACGGCGCGGCTTCTCTGGGGGGGGCTCCGGAGTCTCCTGCCGATGCCGATGAGGAGGACCCCGATGCTGCCCCGCCGCTCCGCGCGCGCGATGTGGACGTGATCGTGGCCATGGAGAGCACCGATACGGATGACGCCTCCACTGAGACCACGGAGGCTGATAGCACTGAGGACGGCAGCAGCGCCGAGGATGGGAAGGCTGCTCCCGAACAGGCGACTTCCGCCGAGACTGCCCGAGAGGATGAGCAGGAGGCGGATTCCCTTATCCGTAAGGGGGTTGCCGCTATGGTGGCAGGTGATATGCGTGCCTGTGTTGTCGCGCTGGAGGAGGCCCGGACCCTCGCTCCGTCTCACCCGGCTTTGCTCTACTACTACGGTTTGGCCTACGATAAGCTGCAGAACCCCGCTAAAGCCCGGGAGTTTTATAACAAGCTCTTCCGCATGCGGGAGTCCGCCGGAAAATACTTTGTGCGCGCCTCCCGCCGCTTGGAGCACGGCAGCAGTGGGGAGTCTCTGCGCGGTAAGATTGCGTTCGGTCCCTTCCGAACCGCTGTGGAGTCGGATGACCTAGGGGGACAGCATGTGACGATTTTGCTGCCGGTGATGCTCACCCCGGGTGAGGAGGTGAGGGCGGAGGATATCTACATTCACGTGCAGTGCTTTGTGCTCAGGAACGGTCGCAAGGTGATTTTCTCGCCCGTCAAGCCCAAGCTCACTTGGCAGCAGGAGCAGCCCACTTGGGAGGATGTGGAGGAGAACCTCGTCATCAGTCTGGAGCTGCCCCCGCCCGGGCAGGACCCATCGGTCGATTCCTCTGCTCTGGCGTACTATGGTTTTACTGCTAAACTTTTCTATAAGGGGGAGCCCATGGACTGCATGGGGAGCCCGTCCGCGCTCATCCTGCATGAGCAGATTATGAACAGCCGCCGCTCCGGGCGCACGCGCAGCAACGATTCCTCTGATGGTTTGCTGCCGGATGATGGTCTGGATTTCTCCGAGGAGGCTCTCCCCATGTCCGAACTTCCCGTACCGCTTTAAATACCATTTGCCGTATGTCTGCCGTTTTTCGAGATTTTCCCGCTACGATGGGTGACTACACCGTTACGCGATTGTTGAGCGTGCGCGGTGACTCAGAGTTATTCCTCGGTACACAGAACACTACGCAGCGTTCCGTAGTGCTGGAGGTGCTGCCTGCTCATTCGGATGAAGCCGTTTTGCAGCAATTCTTGGCTGCGGCGCGCGCCCAAGCGGCCAACGAGCTCCCCTGCGTGGGGCAGGTTTTCGCCGTTGCGCCGGAGGGGGATTTGTGGCACATCGCTCAGGAGTTGCCTCCCGGTATTTCTGTGACGGATTCCCTGGCTTCCGGTCAGGGGCTCAGCAAGGGACAGCTTCTCCGTGTGCTGCGAAATGCGGCTCGGCTGTATGAGGCTTGCCGATCGAGGAACCTCAATGTGCGCCCTCTGCAGTTGTGTGATGTCTTTGTGCAGGGGGAGGAGGATGTGCGCTTTCTTTCCCCCTTGTTGGGTGGGGAGTACCCTGCGGAAAAGCACTTGGCGTTGGTCGGGCAACTGGCCGCGCTGCTGAGTACATGCGCCCCTGCCGAGGTGAAGGATGACGTGCAGTTCTCCACACTCTTCCGTTGGATGGAGGAGGGGGTGAATGGTTATGCGCTCCGTTGGGTGGATGTGGAGAACTATGCGGAGCAGATTGCCGCGCGCCTGGGTATTGCCTTGGATGCCACCGAGCCGGAGGAGACGCCGGAGCAGAATGCCGCGGCGCAGAAGCGCGATGCCATGCGTAATATGCGCCGCTTCGAGCGGCTCGCTAAGCAACTGGGAATCAGTCTTGCCGTGGTGGCCGGGTTCGCTTGTCTGGGGCTTTTCCCGTTCCTGTTAAATGTATTTACTCAGGAGGAGGCTGCGGCAGGAACCTTGGTGTGTACTCGCGATGGTAAGGATTTCGTGGTTGCGGCGCGTCCTGTCTCTGTGCGGGAATACCGTGAGTTCCTCACGGCTATGGGTATCGCTTCCTCTCAGCTCAAGGCCAAGGTCAACAAGAATATTCCCCCGCAGTTTCACGACCACACGCCGCAGGATTGGCGCAATATGTCCGAGGCTGCCACGCTGAAGGTTACGTGGAACGGCCGGAAAATGACGGATAATTCGGCTGTTACCAATGTCACTTATTGGGATGCACTCGCCTATGCGCGTTATCGCGATACCGCATTGCCGGATGCGCCCACCCTGCAGGGGGTGCGCTCGGGGCGTTCCTCTAAGCTGGATGAGTGGTCTGCTACGCTTACTCCGGAGTCTCCGCTGTGCCCGGAGGGGTGCGTGATTTTCTCGGCGGCTGACGGTAGGTTGCAGCCGGGGGTGCCGTCCGATCAACGTTCGCCCATGCGTAGTTTCCGCATTCTCGTTCCTTCTCAATCGTAGTTAATATCATGAAAAGTATCGTATCTCTCGTCTGTTGTCTCATAGCTTTGTTCCTGTCTCTTCCGGTTCAGGCTCAGGTGGATGTTCATGTGGAACCAACGCGCCGAACCATGTTGCTCGGCGAGAATGTAATCGTGAAGGTCACGTTTGTGAACCATACGGATGCCAAGATTTCGTTGACGAATTCGCCGGAGCACCAGTGGCTGTCCTTCAGCGTACATGAGTCCGGTCAGTCGTATAACATGAGGCCGCTGGCCCGCACGCGTTTCCCCAAGCTGGAGCTCTCTCCGGGTGCTCGTAAGTCCTATGAGGTCAATTTGTCTCCTTACTTCAATTTTCAGCGTGCGAATAATTACCAAGTCGTTGCCTCGGTTGTCATGCCGGACGGCGTTACGACTTACTCCTCTGCGCGGGCTCCGTTTCTGCTTTCCGCCGGCAGTGAGGTGCGCTCTTTCCGTGTGCAGCTGCGCGGGCATCGTATGAAGATCAGCGTGCGCATGCTCATGCTCAATCAAAAGACTTGCCTCTTCGGTCAGGTGTATGATATGGATTCCGATCGCGTGGTCGGTGCCTGTTACCTCGGGCAGCATCTCAATTTCCAGAAGCCGAGCATCATGCTGGATTCTGCGCAGAACCTGCACTGCCTCGTTCAGTCGACTCCGGTGTATTTTACCTATTCTGTTATGGATACCCATGGCCGCCGTTCCACCTGCAAGATCATGGAGCGTTCCGGCGGGCCTGTGTCGTTGAGCGGTACCGGGCGGGGGATTTCTCCGGTCGGTGTGGTTCCCTACGTCAAGAAGCCTGCTAAGCAGGAAGATGAGCACAATATCACCGATCGTCCCTTCTGATTATGCCCTCTGTTCCCACTATTGCCATCGTTGGTCGCCCCAATGTGGGCAAGTCTGCTATCTTTAACCGCATGGTCGGTCGCCGAATCGCAATCGTGCACGATCAGCCCGGTGTTACTCGTGACCGTTTGTGCGCTCCTGCGCGTATCACGGATTATGAGGCTCTGCTGGTGGATACCGGCGGTATCGGTGCCACGTTGGATGACGGTTTTGCCGGTGCCGTGGCGAGGGAGGCGGATATCGCGGTGAATGCGGCGGATCTCATTCTCTTTGTCTGTGATTGTCGTGATCATCTCACGCCGGTGGATCGTGCCATTGCGGCAGATCTGCACAAGGGCAATGTGCCGGTGCTGCTGGTGCTGAACAAGGCGGATACGGAGAAACAGGAGCTGAATGTCGGGGAGTTTGCGCCGCTCGGTTTCACTGATATGGTGTTTACTTCCGCTGAGCACGGTCGCGGTTTCGCTTTGTTGGCCAAGAAGCTCAACGATGCGCTCAAGTCGCTGGGGGCCGCGCCCAAGCAGGCGGAGCTCGCGGCGGATGCTGCGCCGGAGGAGGAGCCGGAGGCCGAGCTCGTCTCGGCGGATTCGCCTATCCGCATGGCCATCGTGGGGCGTCCCAATGCCGGTAAATCTTCTTTGGTCAACGCTATTCTGCAGGATGAGCGCACCATTGTTTCCGATGTGGCGGGGACGACGCGTGATGCGATCGATGTGCCGTATGAGCGCGGCGGTAAGCGTTATGTGCTCATTGATACGGCGGGTATGCGTCCGCGTTCCAAGCGTGATACCTCGGTGGAGGTTTTCTCGGCCATGCGCAGTGAGAAGGCGATCCGCCGCTCTGATATTTGTTTGCTCGTGATTGATATTGCCGCCGGGGTCACACAGCAGGACCGCCGTATCGGTTCCATCATCGCGAAGGAGTGCAAGCCTTGCATCATTGTGGTGAATAAGTTTGACCTTTATTGCCCGGATTCGCCGCTCTCGGCTCGCAAGGAGGCAGTCAAGGAGCACATCAAGGAGAATCTTTTCTTCTTGGACTATGCGCCGGTGGCCATCGTTTCCGCCAAGGAGGGCAGGGGTATGGATCATATCTTCAAGGCTCTGGAGCGTGTGCGTACATCGGCTTGCAACATGCCCGGTACGGGTGAGCTGAATCGGTTGTTGCAGCGTGCTATGGAGATGAATCCGCCGGGCCAGCACCGTGTGCTGCGTAAGCGGCTCAAGCTCTACTATGCCACTACGGCGGTGAATGATAAGTACACGACGATTCCGGTGCCGACTTATGTGCTGTTCGTGAATGATAAACGCTTGCTGGCGGACAGCTACGCGCAGTATCTGCGTAACACCATCCGCAGCCGGGTGGATGCCACGGGGGTGCCCATCGTGCTGTCGCCGCGTTCCCGGGTGCGCAATGATTAGCCTCTGCGTGTCGTGAGTGTCTTGGTCTTCGGGGGCTCCGGGCGCACGGGGATGGTGCTTTGCGAGGTGCTGCGTCAGCGGGGGTGTGCGTTCATCGCGCCGTCTCATGCGGAGTGCGATTTAGCGGATCCCGCTGCGGTCTCGGATTTCGTGCTGGGCTGTGGGGCGTCTCTCGTCATCAATGCGGCGGCGGTCAGTTCCTTGGAGCGTTGTGCGGAGGATCCGCTCACGGCTCACTTGGTGAACGCCGTTTCTCCTGCGGCGATGGCTTTGGCTTGCCGCCACACGGGGGCGCGTTTTGTTCACTTGTCAACGGATTATGTGTTAGATGGTCGTCGCCCGGTGCAGCATGGGGAGGGAGCAAAGTGCCGCCCCTGTTCTGTTTATGCGGAGAGTAAGCGGGAGGGGGAGCTGCAGGTGGCGGAGGCTTTGCCGAGTGCTCTCATCGCGCGGGTGTCGTGGATTTGCGGTAATCCGCAGCGTCCGGGCTTCTTGGAGTCTGTCGTTACCAAGGCGCGGGCGGGGCTGCCGTTGGCTGCGGTGGCGGATAAGTTTTCCATGCCGACTTCGGCGGAGGATATCGCGCGGGTGATCCTCTCGCCTCAGTTAGAAAGTTATCAGGGTGTCCTGCATCTCTGTTCCGCCGGGGAGCCTGTCAGTTGGCGGCAGATGGCACTCTGGGCACTGGAGGAGGCCGCCGCTGCAGGGGTGCTTTCCGCCGTGCCGCCCGTGGAGGCGCAGTTGCTGGATCGCGTACCTTTCTTCCGTGAACCGCGCCCGCGCCACACGGCGATGAGCTGCGCGCGGCTTCTTTCTCTGGGGGTGACCATGCCGACGGCGGAGGAGACGGTTCGCCGCGCGGTGCGCCGTATGTTAGCCGCAGGGTAGGGGATGTCTGCGCTTCTGCACCCTTTTTCCGATGCTTTTTTGCGTCAGTTGGCCGCCTTACCGGGCTTTGTGCTTGCCAATTCGTGAAAATCGTGTAAAATTCCCCGGCAACCATTGACGATATGAGCAACGACTTAGCCGAGAGAGCTTTGAGATACCATGAGCACCCGCGCAGCGGTAAGCTGGAGGTGCTGCCGTGCAAATCCTGCTTTTCCATCGATGACCTTACCCTTGCCTACTCCCCCGGCGTAGCCGTGCCTTGCATGGAGATCGCGGCGGATTCGCGGGCTGCTGCCAAGTACACTAACCGCAGCAATCTCGTTGGTGTCATCAGTAACGGTACGGCCGTGCTCGGTCTCGGTAATATCGGTGCCCCTGCCGCTAAGCCCGTGATGGAGGGTAAGGGGCTGCTGTTCAAGATTTATGCCGATGTCGATGTGTTCGATATTGAGCTGGACATCAAGAAGCCGGAGACGCTTATCGAGGTCATCAAGACGATGGAGCCCACCTTCGGCGCGATCAATCTGGAGGACATCAAGGCTCCGGAGTGCTTCTATGTGGAGCAGCGTCTGCGCGAGGAAATGAACATCCCGGTCTTTCATGATGACCAGCACGGCACGGCGGTGATCTCCGGCGCGGCTCTGCTCAATGCGGCTCACCTCACGGGGCGCAACCTGCAGGATATGAAGTGCGTTGTCAGCGGTGCCGGTGCCGCCGGTATTGCCTGCGCTAAGTTCTACATGGCTCTCGGTGTTCGCCGTGAGAATATTTATATGTTTGACTCCAAGGGGCTCATCCATGTCGGTCGCTTGGATCTGCATCCCACCAAGGCGATGTTTGCCCAGAGTGAGGACTGCTCGCTGGAGGTCGCGCTGCAGGGCGCGGATATCTTCCTCGGTCTCTCCAAGAAGGGGCTCCTCTCTCAGCAGATGGTCAAGAGCATGGCGCCCAATCCCATCATCTTTGCCTGCGCTAACCCGGACCCCGAAATCACCTATGACGAGGCGAAGGCCGCCCGAGAGGATTGCATCATGGGTTCCGGTCGCAGCGACTGGCCGAACCAGGTGAACAACGTGAGCTGCTTCCCCTACATCTTCCGCGCCGCGCTCGACATGCACGCCACCACCATCAACGAGGCTATGAAGATTGCCGCCGCCCGCGCGCTGGCTGATCTCGCTCGTCAGGAAGTGCCGGAGGAGGTCGTCCGTCTCAACGGAGGCACCCCTCTGAAGTTCGGCCGCGACTACGTCATTCCCAAGCCCTTCGACCCGCGCATGATCGAGTACCTCTGCCCCGCCATTGCAGAGGCCGCCGTCATCTCCGGCGTCGCTCAGGTGGATCTCCCGCCCCGAGACGAGTACGTCGCCTACCTCAAGCAGCGCGTCGCCCGCGTTCACGAGCGTACCCACGCCCTCGTGGACAGCTACTCCGCCCGCTGATCCACTCCTTTCCCCCCACCCACGAACGCCCCCGCCCACCCCGGGGGCGTTCTGCTATCCGGGTGACTCCTCCTCCTCACGCGGTGGCGTGACGCACCTTTTTCCGGGACTCGACTCAGGATGAAAAGCTCTAAGGTGTGTGCGAGTTTATTTTGGCACTCCGTCAAATCAGGCGCGCAAAATCGGGACTCGTTCGCTGCCGGAGAAAGAAAAAAGACTTGCATCACCTCCCGGATTCCGGTAAAATGACCCCGCGACGAATACACATTTTCCACACTATGAATCTGAGACCTTTTGTATATTCTGTGCTTGCCTTGATGGCTTTGCCCGCTCTCGCTGAGCCCATTCAAACGGGATTGGAGGCAGAAGAGCCGGCAGCAGTAACGGATACCGCAACGCTCACGCGCGAGTTATTTCAGGCTTGCGAGCAAGGTGATACAGAGAAGGTTCGTATTCTTTTGCAGCAAGGGGCAGAAGTCAATGTGCGCAATATGAAGGACTTTACCCCCGTGGGTATTGCTATCAAAAACGGTCACACGGCTATTGTGCAGTTGCTCATGCAGCATGGAGCCTGCACGCGACTGGCGGCATACTCTTCAGATTTACACAAGGCGGGAGAAGAACTCTCTGCTGTAATTTCGCAGGAATTAGCGTTACGCCCCTTGCGAGAGATACTGACCGACGGCATTATCGGCAACCGATGTGAATACCATAATGTCTATACCGTTGAGGAGCTCAGAAATTATAAACTTTGCTACCCGCAGTACTACGCCCGCTACCTCTCAGAACTCACACAGGGCAAGGAAGCCGTGGCTCAGGTGGTGGAAGCTTGCCGCGTCTGGCTACACAAGACCGGCCTCTTTGCCGAAACCTATTATGCCAAAGAACTAGGCCCGCAGCTCGGCCTCTGGAATCGCTCTGACGATGTATGGGCGGCACTTCGTCACGCCATCCGACAGGATGCCAATGGTTTTGCCCGTCACGCCTGCTGGTATATATCCCCTGTGGGCAAACTGGAACCGGATACCACCTCGCCGCAGCTTTATAAGTTCGTGGTACCGTCAAATGCCCCGGAGGCCGTTCGTGCCTTGCTTGCGCCCATGCAGGAATACGCTCTCGGTAAACACAGCAGCATCGATTTGATAATCAAGGCACACAAGCTCTGGCTCGATATTCAGAATCAGGAGATAGCAACCTTGCGACAGGAGTTGTTGCATGATGAGGAAGTGCAGCGCCTGTTCGATGAATCCTTAGCCGCTTGGTCTCGCTATTACGAGCTTATGCTCTCCCTGCATATCAGTCGTTGCCGCTGTACCAATGGCACAGAAAATCACGAGCTTGGTATCTGGATGCTCTCGCACCGCGCTTTTGTTCTGGACGCTATCCGCTACATGAACAAAAAGCTGCGTTCTGAATCCGAGTATTTGCGGGGAATAGAAGCCGGGAATTCGGAAGGTGACTGAAACGCACAAAACACCACTCAGGCACCTCGTTGATACGCCCGGACAGGCCGCAAGACCATGACCGGCACCCGCCGGACCAAGGGCTTCATTTTGAGCGAAGCCTTGGCGGAGACGTCGTGTCTTTTTGTGCAGGTATAATATTACTGCAGTGCGACTGAAATGATTCCCTGCAATAGAATTGGGTTATATTTTAATGTAAGCCGTGGTACGGGATGCTCCGATTTTGCGAATTTCACCGTTATCGAGCATCTGTTTCAAGGTGCGTTCGATAAGGGAAATGCTGATATCAGGGCAAGCAGTCATGATGTCAGCTTTGCTGATTTTACCCGGTTTTTGTTCAAATATCATTCTGATGCGCTCCATCTTATTAAGTTTTACGGAGGCAATATACTCCACCCGGTGCTCAAACTCTCGGTAAGCTTTGAGGATGATACCCAGCTGATATTGTAAGAATGGGAGATTATTGTTGCCTTCGGTATCCCACCCTCGGCTGCTCTCTTGCAGTGTTTCGTAATAGGTCTGCTTGTTTTCTTCTATCAATTTCTCCAGGCTTATATATTTGCCCACAATATAGCCATGCTGGTAGAGCAGCATGAGCGTGAGCAGGCGGCTCATACGTCCATTGCCATCATTGAATGGGTGGATGCACAGAAAATCAAAAACAAAAAGTATCAATAACATCAAGGGATCACAAACCTCCTGTGCAACAGCCTGATTGTACGCATCACACAGAGAACGCACCGCATCCGGTGTTTCAAATGCCGGAGTCGGAGTGAAACGGACATGCTTGTTGCCCGCTGAAGCTGTCTCTGCTATCAGATTATCAGCATTCTTCCAGTGTCCCCCCATGCCGGAAGGGTGGAATGAATACAAATCTCGGTGCAACTGCAAGATTGTATTCGGATTCAACGGAATATACTCGTAATTCTCATGAATGGTTCGCAGCACATCTCGATACCCGGCAATTTCCTTTTCATTGCGGTTGATTGGCTCTACCTTCTGCAATACCAGATCCTTTAATCTCGCATCGGAGGTATAGATGCCTTCGATTCTATTGGATGCATCCGTACTTTGAACCTCTGCAATTTCCAGCAGACTCTGCAGAACATCTTTTCTTGCCGTAATAAACAGCGTCTGTTTGCCCCGGTATTCATGTATAGCCGACAGCAGATTGCTTATTTCCGGCGTAAGTAAAGGCCCGGGTAAGTTTGAATAATTGAAGGTTCTCATGTCTGATTGCAGTTTCTCTGCCCACATTTTAGCAGCTTTCTGCCTACTTTCAAGCTAAAAGTGGGCAGTAACGCCATAAAAGTGGGCAGAAAATCCCGTGGTGGCATCGCAATATCGCGCGAACAGGGTTCGCCATCAATGGCTTTATCAACCACTATCCGGATTTCATCGTGAGAACGCGCTCCGGGAAGATAGTCATCATCGAGACCAAGGGGCGACCATCCGGCCAATGAGGAGACACCAACCAAGCTGCTCTTGGTCAGAGCGTGGCAAGCACAAGCCGGGCCGGGGTATCGCTATTTCCTCGTGTTCCGGGACAAGGATATCAGAATGACCGGGGCGTACCCCATGAGCGAGTTCCTCAAGATCCCGGCCGAACTGTAACCAACGCACAAAACACCACTCAGGCTTCGATAAATCTTCCGTCTTCGCCATGGCTTCGCCGAGACGCCCAGACAAAGCCGCAAGCCCATGACCCGACCCCGGCAGACCAAGGGCTCCACTTTGCGAGAATTCTCTTCTTGCAGCTCTGTTTTTGCGCCAACGGCAACAAAAATGCCCGCCGCGAGCGAATGCCTATTTATTGGAAATCTGCGTTTGGCAAGCCTGATGGTTTCATCAGGCTTGCAATCTGACCTGCATAAAGTTGCAATCTATCCATCCCCCTTAACGGGTGATGCTGAGGTAGCCTCCGCTAAGGTGATAGGCTTGGTAATTCATATTATTTAAGAGAGTGGTTGCGGTGTGCCCACGAACGCCGCTTTGGCAGAACACAAGTATTTTTTGCCCATGGGGCAGTTCCGGCGCACGTTCCCTCAACTGCGAAAGCGGTATATTAACTGCTCCCGGGTAAGGTGACTTCAAAACTTCTGCCGGTTCTCGCACATCGAGCAGAAAGCTATCGGCGTTTATATCATCTTTATGCGCAATGGGGTGCAGTCCCTCCAAGTTATTTATCGCCGCTAAGGCCAGCATGTTGGCGGCATCCTTGGGAGATCCTTCTTGAGGGGAATAGCATAGCTCCGCTTCAGCAAGGTCGTATACCGTTGCGTTGCAGGCTAAGAGTGCTGCTACTACATCTGTTCGTCGCGCAGCTCCCGATTTCCCTATGGCAGTGTAGCCCAGCAACTTACCATCGCTGCATCGGTATACCAGACGTGCATGAATGGGGCTTGCCCCAGGGTAGTAACCAACGTGCTGAGGATGATGCCCATCCACATACTCAAAGTCCACGTCTCCGCTACGGGTAAGGGTGTCAATATTGAGCCCGGTCATGGAGATGGTTGTACCAAAAAGTCTCAACACCGCTGTCCCGAATACGCCCCTAAACACAGCAGGGCGCCCGGCGATATCATCTGCCGCAACACGTGCCTGCTTTTGCGCCACGCCCGCCATGGCTAAGCGAGTAGGCTGCCCTGTAAGGCAGTTTGTGGTTTGAACTGCATCCCCCACGGCCCAAACGCCGGGGAAACTGGTGCGCATGTGCTCGTCCACCCAAATGCCTCCGGTTTCGCCTATGCGCAGCCCGGCGTTTTGCGCCAAGGTAATCTCGGGGCGTACGCCTACGGAGAGCAATATCAAATCCGCATCTTCACTGTTCCAGGTGTCGTTATAGGCCTGTAGCCGTCCATTTTCACAGCGGCGTATTCCTTTGGCAATTTTTCCGACTTCGACCCCAATTCCATGAGCTGTCAGCAACTCTTCCACATAGGTGGACATGTGCGCATCCAGCGGGGGTAGAACATGACTGCCACCTTCCACGATGTTGACCTCTATGCCGGCAAGTTTCAGATTTTCTGCTACTTCCAGCCCAATAAATCCGGCGCCGATTACCAGAGCGCGGCGTACCTTGTGCTCTGCAATGTAGCGGCGAATAGCATTGGCATCGGGCACGGTGCGCAGCGTCATCACCCCGGGCAGATCTACGCCCGGCATGGGCGGGCGCAGCGGTGCCGCACCGGGAGAGAGTACCAGTTCATCGTACGGCATCTGTATTTTCTCCCCCGTTACCAAATTGGTTACTCCTACGGTTCGCTGCTGCGGGTCTATGCTGTACACCTCGTGCCGTAACAGCACTTCTATGCCGTAGCGCGTGCGAAATAGCTCGGGCGTGGCCAACAGTAGCGAGCTTTCTTTCTCAATGACACCACCGATATAATACGGCAGCCCACAGTTGGCGAAAGAGACGTGCTCGCCACGCTCGATGATGATGATTTCTCGCTCTGAGCCCAAGCGGCTCAGGCGCGCCGCAACAGTGGCACCTCCGGCCACTCCGCCTACGATGATGGTTCTCTTCTTGCTCATGGTTGTTTATGGGGTTATGGTTGAAAAATCTTTTTTTACCTGTTCCAGGGCATGCGGGCCAGCAAAAGAGCCAGTCCGCATGTTCCCGTGATTCCGGCTACCAACAGACCTAAGCTTGTGAATAACGGTATTGCCAGCCACCAAGGGCTATGGACTATCCCCAATCCCAAGCTCAACAGGTTCATGCTGCCTATTATCAGTTGAACCTGCCGCATCAGTGAGATGCCGTGCCGCCCCTCTTCCTGCTCTTGTGGCAAACCGGCTGCTACCCACGCATTCATCCCTCCCTCCAGTACCTCCGCCTCTATTCCGCGTGCCTTTAGTAAAAGTTGTGCCTTCTCAGCGCGTACCCCACTTTGGCATACCAGAACCGGCACGCCGCCCGTGGCTGTACTGCCGGGTATTTGACCGCCCTCAATCTCAGCTAATGGCAGATGCTCGGCCCCGGATATATGCCCCGCCCGCCACTCGTTCCCGCTGCGTACATCTATTACCTGCACGCGCCCGTCTATAAGCTTCTGTTGTAATGTTGTTGCTTTCATGTCTATATGCGGATATTGCGATATGCACAAAATACACTTGACTTTTCTTTTTGTCAAGACTAAAATGGGCACTGCGTCAAAAAAGTCGCGTGAATGACGGGGAGGTTAGCTGCCTGAGTTTGAGGCGGAGATAATCAACGGAAGGTAGACCTCGGGTTTTGAGTTGGATGCGGGCAATCATCGAGTTCATCCTTTCAATTCGTCCCGAGGTCAACCGATATCGGAAAAAGTTAAGCACCTGCTGTGCATGCCTAGAAAGCGTTTTCGCTAAACGTTTGAATGGCTTTAGGGTTGACGCTTCGGCCAACGCTATCCATTCCCCAAAAGCGGCAGCACACTTCTTGAAACTCGAAAACTGAAACACGATTCTTATCACGCCCCGGATATTTCTCATCTATAATCAGGGCTCGCCTGCCGTCCATGCAAATCGGGCGGACTTCATCCGGGAGGGTGAGAATGTCCTTATCTGCTCGTAAAATACTGCTTTGAGACAGGCGTAAAAGCTTGGAAAGCAGTCTTGCCGAGGTCTCCTGCATTAACCTTGCAATGTACCCCATAAGGCGAAGAGTCATGCAACGTTTGGGGTGTATGCATTGGGGCCTGAGTACTGCATATTTTGAGCAATGAGGACAGAATAAACAGGGTGTCTCTATCTGCAGCTCAATATCGTACTGCATATAGGGGGTATCTACTACGGTAAGTTGACGACTCCTTCGTCTTTGCATTCGACGGTTGCAGACTCTACACTTGAATGTCTCAGAGGAGACAAACTCGTACTTGACAACTATCTGCTTACCTGTACAATCTGACGCAGAGGTGCGCCAGCCTTTCATCTCAAGAGCAGGTATAATGTTCATTCCAACCACATATTACCACAACTCTTGATGGTTGGCGCGCCTCAGTCCGTCATTCCGCGACTTTTTTGACGCAGTGCCCTAAAATGCGTGTGTGACGAAAAAATTGACATCTATCAAGTTCAGTCCGCAAATGACAGAAGAGTTGGCGGGATATTTCAAAATGCTTTCCGAACCGGTGAGACTGCGCCTGTTGGGGTCTATTTGCACCGAAGGAGAAGCAACTATAGGTGAGTTGACCGAGCGCTTGGGGCTGTGCCAAAGTGTTGTTTCTCGCCACATGAAATTGATGACCGAGCACGGTATTGTCTGCAAGAAGGCTCAAGATGGGCGTATTCTGTACTACTTTGAGGATGATTGCTTGTGTTGTATATGTGCGCCGGTGGTAGAAAAAATACGATCACGCGCGGCAGAGCAGAGCCGTTTGCTTTAAGACGCTGTCGGTGCAAACATGCACTCTATCCAACTAAGACATAACAGTATCACCTGCGGAGTCGAGCCCACTGTGCAGCAAGTGGTTGCTGAATATTCCTCCCCGGGTGAATGCTTTGTGTTTGAGGCCTGTAATCTGGAGCTACACGGTTACCGGAGAGAAAATTATGGATGTGCCGGAATTGAATATGAACGCTAGGATAATTGACAGGCCATACTTCACTTTCGCGAGCCGGATTCCGGCGATATGGCCACGCAGCAGACGCTATTGGTATTCGATAGTCCCACAAGTGGCCATTATTACGATATTGTGTGTGTAACCGCCGGTAACGGCTCCCGGATTGTTACCATATATCCCATGGACAGGTTCTGTATACGAAAGCGTACGGACGAAAAAGCAGGGGTATATATTGGTGATGATACAGCCTGCGATTGCTTGGGGCTGCAACTCACCGATAAACCATGAAAACACCCTTTTCAGCCTCATTCTATTATACCCTCATCACCTTGGGGCTGCTTTTATTGCGCTTTCTCGCACTAACAGCTTGCAGCGCCTCACGGATTCTGATAATATGACACCGTAACAAATACACTGTCCCCTCACTATGAATTTTAGACCTTTTGTATGTTCTGCGCTCGTTGCAGCGCTTTTCCAGACCATAACGGCTGCGGGTGCGGAGTTTATAGTTCCTGCAGCCGAAGAAATCAATCGGCAGGGAATGTGTGATCGCACCCCGCTGATGCAAGCCGTGCGCCGTGGGAATGCGGATGAGGTGCGTGCTCTGCTGGCTGCCGGGGCTGACCCCAATATCCCTGAGTGGCATAACAATACCCCCTTAATGCATGCCTGTCAGCATGGATATACGGACATTGTGCGTATGTTGCTGGCCGCCGGAGCGGATGTCAATGCCCGCGATGTCAAGGGGTGGACGGCTCTCATGGGGGTATGCGTCTCTCGAAAAAATCCGACAACGGAGATTGCTGAAATGCTGCTGGCTGCCGGGGCAGACATTACTCCGGCAGACTCGGATTACGGCCATACAGCGCTTGTGTATGCGGCAAAATCGAGCAAAGCCGGACACGTGGCCTTGCTGTTGAATGCCGGCGCAGACGCCACTGCTCGTGCCGGGCGCAGTGCATATATGGGCACCGTGCTGATCAGTGCTGTGCAATGCAAAGCCTCCCCGGAGGTGCTGCGTTTACTCATAGCAGCCGGGGCGGATGTGAATAAAGGTCTGGATGTCCCCGGCTATACGGGAACACCTCTGAGTGCAGCGGTATGTACGCGCGATACAGACAGCGTACGTACCCTGCTGGAAGCCGGGGCGAACGCGAACCCTCCGGGAAATTCCTATCTCTGTCTGTCTACAGAAAGTGGCGATGTCCAGGTGTTGCAAATGCTGCTGGCCGCCGGGGCTGACGTGAACGCCCCCAACCAAGCGGGTCATTACGCGCTGGGGAGTGCCGCGGCTCATGGAAAAGCGGATTATGTACGAATGCTGCTGGCAGCCGGCGCGGATGTGAATACCACTGATGTCAATGGCGACACTGCACTACTCAATGCAGCATGGGCAAAGAATCCGGAACCCCTGCAGCTTTTGCTCGCTGCCGGAGCTCAGGTGAACATCGTCAATAAGAAGGGAGAAACAGCCCTGATGAGGGCAGCTTTCGTCGGTAATGCACCGCATGTAGCAGCCCTGCTGGCCGCCGGGGCAGACAAAACGCTGCGGAATGAGGAAGGGTTGACTGCTACGGAGCTTATCACTCACTTTTTCATCAGTCGCCCGAGGCCCGCTATGGAATATCCGCTGGGGCAGGAGATGGCCTATACCGCTATTTACGGTCACCTCAATGGCATTCCTTCTGCGGAACTTACCCCCTTGATGCAGGCGGTTCTGATGCGCAAGCCTGAGGAGGTTTCTGCCTTGCTGGCAGACGGTGCAGACGTGAACGCGGCTTCCGCACTCGGGCGCACGGCGTTGATGATGGCGGCAGACTCCCACCAACCTGAGATGGTAGAGCTGTTATTGTCCGCCGGGGCGGATGTACATGCGCGGGATTTGCAGGGGAACACGGCTTTGATTCTCGCTCAGTTGGAGCAGCGAGGTTTCCTGAATTGCTATAGCTGGGAGCGCGTGCCCCATGGCGAAAATGCCATGACCCGCTGCACACAGCTGTTGCTGGCCGCCGGGGCAGATGCCAAGGCTTGTAATCAGGTCGGGCGGAATGCCCTCATGACCGCTTGCTACCGGCGTTCCTTTTCCGACGATGCCGAAGCCGCTTTCCGCTTACTTATAGCAGCCGGGGCGGATATCAACAGTCGCGACAATGAAGGGCGCACCCCGCTCATGTATTCTCTCATGCAGCAGGACCACGGCTGGATGGTGCCTGTACTCACCGCCCTTGGTGCTGATATCAACGCCCGTGACAACGCCGGGCGCACCCCGCTTATGTACGCGGTTCAAGGCTATATCGCCGATGTCGCGTGGCAACGCCTGATGGCCGCCAAACCGGACATCCTTGCCCGCGATAACTCCGGCAAACAGGCTATAGATTACACCAAACCAACAAGCAACAACCGCAAGAGACTCCTTGAACTGCAGGCTCAGTGATGAGTCCTCTACTAACGCACAAAACACCACTCGCAAGACCATGACCCGCACCCGGCAGACCAAGGGCTCCACTTCGAGCAAATCCTCCCCTTGCAGCCCGTTTTTTTGCGCCATCGGCAACAAAAACGCAGGAAACCCGCAACAAAATGCTCGCCACGCTTGAACAGAGGGGCGGAAATTGATATAATGCCCCGTAACAGATACACGCTTAAAGTTATGACCATGCCTACCATCCCCAGAATCCTCACCACCACAGCCCTGTGCCTTGCGGCGGGGGCTTGCGTTAGTTGTCCGCAACAGCAAGATATGTCAGTGCTATGGGGCAAGGATAGTTTGTATACCAGGGAAGAAATACAAGCAAAGGAAATTAAAAGTCAGGAATACCGCAGACAAATCCTGCATGCCACTATCAAGGCAACGAATGTATCTCTGGAGCAGCATTCCGGCCAAGGAAAACGCATCATCCGCTTGCACCCCAAAGAGCAGGAAACTCTGCTCATGCTTCTGTTTGAAGCGACGTACCGTCCCGTCAAAAATGATACAAGAGTACATCCCACTCTTCCCCCCACAGAGTGGACTGAATTGGTGCTTACCGACAGGGACGGCAAGAGTCTCTACCACGGCTCGGTAGAACTGTGCCCGGCAAGCATGGTAAGCAAGGACGGCTATGCGCTGGGGTCTTATCTTGCCTTGGATGACGAGTTCTACCGCATTTGGAGGAGTATCATCCACCGTGAAAAAGTTACCCCCTCAGAGCAGGAACACGAGGCTGCAACCATAAGCCACCGCCAAGCTGTGCAAGAGCTACACGCTGTGCTTCGAAATTGCAAAACGGCAACAATAGCATGCTTTTTCAACACGTTTACGGCATGTTGGCACCGAGAATTAACCCCGACAGAAACTCAAGAGCTTTGTACTCTGCTGCGCAAATGCAAACCGATCCCTTTTCAAGGTAACATCCGAGGTTTAAGAACATACGAAACCACCCTTCATTTTTACAACGCAGACGGAGAGGAAATCGGCAGCTTTGATGTAAGGGACATTACGGATGCTGCATCAGCCCGCAACCAAGAGCACTGTACCTCGCAAGAGTCCATGTGCCTGCCCACTCGGAATTACAATCAATTGCGAAAGATTATCACCAAACGCCAAAAATAAGACGGACTTTGCTATTGAAGCTAGTTTGATAGAAGGTGATGGCAAGTATGCAAAGACTGAGTGTGTTATTGCGCCATCGGCAATAAAAATGCAGGAAATTCTCAACAAAATGCTTGCCGTGCTTGAACAGAGAGGCGGGAATTGATATAATGCCCCGAAACAGATACACACTTAGTTATGACCAATCCCCCATTCCGCAAAATCCTCGCCACCTCAGCCCTGTGCCTTGCGGCGATGGGTGGGCGTTCCCTAGCCAAGCATACATGCTTCTACCAAAATGAAGATACGTGATATTAGTCTTTTCGTTTTTTTGAGTCTGTTCAGTATGCTGCTCCTGAGCAGTTGCTATGTAAATCATGCGCGCGTCTATGAACATGCGATTGAATATGAAGGAATCATCGTAGAGGAGCCTACGGTGCATTACAAGCACGAGGGTAAACTCTATCGCCGTGGCACACGTGTCTCTGTGCAGTTAACCCGCAATAGTTCATGGATGAGCTTTAAGGAAAATATCGTTGGCCCCTCCGCGTGGGAACCCACCAAAATAGCAGGGTCAGAATCAACCATCCTCTGTCGTGAACTCGTGAGGGGTAAAAACGGAATGGAATATCGCCCCGACTCTCAGTGGCAAGAGTCGTCATTCCCGATGACTTACGGGCACAAAGACCCCGTTGGAAGTAAGAGAACGGCCGTTCTGATAACTGACTACGATTCGCGGCGTTTGACATGGCGCGGCATTTATGCATTACCGGCAGCGGCCGTATTGCTGGTGGTGGAAACGCCATACAATCTGGTGTCTTCCGTGTACTACCTTGTTAAATATATGTAAAGATAGAAGTAAGGGCATGGCGCTGTATTTTTGCACCGCATGTGTCCTGCCGAAGTCCGGTCAGCGTGGCATCCATCTATCGCTAGCTGCCAGTCACGGCAAAGGCATATTCTGAGACGGAGTGTCTTTTATTCCCTTTGCAAGTGATGTTTCAACTTAGGTAGGTACTCGCTGAAAAATGGCACTTAAACTACTGATTCTGTGCAACTTGTCAGTTCGAAACATCTTTGCTTGCGAATACCGCTCCATCTGCTCAAAATCGCCTAAGCTCACAGAATCAACAGATTGTAGATTCGAAGCATCTTTAGTACCCCTAAAAAGTATTTGAGCTTAGGAAAACGGGCTTAGGCATGCTTAGGCTTTTTGGCCTTTTGGCCTTTTGGAGCCGTTTTGCGCCCGGCAGGGCGGTGGCGGGGCTTGCGAGCGTGCAATGCCTAAGCGCGCGTAGGTGTTGAAAATCAAAAATGCTTTATAGCATATGCTCTGCCCGCACCTGTTTTGAGATATCGCTCATATGCAAAGGCTTTTTCTTTGTCTCGGAAAGCAATGGCGGTTTCAATATACCATGGTGCAAATTTGGAAG
>JALFWB010000031.1 GCA_022787425.1 Akkermansia sp.
CATTGCCGTCCCATAAGGGGCAAATGGGTGGAGTAGCCGGGATGCAGGAAAAATTTGGCGGATGACAGAAATGGTGCTTTGAGATTGGCCGACTACAACTCATAATCGGTGTGTGAACAAAAACACCCAAAGCACCACAGAGAGATTAACAGTTTTAGGCCAATTTTGCAAGCTTATTCCCAAACATAGTCTCTCAAAAGTGTGTGCAGCACTGGATAAGGAGGGCATCAAAATTGCTCCCAGGGCATTCAGCGTATGGAGCCACGTGGTAAGCATGGTATACTGTCACATGTCTCATTGCATCAGCCTTAATGATATATGTGACGGTTTGCAGAACTTTCGCGGAAATCTGAACGCCATCAGGAATGCCACGGCACCACACAGAAACACATTGTCACATGCCAATCGCACAAGAGATGCCGCCGTCATCAAGAAACTCTTCTGGCACACCCTAGAGCATTATCAGGCCACCCATCCGGCCCTCTTCAAGAAAGGCGGAAGAAGTTATTTCAGATTACCTCACCGCTTCAAGAGGGCAATCCGGGCCATCGATTCAACCACAATCGAGCTGATTACCAAATGCATGGATTGGGCAAAGCATAGGAAGCATAAGGCGGCGGCAAAGGTGCATGTAGCACTGGATCTGATTTCGTTCATCCCAATACGTGTTATTACCGATTCGGCCAATCATCACGATGGCAGCTACATGAGCGAATTGTGTGGCAATATGAAGTCCGGAAACATCGCTGTGATGGATAGAGCTTACGTCGATTATGCTCAACTTAATACACTAACGGAAAATGGCGTCTTTTGGGTCACAAGGAGCAAATCTAACACGAAACTTACAGTTATCGAAGATCGAAATAAAGGTAAGCGTAATGAGCAGACCGAGTCAAAACATTACCCTATCATTCTGAGTGATGAGGAGGTTGTGTTGGCCTCCAAGACGAGCCATGCCCGTTATCCTCATCGCTTCAGACGAGTTGAGGCCAAAGTACCGGACAGCAGAGGGGCGGAGATAAAGGTGAGCTTCCTGAGCAATAATCTGCAGTGGGCTGCATCGAGCATCTGCGATCTGTATCGTTGCCGATGGGGGATAGAGACCTTCTTCAAGGAAATCAAGCAGACGCTTCAGATCCGCACCTTTGTCGGCTTCAATCGCAACGCTATCGAGTGGCAGATATGGAGCGCGTTGCTGACCTACCTACTCATGCGCATCATGGCCTTCCTGAGTTCATGGAAGCGCGACTTCAAGCATTTCTTTACCCTGATGAAGGGGGCACTTTGGGCCAAACGTTCTGTGCAGCTTATAGTGAGCAGATATGGGACAGCAGAAAAAGACCCACCGCCGAAGGAGCCACCCCAAACCCCTGACTTGCCCGGAATCAACTGGGCCATGATCATATGATATGGGACAGCAGGGGAGCCACCGATGCTATTTCCCACTATTTATCCATTCCTATTCCTAAACCTTTTTTCGAAGCCTACAGACCATTAGTCCAGTAATTATGCGGCTCAGAGGTGTAATTTCTCACCTCTGTGGGACGGCAATGATTTGAGAAAGCAAATCAGCAAGCCGGCCGACATAATATTGCCGAGGCCACAGATTTGATTCTTCTCCGTTCATTTATTGCCATTAATGGATGGCACATGCTATGGACAGCTATTACAACAGGTGCCCTGTGGATGGCCATGGGAAAGCGTAAATTAGAGGGCAGTTCGGCTTCTTTCATTGACTGCCTCATTGATCTTCGCTTCCTGAGGATTGCGGTTATCCCTGTTGCTCTCCATATGTTCTGGAACAGCTACTTCCTTGAAAATTCAGGTATGTTGAAATTCTTCATCACCCTTGTCATCACTTGGGGTGTCGCACTCGCCTTGATCAGCGCGGGATACAAGCAGATTATCAACGAACAAAAAGGTATCAGGTAATATGAACAAACTCTACATCTACGATTGCGCGACGAATAAACTGCGCGGCTCCGTTGCAGGGGCCATATCTCTGGGCAACACACCCGAGGATAACTGTGTGGTCTCGTCGGAAGCACAGCGGCTGGGCGTCATGATGCTCAAGGGTGCGGCCTACACATTCTACCCCAATCCGACGGTCGGGCCGTACACGCTCAACGGAGAACAGAGAACCGGCTCCTTCTCACCGCAGAGCAACACGCTGTACATGCTTGCCATCGGCGGAGCGATGCTGCTTGTTGCTCATGGCAGCGAGGGGATCATGCAGTCCTTCGGGCAGCTTCAAGCGGACAAGTGGATGATATTAGATGAAACACGGAACGAGTGGTGCGAACCCGTCAGCCTGAGCAAGATCGCCTCCTTGGGTGACTCGGTGCCGGACACCGCCTTCTGCATTCTCTGCGGATTAAACGACTCCTATTGCCTGTACCGGGATCTGTTGGCATTGGCGAAGCGTATGCATCCCGTTCGGGCGGCAGAGGCAGCAAGCTCTGCCCCCATGCCCGACCCGAGCCGGACTCGTGCGGACATTCTCAAAGGCGGTCCCAAGGAGGATGCTAAGCCAAAGGAAGACATGCCGACCATCGATGAAGAGAACGGAGAATACACATGCCCCGTCTGTTGGCTGAAGTTCGATGCGGGTTCCGTGATGAGCATTGCCAGCCACCCGGACCTGATGGGCGATGATATCTTAGGACGTGACAGCATGAAGCGTTTCTGGGCAACGCGATTCAACTCCCGTGGCCAAGCACTGGATGAAAAGGGGGTACCCTGCACGGATCTGGCGTGCCCGCACTGCCGCCGCAAACTGCCGCCGAATTACCTGAACACGGAGGAGTACATCTTCTCCATCGTGGGGGCTCCGTCCTCCGGTAAGTCGTATTACCTGGCCTCCCTGGTAAACGGCATGCGTCGGAGTTCCGTTGCGGATTGTCGATTGGCTTGGCTCGATGCGGATCCCTCCGGTAACACAATGCTGAATGACGTTGTGAACCGTCTGTTCTCTTCCGACACCCCGGAGGATGCTGCACTGACCAAAACCGACCTGGAAGGTGCGTTGTATGAGGAATTCTATCGGCACGGCCGAATGGCAAAATTGCCCAAGCCCTTCATCTACAGTATTCAGAAGATGGGAAGCCGAAAATCCCCCTGTAACTTGGTCTTCTATGACAATGCCGGCGAGCACTTTGAGCCGGGACGTAACAGTGAGGATTCCCCCGGTGCGCAGCATGTGGCCGTAGCCAATGGTATCTTCTTCCTCTTCGACCCCATCACGAGCCGCCCCTTCAAGAAGCTCATCTCCGGCAAGAATGATCCCCAGCTTCATACCGGTCACCACTTGGACCAGCAGGAAATCATCCTCGCGGAGACCCTGAACCGCATTGCAGGCATCCTGAACCTGCGCCCGGGCCGCAAAATCAAGACACCGCTTGCCATGGTCATCGGTAAATGTGACCTGTGGGAGGAGTTCCTTGACACACCCTTGGTTCCCATGATGCACGAGGGAGCCATCAGCAGCAAGGCGCTGGAGCATAATTCCGCGACCGTTCGCCGATTTATGGAGAAGTTGCATCCCTCGCTTTGCAGCACGGCGGATATGATTTCCACGAATGTCCGCTTCTTTGCCGTCTCTCAGTTGGGCACCTCTCCGGTGACCTTCAAGGACCCCATCACCGGTGTCAGTAAGATCGGCCCGGATCCGAATCAGTTGGCACCCCGCCGCATTTGCGATCCCACGTACTGGGTGCTCAGTCAGATTTCTCAGGATTTTGTCGCTATTCGCTGATTGACTTATGGAACAACTGATATACACGAGTGCACCCAGGCTTTTGGACGCGGGCAAGTCCGGATTCGGCACCATTGCGCGCGGGCGAGATATACCGCGAGCTCTGGTCAATTACCTCGAGCGCATCAGTACCTTTGATCGCGCCGCCGGAGTCGATTCTCTCCTGTATTACACTGTTTTCAGTGCGGCGGGACTCCGCTTCCACATCTTCAGCCGCGTACAGGATTGCGGGGCAGACTACACGGGCCGAACCAATCATGTTGCCCACCACTTTATTGCGGAGGAAGGCAGTGCAGAATATGCCGCCCTCTCGGCCGGCACGCCTGCCGGTACGATGCTGGCCCTGCAGGCACAGTGGTGCAAGCGGTGGGATGAGGCCCCGCGCTGGTTGGAGCCCACCCCGCTGCCGACCACGCTCCCCAAGGGGGAGAAGTTTGCTTGGACCCGCATGACGGACAATCAGGAGAATGCCGGGTGGCTGTGTGCGGAGGAGTATCATCAGGGTGCTACCTTGGTGTTCGACTGTGAGATCTCTGCCGAGCAGGCCCTCGGACTTCTGCATGATGCCTACCTGCGGCGACCGGACCACGGTTGGGGAATCGGTTTCTGCACGGCGAAGGTGACAAACATTAACTCATCTTCCACACCGTACATTTGCTTGGATGCCCGACAGGCAGAGGCCGGGATCTCACCCGGGGCAGGCAGTAGGCGTCTCTCGGTAAGAGCCCCCATGGCTCCCCCGCCTCCCTCCGTTTTCCGAGCCCCGGAGAAGGAATCCATCCCCGAACAGGAGTCGCCGCCCCCCGCCCCGGGTGGGATTGTGGTGGAGGAGATTGAGGGTGAAGACCCGGCGCCGACCATTCACTCCGCCCCACCGACGAATCCTCCCGTTCGTTCCCCGTTCGGCGCCCCGGCACAGCCCGAGCCCCGGCCCTTTGTCCCCGGGCGGCCTACTAAGAAACGCACCGCGAGCACATCCAATAAGGCCATCAGCGTGTTTGCCTTGCTGCTCATTGGCGTGGTTGCACTTTTCTGGAAAATTTCCTCGGATAAAAAGCAAACCCTGCAGATGGCTGAGGAATATGCCGCTCAGGTGGAAGCGGCCGTTGATCTTTACAAGGAAGCGGAATGCCCTCTGGCCAAGAAGGAATTCGAGAAGGTCTCACCCGAAGCCCTGAAAAAGGCTGTTGAACAGAAAGAAGCCGCTCTGAGTGAAAAGCATCGGATAGAATTGGAGGCCTGCTGGACTCGCTTCATCGACGCCTTGGTACGGGAAGGTAATCAAAAGGTTCAGGAGTTGAAGAAGCACAATCTGTTTCATTTTGAGGAAGATATGAAGAAGGCCGCCGATTCTGTCAGTGCGGCAAAAAAAGATATCCGCCTTTGCAAGGATAAACTCGCAGAGTACTGCAAGAAACTGCGCCAAGCGGATTGGGCGGCGGAAATGCTGGATAAGCTCAAGTCTCTGCCGGATGGACCGGGAGGCAAGGAAAAAGCTCAAACCGCTATCCAAAACAAATGGCAGGGACTTAACAAGGGCAAGCAGCCTGGTGAATTCGCGGATTTTGTGGTTCAGCTCCAACAAACCCTAAAGGAAAAACTCCAAGGTTTTATTCCCTTCCAACCAGAATACGACAAATTGGATAAATTGGATAAGTTGGATCAGTCATATAAAAAAGAAATTGAGGGCGATATCAACAAGAACAATCTCAAGGAGGCCTGGGATAAGATAGAAGAATCACGTAAAAGGTGGGAAGCTAAAAAGAAGGAACTAATCGATAAGGCTAAGCCACATGAGGCAAAACAAGAGGTAAAAAGCCTTGTTGACACACTCAGTAAATGCAATTATGTCAATGCTGACGCCTATATAAATCTGGAGGTCAAACTCTCAGAGCTGCAGACACCGCCACCGCCGGTGAATTCTCCTACCCCCGATTCGGATGCTTCTCAGAGCGATGCATCCCGAGAACCTGCTGCGCCCCCCGACAAGACCGCTCCGGCGGTGCCCGGACTGCCCGGACAGTCGGCGGCGGAAGATCAAGCGAAGCCCGCTAATGTTTCCTTCAAGGCAGAGAGCATAACGGTGTGGGTTTGGACTAATGTTGAGGGAGTCAAGGTTCCGCATATGGAAGAAGAGGCAGACGCAGAAAGCATACGTACAAAATTAGCTGCTCTCGGAGACAAGATTGACCGAACCAAAAAGGTGTTCCTTACAGCAACGTTCCCTCGCTGCGGATTTATGAAGTTTCTCTGTGATCAGAAGCCGGGTAAGGTGAATGGTAAGGAGATTAGCAGGGTGAATATAGTAGGCGAAGGCGACCTGAATACAAGTATCGTCCTGAAGAATAGTATCGTCCTAGATAAAAGTATCGACCTGAATATAAGTATTCCCACGTACGAGGGTAAAAAGGGATGGGAAATAGACTATACAGAGCTGGACCAGCATATAGCTAAGTATGCCAATATCGAGATCACCAGTACGGAATGTAAGTACCAAATACTGGATGTAACTATCGAATGGAAAAAGCCTCAATTCGACTCGAATAAAGTAAAGAAGAAAGAGGGGGAGTTGGAGGATGCCAAAAACCGAGCAAACACGAATCTGGAGAAAAAGAGAAGGAAAGCGCAGGAGGAAGCAGCAAAGGCAGGACAGGTAGCTCAACCGGGTGCTCCTCAGGGGGCATCCAACGAAAGGAACAAGGATCAAAAGCCTAACCCAAAGAAAACAAAGAGGAAATGAAGGATCATCCATTAACAAGGGAACTGCGGCGGGAGCTGCGTGAGGCATCACTTCGGCAGAATGATGCCAAAGCGTTCGATGTACTGGAGAAAATTCTGAAAATTGACCCCGGAGATTCGGATGCTGTTGCACAGAAGAAAGAGGTCGGCAAACGATTGAGTGCCGAGCACTTCGAGGACCTGCCGGAGCTGTTGGAGCAGGGAAACATCGCTGCTATTCGTCAGATGGTGGAGAATCTGCGCCGCTGGACTGATGAACAGAGTCTTGCACGCTTTCCCGGCTATAAGGAAGCGGCCGCTATGGTCGATGCCGAGATAAATGCTCGGAACCGCTCCACTCTGAACAAAAAACTGGCGGAAGTAGCCATGACCAAGGACCTCCGCAGCAAGGTGGACAAAGCCAAGGAGGTCGAGGAGTTTGCGGCAGAGAATCGTGTTATTTTGCCGGACGAGCAACTGAAATTCCTGGCTAAAGTGCACGAGGAATGGACCGCTCATCTGGAGGCAGAGAAGCGGCTGGAGCAGGTCAACACCTGGGCAGAAGAAGTAGAGGCTATCGAAGCGCAGGCGGAGACAATGGGAGGGCACATGGAGGCCCTTGCTATCCGGGATACCATGGCACGCCTCGATCAGATTCAGGAGGGCGCGTCCGCCTACCAAGATGTACCGGAGAATGAGGAACTCATGCGCCGCACCATGGCCCTGCATGACAAACTCGCGTCAGAATTGAAGCAGCGCGCCAGAAAACGTTGGATGCGTAAGACCATCGGCAGTGTGCTCAGCCTCTCGTTTCTGGGCATTTCAGGCTTGGTTATATACGCATATTCAACCTTGGACTCAGCCATTGAGGAGCTCATTTGGGTGCATGATAAGAAGCAGATATGGAAGGCTCAGGAGGTGTGCGTAAAAAAGAGCTTCATGGGACACCTGTATTCCCTGATAAGCCAAGAGTATGTGGCGGTCTATAACACATGCGCCAAGTGGTATCAGAACTTCGTCCGGGATAGAAGTAAATTTGATAAGATGAAGAAGGAGGTGGTAGCCATGAGCAAACGAGATGATGTGGGCCGGAACCCGGAATTCGGCAACAAGCTCAACAGCACCATTCAGCATGCCGCTCACATCTTCACAACGTACGGCTTCGACCCCTGGCCCAAGCGCGCCGTTGAGCTGGCAGAGTTGAAGGCTCCGCTGCGTGAAGCGATCAAATCCACTGTCGAGGAAGCACGCAATGCCACCGGGGACAACTGCTTCAGCACGATATTCACTCTGTATAAACGCTGCTCTGATCTCAGCTCCGTCAGCAAGGCGTTTGATGATCAGGAACTGGAAGCAACCATTCAGGAAGCCAAGCAAGCGATGCGACGCTTCTTCATGGATCGGTGTGTAGCTCTGGCTGCTACTGCCCCGACACGAGCCCTTGCATGCTTTGATCAGTATGCCGAGGACATGTCCCTGCCGCCGGAGGGCAGAGAGGGTCTGTCGGTTAAGAAATACTATCAGGACACACTGACAGGGCTGATGAACTGTACAACGCTTGAATCCTATATGACCCAGCTGAGGAAAATCGAAGCGTCCCAAGACTCGAACACAGGTAATTACCCGATGAAGCAGATGGAGACCATTCGCGAAAATGCCCGAGGCATTGCAATCCATTTGGCACTTCCGCAGAAAAACATGAAACTGCAGAGAGAATATTCGGTTCTACCCCTTCTCCTGGACCAGAATGAGTCTATTCAAAGGCGAGAGAAGGTTCCGTATGAGGGAAAACGAATCGATGCCGTAAAATTGATATATGAAATCGGCTTTAACAGCGCCGTGAGAAATCAAATTCAGAAATTATCTACTCCGTTGAAAAAGAAGGGTACGGTATTAAGGACCCTGTCGAGAATCTATTTCGGCGAGGTGTCTACCATCGGCAACAGTTACTTTGTCAAAGAGTATGATAAATCGGGCAATGTCAAGGAGGGCCAGCGTCTGGACTTCCCAAAGGACACCTGCAAGAAACAGGAGAAACTCAAGGGAGAAATCAGTATCGACAAAATGGGAATTTCCACCGACTCCCTGGATCGAGGCATGGTGATTCCGGGAGACCTACTGAACTGCATCGCTAAGTATAACAATGATGCTGCGCCGATCAAATACAAGGCCTATCTCTTCTTCCATGCTACCCGGTGGCTTGAACTGCTTCGAGGCAAGGAGCTCACCGGCCTTGAGTTCTCCCCGAGCATGCGTTGGGATTTAGAAGAGTTCAAGAAAATTGCTGCCTCCATGGATCTGGAGTCGGACGGCTGCTGGTACACTAGCATATCCATCGGCGAGGAGAGACGACTCGTCGAATTCTTCCGCAAGGCGGCCTCCCATAAGTATTCGGAGGAGATTCTGAAGAACGTGAAGAGTCTCGACTCATTCAGCCTTACCTTTGTCGGCTACATCGACGCAGAGCGCGAGGCAATATTCACGAAAGAAAGCACCGGGACCGTCTACTACTTCCCCCGCATAGGGAAAGACGAATTGGAGGTAGCGACATACACCACCGGCACAGCGAACATTGCCCCCTACACCCCGTTATTTACGCTCACCCATTAACCCAAAACATGACAATTCTATGATCATAAAACACCTAACCATAGCTCTGTTGGCCCTGATGACCTGTGCCCCGCTCACGGAGGCCGCACCTCCCAAGATCCGCACGGTCTACAAAAATGCCTGCCGAGGCGATGCCGAGTCCATGCGCATGATGGGCTGCTACTTCGACGAAGGAATCGGAGTTCGGAAGAACAAGCGCGTTGCGCATAACTGGTGGCTGCGCGCTGCCAAGGCCGGGGACACCCGAGCTCTCATACTCATCGGCAAGGCGTATGCCCGAGGCGATGGGTACAACAAAAACCTGCAGAAGGCTGCCGAATACTTTCTTCTGGCGGATCAGAGGGGAGACGACTCTGCCGCCAAGAACATCAAAAAACTTCCCATTCGTTTTGCACAGAACTACTGGGATTGCAAGATCAACAATGATAAAGATGCGGCCGCTGCACTGTACGTGGCTAAATGCTTCGAGCGCGGGACTAACGGCAATCCTCAAGACTCCGAAAAAGCCGCCAAGTACTACAACATTACGATGGCAATTCGCATGGCCACCGGCGTCACGGGAGAGTCAGTCCTGCGGGGCATTCCGGAGGAGTACCACACCGATTATATCTGCCTCTCTGCCCTGAAGGGGAACAGTGCTGCTGCAATGAAGGCAGCCGAGCACTTTGACAAACTCAATCAGCAGCAGAAGGCAGGCCTCTATTACAGCATTGCTGCTGACGATGGTGTATTTGCGGCCAAGGAATGGCTCAAGAACAGCGGTTCCGGCTCACTTTCAGCAAGTGAACTTACCTCCCGCAAACGCGATGAGCTCAGGGAGGTGCAATCCCGCCTGGCCTGGAATCCCGGTAGGGTAACCCGGGAGCGCTACGAATTCGACATCGATGAGCCGGATGATGATGATGAAGGCTACGGTAGAGGAGGGTATGATGACGATGATGATGATGATTACGATGAGTATTAAGCCGCCCATCCATACCATCATGTAACCCTACCTCCCCCTCCCCGGTGTACTAAAAGCACCGGGGAGGTCAATTTTCCCTACCAAAGCCTCGGCGGGCGAAGAGGTCGAGGGAGCGGTCGCGGGTGTGGGGGGTGAGCGGAGCGACGGGCGGGATGGGGGCGGCGGTGCCGGCCTCCAAGGCATCGGAGTTCCAGGTACTGGTGCCGTCGGCGCACTCGATACCGAGGCGCAGGAAGGTGAGGAAGCGGGCCTCGTAATCGTCATCACCGCCCTCCAAGAGGGCGAGTTGCTCTAGCAGGGAAGCCATCCCTCTCGGCGCGAGTTTGGGGTTACCCGGCACGGTACCGGTCTCCGACACCATGGCAGCCGAGCACCAGAACGCGAGGTACGCCAGCAGCCCCTCCGGCTCCTTACCGACAAGAGCCGCCGCCTCGGAAGCCAGGCGCCCGTTGTCATCCGTAGGCATCACCAACCAACGGCGGGCAGCCTGCAACGCGGCATCCGTCTTCTCCTTGGAAGGCGGCTTGGGCAGGCCCTGCAACTTCAGCGGAAAATACTTCCCCATCTCCTGCTGCACCATGGGCCCGATGGATGAAGTCTTCTTCTGAATCTCCGCAAAAATCGCGTCACCGCTCACCGCCTGCGCCTCCGGCGGCACGGGAACCGCCTTGCGCGGCAACATCGGCTCGATCGCCTTATCAAAATTCTTACGCGCCGTATCCCAGAACGCCGTTGCCTTCCGGTGCTGCTCCGGGGTAGGCACCGCCTGCCGCTCCTCCGGCGTGAGCATATCCCAAGCCGCCTTCATCACCTCCCGGAGCACCATATCCACGCACTTAGCCGGATTCATCCCGTCGGGAGCCGCCAGAGCCTTCTCTGCCTCCGCCGCCTGCTTTTCCTGGAGCTGCTTATTCGCCTGAATCATCTGCTCGATGGCCGAGGTATCGGAAATCTCCGCCACCTTCGCCTGCAAATCCGCCTTACGCTTCTCCTCGGGAGACATCCCATCGCGCTCCAAGGCCAGCCGACACTCCTCCTGCACCCCGTCATAGCAACGCAGAGCCCACCAAACCAGCACGCGCGGGTTCATGAGGTAGCAGAGCAGCTCCACCGCGTCATGCGTACAACCATGCTGGCAGAGGATATTCATGAACAGTTGCCCGCTGATACGCTCGTTCGGCAGCAGATGCTGCACCGCCTCCGGCACTGTATATCCCCTCTTGCCGGCCAGCTCCTCGACACTGTCCTTGGTCGTGAAGATAAGCGGCCTGTGCATTTGTTCTCCTTGCCAACTCATGATGCGATTAGGTGTGATTTTCGATACCTGCCACGGAAACGTTTTGTAGATTGGACGACGACGTACTGACGTTTGACGACGACGAAGCGACCATGGATTGCTCACTGCTGACTTGGGAGTTGGAATTGCGGCTCACGGCATTGCTGCTATCCACCACACTATCCGACTGATTCTGCACCACCTGCTCACGCTCACTGACTCGCTGCGACGAATCGGCCACCGCCTCCTCCCTGTTATTGACAACCGCCTCATGCTCGCTGACCGCATGATTCTCCTCCTGCACCGCGACCTCATTGTGCCGTATCACCTCCACACTGCGCTGCAGCGTCTCGAAACGCATGCCGCAGCGGGTGGTAGAAAGCAACCGGGCCACCGACGGAGTGAAGATTCGAAGCGCCAGCTTGCCGAAAGCACCGCTGTTCTCCAGCGCGGCGCGGTAACCGGAAATGGGCGAGGTGTAGGTGTACTGCTCCCGCCCCTCCCTGTTAATGACATCCGAATAGAGATCCATGCTATCCGGGCAACAGACCAACATGCTGCCGCTCACCCGGAACGGCGCGGCAAAAGCCCCTCCCAAGGTGTGGCGACCATAGAGACACTGGGTGCATATATCCGATGTCAGCCCGAGCCCCACGTCCCACACATCGCTCACCCAATCGGCTGCTTCCGAGCTGATGCCGCGGGCGGCCTCCGTCGTCAGAAGCCGGGTTGTGCACTCCGCGAACTTGGGGAGGTGACCGCCGCCGATAACGGTGAGGTAGGGCGAATTGAGCGTGGCGGAGAAATTGTTGAGACTAAGCCCCGTACCGAATGCGGTGGACAGATCGACCGACGCCAGACCATCCGCTGAGAACGAGACCCCGGAAACACTGACCCCCGACTGCTCCAAGGTGATATTGTTGTGAGCTCGGGAGACGAAAGGCGTATCCGAACAAACAACATTCTCCTGCGACTCCTCCGGGTGATACTCCTCCGAGGCCCCCGGATTGCGAACGCTGCTGAACTGATTATCCAGCGAAATACCCGCCTCCGAAATCGTGATGGAATTGCGCCCCACACGCAGCGTGATACTCTCCGCCGCCGTGATATGGATAGCACCGCCCGCATTGACGAACTGCGACCCGGCCGACTGCTGCAGGAGCTCCTTCTCCGAATAGATATTGACACCTTGGAAAGCCTCATGATCCTGCGTAAAGTCATCCATGAAGGCACTTGCATAGCGAGACGTGATGGAATGAGCAGCCCCGAGGACAGCCGTAGCCCCTCCGCTCGCCGCCGTAAAAGCCTGCGCCACGGCCATGAGTCCCTGCAAACTGGCCTTCCGGGAAAAGTCCGAGAGCTCCTTGGTGAGCAAATCCCGATCAACCCCGTTATCCCTACCGATCAGCTGGATTTGGCTGCAAGCGGGGGCATTTTTGTGAGAACGCAGGTCATAGACCGAGCAGGGGCGGGAGTACTCCTCAGTATTCCCCACGGCAGCATCCGTGCCGTCCTCGCCGTACGAACGATTGCGAATGGTGATGGCAGCGGCATCGGAAACGACCTTATCCTCCTTACCCTTGAGCGGGACGTTCGGCATGGCATTGGCCCCGCGGAAAAGCGAGGTCAGCACAATGGGCATGCTCAGGTCCCCTCGGTCCAGGCAGAGCAGCACGTTACCCTTGCGCGGACGGGCGAGAATGCCGCTGCCCGCATCGGCAAAGGGAGAACCGAGCTCCACCCACATCTCGTTCGAGTAGGTGGTACTGTTCACGGAGACCTCCCCGATTTCCCGCACCTTGCAGAGGTTGCGCGCGGAACCGTGGTAATTCTCCGTCCCCGTCACCTCCGCAATGAAGGTGCGGGGATGCGGCGGAGCGGGAGGAAGCTCGCGCAGGAGCTCCGACTCCGGGTCGGACGCGAGCTCCCGGGAATCGGCGACCTCCAGCGGCACAGGCAGCGCACCGAAAGCCTTGCAGCAGCTGCCGCTTACCTCGGCCTTCAACTGCCGGCGGTTGATGTCTACCCAGCGCACGGATACTGCCCGATAACTACGTTCATCTCCGTAACCGCAACCCGCTGCCCATTGCAGAAGACTACCGGGGTAGCACGGCGTGTCGGCCATCTCCCCCAAGCATGTGACCGCCGGGGCATGGGCAGCACAGAAAGGCACCGGTTTGCAGGCCGCATAGTCCTTCTCTGCAAGGTTATCCACCAAGCTCTCCCCGTACGGAACAAACAGGTTCACATCCCGCCCCGTGGCCGCTGAGGTGGGCTGCCCATAGCAACGGGTAGCAACGAGATCGGGTGTCGCTTCCCCTGACGGCATCCCGATGGTGCGGACTCGCTTGGGACAACGGCGGGAGCAGTGACGCAGCGACAAAGACTCCTTGGGGAGGACAGACGGCAGGTCGAGGCTCTCCGTCATGTCCAGGATCTGCATCACGCAGTGGTAACGCTTATTTTCCTGATTCTGAGTAGGCTTCTCCTCCGTGGTGAAGGTGAATCCGAGCCCCCAGGCACGCAACACACGCACCAAGAAATTGTAGTCACTTTCATCCTGTTGGCAGAGCTGCAGCACCCGCGGCATGCGAGCCTCTGCGGCACGGCTCACAGCAAAAGCCTGCCCCCATTTTTCATGCAGCACCTGCAGCAACTGAGCCGCCGCCGACTTCTCTGCCGTATCGACCAAACACATACGGTTGCGGCTGAAACAAGCGCGCACGATGGGCGGCTGCAGCCGCAGCACATACCAGTACAGCTCCGGTGCTTGGGAACAGAGCGGATACTGCGTCGTGCAGGCCACGGAAGTCACCACACCGCAGCGGTGAACAAGAGGCTCCCCGCCCTTCAGGATACGCAGCTCCGCCTCCCCGCCGAGGGAGTCCTCCACCGCCTGCGTCTCCGTGCCATCCACCCCCAGCAGCAGGTCGTAGCGAAAAAGCGTAGAAAGAGCCTCCCGCCCCTCCAGCAGGATGATGCGCTGCGCATTGGCGGCGGAGGGAAACTGCTTTTCCCCCAAGTTGAGCGTGTAAACTGTGTTGTTGAGCGGCTCCATGGCGTGCTGTGCTTTCTGCGTACGACACTGAACAGTGCCCCCGCGTTCAAACGTCCCCTCCACGCTAGCACGGAGCCCGCCGATTGTCAAGCCGTAATCGCTGATACCCGCCGTCCGGGTGATTTTTTGTGTTTTTTTCGTCATTTTCGGAACATCTTGCTTGACACCGGGCTTAAAATCAGGTATTCTTAGCCAACGACAAGGCGCAGGGCTGCGCCTGTATTTCACAGTACCAACCAAAGACAGGTTTATGGCCGGCAACAGTCAGAAATTTATATCAAGGAATCGGGCTCCCCGCGTGCAGATTGAGTACGATGTGGAGCTGTACGGAGCAGAGAAGAAAGTTGACCTTCCCTTCGTGATGGGCGTGATGTCCGACCTTTCGGGCAAATCGAATGCGGAATTGCCGCCGGTAGCGCAGCGCGGCTATGCAGAGATTGACGCCGACAACTTCAACGACCGCATGAAGAGCATGAAGCCGCGCGTAGCCTACAGCGTGCCGAACGTGCTGACGGGCGAGGGCAACATCGGCGTGGACGTTACCTTCAACTCCATGGAAGACTTCAACCCGGACGCCGTGGCCGCCAAGATTCCCGGTGTAGCCGAGCTACTGGAGGCCCGCAAGCAACTGGCCACCTTGGTATCCTACATGGATGGCAAGGCCGGTGCGGAAGAGCTTATCGGCAAGGTGCTGAAGGACCCGACCCTCCTCAAGACCCTCTCTGCCCAAGCGGAGAAGGACGCTGCCAATCAACCCCAACAGGAGAACTAAGCCATGCCCGAGCAACAAACCTCCGCAGCCGCCCAAGCGACCGAGACCATCGAGCTGAGCGACTTTGACGCCCTGCTCAACAAGGAATTCCGCCCCAAGACCGAGGAAGCCAAGACGGCGGTACAGCAGGCCGTGGGCACCTTGGCCCAGCAGGCCCTCGGCAAGGCCAACCTCATCTCGGATGACGTCATCTCCTCCGTGCAGGCCATGATTGCCGAGCTGGACAAGAAGCTCAGCCAGCAGATGAACCTCGTGCTGCACCACAAGGACTTCCAGAAGCTGGAGAGTGCTTGGCGCGGGCTGGATTATCTGGTGCGCAACACAGAGACGGACAGCCACCTCAAGATCCGCGTGTTGAACATCAGCAAGGATGAGCTCGCCAAGACCCTCAAGAAGTTCAAGGGAGCAGCCTGGGACCAGAGCCCCATCTTCAAGAAGATGTACGAGGACGAGTTCGGCTCCCCCGGCGGCGAGCCTTTCGGTGCCTTGGTCGCGGACTACTACTTCAGCCACCTGCCCAAGGACGTGGAAATCCTCAAGGGCATGGCGCAGATCTGCGCCGCCGCCCACTGCCCGATGATCTCCGCTGCCGACCCGGCCGTGATGAACATGGACAGCTGGCAGGAGCTCTCCAACCCGCGCGACATCACCAAGATCTTCCAGAGCCCGGAATACGCCGCGTGGAAGAGCTTCCGCCAGTCCGATGACAGCCGCTACGTGGCCCTCACCATGCCGCGCGTGCTCAGCCGCCTGCCCTACGGTGCCAAGACCACCCCGGTGGAGGGCTTCGCCTTTGAGGAGGAGACGGGTGCAGGCGACAACAGTGCCTACAACTGGATGAACGCCGCCTACGCCATGGGCGCCAACATCAACCGTGCCTTTAAGACCTACGGCTGGTGCGCCTGCATCCGCGGCGTGGAGTCCGGCGGCGTGGTGGAGTCCCTGCCCTGCCACACCTTCCCCTCCGATGACGGCGGCGTGGCCATGAAGTGCCCCACGGAGATCGCCATCACGGACCGCCGCGAGGCCGAGCTCTCGCAGAACGGCTTCCTGCCCCTCTGCTACTGGAAGAATACGGACTACGCCGTCTTCCTGGGCGGCCAGACCCTCAACGAGCCGACGGTGTATGATGACCCGGATGCCACGGCCAACGCGCGCCTCTCCGCCCGCCTGCCGTACATCTTCGCTACCAGCCGCTTCTCGCATTACCTCAAGAGCATTGTGCGCGACAAGGTGGGTTCCTTCAAGAGCCGGGACGACATGCAGAAGTGGCTCTCCAACTGGATTGCCAAGTACGTCTCCGCCGACCCGAACGCCTCCGAGGAGGTGAAGGCGCGCTATCCGCTGGCCGCCGCCGATGTGGTGGTGGAGGACGTGGCGGGCAACCCCGGATACTACTCCGCGAAGTTCTATCTGCGCCCGCATTACCAGCTGGAGGGGCTCACCGCTTCCATGCGTTTGGTCACCAAACTTCCGAGTGAGAAGAAGTAAAAAAGTTGCGAAAAAAATGAACGAAGTTCCCGAAAGTCGTGTCCTACCCATTAGAAGCGAGTGACACCGAACAAGTAAGGAACTTCACCGCTTGAAAGATTAACCATCCATCATATAACATCGTTATGGCATTCAACACATTCATCAAGATCGACGGCATCGAGGGACAGTCCACGGACGTGGCACACGCCAACTGGATCGACGTGGTGGCCTTCAGCCACGGCGCCTCCCAGGAGACCCAGTACGCCAACCAGACGAACGCTGCCGGCCGCGGCGTTCTGGAGCCGCTCACCTTCGTCCACCTGCTGGACAAGGCGACCCCGAACCTGCAGAAGGCCTGCCTGAGCGGCCAGAACATCGCCACCATCAACGTGGAGGTCTGCGCCCAGATCGGCGGTGCCAAGCAGAAGCTCTACGAGGTGGAGCTGACCAACTGCCGCATCACGGAGGCCAAGGTGCAGACCGTGGACGGTCCGACCTGCAAGGACTCGCTGCTCTGCGGCGTGGGACGCGACGCCAACAGCCTGCGCCTGGTGGAGCAGGTGGGCATCGTGGCCGAGCAGGTGAAGTGGACCACCCACACCTTCAAGACCACCGGTGAGCTGGGCGGCGACGTGCAGGCCGGCTGGAACGTGGCGACCGACGCTGCCATCTGAGCATCCGAATAAACTTCCCGGTTGCCGCTCCCACCCGCGGGGCGTGCAACCGGTTTTTGATGTATGGCTACAATGGATAACGCGCAGTCCCTGTTCCGCGACGGCAAGTTGGAGGAGCTGCACCGCGCCGTGGCGGCCGATGTGCGGCAGAACCCGCAGGATGCCTCCGCCCGCGCGCTGATGGTGCAGGTGCTCTGCTGCGAGGGTGCTTGGGAGCGAGCCGCCACCCAGGCTGCCGCCCTCATGAAGCTGGACCCCGGCAGCGCGTTGTTCTGCACCTCCGTGCAGGATGCCGCAGCCGCCGAGCAGGAGCGCGAGCGCGTGTTGAGCGGTCGCACGGCCCCCTGCTGGTTGGGCGAGGCCCCTGCCTACGCCGATGCCTGGCGCCGGGCCGCCGCCCACTACGCCGCGGGACGCTTTGCCGAGGCCGCCGCCGAGACGGAGGCCGTGTTGGATGCCCTGCCCTGCATCCCCGTGGCTCTGTCCGGCGGGGTGCACGCCCCTTGGCTGCTGGACGGCGATGCCCGCTTTGCGGGGGTGCTGGAGTGGATGCGCGGAGGCCGCTACCACCTCGTGGCCCTGCCGCAGGTAGCCTCGGTCGAGCTGCCCGCCCCGCGTCTGCCCGTGGAGGCCGTATGGGCACACGCCCGCATCACCCTGCGGGACGGCAGCTCACACATCGGCCGCATGCCCGCCCGCTACCCCTTCACCCCGGGGCAGGAAAGCCCGGAGAACCTGCTGGCCCGCAGCACGGAGTGGCAGGAGGTCACCCCCGGCTTCTGCCTGGGCCGTGGCCTGCGCGGCTGGGATACCCCGGAGGGCATCATTCCCCTCTTCAGCGAGCACATGCTGCGCTTCGGCACGCCGACCGAGTAACCCGCCATGCCCACGGATTCCCGCATCAGCACCAATCGCTATCTGCCTTGCCTGCTCACCCGGCTGACGGATGAGCACCCTTTTACCACCGTGGACAGCGACTACTCGGAGAGTTTCTCCCTTGATCGGCTGAAGCGGGACATCCTGCAAAACCTCACGATGCTGCTGAATGCGCACGTAGCCCCCACCGAGGCCGAGCGCATTCGCAGCCTCTTCCCGGAGGTGGGTGCCTCCGGGTACCTCTTCGGGGTGGATTCCTTCGTAGGCCGCCACAACCTCACCACTCATTTGGACGGCATTCTGCGGCATGTGCGGGATGCCATCGTGCGCTACGAGCCCCGCGTGGTACCGGAGAGTGTGCATGTGGCTCTGCAGGAAAAACAGAGTGCCGGCCGCACGGGGCTGGACCTGTGCATCAGCTGCCGCCTGGCCGTCAAGCCCCTGACGGATGATATGCTCATGCGCCTGCAACTGGACCTGGAGACAGGAGAGGCCACCTTTACCCGCTGACGCGCCACTATGGACGAATCCTTCCTGAGCTACTACGAAAGCGAGCTGAGCCACCTGCGTAACGCCGGTAAGCAGTTCGCCGCAGAATATCCCAAGGTTGCCGCCCGCCTGCAACTGGGCGAGGACGAATGCGCGGACCCCTTCGTGGAGCGGCTCTTGGAGGGTGTGGCTTTCCTGACGGCCCGCATTGCCCGCAAGATGGACGATGGGCTGGCGGATTTCAGCGAGCAGTTGTTGCAGCAGATGGCCCCCGCCATGGTGGCCCCGCTGGTCTCCCGCACGGTGTTGCAGATTACCCGCGCGGAGGCTCCGCAGGACTTGCTGCCCGCCGGTACGGATTTCCGCGTGCCCACCACCCTGCCCGGTACCCCGGACTGCCGTTTCAACACGCGCGAGGATCTCGTGCTCTCGCACCTCACCGCGCAGGATGCCTCTTACCTGGAGAACAGCGTGCCTGCCTTGGCTGCGGAGCTGGGCTGCGATGCCCTCTGCGCCCTGCGCACGGACTACACCGCCGGCGCATCGTACCCCGGCGGCACGCTGCGCCTGTTCGTCGCCGCCCCGGATTCCGCCGCCTGCGAGCTGATGGAGCTACTCTGCTGCCGGTGCAGCGGCGTGGTGGCGGAGTCAGCGGGGCGCCGCACCCTGCTGCCGCCTCCGCAGGAGGACGTAGCCGTGCCGGAGGAAGGCGGCGGTCTGCCCCTGCCGGCGGAGTACTTCGCTCAGCAAGCCCAGCTCACTTTCCTGAAGGTGGAGGGGCTGCCCGCCCTACAGGAGGGGGACACGCTTTCCCTCACCTTCCTACTGCGCCGTCAACCCGGCCACCGCCTGCAGCTGGCCTTGGGGAGGCCCTGCCTGCTGCCGGACTGCGTGCGCGCCATCAATGCCTTCCCGCAGCGTCTGGCGCGCTTCACGCCTTCTACCCGCGGGGTTGACCTGCTGGTGCCGGAGGCCCCCCTGCGCGACCGCTACGAGGTACTGTGGCCCACGGAGGGTGCTGCCTACTCCGAGGAGAATGAGCGGCTTTTCGACATCTACCCCTTCTACACGGCCCTGCACCGCGCCATGCCGGAGGGCGGTCTGCGCTTGAACTACATCGCCACCCACCGTGAGAAGCCCGTGGCGCGTCCCATCGGTCGCGTAAGCTCCTACCCCGGGGACGAGGTGTTCGCCCGTTTCTCCGGGCCGCTTTTCAGCAGCATGCGGACGCAGATCGCCGCCGTGGCGATGCGTGCGGTCTGCTCCAACCGGGATTTGCCCCTCTTCGTGCGCCGGGACAGCCCGCTGACCACCCCGCCGGCCGAGCTGCCCGCTGCGGCACGTTTCGCGGCATCCCCCACGCCGCCGCAGCCGCCGTTGATGCGGGAGACAACCCTGTGGCTGGGCTTGGCCCTACTGCGCCTCACCCCCGGGGCCTTGGCCTCGTACGGCGATGAGGTGCTACCCGGGCTGCTGCGCAAGCTGCTGCACACCCTGCATGCCCCGGACAACGCCGCTGCGGCCGTGCAGCTCAAGGCCATCCGCGCCGTACAGGTCGGCGTGTGCACCCACACCATCCCCGTGCAGGGAGACCTCTGCACCCTGCGCGGCAGGCGTTTCACCATTACCCTCAACGAGGATGCTGCAGGCAGCTCCGCCCTCTTCCTCTTTGCCCGCTCCCTGGCTGCCTATCTCTTCAGCCTGCGGGAGATTAACACCACCATGGAGGTCTCCTTCCGCACGGCCTCCCGAGAGCTCTGGACATGGCAACAGCGACCAACAGACCCGTAAGGAACGAGGTGGAGCGCGGCCTGACTCGCCGGCCGGGGCAGTACTCTTTCTTTCATGCGGTACGGCAGCTGGAGCTGCTGAACCCCAAGGGGCCGCGCGTGGGCGAGCTGAGCAACGGCACGGCCCCGCCCATCCTGCACTTTGCGCAGGTGCCGCATCTCTATTCCCCGCCCTCGGAGATTTTCGACTACAGCACCGGGCCCATCGGCGGCAGCCCGACCATGCAGGTGTTTTTCTTCGGGCTGTTCGGGCCGGGCGGTGCTCTGCCGCTTTCCTTTACCGAGTATGTGCACACGCGCGGTCGCCGGTTCTATGACCTGACGATGCAGCGCTTTGCGGACATCTTTCACGACCGCCTGCTGGGCCTGTATTACCGCGCCGGCACCCGCGCGCAGCAGGTGGTGAGCTATGACCGTGAGCGGGATGCCCTCGGGGACCACCTGTCCGCCTTGGCGGGATTGCCCGATGCCGGGCAGGATGCCCCTCTGCCGCCGCAGCTTCCCGCCGCCTACTTCCGCGATCTGCTCACACCTCAGCACCCGGACTCCATCCGCCGCGTGCTGGGTCGCTTTTTCGGTTTCCCCGTGCGCCTGCAGCAGGCCGTCCCCTGCCGCCTGACTACGGAACCCGCCGCGCACTGTCTACTGGGCAGAAGCGGCCCCGGCACCCTGGGGCGGGATGTGCTGCTGGGGGAGTCCTGCCGCTCGATCTCCGAGAAGGTGGTCATCCACGCAGGCCCCATTCCCTATGCCACGCTGGAGGACTTTTTGCCCGGCGGCTGCGGCGAGCGGCGGCTGCGTGCCCTCTTGCAGGCCATGGAGCCGCACCCTCTCATCTGGGAGCTGCGCTTCCGCGTGATCACCGAGACCATCCCGCCCCGTCGGCTGAACGGCACCTTGGCCTTGGGCCACAATGCCTGCCTGCCGAATAATGAACCTTATACCGTCTTTTCTTTCCTCATTCACTCCTAATCCCCTTCACCCCACCCATTTATGGCAGAGTTCAAACGTTCCGACCTATTCGGCAAGCTCAACGGCGTGGCCTACAAGGCCTTGGAAAGCGCTACCGTGTTCTGCAAGATGCGCACCAATCCCTATGTGGAGCTCGCGCACTGGATCAATCAAATCAACAGCACCGGCGACACGGATTTGCACCTCATCTGCAAGCATTTCGAGGTGGATGCTTCCCGCTTGTCCGGGGACTTGGTCAACGCGCTGGATGCCCTCCCCCGCGGGGCTTCGACCCTGCGCGATTTCTCCCCGCAGCTGGAGCTGGCTATTAAGGAGGCTTGGCTGCTGGCGTCCATCATGTTCAAGCGCAGTTCCATCCGCACGGGTGACCTGCTGCTGGCCTGCCTGCGCACGCGTGAACTCGCGCACTGTCTTACGGATATTTCCCCGCAGTTCTCCAAGCTGAAGGCGGAGGAGCTGGCGGACCGTTTCTACACCATCACCAACGGCAGCCGCGAGGAGGCGGAAAACGCGGCGGATGGCTCCGGCTTGGCAACGGCCGATCCCGGTACCGAGAACGGGGCCATGGCTCCCGCTGCCATGGGTAAGCAACAGGCTCTGAAGCAGTATTGCACGGATCTGACCGCCGAGGCGGAGGCCGGGCGGCTGGATCCCGTGGTGGGTCGAGATGCGGAGGTGCGCAAGATGATCGACATTCTGCTGCGCCGCCGCCAGAATAACCCCATCCTGACCGGTGAGGCGGGCGTGGGCAAGACCGCCGTGGTGGAGGGCTTCGCTGCCCGCATTGCGCGCGGGGATGTGCCGGATGCCCTCAAGGGGGTGCGGCTGCTGGCGCTGGATCTGCAGGGTCTGCAGGCGGGGGCTTCCATGAAGGGTGAGTTCGAGAACCGTCTCAAGCAGGTGATCGATGAGGTGCGGGCGTCGGATAAGCCCATCATCATGTTCATCGACGAGGCGCACAATCTCATCGGTGCCGGCGGCAGTGCCGGCCAGGGGGATGCCGCCAACCTGCTCAAGCCTGCGCTGGCCCGCGGTTCGTTCCGCTGCATTGCCGCGACCACCTGGAGCGAGTACAAGAAGTATTTTGAGAAGGACCCCGCCCTCACCCGCCGTTTCCAGAATATCCTCATCGAGGAGCCGGATGACGATAAGGCACACCGCATGATGGTGGCCGTGGGGCGGGTAATGGCCAAGCATCACAAGGTGCTCATTCTGGACGAGGCTCTGCGCGCGTCCGTCACTCTCTCCCGGCGCTACCTGCCCACCCGTCAACTGCCGGATAAGGCGGTCAGCCTGTTGGATACGGCGGCCTCGCGCGTTGCGTTCTCCCAGAGCAGCGAGCCGGCCGAGGTGGAGGACCTGCGCCGCTGCATGGAGAGTCTGAACGCGGACATCGAGATGCTGGAGAAGGAGTCTAAGGCGGGGCTGGAGCGCACGGATGCCCTCGCGGAGCTGCGCGCCCGCTTGGCGGAGACCGAGAAGAAGCATGCCGACCGCTTGGCGGATTGGGATAAGGAGAAGGCACTCGTGGAGTCCGTGGTGACGCTGCGCAATGAGCTGCAGGGGGAGGAGCTGACCGTGGAGGCCCGCGCTGCGAAGCTGGCCGAGCTGCAGGAGAAGGAGGCCGCGCTCGCTGCCTTGCAGGGGGAGTCGCCGCTCGTGCTGCCGCAGGTGGATGCCCAGGCGGTCGCGGCGATCATCAGTGAGTGGACCGGCATTCCCACGGGGCGCATGGTCAGCAATGAGCTCTCTAACATCCTGCACCTGGCGGATACCCTGGCGGAGCGTGTGGTGGGACAGGATCACGGGCTCAAGCTCATCGCGGATCGAATTCTCAGCTCGCGCGCATCGTTGGCGGATCCGGAGAAGCCCATCGCGGTGCTGATGCTCGCCGGGCCCAGCGGTGTCGGTAAGACGGAGACGGCGATCTCGCTGGCGGAGTGTCTGTATGGCGGGGAGCAGAATCTGCTCACCATTAACATGAGTGAGTTCCAGGAGGCGCACACGGTGTCGACCCTCAAGGGAGCGCCTCCCGGATACGTCGGTTACGGCGAGGGCGGCGTGCTGACCGAGGCCGTCCGCCGCAAGCCTTATTCGGTTGTGCTGCTGGATGAGGTGGAGAAGGCGCACAAGGATGTGCACGAGATCTTCTTCCAGGTGTTTGATAAAGGGCGCATGGAGGACGGCGAGGGCCGCTTGATTGACTTCCGCAATACGGTCATTCTGCTGACCACGAATGTGGGCACGGATGAGATGATGGCACTCTGCGCGGATCCCGAGCTTATGCCCTCGCAGGAGCAGGTGTCGGAGGCCATGCACGGGGCCCTGCTCAAGGTTTTCCCGCCCGCGCTGCTGGGCCGTATTACCGTGATCCCCTATTTCCCGCTCAGTCGCGAGGTGATGGACAAGATCACCGGGCTCAAGCTCGGCAAGGTGGCCAAGCGGCTCGCCGCCGGCTACGGGGCCAAGCTCACATGGGGCGAGGATCTCAACGCTTTCATCATGGCCCGCGCCAAGCGCGCCGATGCCGGTGCGCGTATCATTGATAACATCATCACGCAGAATATTCTCCCCCGCCTCAGCGCCCTCATGCTCCAATCCGTTCTCGAGAAACGGCAGGTCGCTTCCGTCGCCCTCGGCGTGCAGGACGACGACGTGACCATCTCCCTGCAATCATGAGACGTTTGCTCACATTCGCAACGCTCTTCGCCTCCCTGCTGCCTCTCTCCCCGGCAGCAGAGGAGGTGAGTACGCAGGATGGGCTGAAGGATGCGTGGGAGAAAGGCGGGGAGATAAAATTGACGGCGGATATTTCTATCACTGATAACGATGAGGACACTCAATGGAAAGCCGCTGATAATATTACATTGACCGGTGATGTCGGAACAAAGCTTATCCTGTACCAGAGGGATATTGGAATGGGTACTCAGGCACTGCTCACCGCGACGGGATACAGTGTCTCAATCTCTAACATCACGCTTCAGAATCAAACCGCAGCATACATGATAGAAGAGTCTTCGCTAGAAGAGCCTTCGCTAGAAACGCCCTCGCTTTCATTAACCGATGTTACGATCGCTTCCCACAGTGCCACATCGGCAACGGCGGCAGAATGCACCAACCTCACCCTCAGCGGCACGCTGACACTGGATTTGAACTCCCCATGCAATACGCTGCTTTCCTGTAGTGGTTCGCTCACATGCAGCACTGATTTCTCCGGCATCACCATCAACATCGGTAACGACTTCAGTCTCGGCAATGGTGGTGCGACTAACCTCATTCTCTTTTCCGGAACAGCTCCCGAAAAAGTGGAGGAACTCAAATGCACCGTTACCGGTGCCTCCGGATACTATGTTGTGCTGCAAAATATGCCGGGAGGAACAGTGCTCTGTCTGGTTCCGGAGCCGGGGAGTGCCACACTCACCCTCATCGGCTTGATTGCCCTCCTTCATCGCCGCCGCCGCCCCTGCGGCAGGGGAATTCACGGCGGAGCATACGTTCGAGGTTAAAGAGGGAGTCCTTCTTCTTATCGCTCAGAAGGGCGAGGTTGTGGATGAGGTCCGCATCCCAAGCGGCGACTTCATCCATATCGGCGCGGAGGAAGATTTCCAGGTATTCCCGCGCGCCCTTGGGGGATTGGAGGCGCAGGCCGGAGGTGACGAGGATGAGGTCGCAGAGGGCCTTCTCCGGCGTGGCGGACAGGTAGCAGAGCCCTTGCTCCGTCTTGCGGATGGTGACGCCTTCCGGGTAGTAGGCACGCGGCACGCGGATATATTCATAATGCCCGGTGGCGTTGTCGAAACTCCTGCCCCGCTTCAGGCAGGAGGAGCGGATGCTGTACACCCGCTCCGGGATGATACCGCAGGCGGAGAGCACCGTCTCATAGGAGAGATAGGATGGCTCGATCAGGCGGTTGGCGATCAGCTCCGGGGAGTAACTCTCCGGGTTGCACAGGTACAGGTTGCGTCGCAGGGGGATGAGCTCCCCGCGCTTCCGCAGCAGGGCAAGACGCGCCTGCGGGGCCCGATACTGTCCCAATTCCGGCTTCAGCTCCCCCGACGTGACAGGCACACACCCGAATACCTTTTGCATGCTCGGCTCCATGTTCCGAGAGACAAAGTAGCAGATTTTGCATAGAAAAGCAAGAAAAAAATACATTTCCCTACAAAATCTGCTGAAATATCCTCCATACTAAAACGGAGATGGAATTATAAGCATAGAAAGGTTCGCCTATTTAGCAAGCAAAACCCAGTGTGCCAGGAAGCGACAAAGAGAAAGGAATGCCACTATGCCCCAAGTAACGAGCAGAGCTAGAGGAATAGAGACGAGAACACTCAGAATGTTGTTATGAGGCAATTGCTCAACGAAAAAGATAAGGATTGGATAATGGAGGGCGTAGATGCCGAAGGAGCAGGCCGCTAGGCTCCGCACCATTCGGCAGGGACGCAGATTCGGCATCTTGGAAAAAGCATCGAAAACACACAGAGAAGCCACAAAAAGGAGGGGTGAACTATACCAGACATTAGACGCAGAACCACGAGCATAACCCAACCATGTATAGCACATAACTGCCAAGAAGAAAACACCACCGAGTGCCAAGCTCCCGCCCGCTCCCATAGGTAGTTTCAATCCCCTCCCCATCATTCCGCCTGCAATAACGTAAATGCCATAGCAGCCACCGACCCAGCCGATGCTCAGCGCAGGCTCGAGGCTTATGTGTACCGTACAACGCAGCAAGGGCACCATCATCGGGATGACCATGGTCATCAGCATCGCCACCCCCAAAGGAGGCATGAGCGTCCTCGGTCGGAAACGCTCCAGGGCCACTGCTACTACGGGAACGCAGCCATATAGACCTACCATCACCGGAAGAAACCACAGAATACCACAGGGAACGGGACCGACAAACATACTCGCTTTGGCCACCGTCTTCCACATTACGAGATTCCCCAAACCTCCCCACAGATCCCAGATGCTCACCAGAAAGATAGAGAAGGAACTCGCGGTCAGTAATGGTAACCAATTTCGTCGCCAGAACCTACAGCACTTCTCGTCATCATAATTCCGAGACAACAACAAATACCCACTGATAAAAAAGAACAATGGTACACTCATGCGTCCCAAATCAAAAAGCCCCACCATCACAATACGCTCGGTCAGCGTCCAAGCTGCGTACTCCGTAACATTGAATCGATAGACATTCTCAGCGGCGTGGACAATCACGACACAGACAATAGCGATGGAGCGCAAATAATCCAGAAAGACAATCCTTTCACCGTTCCCCTTCTGCATGACACCAAGGTGTATACAGCATTGCTTATGCACACCCCCAGCCAGGCGTTGACGCTCATGCACTTACACAAGAAAACGGCGTTGTGTTTCGAGTGGAAATAGTCTCTCACGAGACAAGAAAACGGGATTTCTTAGGGGCTTGACGCCTTTTCTGCTTGCATCAGCATAAGCAATGCTGAAGGAAGAATCCACGCAGCGAAAATGATCTTCATCGTTACTGAATCGACACAGCCCCCCACGGCGCGGGCCATGGGGGGCTGTGGAGGAGGTAATGGGTGAACTTAGGAGAAGGACACCTTGCCGTCCTGTACATCGGCGTGGATGGTGGAGCCTTCGCGGAAGCGACCGGAGAGGATGGCCAAGCTGAGCGGATCCAGCAGGTCGTGCTGAATGGCACGCTTGAGCGGGCGGGCGCCGTAGACCGGATCGTAGCCGTGTTGGGCAATCAGGGCGGTGGCGGCGTCGCTGAGTTGCAGCTTCAGCCCCTTGGCCTGCAGGCGCTTGTGCACGCGGGCCAGCTGGATGTTGATGATGTGCTTGAGGTCCTCTGCCTGCAGTCGCTCGAAGATGATGATATCATCCACACGATTGAGGAACTCCGGGCGGAAGTGACCGCGCAGGGCATCCAGTGCCTTCTCATTGCGGGACTCGGCATCGGCCTCGTCCAGAATGAAGCGGGAGCCGATGTTACTCGTCATGATCAGTACCGTGTTGGTAAAATCAACCGTGCGGCCCTGGCCATCCGTAATACGTCCGTCATCCAGCACCTGCAGCAGCACATTGAAGACATCCGGGTGGGCCTTCTCGATCTCATCGAACAGCACCACGCTGTAGGGACGGCGGCGCACGGCCTCGGTCAGCTGACCGCCCTCATCGTAGCCCACGTATCCCGGAGGCGCTCCGATGAGCCGCGACACACTGTGCTTCTCCATGTACTCCGACATATCGATACGCACCATGGCCGCCTCGTCATCGAAGAGGAACTCCGCGAGAGCCTTGGCAAGCTCCGTCTTACCCACGCCGGTGGGGCCCAGGAAGATGAAAGACCCGAGAGGGCGGTGCTCGTCTTGCAAGCCGGCACGCGAACGACGCACGGCATCCGCCACGGCCTTAACCGCCTTCTTCTGCCCGATGAGCCGCTGCCCGAGCCGCTCCTCCATGTGTACGAGCTTCTCACGCTCCGCCTCCGCCAGACGCGCGGCGGGAATCCCCGTCCAGGTCGAGACCACCTTCGCGATATCCGCCTCCGTGACCTCCTCCTTGAGGAGCCCCTCCCCACCGTTTTGCAGGGCGGCGAGCTCCTCGCGGGCAGTGCGAGCGGCCTTCTCGGCGGCCGGGATCTCCCCGTAGAGGATCTCCGAAGCGCGCCCGAGGTTGCCGCGACGCTGGGCGAGCTCCGCCTCCGTGCGCAGGGCATCGATCTTCTTCTGGGCCTCGCGAGCGCGGGAGACGACCTCCTTCTCGCTCTTCCAGCGGGCGATCATGCTCTCCACCTTCTCCTTGGTGTCGGCCAGCTCCTTGGTGATCTTCTCCAGACGTTGGCGAGAATCTTCATCCTTCTCCTTGGACAGGGCCTGGCGCTCCATCTCCAACTGCATCCCGGCGCGGTTCAGCTCGTCGATTTCCATGGGCATGGAGTCCAGCTCGATCTTGAGCCGCGCGGCGGCCTCGTCCACAAGGTCGACGGCCTTATCCGGCAGGAAACGGTCGGTGATGTAGCGGTTGCTGAGGGTCGCGGCAGCCACCAGCGCGCCGTCCGTGATGTGCACGCCGTGGTGCACCTCGTAGCGCTCCTTCAGACCACGGAGAATGGCGATCGTGTCCTCCACGCTCGGCTCCGCCACGAAGACGGGCTGGAAACGACGCTCCAAGGCGGCATCCTTCTCGATGTACTTGCGGTACTCATCCAGCGTGGTGGCACCGATGGTGCGCAGCTCGCCACGAGCCAGGGCCGGCTTGAGGAGGTTGGCGGCGTCCATGCTGCCCTCCCCGCCTGCGCCGGCACCCACCAAGGTGTGCAGCTCATCGATGAAGAGGATGATCTGCCCCTCCGAGGCACTCACCTCCTTGATGAAGGCCTTGAGACGCTCCTCGAACTCGCCTCGGTACTTGGCACCCGCCAGCATGGAGCCGATGTTGAGGCTGATCAGGCGCTTGCCCTTCATGCCCTCCGGCACATCGCCGTTCACCATTCGGCGCGCGAGGCCCTCCGCAATGGCGGTTTTACCCACGCCCGGTTCACCGATCAGCACAGGGTTGTTCTTCGTGCGGCGGGAAAGAATCTGCAGCACACGGCGGATCTCCGTATCGCGGCCGATGACGGGGTCGATCTTGCCCCGGCGCGCGAGGGCCGTCAGGTCCGTGCCGTACTTCTCCAGGGTCTGGTACTTCTCCTCCGGGTCTTGGTCCGTGATGCGCTGGTTGCCGCGCACCTCCTTGAGTGCCTGCAGGTATTTAGCCTGCGTGAGCCCGGCGGACTCCAGCGCGCGGGCGAGCTCATCCGACTGCCCCAACGCGGCCAGCACCACATGCTCCACGCTCAGGTAGTCATCCTTCATCTGCTCACGCACTTGCTCCGCCGCCGTCAGCAGCGCATCCAGCTCGCGACCGATACCGGGGCTCTGCGCCACCGCACCCATCTGCCGAGGTACCCGCTCCAGCAGCCGCGTCATCTCGGCGGCTACTCGCTGCGGGGCCACTCCGGCCTTCTGCAGCACGGCGGTCAGCACCCCGCCCTCTTGGTTTACCAGCGCCAGCAAAAGCTCCGCCGGCATGATTTGCGCACGCCCCGCCGATTGCGCCGCTTTCTGCGCCGCTTGCAGGGCTTCCATCAGTTTTGTCGTAAGATTGTTGTTCATCATGCAGTATGGACACCCCCACCGGGGGATTCGTTCAAAAAGATTATGCGAAGTTGTAATTTTTCTTCACCCGGACCGAATGAACGGCCCGGGAAGAAAGGACAGCGAGGCTAAGCCCCGCGCTCACTGACGGTGCGAGTATCGAAACGCAGGCACGCAACGGCCCAGCGAGCCTCAGGATTCTTACGGCGGAGAGCCTCGATGAGCTCGAGCTCACCCTTCACGGGGGGGCACACCCCGCGCTTGATCTGCTCCTCCAGAGCACCCGGCAAGGGGACAGGCTGCGTGCAAGCCACGGCCACCACCACTTCCTCCCCGAACGGCGGAGCTACCTCGTACTCATAATCGCACTTATCGCTGAGGGGCGGGAAGAGCGCATCGCCACCGGCATAGAGCCGATTGGGCGTCTCCGGAGACTCCGGAAGCAGCAGCGTGCAGTGCCCATCCACATCATGCTGTACCAAGAAGAGGCTGCAATCGACCTCGGCCCGAGCCCCGAAACGCAGGGAACACTCCCCGGAATCGGAGATCAGAACACTATCCAAGCGGAAGAACAGCTCGAAATCAGCGGGAAGCTCCGAATCCCCCGTGTTGACCGCCCCCGTAGCCATATGCACCTTGCGGGTTTCGTACACGGTAAGGGAGACCTTACTCTTCTCCGCCTGAGGCGGAGGCGCGAGCTTACGCCGCTCCTCCTTGACCTCCGGGAGTGTCACCCGCTTAGGGGCAACGGAGCCCGGATCCACCGCTCTGCGCAGCGCACGGGGGCCGGGGTTGGTCACCGGCTTAGACTTCCGAACCGGAGCAGCAGAAGGCACAGGCTTGGTTGAGGGAATAGAATCAGCCTCCGGCAAGGAAGGCGGCACAAACGAGGGCTCAGGCGCAGGCTCTGCTTCCGGCAAGGGAGGCGGCACGAACGCAGGCTCAAGCGCGGACTCTGCCTCCGGCAAGGAAGGCGGCACAAACGCAGGCTCAGGTGTGGGCTCTGCCTCCGGCAAGGGTGGCGGCACGAACGCAGGCTCAGGCGCAGGCTCTGCTTCCGGCAAGGGTGGCGGCACAAACGCGGGCTCAGGCGCAGGCTCTGCTTCCGGCAAGGGTGGCGGCACGAACGCAGGCTCAGGCACGGGCTCTGCCTCCGGCAAGGGTGGCGGCACGAACGCAGGCTCAGGCGCAGGCTCTGCCTCCGGCAAGGGTGGCGGCACAAACGCGGGCTCAGGCGCGGGCTCTGCCTCCGGCAAGGGTGGCGGCACGAACGCGGGCTCAGGTGTGGGTTCTGCCTCCGGCAAGGGAGGCGGCACGAACGCAGGCTCAGGCGCGGGTTCTGCCTCCATCAAGACAATATACGAAGCACCGGCACGATAGGAAACCCCCTCCTGCATCAACTCCGCACTCACTCTCTCATCGTTTCGATACAGCCCATTTGTAGAATTATTATCTGTAATGTAAATCCTACCGGCGGCGCAATGAACGTAACAATGCACACGCGAGGCAAAGGGATCACCTACCAGATGAATGGAACAATCCTCCGACTTACCGATGGAGACGGCTGATCCTTCAACCAACTCGAAAGGAAAATCAAGGACCCGCCCGGAGGGGTCGGTAATACGAATCTTTCTCATACTGCTTTAAATCTTAATGTCAATACCCTTGGCACGAGCTTGGTCCCGAACCGTCTCCAACGCCCTGCGAGCAAACACATTGCCGCCGGTGGTGGATCCCTCGAAAGACTCAATGATACGCTGCCGCACCTCGGCCGCTTGCATGAGGGTAGCCTCCGCCTCCTCATCACTCATGTGTCGGAAGGCGGCAGGCAGATTGGCCCGCCCCCCCACCATGTACAACTTAAAGTCCTTTCCTGCACGACGGCAGATTTCGGTTGCGTCCCAGCAGTAGCCGGAGATCAAATCCGAGTGATCTGAAATCCAGTCGAAAATGCGGTCGGCACCGGCGGCAAAGCGCGGCCGCTCGGCAAAGGTCTTTTCATGCGCGGCCTGCTCAGCCGGGGAGCCAATAGGTACCACCGGGCACTCATACAGACGTTTTGCGGCCTCAAACAACTCGCGCCGCACCTGGGCAATCTCCTTCTTCTCCCCGGCCTCTCCGAATTCGAACGTAAGCGCGCGACCGCTGCCCAAACCGGCAGCTTCACTCCATTGTTGCTCCTCCGTACCACTCATACTCACACTACCGCAGTAAACCGTATTGACAATGATATTGGATTCCCTGGCCTTGCGAATAGCCGCGCGATAGTCCACGCTGCCCTGATCAAAACTCTCATTACCGGCAATGAAAATGACTTTCAATACATCCTCGCGGTCACGACGGTTCCACTCAAAGTTCTCCACCGCGAAGTCAATGGCCTCCCCGCAACTCTCGAAAGCACCATCAGCCCTCCGCCCCTCCAAGGCTTTCTTCATCGCCTTCTCATCCATGGAGAAGTCCGACAATTTGTAAGCCTGTCCGCCGTTCTCGGACTGCCCGTAGCATACCAGACCGATATTCACACGGAGCTTCTGACCATTGAGCTTCGACTGATTGAACACCGCCACCATCATGGCCATAGAATCCGCTGCGGCAGCCAACAGCTGGTCCATACTCCCGGAGGCATCCAACAACAGTACAAGCTGCAAGTCGTCATTCTTGCCGGCACCTTTACCCTTACCCCGGCCACCGCCGGAACCGCCACCGGAGCCCATACCCTTGCCCGGGCCTTCTCCCAAACCGATGCCATCGCCTATGCCCATGCCGATACCCATGGACGAGGAATCATCCGCAGTCTGCTCCAGCCCGAGTCCCTCCACCGAGGGCATGCTCACAGCCGTGGGCACATCCACCGTAATCGTGGGCATATCCAAGGAGACGGAACCACCGCCGCCACCCGGATCCTGCTGCGGACGCGGATCCTCCTCCGTGGGCTGCGTTGGAGGCGGCTCCGTGGGGGGCGCGAAGGTAAAAGCAGCGGAAGAGGGCGGCATCAGCACAATAGAGCGCAGTAACAGCACCAAAGCCACACTGAGCACCAAGGCCAGAGAAATAAGCAGTGACTGCAGGGCGATGCGCCGCATGGCGTTGCGCAGCAAGCGTCGCTGGCGGGAACGAGTTCTAACGTGTATGGCCATGGCGTATCATCATTGAGCGTTACCGGAGCTTACCGCCTTCACTGCCGCAGCATTGCCGGATTGCTCGGCATACCAAGCAGCCGTCCGGCCGGCAGCATCCTTTGCATCCTTTGTACCAGGCGCAGCCTGCAACAGGGCCCGCACAACAGCCTCATTGCCGCTGAGGGCCGCACACATCAGCGGGGTCTCTCCCTTCTTGGAAACGACATCGGCCTTCGCGCCGCGTTTCAGCAACTCCGCCACCATCTCCGCACTGCCGCGCCGCGCTGCCTCCTGCAGCGGCGTATGCCCGAACTCATCCGGAGTCTCCAACAGATTTGCCCGGCTATCCAGCACAGCGGCCAAAGTCTCCGGCTTACCGCAGCGCGCGGCCAAACAAGCCGGGTTCGTGCTCGGAAGGAGCTTCATATCCATGCCGGAAGCTGTATCCATCCATGCACGGACCGCATCCGCGCTCCCGCGAGTAACCAGGCGAAAAAAAGGATGCTCCCCACTGCTCAGCGGCTCGTTGACGTTGCATCCCCCGCTCACTAAGTAACGGATAGCTCCTGACATATCGTGCAGCACTGCTTGTTCGAGCATCGACGTACCGTCCGTCATGCGGGTCTTAACGGACGGACGCATTGAGAGCAGAGTATCGACCACATCTTTCTTACCGGATTTAATGGCATACCCCAGCGGTGGCTCACCCTCCACCATGGTCTCCGGCGGCAATCCACAATCGAGAAGGTAGGTTACAGCCTCCTCATCGGCATTCTCTATCGCCTGAGCCCAACGCTTCTGCAAATAATCCGCCAAAGCGTACCCCATCGCGCGCTGCTCGTAGCCCAAAGCCGTCAACCCGGATTTATCGCGCAGGTTCAGCTTGGGGTCATCGGCCAACACTTTCTCCATGGCTGCGGTGCAATTACACTCCGCCACCAGCATGGCCAACGTGCGTCCCTGTCTGTCCCGCAGGTTGATATTCCCGCTCTTTTCCACCTCCTTCGCCAAGCGGGAGATAGCCTCGTTGCGCAACCTGAGGCGGCTTTTACACTTGGATAAATCACGCTCCAGTTTCTTCAGCTCTTTCGTGGCATCCCGCTGCGCCTTGCGATCCGAAGTCATCGAGGTCACCATCATCTTACCCGTCTTGGCTTCCTCCACCGCCCGTTCCAGTCGTTGCACATCATCATTCGTTGCCAAGGCAGCCATCAGCCCTGCGGCATCCGGCACGGCGGCAGCCGGCCACGCAGCGGCGGCACACAACACCGCCACTCGGCTCACCTTGAGAAGCTCTCTGAGCAGATCATTCATTCCACCGTCAGTATACCAGCCCCGGTTGGAGCTTGTCAATACAAAACGCCCACCGTTCAGACCGCTCAGCTCAAAAAAATCCGCTTTACCGACGGAATTTGGGCTCGCGCCCACGGAGGCTTTGTGCTACAATGGGGGCATGAACCCCCGGATGATGATGATGGCAGCCGCCCTGCTGCCGGCCTTGGTCTGCCCCGCCGTGGCAGAGACGCCCTCCGCCGACGAAATTCTGCGGGCCATGCGAGACATGACGGTCAGCCAAGGAAACAAGGATGTCCTCGGTAAGATTCGCAAGGGCAGCACGAAGGTTCCCTTCAGCCTCAGCGCACGCGGAGAGACCATCGCTTTCCAGTACAAGGCAGGCGGGACTTGGAAACGCTTTGATGTGCGCATCAAGACCAACAGCGCGGATCTGCTCACGGTGGTGAACAACAGGGCCACCGTCATGAGCCCCTCCTCTTACGGCCAGACGATTGCAGGCACCGATGTTTGCTACGAAGACCTCTCCCTCCGCTTCCTCTACTGGAAGGGAGGCAAGGTTATCGAAAACACCTCCGAGAGCCGCATCAAGGGGCGCGACTGCTACATCGTCGAGGTTCCGAACCCCAAACCGGGGGTCGGGCAGTTCTCTTGGGTACGCCTGTGGGTGGACAAAGAGAACGGCACTTCCTGGCAGATTGACGGACACGGCCCGGACGGCAAACTGCGCAAGCGTTTCACCATCAACTCCGTGCAAAAGTTGTCGGATGACAGTTGGTTCTTCAAACAAATGGTGCTGGAGGTACGCAACCCGCAGAACCCGGACCGCGTGCTCTCCCGCAACTATTTGGAGATGGACGACCTGCCCGGCAAAAAATAGTGCATGCGCATCATCTTCCGCACCCTGCTCCTGCTACTGCCCCTCGCTCTGTTCAGCGGGGGCCTTTGTTGGGCTGTCGCAGGCAAGTCATCTCTGTCAACAATTCTCACCCTACTTGTGGTGATAGCGGCGGCCGTGGTGGCCGTCTGTTGGGAGGTATACATGCTCCGGCAATGGGTACTGCCGGCCCTAGGGGATTTTTTAGCGCGCTGCCTCTACGCCGGGCACTACTGCTCAGCCGATGATGAGCTGGCGCAGTTGGTGCAGCGCATCACCGAGGAACAAGACCGCACCCTGCTCCCCGATCTGGAGGCACTCGTCCGCCGCCACCCCGGGCGGCTCCGTGGGTGGCAGGAGCTTGCCCACCTGCAGCGCACCTTGGCCGCCGATCCCCGCGCCGCCTGCGAAACCCTGTTGAAAGGCTCCCGCGCCGTCCGCAATAAGCAAGACCGCGCCCTCCTCCTCTACCGGGCCGCCATGCTCCGGGCACATCAGCTCAATGATCGCCAAGGCGCGTGCGAGCTGCTCCGCACAGCCGCCGACCGTTACCCCCGCACCACTTACGGACGCAAGGCGGGCGATGAACTCGCCCGCCTCCGATAGTCCCGCTGTCGTCGGAACTCACTCTGCCAGCATCTCTCGAGTAATGCGGAAAGAGGCCCCGCAGCGGGGGCAGTTGGCAAGGATGTAGCCCTGCTCCGCGAGGAGATCCTCGAAGTTGCTGCGCAGCGAGCGAACGGTGGGGAGGAGGCGATCGACGGAGCAGCCGCAGTGGAAGCGGAAGCGGCGTGTCTCCAGTTGTTTGGTTTCCTCGTGATCCGCGAGGGCTGCAACATCCTCCGCCGTGAGGGAGGCGAGCCAGGCTTCATCCGCGTCCGGTTCTGCGGTGAGCAGGGTGAAGGTGTCACCGGCGAGGGCGAAGGCACGGGCACTGCGCTGCTCACTTTGGGCGTAATACTGCTCAGCCCAAGCGGCCGGGGAGGTGCCGGACAGGGTGATGACGGAGGTCTGCGGGTCGCGTCCCTCCACCAAATTCTGCGCGTAGAGGGTGTTCTGCTGCGGGAGCTTGAGCCCCTCGGTAAAGGAACGCCCCACGACCTCCTCCGTCAGCGAGGAACCGCAGACGAAGAAGCCCGCCTTCAGGGGCTCGCGCAGGTTGAGGGTCCAGGCGTGGTGCTCCTTCCACGGACGGGAAACGAGGTGGAGCGTGAAGTACGCGAGCAGCTGCTTGAGGATAGCGGCCTCCTCCTCAGCCGGGCGGAGGGAATGCTGCATCAGGTGCAGGTAGTAGTCAACGAACACCGGCGAGAAATCCCCGCGCAACAGCAGGCAATTACGCTTACGCACAAAAACGGATTCGATGGTGGCGAACTCTGCCACCGGCTCATCATCGGCAATGGGTTTGATGTTATCGGTCATGCTCTCTCCTTATCTGCCCCGATTGTAGCGCGGCACCACTGCCTGCGCAAGCCTAAAGTGTGCCCTGCGGCAGCGGATAAATATCGCCGGGGGCGCATATTAGGCTTTACCGCCGGGGTGCTGTGTGGTAAAATTTCCGCCATGGGCGAGACCTTTATAAGCAAAATGGCATCCCGCTTGGGGATGGATGAGAAGTATTTGGTACCGTACGGCATAGACCGTGCGAAAGTGCGTTTACAGGCGGCTGCCGCCAGCGGCAAGCGCGGCAAGCTGATTCTGGTGAGCGCGCTGACCCCGACCCCGGCGGGCGAGGGCAAGACAACGGTATCCATCGGCCTGGCGCAGGGCCTGCAGGCCATCGGCAAGAAGTCCGCGCTGGCATTGCGCGAGCCCTCCATGGGCCCGGTGTTCGGCCGCAAGGGCGGCGCGACGGGCGGCGGCGCCTCCAGCATCACCCCCGGTGAGGTGATCAACCTGTGCTTCAACGGCGATTTCCCGGCCATCACGGCGGCTAACAACCTGCTCTCCGCCGTCATTGACAACGCCCTGCACTTCCGCACCACGCGACTGGACCAGAACAAGGTGACTTGGAAGCGCGTGATGGACATGAACGACCGCTCCCTGCGTAACATCATCGTGGGCCTGAACAAGCAGGGCGTGCCCCGCGAGGAGGGTTTCAACATCACCCCCGCCTCCGAGATTATGGCCTGTTTCTGCTTGGCCGAGGACGTGGAGGACCTGCGCCGCCGCATCAACAACATAGTCATCGGCTTTACCGCTGACAACGAAGCCGTGTACGCCCGCGAGCTGGGTGTGACGGATGCGCTGCTGGCCATTCTGCGCGATGCCATCATGCCCAACCTGGTGCAGAGTCTGGAGGGGGTACCGGCCTTCGTGCACGGCGGTCCCTTCGCGAACATCGCGCATGGTTGTAACTCCGTCATCGCCACCAAGATGGCCCTAGCCTACAGCGACTACACGGTCACGGAGGCAGGCTTCGCCTTCGACCTAGGTGCCGAGAAGTTCCTGGACATCAAGTGCCGCCAAGCGGGTCTGGCCCCCGACGCTATCGTGATCGTGGCCACCATCCGCGCCCTCAAGATGCACGGCGGCGTGGACAAGAAGGAGCTGGACCCGCCCAACACCGAGGCCGTGAAGCGCGGTCTCGCCAACCTGGAGGCCCACATTGCCTCTGCCAAGCGTTACAACCGCCCCATCACGGTGGCCATCAACCTGTTTGAGGCCCTCGACACGCCGGAGGAAATTGAGGCGGTGAAGGCCGTGTGCGCAGCGAACGGCGTGAACTGCGCCGTGGCCAACGTCTTCGGGCGCGGCGGTGAGGGTGCCCGCGAGCTGGCCGAGACCGTTGTGAAGTCCATGGAGGCCCCCGTGCCGCCCTTCAAGTGCCTGTACGAGCTGGACATCCCCGTGGAGGAGCGCATGCGCACCATCGCGCAGCAGATTTACGGTGCGGATGACATCGTGGTGACCCCCGCGGCCCGCAAGAAACTAGCCCTGATGGAGAACAACGGGCTGACGGCCCTGCCGATCTGCATGGCCAAGACGCAGAACTCCCTCTCCGACAACGACAAGCTGGTGGGACGTCCCAAGGGTTTCAAGATTTCGGTCCGCGACTTCGAGATTGCGAACGGAGCCGGCTTCCTGGTGGCCCTCACGGGAGACATCCTCCGCATGCCTGCCCTGCCGAAGGTTCCCTCCGCCTGCGCGATTCGCGTGGATTCCGAGGGGAACATCACCGGCATGAAGGGCTGATAACCCATGCTCCCCGATGCCCCTGCTCCGTGTTCGGCAGGGGCGTCGGCGGGGCTCTTTGTGAACATATGACCGAGACTCTGCATCGGTATCTTGTGCCGCTTGCCACGCTTCCGCTGGCAGCCTGCAGCAGTGTGCAGCAACAAGCCCCCATGAACCCGGCCCCGGCGTCAGCCCCCAAGGTTCTTCTGGTGCAGAGTGCCTGCGGTTTCTCCTACTACCGCTGCTTGAAACACCCCTGCAACGTCAGCTGGGAGCTCTATAGTTTTGCTAAACCACACATCGGCCGTTACCACGGGCAGGGCATGTATACCCCCGTGGGACTGAGCTACCGAAAAACAGGACAGGATACAGGCACCGTGCGCGTTCAGGATGGCGAGCATGTGCTGCAATTCGACCTGTCCTTCGACTCGCCCACCTCCGGCACCGCCACCGGAATCTGGTACAAAAACGGCGAGCCCCATCCCTTCCGGGGCGTAACCTTCGTCTTCTCAGACAACATCCGGCTGCTGTAGGACCGGGTTCTCTGCCCGGTTCGGCGCGACAAATCAGAGCTTAATATCAATTCCTTTGGAGCGAGCTTGTTCGCGAACCGTGCGCAAGATCTTAAAAGTAAGGTTCTCCTCTCCCCCGCCCCATCTTTCAAACTCATGAAGCAAGAGTTGACGGTCCCGTGCAGCCGCCATCAAGGCTGCAGTCGCCTGTGCATCATCCATCTTGTGGAATTCGGGGGGCAAATTGAAGCGTCCACCTACCATATACAGCTTAAAATCCTTTCCCGCCCGACGGCATATCTCCGTCGCATCCCAGCAATAGCCGTCAAGTAGTTCCCTGTGCGCCGAGATCCAGTCGTAAATATGTTTAGTACTTCGCATAAGATGTGGGCGAGAGGAAAACTCCTTCATCCGGCTCTCTCTCTCCCCATCAGAACCGGTAGGAATCACCGGGCACTTATACAAGCGTTTTGTTGCCTCATAAAGATTCCGACTAACCTTCGAAATATTCTTCTGAGTCTCGAGTCTGAAAGCCAGCCCCCTACCATTGCCGACCGCTGCAGCCGTCTTCCACTGCATTTCCTCCTCACCTAGCGTCCGCATTTTCTGATGAATGCAGTATATGGTATTCACAATAATGTTCGAATCCCTTGCCTTGCAGATGGCGGCTCGATAATCCACGGAGCCCTGATCGAACGCCTCATTACCGGCGATGAAAATGACCTTCAGCATATCGTCACGATCACGGCGGTTCCACTCAAAATTATCCACGGCAAAAGCGATGGCTGTACCACAACATTCGTGGTCACCATCAGCCCTACGATTCTTCAAGGCATGTCGCATCGCCTTGGCATTCATAGAAAAATCAGACAACTTATAGGGGGATCCACCGTCTTCGCGCTGTCCGTAACACACTACGCCAAGGTGAACGCGAATCTTTGCTCCGTCAAGCACGGAACGGCTAAACACGTCCACCATCTGAGCCATGGAATTTGCCACTGCTTCCAGTAGTAAATCCATGCTACCGGAGCAATCAAGAACCAGTACAACCTGCAGGTCATCATTCAGACCGAGACGCCGCTCATCCTTTTCGCTGGGCTCTTCCCTCTCGTTCTTGGGCGGAGCAAATCCGTTGTCATCACCATCTCCCACACCATTTCCCTCCCCATCTCCGGCTCCGTTACCTTCATTATCCCCATCTCCCGCACCATGGCTATCCGCCACTTTCGGCCCTGCTCTGAGGAAGAAGAATGGGGAATCTGACGACATAAGCTCGATGGGATTCTCCTCTACGGTGAGCACCTCCTCAACAATAGGCACTTCCTCCTCAATTAGCGGCATATCCGGGGAGGCCGCGTCCGCGCCGCCCGACTCCGGATGCGGCGGAGGAACATCATCCATCGGCTGCGTCCACATAGGCTCAGACAGCAGTATATAAGAAAAAAACACCTTAGGAGAACTAAGTGTCACCATCGTCAGAAGGAAGAGCACCACCCCAGCCACCGAAACCACGAGAAGAGAAACAATAAACGAGCGCACAGCAATCCGGCGCGTAGAGCGGCGTAGAATGGCTCGTTGACCGGAGCGGATCTTAACGTGGATGGCCATAGTGTATCATTTATATAATTAACGCACCTCATCAGATTCCAGAGCCTTCAAGGCTTCAGCATTGCCGGATTGCCTAGCGTAAGCGGCGGCGGTCTTTCCGTATCTATCCTTTACGCCTCGCACGGAGGGAGCCGCCTTCAAAAGAGCACACACAGCCTCAGCATTGCCGCTCATCGCCGCCCCCATCAGCGGGGTCTCCTTCCATTTTGAAACAACGTCGGCCCTCGCTCCGCGCTTCAGGAGATCTGCCACCATCTCAGTATTGCCTCGTCGGGCAGCCTCTATCAGCGGCGTGTTACCGAAATCATCCTGCTGATTCAGAAGGTTCGGTTTGCTATCCAACACCGCAGAAAGAGCTTCGGGGGTTCCGTAGCGGGCTGCCACACAGGCCGGATTGCTGCTCGGCAGCAGCTTGGTATCCATCTTTGTCGCAGTATCAACCCACGCTCGCACAGCCTCGGCACTACCACGCGTCACCAAATGGAAAAAAGGATGCTCCCCATTGCCCATCAATTCATTCACGTCACAGCCACCCATAAGCAAATATCGAATGACTCCGGGCATGTTGTGACAAACAGCTAGTTCCATCATCGATGTACCATCGACCATACGAGCTGAAACCGGTGGACATTGAGCAATCATAATATCTACCAACTCCTGCTTACCGGATTTGATAGCACGTCCTAAGGCGGGGTCACCCTTCAGAAGGCACTCCGGCGGTATTCCACAAGACAATAGGTAGGGAATGGCCTTGCCGTCACCCGATTCGAAAGCCCGTTCCCAGTAATCTTGTAAGATATCCCGGAGTGGCTGTCCCTGCCCCCGACGCTCGTAATCCATCACAGTCCGTCCGTATTGGTCCCTCAGACTCAGATCGGGCTCATCGTCCAATACAAGCTTCATGGCGGGAGTGGAGTTACACTCCACCACCAACATAGCCAAGGTACGCCCCTGTGAGTCGCGCTGATTAATGTCCCCGCTCTTTAGTATCTCGCGGGCTAGGTGTTCAATATCATTTCTGCGCGAGTTGAACCCTTTATTCTTCGCTAGATTCCGCTTCAGCTCTCTCAACTCTCTTTTCACCTTCGATTTGTCACTTCCCCCGCTCTCGACCTCCGAAATCTCCAAACGCAGGACATCGTCATTCTTCTCCAAGTATGCCATCAATTTATCGACATCCGGCACTGCTGCGACCGGCGGCGCGGCACTCGCACACAACAGCAAGCCGATGCATGCCATGAATAGTCCCCTACACAAAACGTTCATCCCAGCGACAGCATACCATTAGCCCTGATACAAGTCAACTGAAAAAGTCAAAATCCATCTTATTAGAAAAAACAGCAGCAAGACTCAATTCGACGGCGGTTGAGTGCTCGGCGGAGTGGGAGCCGAGCTTGGCACCGGGTCGGGAACGCCGTTATCGTGCTTCAGAACAGAGCGCAGACGGATGCTGTCCTCTCCCAGATATTCACGGCTACTAACGACACGAGGCTGACGGAAGCGACTGTTCTGGCTGCTGATGTAGCCGTTCTCGTTAATGGTGCTGTAGGGAGCCGCCGGTGTAGGGTAACGGGTAGAGCTGCCGGCCGCTGCCACGCCCTCTCCGGACCAACGGCGGTCGCCGCCCCGGTAGTCGCGGTGGGCCAAGCCCTTGGACTCATTCAAGAAGTCCGGTTGAAGCCCGGGAGCAAAAGCTCGATTTGTTGAGGTAGTATAGCGTTTATCCCCGCCGAATTTCTTGGATGCATCATCATACGAAGCGGTGCTGAAATTGCGACTTCCTTGGAAACGTTTGTTGAAGAGGCCCGAATCCGACGGCGAGGTACTCTTATCGAAATAGCGCTGGAAGCTGCTGACCTTGGATGAGGTCGAAACAGGAATACCATCCGCATTCTTCTTGGTACGAACCGTGGAATCGTAGTTGCGGGTAAAGCGATCCTCTAGGCTCATCCGGCGAGGACCGCCCAAGGCGTTGCTCACGGCATGGCCTCCGGCATCGTAGACAGTGCGCTCCGTGGTGCAAGCCGGCAGAAGGAGAAGCAGAAGCGAGATCAAACGGGAGTTCATGGCGGCGAGGCATTATAATCTGTGTCCACTGCGACAGCCGGACATCAACAGGAAAGATTTTACGGCGGCTTGGTCAGACACGTCGAAGGCTGAGTCGCCCCTGTTATCGCGTGCCTGAATATCCGCACCGGCCTGCAGAAGCATCTGCGCGTGTTCTGGACTGCGGGCATAGAAGAGCGGGGTGCGTCCCAATCGATCCCGCGCATTCACATCGGCCCCGGCCTGCAGAAGGAACGGCAACACGGCCGGGGTAGCGGTGTGGACAGGCAATTTACCCTCCGCATCGGGTCTGTTGAGGCTGGCCCCTCGGCTCAGCAGAAGACTGACGAGCTCGGCCTGACGATCAACCGGGGCCTCCATCGCGGCAGCCAACGGTGCATCCCCGGGAATATCCGTCGATGCTCCGGCATCCAGCAGAGCCTGCACGCGCGCAAGATCCCCGCGGCGAAGAGCCATACTCAGGGGCGTGCTCCCCGTGAGCGTTGCACGAGTGTTGGGATCTGCCCCGGCCTGCACCAGAAGCGGCACGAACTCAGCGCGGGGATTCTCAGCCAAGGCACTGCCACTCTGCAGCACCCCGTTGCGGATGATACTGCCCTCCGGCTTGGCCCCGCGCTGCAACAGAGCCTGAACCACCCCCACACTGCGCGCCTCCGCCAGCAGCGTTGTACCGTAGTGCATCATCTGGCAGCTGCTGACATCGGCGACATCGGCAGCGGTTTGCACAGACGGCTTGGGAACCTCGCGGAAGTTCTGCGGGCAGGTGCACGCCGCCGGCAGCAGGGCGGCTACAAGCATCAGTTTCTTCATCACGTTTTCAGTATACGCTGTTGCGGCTCGCGTGTCAAGCGGTCTTTTCCGGCCGTTTCACCTGCACCGTTCCCTCGTTCCAGCCGGTGATGGTGGCGGGCTCCCCTTCCCTCAGGTCATCGGCACAGGCGGGGTCGATGGGCAACAGCTCATCATCCACCGAGACGGCAAAGGAATTTCCCGCACGTTGAACAACACCCGTGCGCCCGACAACGGCCTGTTTCAGTTCGGGCGGGGCCCCGCCGGTAAGGTACTTCAGGAGAAAGGAGCGCGCGACAACCCGGCACTCAAAAACATAGAGCCAGACACCGAGCACAAAGAACAACAGGAAGACAGGCAGTGCCCAAGGCAGCCCCATCCCGGTGTACTCAGCCACAGTCTGTGTACCCCACAGGGAGAACACAATCAGGGAGATATACGCTAAAAACGAGGTATCGATGAAGAGATCCAGCAGCATCAAGACCAAAGAAACCGCCAGCAACCACTCCGGAAGAGCAGTTGCCTGAATCTCTTGGAAGAATGGGATACCGTTCATGACTTGCGGGGGGCAGCTGCTGCCACCACGGGGGTACCGGCCGGCAGATAGACTTGGGCTGCCGGATTCGCCGTGATGGTGGCGTAGCTGTCGAGCATCTGACGGTTGAGCAGAATCTTGGCGGCATCCTCCGCCCCGACCACGGACGCAAGCGTCTCCAAGTACTCCTTCTCGGCCCGCGCGCTGATGAGCAGTGCCTCGCGTTGCGCGTTGGCCATCGTCAACAGGGCCTTACTCTTGCCCTCGGCATCCAACACGGCAGCGCGACTGCTGCGCTCCGCTGCCATCTGGGCGAGCATCGCCTGCTTGGTTGACTCATCGCAATGGATGTCCTGAATCTCCACGGAGGTGATGACAATGCCCCAGCGTGTGGAGGAGTTCATCACGGCCTTCTGCACGCGCTGCGACAGCTCGGTGCGGTTGGTGGACAGCTCATCCAGCGTCATGGTGCCGATCTGGGCCCGCAGCTCGTTGAGCGAGCACTCGCGGAGGGACTCGTGCAGTTTATCAACATCGAACACGGCCTTGCGGGCATCCACAATACGCCAGCGAATGATGCTGTTGACTTGCACGTTAACATTATCCTTCGTGATGTAGGGCCTCATCTGCGTGTCCATCACCTGCTCGGAGAGCTCAATGAAACAGCCGATCCCCGTGGGGTGCTCTTTGTATGTATCCGTCCAGTGGTTGAACTCACGCACATCGTGCAGTTTGTCCAAGAAGGGAATCAGAACATGCCACCCCGCTCCCTTGACGGAAACAGGCTTACCGAATCGCATGATGATGACGCAGTGATTCTGAGGAACTGTATAGAAGAACATCGTGATCAATGGGTTGAAACGTTGCCCCGATTCTAGTCCTGCCTGCATGGGATGTCAAGTGTGAAGAGGAGAACTGTTTGTCAGCATGTGTCCGGCATGGCATCTTCTTCCGTAAGTTAGAGACAGAGCATGGGATTTTGTCGCGCTTTTTTCCGTTTAGGGGCATTTTTAGGTTGACTCGCCCCCCGGAACATGCTAGTATGAGGATACTTTCTTAAACACGCATATGAAGAAGACATTCATTACCATGTTGGCAGCCTTGGCGTCCTTCGCCATGGCTCAGGATGCCCCCGCAACACCCCCGCCCCCGCCGACTCCGGCTCCCGTGGTCGTCAAGGGAACTTGCGTCGTGATCCGCGACAGCGCGCGCCCCAGGGCCACGCAGTGCCCGATGAAGCAGCACGTGGAGAAGATCGCCATCAAGCTGCAGGAGGGCAACTGCGACCCCGAGAAGGCTAAGGAGATCATGGAGGTGGTCGGCGAAATCATCAAGACCAAGAACCCACACCACACCGCCCCCGCTCCGGGTTGCTGCCCCAAACCTGCTCCCGGTTGCTGCCCGAAGCCCGCTCCCGCTCCGGAGGTAGCTCCCACGCCTGCTCCCGCGCCGGCACCGGCTCCTGCCCCTGAGGCTGCTCCTGCCTCCGCGCCGGCATCGACTCCGGCTCCTGAGGCTGCTCCGGCCCCTGCTCCCGCCCCGGCACCGGCGGCCTGAACCACAGCACATCTTGCTAACGCATCCTTATTCAAGTGTCCCTCTTTTCGGAGAGGGGCACTTTTTTATCCCCCTCGCTCACTTTAGTATTTCCAAAGGGAGAAGATGGGTGTATAATGGCGCGCGGCCCGGGCGCAGCCGATGCCGACGATGCGTCTGACGGGCAGAAAAACATTAGACCATCACGCGATGTCCACTCTGTTACACAATCCCGCATTCGTTCTTTTCGCCATCCTGGCATTGGGCTTGGCATTGGGTAAAATCAGCATCAAAGGCATCTCTTTGGGGAGTTCCGGGGTTCTCTTCGTGGCCCTGCTGGCGGGGCATTTCAAGCTGAGCGTACCGGACGGCGTCACCTCCATCGGCACGGCCCTGTTTGTATACTGTGTGGGTTTGGGCGTAGGCAACCGCTTCTTTGCGGCCCTGCGCAGCAAAGGCAGCAATATGGTGCTGCTCTCCTTGGTGGTGGTGGGAGCCGCTTGGGGCATCACCGCCCTGGCTGCCTCACTCACGGGGTTGGATTCTTCCATGGCTGCGGGACTCTTTGCGGGGGCCTGCACCAGCACCCCCGGCTTGGCCGCCGCAACCGAGGCCCTGCAGAGCGCAGGGGGCGACACGTCCGCCATCAACATCGGCTACGGCGTGGCCTACCCCTTCGGCGTGGTCGGGGTCGTACTTTTCGTGCAACTCCTCCCCCGCTTGCTGCATAAGGACTTGAACGAGGAGACCCGCTCCTCCGCCCGCACACCGGACCAGATTATCACCCGCGTGGTGCGCGTCAACCACCCGAACCTCATCGGGCGCAGCATCGCCGCCTTTGCTGCGGAGAATGTTATCACCTGCCGCATCACCCGAGTCCTGCGCAACAAAATGCTGGTACCGCTCGGCCCGCAGGACACCTTCACCGAAGGGATGGAAGTGCTGATGGTCGGCACGCGGGAGCAGATGGAACGCGATGCCGTCATCGTCGGCAGCATCGATAAAGACGCGCCGATCTCTCACCGATTCGCGGACGAAAGCTCGGAGGTCATCATGCTCAGCAAGGAGCTCAGCAACAAGACCCTGCGCGAGCTCGACACCCTCAACCGCTACGGCGTCGGCATCTCCCGCATCACGCGACTGGGTGTTACCTTCGTACCCACGGCAGACACGGAAATCATCCGTAACGACGTCCTCAACGTTGTCGGCTCGCCGGAGGATATCAAACAATTCAAGCAGGCCTGCAACCACCGCAGCAACGCCATCGGCGCAGCGGACATCCTGTCCCTGGTCACCGGCGTGGCCCTCGGCATCTTGGTGGGCACCATCACCGTCAGCAGCGGAGACGGCGGCAAGGGCTTCTCCCTCGGCATGGCCGGCGGCCCCTTGGTGGTTGCGCTCATTCTGGGGCACTTCGGCCACATCGGCCCCATCGCGGGCTACATGCCCCGCAACTCGCGCCTGCTGCTCATGGAGTTCGCGCTCATGCTCTTCCTGGCCGGCGCGGGGGTACAGGGCGGCACCACCTTGGTCGAGACACTCCGCACCCACGGCCTCACCATGTTCGCCACCGGGGTATTCATCACCCTCATCCCCCTCTTCCTCGGCTACATCGTCGCCCGCCGCGTCTTCCGCATGTCCCTCCCGGAGGCCCTCGGCAGCATCTGCGGCAGCATGACCTCCACCCCCGCCCTCGGCGCCATCACCGCCAAGACCGACAAGCAAGCCCCCGTCATCGCCTACGCCACCGCCTACCCCGCCGCCCTCATCCTCATGGCCGTCCTCGCCAAAGCCCTCATCAGCATGGGATGAGGCGTTGGGTGGTGCTTGACATCACAGCGGGTGTGTGATAGGATAAGGCCGAGCATATGATCACAGACACAACGAGCTTGGCGGAATGGCGAGCGAGAGCCCAGCGGCAGCCTAAGGGTCGCGTTGTGCTCGATTTGGAGGCGGACAGCCTGCATCGGCATCGTGAGAAACTGTGTCTGATCCAGTACGGCGATGAGGAGGGGGAGACGATTATCGACCCATTGGTCATCGAGGACATGCGTCTTTTCAGCCAGTGGCTGGAGGGGGCGGAGGTGTGGATGCACGGGGCGGATTATGACATGACCCTTCTGCAACGCGCCTACGGCATCCTGCCGGCCATGATTTGGGACACGCAGATCGCGGCGCGCCTCCTCGGTTTCCGCCAGTTCGGACTGGCCGCACTGGTGGAGCACTACTACGGCGTGGTGATGAGCAAGAAGAATCAGAAGGCAGACTGGGGGCGCCGTCCCATGCCGCCGGACATGCTGGAGTATGCCCAAGGCGATGTAAAATATATACTCAGCATGGCAGATACCATGGTGGAGGCCCTGCGAGAAAAGGGTCGCTATGAGTGGTTTGTGGAGAGCTGCGAGCACCACTTGCAACGAGGGCGCGAGCGCTACGGCGAGACGCATGAGGAGCCTTGGCGCATCAAGGGCTGCGGCAAGTTGAACCGCCGCGGGCTGGCTGCACTGCGCGCGCTCTGGACTTGGCGCGATGCCGAGGCCGCAGAGTGGGATCGCCCCTCCTTCATGGTCTGCGGCAATGAGCATCTCCTCCGCTGGAGCCAAGCCCTGCAGGAGTTCCGGCCCGTAACACCCTTGCATAGTTTTCACAGCCACCGTGCCGCGCGTTTTAACCGCGCCGTAGAGCAGTTCCAACTGTTGGACGAGGACGAGTACCCCATGCGTCCGCAGCGCGAGCACCGCGAGGTCGATGCCCATTTCGAGGAGCGAGTTGAGGCCCTTATTGCCCGCCGCAACAGTGTGGCCGAGGAACTGGACATCGAGCCCAGCCTCATCGCCTCACGCGTCCAAATAGAGGCCATCGCTGCGGACCGCGAGGCCGGCATGTCCCGGTTGATGCACTGGCAGCAGGAGCTCCTCGCCTGACCCGCGCCGGACTTCCGGCAACTGCACTGCCCCTTCGTGCGAATTTGCTTGCAGTCCTCCCCCGCCTGTGGTAGGATGATACTGCTATGAGCGCAAAACGTTTTATACTCAACGAGACAAGCTACCACGGCCGCGGGGCTGTGCAGGCTGTGGTGCAGGAGGCGCAGTTCCGCGGCTTCCGCAAGGCCTTAATCGTGTGCTGCGAGGATGCCGCTAAGTTCAGTTTGGTCGCCAAGGTAACGGATCCCATGGATGCGGCGGGGCTGGCATATGCCATCTATGACAAGGTGCAAGCCAATCCGACGGTGAAGATGGTGCAGGACGGTGTGGAGGCCTTCAAGGCAGCGGGGGCGGATTACCTCATCGCCATCGGCGGTGGTTCCCCGCAGGATACGGCCAAGGGTATCGGCATCATTATCAATAACCCGGAGTTCTCCGATGTCGTTTCGCTGGAGGGTGTGGCACCCACCAAAAACAAGAGCGTGCCTCTCATCGCCGTGGCGACAACGGCCGGTACGGCGGCGGAGACAACCATCAATTATGTGATCACGGATGAGGCCAAGCGCCGCAAGTTCGTGTGCGTGGACCCTCATGACATCCCTGTGGTGGCAGTGGTGGATCCCACCATGATGGAGACCATGCCTCGCGGTCTGACGGCCGCAACGGGCATGGACGCGCTGACTCACGCCATCGAGGGTTATACCACTCTGGCCGCTTGGGAGCTGGCCGATACGCTGAATCTCAAGGCCATTGAGCTCATTGCCCGCAGCCTGCGCAAAGCGGTCGAAAATGACCCGCAGGGGCGCGATGATATGGCCTTGGGTCAGTACATGACGGGTATGGCGTTCTCCAATGTGGGCTTGGGTGTGGTGCATGGCATGGCCCACCCGCTCAGTGCGTTCTATAACACGCCGCACGGTGTCGCCAACGCTGTTCTGCTGCCGCATGTGATGGAATATAACGCCGACTACACGGGCGAGAAGTTCCGCGAGGTGGCCCGCGCCATGGGTGTGCCGGGCGTGGATGCCATGACCCCTGCCGAGTACCGCCGAGCTGCCATCGATGCCGTCCGCCAGCTCTCCCTGGATGTCAAGATCCCGCAGACCCTCCGCGAAATCGGCGTGAAGGAGGAGGACCTGGAAGCCCTCGCTGAGGCCGCCATGGCCGATGTCTGCACCGGCGGCAACCCCCGCCCCTGCACCAAGGAGGAGCTGCTCGCCCTCTACAAAAAGGTGTTCTGATAATACCTCACACCTCTTCTGCTTCCCCCTGTTGCACCTCCCTGCAGCAGGGGATTTTCGCGTTCAGGGGCGGCGACGGCGAAGGAGAGGAAGGGAGAGGGAAAGGAGGAAGAAGAGCCCCGTTGAAGGCTCCGGAAGGGAGAAGACGGCGCTACTGCCGCTGCCGCTGATGATGTTCAGGTTATTCAGTGAGACAGCGCCCAAGCGGCTTACGTTGGCATCGCCGAAGTTAAAATTGACGGAGCGATAGCCGGCGTTGTACAGAGCATCCACAGCTGCGGACGATAGGGTGATATCCACGTTGCCCTCCACGGTGCAGTGGAATAGAGAGGAGAGGTTCAGGGTGTAGGTCAGCTCGGTGGCGGTGGCGATGTCCTCAGAAATAACCCAGAGGACATTGACCTTGTTAAGCGTGATGGTACCGTTGCCGACGCTGAAGGAGCAGCCGGAGTTCACCTGTGTATCCGTGAGCGTCAAATTGGCGTTACCGGAGGCTTCATAGACGAAATCTTGCAGTGTCATGCCCGTGATGGAGTAGACATCCGTACCGGAATAGGTGACTGTCATCCCCTGCGCGGTGGGGGCGAGGGCGTTCTCCGCATCTGTAAGAGCCGTGATAGAGTTATAAGATACCGAGCAATGGACGAGCTTGCTGCTGCCCGCAACTTGCGCCAGGGTGAAGACGGATGTGATGGTATCCGATTTCTGAACAACCAGCATGCCGCTGCCTATCCTACCCGCCGCATCACGCCCCAAGTAGGTGGTACCGGACGTCTTCAATCCCGAGGAAGCGAGGGTAATCTTCTTGTCCTTACCGGCGGCCAGGTATAAGGTGCCATCGTTGTTGATGTCGAGGTCCGAGTAGGTGACGAAAATAGTATCAGAAAGCGACACCCTCCAAAAATTCTCGGAAAAAGTAACGCTGTCGTTCCAGGTGATCTCCATGGTGGAGTCCTTGCCATTGTAAACTGCGCCGTTACCACCCGATTGATTACCGGAAACCCTGACTTCACCATTACCGGAGAGACTGAAGTCGCCCTCATTGTACACGGCACTGCCGCCGTTTGCCTTGTTGCCGGTGATGGACACGGAGGTGTTCCCGGAAATATCCACCTTGCCCTCCGAATAGATTCCCCCGCCGCCGGAGTAGGTGGCGGAGGCGGTGTTGTTCGCTATCTCAACACTCTGCGGATGTTCCTCGCTGCTCTGAATGATGAGCGAGGAATTGCTGCCGACAAAGGCACCGCCACCGAAGGCAAGGGCTTTCCCCTGCTCAGCCGTGGCGGAAGCGGTGTTGTTACTGATCACCACGTTCGTATTGCCGATGATAGAAACAACGGACGGGTAATCCTCTAAGCCCAGAACAGCCAGCCCGCCGCCCAAGGCATCAATCACGGACTCATCCGACCCGCCGGTTCCGGTGGCGGAGGCGGTGTTGTTACTGATGATCAGTGTGCCGTTTTCCACGAGAAAAGTTTTGGTACCTGTGGTACCCGGCGCATCGTACTTGCCCTGAACCAAACCTCCACCGATGGCTTCCAGAATCAACTTCTCATTCTCGGCGGTCGGCTCAGATGTTTGGACAGTAACCACGTTCTCCGTAATCTTCACACTCGTATTATTCGAGATGGAGTTGATGTAAAAGTGGTACAAGCCGCCGCCCAGAGCAATTTTCGTGCCGCTGGCTGTATTCCCGGTCACCAAGACATCTCCGTTGCTCTCGACAACGGCCTTAAACGAAAGCATACCGCCGCCTGCCGCGACTGCTCCCATGGCTATATTGCCGGACAGGGTGATGGTGCCACAGTCTATCATACTGAGGCTACGTCGGTTGGCAATACCACCGCCCAAGACTTCGTTGTCGGGGTTATCGTCCGTTTGTCTATTACCCGTTACGCTGACAGCAGTGCAGTTCAGAAGCTCCAGATAGGCCGTGTTAAAGATGCCACTTCCGGAGTTGTTCTTCACCTCGAAGGTTCCTGCTCCCGTGAAGTAGGCGTACCCCTTCAGCTCCATTCCCGCGTCGGCAAAACCGGTAGCCGACAGGGTGGTAAGACCGTTCAGCGAGGCCATACCGCCCGCCTCTACGATGAACCCTGCCCCCGTGTTGCCCTCATCCGGGGCAGCTAGGGTGATGCTGACCTCTGTGCTGCCGTCCGTCGTGCTGCTGAAGATCACCTCCTTGGCAACACTCAAGCCGGCGCCGGAATAAGCCTCCGTCAGACAAGTATTGCTGCTCACTACACCGTTCGTAATGGAGGACGGCAAGTCGGCTGATTGTTGAGCAATGCTTGCCGGAGTATCGATGTACTCCATCAGCCCGATGAAGTACCCGGCATCTCGATTGAAGTTATAGGAGGCCAAATCATAACTGTTCAGCATGAGAGAGCCATCCGCGTCAACTTCTACCCGTACCTTGGTGGCACCGTAGTAGCGATCATCGGAATCTGTAATGTAGATAGCAGACAGATTTCCGTCAGCATCCGTCTCATATCCCCAACAGGTGATGGCATGGCCCGAACTGATTTTCCCATTCTCATCAGCTATATAGATTCCCAGAGAAACGCCCCGCCCGGCCTTCGCGAGTGCCGCATTCATAGTCTGCCTGAAACATTCCTCTTGGGAAAGGTTTCTACGGTCGTCTGCGGTCAGCAGCACTTGCTGCACATAACAGGAGGTCGCGTCTGTGAATATCCCCTGATAATACCCGGCTGAATCGGCATTTTCCTCCAGATTGCCGCTGGCATCGGCATCGACTTTATCCTTCCCCAAGAACCACCACTGAAAGCCGTTACTCGCCAAACCCGGGACGTCCTCCCAGTTGTTGCGGAAAGCATCGAATACGGCAAGATACTGTGTCCCGGTCGGGGCGGTGTAGTTGTTTTTATTCGGGCCATCGGGAGGAGTTTCGCCGGTGTCGTGTTTGTCGTAGTAGAAATCCTGCCAGTGCTGGATGAGGTTCGATGCTGCCGCAGCCCAGCACAGTTCCTTATCTGACTTGTCGGTGATGTGTTCATCCGAACTGTAGAATCCCTTCCCGACATCATAAACATGCCCTGTGGTCGTGGAGACAGTAACAGCCGCTTGCGCGGTGAGTGCGGCGAGCAGGGAGAGAAGCGCGGCAGACAGAATCTTCATGAACAAAAACAGGCAGCGCGGAATACCCGTGGCGGGGCATTCCGCGCGTGGTGGAGTTTACTCCCACTCAATGGAGGCCGGGGGCTTGGTGCTGACGTCGTACAGCACGCGGTTGATGCCCTTCACCTCGTTGAGAATGCGGTTGGAAGCCTCGCGCAGCAGGTCGTAGGGGAGCTGCACCCAGTCGGCCGTCATCGCGTCCTCCGAAATGATGGCGCGGAGGTTAGTGGCGAACTCATAGGAGCGTTCATCGCCCTTCACGCCGACGGTCTTGACGGGGATGAGACCCGCATAAGCCTGCCAGCATTTATCGTACCACTGCCACTTGCGGAGTGTGCCGATGAAAATGGCGTCGCAGTCGCGGATAATGTCGAGGCGCTCTTTGGTCACCTCGCCGGGGCAGCGGACGGCCAGCCCGGGGCCGGGGAAGGGGTGGCGCCACAGGATGTCGTGCGCAATGCCCATGCTGGCTCCCAGCTCGCGGACTTCGTCCTTGAAGAGGAAGGCGAGCGGCTCGATGACCTTGCCCTGGGCCTGCAGCTCCAGCACGCGCTCCACGCGGTTGTGGTGCGTCTTGATGACGGAGGCCTTGCTCTTGGCGTTGGATGCGCTTTCGATGACATCCGGATAGAGGGTGCCCTGTGCCAACATTTCGGCATCGCCGACGGCGTCCCAGAACACGTCGATGAACAGGCTGCCGATGATGCGGCGCTTCTTCTCCGGGGCGGTCTCTCCCTTGAGGGCCTCCAGGAAGCGGGCAGAGGCGTCCACAGTCTCGATAGTGATGCCCATGCGGGCGAAGTTGGCCTCCACCTCGCGGGCCTCGTCCTTGCGCAGCAGGCCGTTATCTACGAAAATGCAGCGCACGTTCACGCCTGCCTCATGCAGCAGAACGGCCAGCACCGTGCTGTCCACGCCGCCGGAGACGCCGCAGACGACCTGCTTGTCACCGACCTTGGCACGGATGTCCTCGATAAGCTCGCGCTTGAAGTCGCCGATGTCGAAGGGGGCGAGCTCCTTGGCGTAGGAAAGGAAGTTGCGGAGGATGGTGCGGCCTTCGTGCGAATGGGTTACCTCCGGGTGGAACTGGATGCCGAACATGGTCTCGCCCCATTGCAGGGAGACGGGCACGCCTTCGCTGTTGCGGGCGATGACACGGCAGCCCTCGGCTAAGTGATCCACGGTGTCGGAGTGGCTCATCCATACCTGCGAGGAGGCGGACATGCCGGCGTATAACCCGGCAAGTTCCTCCGGCACGAGCTGGGCGGGGCCGTACTCGCGTTTGTTGCTCTTGCGTACGGTGCCGCCGGTCTTGAGGTTCAGCAGCTGCATGCCGTAGCAGACGCCCAAGACGGGTACGCCGAAGCTCTTCAGCCACTCAAAGTCGATGTCGGGGGCATCCGGATCCGAGGTACTCTTCGGGCCGCCGGAGAGGATGATGGCGCCGGGCTGCTCGATTTCATGCAAATCCTCCAAGGCATACAGCTTGGCAAGGTATCCCAGCTCGCGCACACGCCGCACAATCAATTGCGTGTACTGCGAGCCATAATCAATGACGGCTACAATGTGTTTGGGGGTCATATCGCTGCCCCAAGCATAGCAAAATCTGCCCGAGCTTGCAAGCTCTTTTACGAGCCTCGGTACGCTTTTAGGGAGCACCGGGGCCCACAGCGTGCTTTTCGCCTTGACATTTCATCCTTTTTCCTATATCATCCGGGGCATGTTCGTTGACAACATCAGGATCTTTGCCAAGGCAGGAAAGGGCGGCAATGGGCTCGCCAGTTTCCGCAGGGAGAAATTTGTGCCTCGCGGGGGTCCTGACGGAGGCGATGGTGGGGACGGCGGCAGCGTGGTGCTGGAGGTCAGCACCGGGGTGAATGACCTGCGCGCGTTCTTCTACGACCCCAAGCTCATCGCTACCGACGGTATGCCGGGCATGCACGCCCGCAAGCATGGGCGTGACGGGCGCTCCGTGACGGCGAAGGTTCCGCCGGGCACGATTGTCTACCGCAGTAATGCTGCTACCATGCAGGAGGCCACTTGGCTGGAGCGCGAGGGTGATGGCATTGAGGTGGAACAGGTGGCGGACCTGACGCAGCCGGGGGATCGATTCGTGCTCTGCCAAGGGGGCAAGGGCGGCCGCGGCAACTGGCACTTCCGTACCGCAACGGACCAGGCCCCTCTCAAGTTCGAGATGGGAACCGAGGCGGAATCCGGGGTTTTCTTCCTAGAGCTGCGCCGCATCGCCGATGCCGGCTTGGTGGGTTACCCGAATGCCGGTAAAAGCACCCTGCTCTCCGCAATCTCGAACGCTACGCCCAAGATCGCGGCCTACCCTTTCACCACGCTTCAACCCATCGTCGGCACCTTGGAGTTCCCGGACTTCTCCCGGGCCGTGGTCGCCGACATCCCGGGCATCATCGACGGCGCGTCCCAAAACCGAGGCCTCGGCCACGAGTTCCTCCGCCACATCATGCGCTGCCGCATCCTCCTCTTCGTGGTGGACATGACCGGGCTGGAGCACGACCCCATCGAGGCCATCCAATCCCTCCGCAAGGAAATCAAGCTCTACTCCGAAGAGCTCGCGGAACGCCCCTGGCTCATCATTGCCAACAAAATGGACGACTCCACCGCCCTCGAAAACCTCCCCCCCCTCCGCCAGCGCTTCCCCAAGGCAGAAATCATCCCCATCTCCGCCCAAACCCGCCAAGGCATACCGGAGTTCCTAGAGAAACTGCACGAGCATCTGCGGAAATAAAACAGCCCGCCGCCCGAATAAAAAATGCAGGTTGCCCCGAATACGGCTTGCGTGCGAGCCGTTTTTCGGGTAAACTGATGCCACTATGTGGAACGGACGTTTTTCTCAACCGACGGCAGATTTAGTCTTGCAATACGGCGAATCGGTATCCTACGACCGGAAGATGTATCGGCATGATATAGCGGGCTCGATTGCGCACGCCCGGGCGCAGATGAATGCGGGCCTGCTCACGCCGGAGGAGTTTGAGGCCATTCGGGATGGGCTGACGGGGATTCTGGCAGACATCGAGGCCGGCAACTTCACTTGGAGCACGCGGCTGGAGGACGTGCACATGAATATCGAAAGCGAGCTGACCCGTCGCATCGGCCCTGCGGGAGCCAAGCTGCACACCGCCCGCTCCCGCAACGACCAGGTGGCTACCGACACGCGCCTGTACTGCCGCGCTGAGATCGACACCACCCTGCACCTGCTGCGCGACATGCAGCGCGCCCTCGTGATGAAAGCCGAGGAGTACGCCGAGGTCCGAATCCCCGGTTATACGCACCTGCAGCGCGCCCAGCCCGTCACGGTAGGCCACCACCTGCTGGCCTACGTCGAGATGCTGGAACGCGACACCGCCCGCCTGCGCGACTGCCGCACCCGCGTGAACATCTCCCCCCTGGGCAGCGGCGCCATCGCCGGCTCCACCATCAACCTGGATCGCCGCGCCATCGCCGCCGAGCTGGGCTTTGACGGCGTAACGGAAAACTCCATGGACGCGATCGCCGACCGCGACTACATCCTCGAGACCCTCTTCTGCCTCTCCCTCATCGGCACCCACCTCTCCCGCCTCAGCGAGGACCTAGTGTTGTGGAGCAGCGCCGAGTTCGGCTACTGCACCCTGAGTGATGCCCACACCACCGGCTCCAGCCTGATGCCGCAGAAGAAGAACCCCGACGTCTGCGAGCTGACGCGCGGCAAGAGCGGCCGCCTCTACGGCAACTTGGTCAGCGTGATGGTGGCCGTCAAGGGCCTGCCCCTCACCTACAACCGCGACCTGCAGGAGGACAAAGAACCCCTCTTCGACTCCTTCGAAACCGTCTCTCTGGCCCTGCGTGTGAACGCCGAGATGGTGGCCGCCATGCGCATCAACCCCGAGCGCTGCGCCGCCGCCGTGAGCGACCCCCTGCTGCTTGCGACCGACCTGGCGGACTACTTGGTACGCCGCGGGGTACCCTTCCGCCGTGCGCACGAGCTCGTGGGCAAGGCCGTCGCCCTCGCCGTGGGCAGCGGCACCCCGCTCAACAAGCTCACGCAGGAGCAGTTCCGCAGCATCTCCCCCGAGTACGGCGATGACGTCTACAGCGTCTTCGACCTGAACCGCGCCTTTGCCCTGCGCACCAACCCCGGGGCACCGAATGCCGCCAACACGGCCCGCCGCCTCGCCTACTGGAAAGAGCACCTGGCCTGATGACGCACCATGTCCGATGACGCCGAGAACGAGCGCCCCGACCCGGCCTACCGGCGGATGAAAGACCTGCCGAAGGACCTCCTGCCGCGCGAAAAGCTGCTGCGGGAGGGACGGCGGAGCCTCAGTGACGAAGAGCTGCTGGCCATCTTCCTGCGCACGGGCGTGCCGGGCTGCAATGTGCTGGACCTCGCGGCGCACATCAAACGCTGCGCAGGCGGGTCGCTGGCCCAGCTCGCCGCCATGGAGCCGATGGAAATCTGCGAACTGTCACAGAGCAAGGGACTGGGAGCAGCCAAAGCCGCCACCCTGGCCGCCGTCTTCGAGCTGGGGCGCCGCGCCGTGCAGGAGCGCATGGAGTTCATCAAGTGCAACTCCGCCCGCACCGTGTACGACCTGCTGGCCTGCGAGCTGCAGCGGGAGCAGCAGGAGCACCTCTACGTCCTGCTGCTGGATTGCCACAACTTCATCCGCCGGCGCGTGGATGTCTGCTCCGGCACCCTCACGCGCCTCATCTCGCACCCGCGCGACGTCTTCGCCCCGGCCGTGAGCGCCCGAGCGGCGTCCATCGTCGTCCTGCACAACCACCCCAGCGGCGACCCTACCCCCAGCCGGCAGGACCGGGACCTGACCACCGCCCTCGCGAAGGCCGGAGAAATCCTCCACATTCCCGTCATGGATCACATTGTCATCGGCCGAGAAGGCAGCCCCACCGGCCTGCCCTACTACAGCTTCCGAGAGAACGGCTACCTTCCCCTGCCATGAAGGATTACCACACCCACCACCCCCACAGCGCAGGGGGATTCCTGAACGCCGTCACCCGCGAGGACTGGGACCGCGTGGCCGCTGCGGAAGGCATGCAGCCCTGCTTCGGCGTGCACCCGTGGCATGCCCGGACGGCGGACCCCGTGCAGATTGCCTTTGACTTGGATGAATACCTGACCCGCTACCCGCAAGCCGGGGTGGGCGAGACAGGGCTGGACTTCTCCGCCGCCCACCGCGACGATGCCGAGGTCCAGCGCACCCTACTGCAGGTGCACCTGGGCGCCGCCTTCCGCCACGACCGCATGGCCCACCTGCACTGCGTGCGTGCCCACGAAGAGCTGCTGCGCCTGCTGCGCGAGCGCAACCGCTGCGGCACCCTGCCGCGCTTCCTCATTCATGCCTGGAACGGCCCGCACGAGCTCGCCCGGGAGTTCCTCGCCCTCGGGGGTATCTTCTCCGTCGGCAAGCGCGAGCTCTCCCACCCGCGCGCGGCTGAGCGCTACGCGCGCATTCCCGTCGGCAAAATCTTTCCGGAGACCGATGATCACCCGGAGGACTGGAAGACCGTCCTAGCCATGTTCGCCGTCCTGCGTTTTCAAGCCTGAGCCTTTCCGATGATGTTCCTTCGACTGTTACTGCTGCAGCTTCTGCTGATAGCCTGTCTTGCTTGGGGTACGGACTACCGCGACACCGCTGCCTGGGTCTACCGAGAGCGAGACGCAGCCCCGGACAAGCCGGCAGATGTGTTTTTCGTGGCCCCCAGCTGCTCCACGGACCCCGCGCGGGATAACATCGACACGCAGGACCCCGAGACACGGGAGAAATTCAAGTGGTGCGTGGACTTGGAGAAAGGCTGCTACGACACGGCGGCGCGCTTCTTTGCCCCCTACTACCGGCAGAAAACCCTGCCGCACTACGTGAGCCCCATGGGCACCTACCGCGCCTATTGCGATGTGCGCGCGGCCTTCCTGGAGTATCTGGAGCATGATAACGGCGGGCGGCCCATCGTGCTGGTAGGCTTCAGCCAGGGGAGCGAGATGCTGCTGGTGCTCATGAAAGAACTGTTCGCGCGGCCGGAACTGCAGGAACGCCTGGTGGCCGCCTACCTACTCGGCTGGCATATATCCCCCGGGGAGGTAGAGCAATTTCCCCAACTGCGTGCGGCCGAGGGAGAGGAGGATACGGGTGTCATTGTTTGTTGGAACACGGAGGAAACAGGCACTCAGGATTCCGTCTTTGTGACGGCGGGCACGCGCAGCATTTGCATCAACCCGCTGAACTGGTGCACGGATGCCACCCCGGCCCCGGCGGAGTCCAATGCGGGGGCGCGTTTCACCCTGCTGGGGGAGGATGCTCCGCTTCTGCCGGGCTACTGCGGTGCCGTCATCAACACGGCGCGCGGTACCCTCAACCCGACCTTCACCGTGCACACGCCCGGGTTGGAGCGGGGCATGCTCTTCGGGCCGGGTATTTATCATCTCTTCGAATACCTGTTTTGGTATGAGAACCTGCGCCGCAACGTTGTGGCACGCATCCGCGCCTATACGGCCGGGCATGCGCTCAGTCCAGAGGGGGCTCCGGACGATGAACCCCGCGCGGGTGAAAATGCCGATGCAGCTCCATAAGGCGGCGCTGCTCCACATGGGTGTAAATCTGCGTGGTGGCCAGATCGGCGTGACCCAGCATGTCCTGAATCACACGTAAATCCGCCCCATTCTCCAGCAAATGGGTGGCGAAGGAGTGGCGCAGGATGTGCGGGAAAACGTGCTCCTGGATACCTGCGGCTGCAGCGCGGGTGCAGATGATTTGACGGATGCGCTCGCGAGTGAGGCGGGAGCCCCGGTTGGAGAGGAAGAGAGCATCCGCTCGCACACCCTCCCGCATCAGCATCGGACGCGCATGCTCGATGTAGCGGCGCAGCGCCTTGGCAGCCATGGCCCCCAAAGGCACGTAGCGGGTCTTGTTGCCCTTTCCGGTGATCCGCAGGAAACCCTCATCCCAGTCCACGCGGTCAGCACGCAAATTCACCAGCTCGCTCACCCTCAGTCCGCTGCCGTAGAGCATCTCGAGCATGGCTCGATCGCGCGCACCGAAAGGTACCTCATCCGGGTTGATACTTTCTAACAAGCGCGCCACGGTATCAGCTGACAGAGTTTCGGGGAGACCGGGTGTCGCGCGTCCTCCCGGCAGAAGAGCCGCCGGGTTCTCCGCAATGAGGTGGCGGGCGGCTAGGTGGCGGAAAAAGATACGCAGGTGTACCTTCGCAATGCGGCAACTTCCGGGGGATAGGCCCTCGGCAGGCAGACTGCGCAGGTATTCGATCAACAGCGAGCGACTCACCGCCCCCGGCTGCTCCACCCCATGTTCACTGCACCAAGCAGCAAAGTGCGAAAGACTCTGCCGGACGGAGATCCTGTAATTACTACTCAGACCGCGCTCCGCCGCCAAATAGAGCAGAAACTGCTCAATCTGCGTGGAAAAGCCGGGCATGGCTTATTGGCCGAGCTCTGCAGCGGGCGTCGGCAGCTCATCCCCTGCCTCCTCACCCGCAGGGGCCTCGGTCTGCATCATGGCCTTGCGGCGTTCCTCGAATTCCCTGCCCTTGTCGGTCTTCTTCTCCCGCACCACAACCGTGCGGTTAGCAGCCGTGGTGTCCAGAGTCTCGTTCGGGGCCAATTGCACCTCTTCCTCCGGAATTCCCGGGTCCCCGGGCAGCAGGTCACCTTCCGCCACCACCCCACCCGGGGCACCGGGAGTGACGACACCCCCGGGCATCACCAGACCGGTATCCACCAAACGACTCTCCGGTTGAACGAAGTCGCTCTCCCGCAGGAAACCCTTCTGCCCACCCTCTGCCTTCACGAAGTAGTACAGCCCCTCGCAGGCAATGATCGTGGCGTTCTTCATGGTCACCATCTTGCTGTTGGCATCGGGGTCGCGCTCAGGGTTGTGGTCGAACAGGGCGGCACGGCCCTCCTGCACTTCCACCACCGCACCGGCAGCAAACTTGCCTTCCTTGACCAGCTTGGCGCGGGCGGCCTCACGGGCCTGCTTGACGCCGGGCGGATCCAGCGGGGAGTCCTCCTTCAGGTACTCGGGGTCATATTCCCGGCGTGTCAGGTTGTTCCACACGGAACATGCAGGCAGACTCACTGCCGCTGCCAGAGCCAGCGTCCAATAGTATTTCATGCCGACATGATATGCTATCGGCGGCAAAAAATCAAGCGTGTTTTGCGCATCATGACATCAATGCCTCACGATTGACGAAAAAGACAGCCCCGAGCACGCAGATAAACGCCCACAGGTAGTCCCATTTCCAGTGCTCGCCCATCCACAGAAGCATGAAGGGCACAAAAATGATGAGCGTGATGGCCTCCTGCGTGATCTTGAGCTGCGCCAAGCTCAGCCCGGCCTGCCGCCCGATATGGTTGGCCGGCACCATGAAACAGTACTCAAAAAAGGCGACGCCCCATGAGAGGAGCACCAGCTTCCACCACGCCATGGGCTGAGACTCGCCGGGACGGTTCAGAAAGCCGTACCAAGCAAAGGTCATGAAGGCGTTGCTCACGGCCAGCAGAGCGACGGTCAGGGCTATTTTCATGGCTTGGGCGCAAGGAAGAAGAACGAAGGCTTACCGGCGGGGGCCGGGATATGTTGCAAACAGGTATTCCGCAAGGCATCCGCCCCCAGCTGCGCGCCGGGACGCTCACCGGGGGCCAGCAGACGCGGGGACAAGCCGCTTGCGATCACACCCTCCGCCAGCACCAAATCACCGTTTTTTCCCCGTTGAATGCGGTTCGTGCGGTCGGACTGCACATCGGCCACGCGCAATTCCTCGCTGCCCGCCTCTCCCGGAGCCCAGAAGCCCGTTTCCAGCAGGGTAACCGAGCTCCCCGTGTCCAACAGAACAGCCTGCCGGTTCGCACCGCTGCGGCAGAGGAGATAGGGGCGCTTCAGAGCATCGAGCCGCTGCTCCGGAGCAATGCGAGTACGTCCATCCTCCGGCGCACCCCAGCAGAACTTTCCCGCAGCATAATCGAGGGTAAAAGGCAAGGTCCCCAAGATATCCATCCCCAGTATGCCCTGCACAGGTTGCTTCAGCACGGCATTGACACCCGACAACGACAGCACTATCGCCGGCGTGTTCTCAAAGCGCGCTCCCCCGGCCTCCACAGTGCAGGCGGCGGGATAATGCGGCAAGCGAGCATTCCCCTTCGTCGGCACCTGCAAGCGCACCAAGTCAGGCAGCCCCACTGCAAATTGCTCATCCAGCACGGTACAGCTGGCCCCCGTGTCCACAATCATCCGCGCCGACTTCCCGTTCACCGTACAAACCGCCACAACCAGACCGCCCGCAGGGTCCTGTTGCATCTCTCCGTCCGCCGTCGCCGCTGCAAGCGCGCACACGGGCAGCAAGGCCGCCGCACATCCTGTCATCATGATGCCCATCACGGTGTCCATCATACCCCACCCTACCCATCAAGTCAACGTTTTTCGTCTACCCCCTCGCCCTCCCTTCGGTGTCAGCACCCGACAGGTCGCCGGGATATGTGGCAAAAATGACACGCGGAAGGGAGCGGAATGCTCACCGTAGAAAACTTGCGATTTGCGGAAAAATGCGGTAAACCATAGATGCAGCGCTGCTTGGGGCAGTGCTGAAACACAAGCAAACCATGAGACGAGAAATCATGACATTGATGGCGGCGACCGTGCTGGTGGGTGCGGCGTCCGGGGCGCAGGAGAAGCCGGCAACCACGTCGGCACAGCAGCCGGCAACGGCTACGACCGCAGCACCCCAACCGAAGCTCGACCGCCTGAGCTTCTGCGAGTGGGCACCCAAATGCCTGGTGCTGGTGGGCCCGGAGCGCAACAACGTGCTCGACCCCTACGTGCAGGAGGTGAAGCTGAACCTGCGGGCTCAGTACCAGATCGGCGCGCTGGATCCCGCCGGCGGCGGTGACCGCGTGAAGGGCGGTGCCAACGGCAACGGCCGCCGCAGCAACGATGAGTGGCGCCGCTTCCGCCTGGGTGCCACGGCCAAGGTCTTCAACGACATCAAGCTGCTGGCCAACTGGAATGTCGGCGGTCTGAACACCCGCGATGCCTACTCCGACGGCGAGTGGGACCGCACCACGAGCCGAGCCCAGCTCGATGAGCTGTACGCCCAGGTGAAGATCAAGCCCGTGACGCTCACGCTCGGTAAGTTCAAGCCCGCCTTCATGGGCGAGTACCGCACGAGCAGCGCGAACATCCTGACCTTCGAGCGCTCCCTGCTGGTCAACCAGCTGAAGGCCGAGAAGACTTGGGGTGTGAGCATCAAGAACGCCGACAGCAAGGCAACCTTCGGCTGGGAGGCCGGTGTCTGGCTTAACGGTCTGCACGAGGGTGTGTGGATGGAGCCCGCACTCAACAGCAAGGACAACGCCACCTTCGGCGCCTCCGTCAGTTACAAGCTGAACGATGAGAACCGCCTGTACCTGGACTACATGCACAGCTTCGCCAAGGAGGACCAACTCCTCTACTACAACGGCCCGGGTGCCCGCGACGTGGTGGCCCTGACCTTGGACAGCAAGTACGGCAACCTGAGCGTGATGACGGAAGCCATCGCCGGCTTCAACACCATCGGCCTCGACAAGAAGAAAGGCGCCGGTGCGGAGAACGTCTTCGGCTTCACCGTACTGCCCAGCTACAAGTTCACCCCGCACTGGGAGGGTGTGATGCGCTACCAGATCTCCGCCGGCAGCAATGCCGTGAAGGGTGACGGCCACTTCTACACCCAGAACAGCACCTACTCCTCCGTGAGTGACCTGACCCAGGGCATTTACGCCGGTATCAATTACTACGTGTGCCCGAAGGACCCGCACAGCATGAAGCTGATGCTCGGCGTGGAGTACCTGAACTCCGAAGGTCGCGATGCGACGGGCGGTAAGGGCTTCACGGGCTGGCAGTACTGCGCCGGCGTTCGTGTGAACTTCTGATGAACAACTAACCGACAAACAACAATGATCAAAAACATCCTACTGACAACATGGTGCGCGTTGGCCCCGGTCATCGCCGCAGAGAGCATCACGGGCGCCGGTGCGTCCTTCCCGGCCCCGGTGTACCAGAAATGGACCTACACCTACAGCCAAGAGAACCCCGGCACCACGGTGACCTACCAGAGCTTGGGTTCCGGCGCGGGCCTCAACCAGATCAAAGCCGGCACGGTGGACTTTGCCGGCACGGACAACCCGCTGACCGCGGAGCAGCAGAAGGAGGCCGGCCTGGTGCAGGTGCCCATGCTGACCGGCGGCGTGGTCGTGGTGGTGAACCTGCCCGGCATCAAGGACGGCCAGCTGAAGCTCAGCAAGGCCGTGCTCGCCGACATCTTCCTAGGGAAGATCAAGATGTGGAACGACAAGGCCGTGAAGGCCCTGAACCCGGGGCTCAAGCTGCCTGCCCGCAAGATCACGGTGGTGCACCGCGCGGATTCCTCCGGTACCTCGTTCATCTTCACGAACTACCTCAGCAAGATCTCCGCTGACTGGCGCGAGAAGGTGGGTCAAGGTTCCTCCGTCAAGTGGCCCGTGGGCATCGGTGGTCAGAAGAACCCCGGCGTCTGCAACAACGTTGCGAAGATCAGCGGCTCCATCGGCTACACGGAGTACACTTACGCCACGGAGGCCAAGCTGGCTTGCGCTACGCTGGAGAACGCGGAGGGTAAGTTCGTGCGTCCCACTAAGGAGAGCTTCGCTGCCGGTGCTTCCGCCGCAGATTGGAAGAACGCACCGGGCTTCTACATGGAGCTGACGAACGTGCCGGGCGAGAAGTCCTGGCCCATCACCGGTGTCACCTACATCCTGATTCGTCAGGACACGCCGGAAGCAAAGCGCGAGGCGCTGCGCAAGTACTTTACCTGGTGCTACACGAAGGGGGCAGCCGCTGCAGATGCGCTGAACTACGTGGCCCTGCCCAAGGACGTGGTAGACCTGGTACTGCCGACACTCTGATTTCGGGTTTAACAGAGTAACCGGACCATAAGCCGCCGGGCATTGCGAGGCCCGGCGGCGAATCCCCTCTGAAGAACCATGCAACGAACGGACAAAATCTTTCGGCTGGTATGCCTGCTGTGCGCGCTGCCGGCAGCCCTGTTACTACCGGCCATGCTGCTGCAGCTGCTGAGCAACTCGGCGGAGGCCTGGCACACCTTCGGGCTCAGCTTTTTGTGGAGCAGCGAATGGGATCCCGCTGCAGGACAGTACGGTGCTTGGCCCGGGATAGCGGGCACGCTGCTCACGACCGTCACGGCCCTGGTGCCCGCCGTCCCCTTGGCTTTCTCCGCGGCCCTGTTGCTCACGGAGGTGCCCGGCTGGCTGGCCAAGCCGCTGAGCCACGCCGTAGACCTTCTGGCCGCCATCCCCTCTGTCATCTACGGCATGTGGGGGCTTTTTGTGCTGGCTCCGCTCATGCAGGAGCATGTGCAGCCCCTGCTCGCCCGCCTGCCCGGCAGCACTTGGTTGCTGGGGGAGGATAACAGCGGCTTCGGCTTCCTGACTGCAGGGCTTATTCTGGCGCTGATGATCCTGCCCTACATGTGCGCCATCATGCGCGATGTCATCTCGATGACCCCGCCCATGCTGCGCGAGGCGGCCTACGGTGTGGGCTGCACCTGCCTGGAGACGACGCGCGATATCGTCCTGCGGCACGGGCTGCGGGGCATCATCGGCGGCATCTTCATCGGCCTGGGGCGCGCCCTGGGGGAGACGATGGCGGTGCTGTTTGTGGTCGGCAACATCATGGAGCCGCCCGCAGGGCTTTGCTCCTGCGGCACAACGATAGCCGCCACGCTGGCCAACAACTTTGCCGAGGCGGACGGCCTGCAACGCAGTGCCCTGTTTGCCCTGGGGCTGGTGCTGGTGGTGATGAGCGTGGGCATTCAAGCCGGCGCGCAGTACTACCTGCGTCTCACGGGTGCCAAGCGCGGCGAAACAATCTGATCTCTTGATACCATGACACGACGTCCCCCTTATTTCCGCAAAGCCTGCAACGCCCTGCTGGGCCTGCTGTCGCTCATCTCCATTGTGCTGGCCATCGGCTGCATGGCTTGGGTGCTGTGCACGGTGTGCGCACGCGGCTTCGGCGTTCTGTCGGCGGATTTCCTCACCTCCCCCTGTAAGCCGTACGGCGAGGAGGGGGCAGGCATCGGCAATGCGCTGGTGGGCACGCTGCTCATCACGGGCGGTGCGGCTCTGCTGGCCGTTCCCCCGGCCATGGCGGCGGGTATTTATATGGCAGAGTACGGCAACGGAAGCCGTTGGGCGGCCTTCCTGCGCTCTGCGGCCAACATTATGATGGGCCTGCCTTCCATCCTCATCGGCCTGTTTGTGTATGTCATCATCGTGGTGCCTACGGGGCATTTCTCCGGTCTGGCGGGCACGGTGGCCTTGGCGGTCATCATGTTCCCCATCATCATGCGCACCACGGAGGACATGCTCAACATGGTGCCCCCCGCCCTGCGGGAGAGTGCTCTGGCACTGGGCATGACCCGTATGCGCGCCACGCTGTGCATCCTGACTCGCGCAGCCAAGAACGGGCTGGCAACGGGGGTGCTGCTGGCGCTCGCCCGCGTGAGCGGCGAGACGGCGCCGCTGCTCTTCACGGCCATGTTTGCCTACAGCAGCCCGAGCGGTTACTTCCGGGAGCCAACGGCTAACCTGCCGGTGCTCATCAATGAATATACCATGAACTCGCCCTTCGAGAGTATGCACGAGATTGGCTGGGGCGCGGCTCTGGTCATTTCCCTCATCATCCTTACCGTTAACATTATCACCCGAATCCTGTTCCGTGAACAATCTCGTTAAAATATCCACGCGCGGTCTCAATTTCTACTACGGTGACAACCGCGCTCTCATCGACAACAACCTGGACATCCGTGCCAACTGCATCACGGCTGTCATCGGGCCCTCCGGGTGCGGCAAGTCGACCCACCTGCGTGTCTACAACCAGATCTACCGCCTGTACCGCGGCCAGCGCGCCGAGGGTACCGTGCTGCTGGACGGCAAAAACATCCTGGAGTCCGGGGTGGACCTGCCGGACCTGCGGCGGCGGGTGGGGATGATCTTTCAGAAGCCCACGCCCTTCCCCATGAGTATCTACGATAACATCGCTTACCCCCTGCGCCTGCACTACAAGCTCAGCCGCAGTGAGGAGGAGGGGCGCGTGGAGGACGCCCTGCGCCGCGCCTGTATTTGGGACGAGGTGAAGGATAAGCTGCAGCGCGGCGGCCCGGCGCTCTCCGGTGGTCAGCAGCAGCGTCTCTGCATCGCCCGTGCCATTGCGGCGGAGCCGGAGGTGTTGCTGATGGATGAGCCTACCAGTGCCATCGACCCCGTGGCGACGAATAAGATCGAGGAGCTTCTGCCGGAGCTGCGGCAGCGTTTCACCATCGTCATCGTTACCCATAACATGCAGCAGGCTTCCCGTATCTCGGATTACACGGCGTTCTTCTACAAGGGGCGCATCGTGGAGACGGATACCACGGCCAAAATCTTTACCAACCCGAGCGATAAGAAGACGGAGGAGTACATCACCGGTCGCTTCGGTTAATGAACCTCAACCCCATACCTAACCGTGAAAGAACATTTCTGCAAAGAACTGCGTACGCTGCTCAATACGCTCTGCGCCCAGGCCGCGCAGGTGGAGCAGCTCATCCGCCGCGCCGAGGAGGCCGCCGAGTCCGGTAACAAGGCCGCTGCGGATGCCATCATCGCCGGCGATTCGGTGATCGATACCGAGGAAATCCGCATCGAGGAGGAGGGTCTCAAAATCCTTGCTCTTTACCAACCCGTCGCGACGGATCTGCGGACGGTGATCGCTTACCTCAAAATCAACACCGCGCTGGAGCGCATGGCGGATTTCGGGGTGCACATCGCAGAGCGCGCAGAGGCCCTGGCTTCCGTCACCACGGGGGAGTCCATCGATTTCTCCCGCATGTCCGCCTTGGCCCGCCAAATGCTGCGCCAAGCCATGGAGGTGTTGCGCAACAATGATACCGTGCTGGCTCACAAGGTGCTGCGCCAAGATGACGAGGTGGATCGCCTGCACCGCGGCGTGCTCGACCTCGTACGCCGCGAGCTGAGCCTGCACCCGGATTCCGCTGCCTACTACCTCGCCTGCTCCGGTGTCTCCCGTGACCTGGAGCGCATCGCAGACCTGGCATCGGACATCTGCCTGCACATCATCTACCTCTGCACCGGAAATATCGTCCGCCACCACTCCGCCCACTGACCCCACCCGCCCCCGTCTCCCCTTCCGAGAGCCGGGGGTGAACTCTGCCCTGAGACTTCTTGTCGCTGCGGTTGTAGTGAGGGGGTGTTGGGTGGGGTGAAATAAATGGCGGTGGGAAACCAAAATAGGCTTGCCGAGGTGGTGTGCTGTGTGATAGAATAGCGGGCATGGAAAAAACAGGTCAGGAGTACCCCACGCAGTATCACCGCGCTATCTGTTGGACAGCCGTGAGTCTGCTGGCATTGCTGTTCATTGCGCTCTTTGTGGTGATGGTGATTTGGGGGATGGGCGCGCTCTTCGTGTGGCTGGAGCCCGTGTTGTTACCTGTCGTGGTGGCGGCAGCGTTGGCTTACATTCTGTACCCGCTGGTGCGGCTGATGCGTAAGCGCACCGGGAACCGCCTGCTTTCCGTGCTGAGCGTCATGTTCATTTCGCTGAGCGGCTTGGTGGCCTTGGGCTGGGCCATCATTCCCCCCATCGTCAAGAGCACGGGAGAACTCTTCGCGGATCGCCACCGCATCGCATCCGGGGTTATGTCTACATGTACGGACGTTCTCAATAACAACAGCATGGTGCAGCAGGGGGTAGATATGCTCTACCGCAAGGTGCTCACCGCCGAGGAGGCAGAGAATGGTAAGACCAAGAAAACGGAAGAGACCGCCGAGCCGAGTTACCCGGAAAAAATGGCGGCTGTGTTGGATTATAACTCTGCCTACCTGGTATCCAAGGGCCTCTCATGGCTCACGGCGGGCAGCCGTGCCATCTCCGGGATGGGCTTCTTTGTGGTGGGTGTCATCATGGTGCCGGTGTTTCTCTTCTATTTTCTGCTGGAAGGTGACGCCATCAAAAAGAACTGGCACGATGTGTTACCCATACGGCGCAGTGAATTCCGCACCGAGCTGGTCGAGACCCTGGAGGAAATCAACGGCTACATTGTCGCCTTTGTACGTGGGCAGATGCTGGTAAGCCTCATCGATGCCGTCTTGCTGGCCATTGGGCTGAAAATCATCGGCCTGCCCTATGCGCTCTCCATTGCGGGCGCGGCGGCCCTGCTGGGCATCATCCCCTACCTGGGCATGATCTCCTGCTGCGTGCCGGCCCTGTTTGTGGCTTGGTTCACTTGGGGGGATGTGACGATGACGGTGGTGGTGGCGGGTATTTTCGTGATGGTCAGCCAGTTCGACAGCTGGATCATCCAACCCCGCGTGGTCGGCAACCGGGTGGGCATGCACGACCTGACGGTGATGTTCTCCGTGCTGTTCTGGAGTGTGGTGCTGGGCGGCATCGTGGGATGCTTACTGGCCGTGCCCCTCACGGCAGCCATCAAGGTGGTGTTCACGCGCTACATCTGGTCCTCCATGCGCGAGGACATGCGGCGGGAGGAAGCGGAGTCCCCGACGCCAGGGGACCCAACGACCCTTCCTACCCCGGCAGCAAAGCCCTAAAGCGTGTCATGCCGGGGCACTTTGCGCTCTTTGCAGCCCGAAAATGCGTCAGCGAGCTTGACGAGGCGGCCTGTGTCGCTTAGAATGTCTCATTGAAGCTATGGGTAAAACTCTGTACCGCAAGATATGGGATGCGCACACCGTCGGCACCTTGCCGGACGGCCGGACGCAGTTGTTCATCGACAGTCTCTACCTCCACGAGGTCACCTCGCCGCAGGCCTTCGCCATGCTGCGGGAGCTGGGGCTACCCGTACTGCACCCGGAGCGCTGCTACGCCACGCCGGATCACATCATCCCCACGGATGACAGAACGGAGCCCTACGCCGACAAACGTGCTGCGACCATGCTCAGCGAGCTGCGCCGCAACTGCCGGGAGCACGGCATCCGCCTGTTCGACATGCCGAGTGGGCAGCAGGGCATTGTGCACATGGTGATGCCGGAGCTGGGCATCACCCAGCCGGGGATGACCATCGTCTGCGGCGATTCGCACACCGCCACGCACGGTGCCGTCGGATCCATTGCCATGGGCATCGGCACCACCCAGGTGCGGGATGTCCTCGCCACCCAGACCCTCGCCATGAGCCCGCTGAAGGTTCGCGCCGTGCGCGTGACGGGCACCCTGCGCCCCGGCGTGACCGCGAAGGACGTAGCCCTGCACATCATCGGCCGATTGGGGGCCAAGGGCGGGCTCGGCTATGCCTACGAGTTCTGCGGCAACACCATCGAGGCCATGGACATGGACGCCCGCCTAACCCTCTGCAACCTTGCCATCGAGGGTGCTGCGCGTTGCGGGTACATCAACCCGGATGACAAGACCTTCGCCTACCTCAAGGGCCGCCCCTACGCCCCCACCGGAGCCGATTGGGATGCCGCAGTGGAGCGCTGGAAGAGCTTTGCCAGCGATGCGGATGCCGAGTACGATGACGTGGTCGAATTCCGCGCTGAGGACATCGAACCGACTGTCACCTGGGGTATCTCGCCGGACATGAACATCGGCATCGGGGATGTCGTCCCCGCCCCGGAGGACGCCCCGGATGCGGAGAGCCGCAAGGCACGAACTGCCGCGCTGGAGTACATGAAACTGAGCCCCGGCACCCCCATCGAGGGCCTGCCCGTCAACGTGGTCTTTATCGGCTCCTGCACCAACGGACACATCACGGACTTCCGCGCCGTGGCCCCGCTGCTGCGCGGGCGCAAGGTAGCCCCGGGCGTGCGCGCCTTGGCCGTGCCGGGCTCTCAGATGACGGACCGGCAGTGCCGTGAGGAGGGCATCGATGCCATCTTCCGTGAGTCCGGCTTCGAGTGGCGCCTGCCCGGCTGTTCCATGTGCTTGGCCATGAATGCCGACAAGTTGGTGGGCGATGAGATCTGCGCCAGCACCAGCAACCGCAACTTCAAGGGCCGCCAGGGAAGCCCCACGGGACGCACCCTGCTCATGAGCCCCGTGATGGCCGCTGCCGCTGCCGTCACCGGCTGTGTGGCCGATGCCCGCAAGGTTTTTCAATTGGGTGAATAACAGAAAGGAAACCGGATTATGCCCTTAAACAAAATTACAGAAGTTATCGGAAAAGCCGTTCCCGTACCGGGCGCGGATATGGATACGGACCGCATCATCCCGGCGCGCTTCCTCAAGTGCATCACCTTCGATGAGCTGGCCGGCACCATGTTCTACGATGAGCGTTTTAACGCTGACGGCAGCAGCAAGGGACACCCCATCGACGCCCCTCAGCACGCCGGGGCCGTCATCATTCTGGGCGGGGAGAACTTCGGCTGCGGCTCCTCCCGCGAGCACGCGCCGCAGGCTATCAAACGCTCCGGCATTGCCGCCGTGGTGGCGGAGTCCTTCGCGGAGATCTTCTTCGGCAACTCCACGGGCATCGGTCTGCCCTGCGTCTGCGCCTCGCACGATGCGCTGGTGCAGGCCATGCGGCTCACCGAGCAGGCCCCCGACACTGCTTGGACCCTCAGCTTGGCGGACATGACCCTGCGCGGCGGCGAGCTTTGCCTGCCCGTCCGCATGCCGGAGGAAGCACGCGAGGCCCTGATGCAGGGCCGCTGGGATGCCGTGGTGGAGTTGATGAATGCCCCGGAGGCTGTGGAGGCTCTCGCCGCGCGCATGCCGAATCCCCAACCGCACTGATTTGCCCCCTCCCATGCTTGCCAGGATTTCCCAGCTCATCTCGCGCGGCGTGATCGACAATACCGTCAAGGAATTGATCGATCTGCGCCTCTGGTGCATTGATGGGAAGGAGCCGCTGCATCTGCGGATGAGCGGCAACTGCCTGGGAGATATCGCGGGCTGCCGCGTGGAGTTCCGGAACAACGCTGCTGCATCCGTGACGGAGGCGGCCATGGAGTCTGCGGCGGAGGTCTTTCGCCTGCTGCGGGAGGCTGCCGCCACGCCCGGTGCCATCATTGCGGGGGACATTACATGCTCGGAGCGGCGGCGAGCCGAGGGGGATTCGCCGCTCCTCCTCAACCACCTCTACATCGAGTTCTTTGTAGGGACGCAGACGCGCTTCCTGGCCCAGATGCATCATTTCTACTACTCCCTCTCCCTCCCGCAATGGGAGATTACCTGGGCGGAGATCCGGGCACAGGAGTACATGAATGCCGATGCCCTGCGGCAGCATGTCGACTACGTTGTCAAACATTTCTGCGGGCCCTCGCTGCACGAATGTGAGAGAGGTTTCCCGGTCGATGAGCTGGACCACGTGATGAATGCCGCCGAGGCTGGTATGGCTGTCTACCCCACCGTATATGAGAAATATCGTTACCGCCGTGACGGAGGGGTGACGACCGCCTATGTGATGGGCCGCACCGATTACCTGCACCTCTTGGCTTCCCGCGAGGAGAACAACATGCCGCCGCCCGATGACCTGAACCGGAAATGGGAGGTGGTGGATTTCCTTGATGCCAAACGCAACAAAATGATCCGCAAGGCAATGAGAAACCCGCTCTTCCGCTCGCTTTCCGCCACCGCTACCAAACTCCGCTCGTCTATCGAGAAACTCCGCCGCACCAAGCCGGATAAGCTCGATGAAAAGGAGGTGGGGCACTATGTCGGCCTCTTTGCCTCCATCATCTCCAACGCGCTTACCTCCATCGTCCTCACCGAACAGCCCTCCTTCTCGTCCGAGATTGTCCTACGCCGCTTGGCCTTCCTAGAAGAACGAACCCGGCGCATGAAGGAGCTCGCCGACAAGTTCTCCCCCGACTGCACCTACCTCTTCCGCGAGGCAAGTATCTCCGTGCTCAACGCCCTTCGCCTCTTCTCCGATCTCGTCCGCATGCGCTGAGCCCGCGATGGGAGTTGTCCCCCTGCGCACATCACGCAGCGGCGTGCGCCTTATTTATGTCGCACACCGAAAGGAATACCGCAGAAGCTGCGAACCTCGCGAATTCCAACCGGATAATTGATTCCCGGTTCGAGTTCATGCATCACCCCGATACGCTCAATTTTGTAGCGGAAGATACCAAGGAAAGGTCTGTAGGAAATACCCAAGAACGGAGTGGACGGCTTAACGGCATACCGATTCTCCTTATTCATCATCCAATCCCATTTCTTCCGCCTCCGCGCAGGCACCTGATCGGCAACATCGGAGAAGATTTTGTTAACAGTTTCCTTCACCGCAATTACAAATTCCGGAATCACGGACTCGCTCAAGACCTCATATACAGCCAATGCATTACCTATGAAACGCATAAATGTAACCAATTTCACTCTTTCCCACAGTCCGGGTGTTTCATTGAGTTTGTTGTAGATAAATTCATATTCATGCAGTAGAGCCCCGAATTTTTTATCAAATTGCTTAACAGAAGAACCCTGATTATCCATCCGATATAGGTAGACAATTTCATCCGTACAGCACCATTTCTCTGCCCTGAAAATGGTTTGAGTAAACCACCCCATATCTTGATAGGATGCTCCCGGACTCTCATGGTGAAGGATTCCTTTCTCTCGCAGAAAATCCAGTCGATAGAGAGCACTCCAAGTACTCGGCTGAAAGACAGAATAATCGTCACTGGGCACAAAGATCCTCCTGACTAACTTATTCAAATTAACCCATTCATACCGCACACCATCGGGGGAGTTCTGCATGGTTAAATAGGTTCCCCGAACAATATCCGGCCTTGCATTATTTTCGACCTCCTTCCACAGAACCTCATACGCCTTTCTTGGCAGCATGTCATCCGGTTCGAGAATGGCCATATAGAGTCCACGAGCTGCATCCATCCCCCTGTTCATGGCCTTCCCGTAACCACCGTTCGGAAAGTCAAGAACCTTGAACCGATCATCCTTTGCAGCGTATTCACGCATTACATCCAGACTTTTGTCCGTGGAGCCATCATTAACCAAGATAGCCTCGTATTCGGTGAAGGTCTGGCGAAGGAGGCTGTCCAAACACGGACGCAGGAATTCTCCCGCATTGTAAATGGGGATAATAACGGAAATTAGCGGTTGTTGAGCCATAAAGTCTTTCTGAAATCTGATTTCTCGATATCCTTATGCTATTACCTGTTTCATCATTGCATTATAAATAACGATCAGGGTTGAAACAGCGAGCGCATAAACTTTCGCATGTGGGGATAATCTATGGTATCACGCTCCTCCTAGCTTAGCAAGCCGATAATTGCATAGACAGGAAGAAAATACAAATTCCGTAGGCACGACAAACTGACGCGCCCGGTTTATGGGATGAATTACCCCCTCTCCGGCTGGGGAGAAGGGGTAATGAGAAAGATCAGTACCTAGCATCCATGTAGAACTGGAACTGACCCGCTGTCAACGGCGTTGAGCAGCATGGTCACAATGAAGGCCAAGCCACGGAGGGAGATAAACCTCGTCCGCCAAGCACACCTCACACAGCAGCGTGCCCCTTATTTACAGCGAACTCTGAAGGGGATACCGCAGAAGCTACGAACCTCGCGACTTCGAAACGGATAGCTGATTCCCGGTTCAAGTTCAAGCATCTCGCTCGTTCGCTCAATTTTATAGCGAAAAATTCCCAGGAAGCGTTTATATCTAATGCAAGGGAAAGGTACAGGCGGATGAAGGGGATACCTCCTCTCCTTATTCAGCATCCAGTTCCATTTCTCGCTTCTCCGGGCTGGTACCAGATCGGCAACATCGGAGAAGATTTTTTGCACAGTCTCCTTAACGCATGTAACGAACTCACCCAACACAGGTTCACTCAGAATCTCATATATCGCCAAATGATCACACACGAAGCGCATAAACAAGCTCGTCTTCACCTTTTCCCACAATTCGGGCGTCTCATTGAGCTTTTCGTAAACAAACTCATATTCGTGCGATAGAACAGCAAATTTTCTATCATACTGTTTGACAGAGGATTCCGGATTATCTATACGATACAGATAAACGATTTCATCCGTACAGCACCATCTTTCTGCCCTGAAAATGGTTTGAGTAAACCACCCCATATCTTGATAGGATGCTCCAGGGCTCTCATGGTGACGGATTCCTTTCTCTCGCAGGAAATCCAGTCGATAGAGAGCACTCCAAGTACTCGGATGAAAGGATGAATAGTCATCACTCGGAACTAAGATCTTCTTGACTAACTTATTAAAATTAACCCATTCATACCGCACACCATCGGGGGAGCTCTGCATGGTTAAGTAGGTTCCCCGAACAATATCCGGCCTTGAATTTTTTTCGACCTCCTTCCACAAGGATTCATACGCCTTTCTTGGCAGCATATCATCCGGTTCGAGAATGGCCATATAGAGTCCACGGGCTGCATCCATCCCCCTGTTCATGGCCTTCCCATAACCACCGTTCGGGAAGTCAAGAACCATGAACCGATCATCCTTCGCAGCGTATTCGCGCATTACGTCCAAACTATGGTCCGTGGAGCCATCATTAACCAGGATAGCTTCATATTCGGTGAAGGTCTGGCGAAGGAGGCTGTCCAAACAAGGACGCAGGAATTCTCCCGCATTGTAAATGGGGATAATGACAGAGATTAGCGGTTGCTGAGCCATAAAGTCTTTCTGAAATCTGATTGCATCGATATCCCCACACTATTCATGATCACATCCAAAAATTATACCCCATCGGGAAATAATGAGCGGCAAACAGGATTGAGACAGAGAGAGCATGAGTTTCCGGTTGTGAGGACGGCCCATAGTATCACGCTCTGCCTAGTTTAGCAAGCCGATAATTGCATAAACCGGAAGAAAACAAAGATTCCGAAGGCACGATAAACTGACGCGCCCGGTTTATGGGATGAATTTCCCCCTCTCCGGATGGGGAGAGGGGGAATGAGGAGATGATCAGTACTTGGCGTCGACGTAGAATTGGAACTGACCTCCGTTGTCGACGGCGTTGTCGGAGCGAATGGGCATGGCGTAGTCAACGGCAATGGGGCCGATGGGCAGGTTGAGTCGGAGACCGATACCCCAGTCTGCAGCGAACTTATTAGCCTTGAAATCGAAGGATTTTTCGTTCACGAAGCCAACGTCTAAGAAGGTGGCAAAGCGGATGGAGTCCACCAAGGGGAGACTGACCTCAAACTGAGCAAAGGCCGAGGTAAGACCGCCCATGGACTCACTGCCGGCAAGTGCGGGATCAATACCGCCAACATCGTGGTACTTGAAGCCACGGAGGTTGTTCGGGCCACCGAGGTAACAACGCTCGAAGAGCGGCACCGTCTTGTTTTTATCCAAGGCATCCACGGACTCCACGGCAAAGTTGAAGCTGAAGATGGAATCCCAGAACGAGTTGTAGTAATACGAACCCTCCATCGCAGCACTGTAGGTCTGAACGGTGCTGCCCGGGCCGCTCCAACCGCCGGTCACGCGGAAGTGACCGCCCTTGCGCGGGGTAATGATCGCATCTCGGGAGTCATAGGTATACCCAAGAGCAAAGTGGCTGCGAACGAACGAGCCCATGTTATCACGGAAGAAGGGCGGTGCATCAGACTCCGGGCGGAGGCGGAAGTTCTCGATGCGATACTCAAAGTTAATCGAGTGGTAATCGTTGAGGGCCTTGTTCAGTGTAACGGAATAACCGAAGTTACGCTGTGTGTAGTAATCGCTGATATAAGAGCTACTGGAGAAAAACACCTCGTTACCGAGGGCCAGACGCGTATCCAAGAACCACGGCTCGAGCAGGTGAATGCGTGCACTCTGATAATCGAAACCAAGATCACCCGTCACGGTCAGGCGCTGGCCACCACCCACGAAGGAACCGGTGAGGAAGCCCGCAATATCAAAGTTAGACTGCGTGGTGCTGACGTAAACAGAGGCATTCTGAATGCTGGAGAAACGCACACCGACCTGGAATTGCCCCGTACCCTGCTCATGCACCGTTACATCGACATCACGGTAGCCCGGCACCGGTGACGATGCCTGGGAAATGTCGACATAATCAAAGTACTTGAGGTTATCCAGACGCTTCTTCGCCGTCTGCAGGTCCACGGCATTGAGGTTACTGCCGGACTTGAGCGGGAGCTCACGAAGAATGACGTGGCTGCGGGTCTTGGTGTTACCGGTCAGGTTGATGCGGCCGACGCGATAGGGATTCCCCTCATTGATATTGTAGCGAATATCAATCAAGTGCACCCCCTTCTCATCCACACCCACCTCCGTAATGTCCGGATTGACCTCTGCGTCAGCATAGCCCTTGGCACCGTAGTAGGAGCGGATCATGTCAACGTCATCCGTAACCTTCTGCAGCGAATAGATATCATTATCCAGCATACTGAGCCCGGGGGAGAGCTCCTTGGGCGTGTAAACCTTCATGGGCCCGAAGGTGACATGACGCACGCGGTAGAGGGGCCCCTCATTCAGGTAAATCTTGAAACCGAGGTTCTTCCGGCTGCCGCCCGGCGCGGAAGTGGCCTCCACCTTCGACACGGCAGCGCGCAGATAACCGTAATTGCGGTAATGGCGCACGATCGCCTGAAAATCATCGTCCAACTGCTCGCGATCCAGTCGGCCGTTCTTGGTAATCCACGACAAGGGCTTGAACCAATCACGCTCCTTGGTGACCATCAGCTGCCGCAACTGCTTGCTGTCGAAACGCTTATTGCCCACGAAGTCGATGTTGACCACATGAACACGCGCACCCTCCTTGATACTGAAGATAACATCCTTGTACTCATTGCGGGCGGTAGGTGTTGCACGCCAAGTCACCTGAGCATCCGGGAAACCGGCCTGCTGATAAGCCTTGATGATCTCCGCACGGGCGCGGGCCAGCTCCTTATCATTGAGCGGGCGACCGCTCGCCAGTTTGGTCTTGTCGCGCAGATCCGACTGGTCAAAGAAGGTATTTCCCTCAAAGCCCACACCGCCCAGAACATCCGCCGTGCGCACCACAAAGACCAAGTCCACTCCATTCCCGCGCGGGGTAGCCATAACACGAGCATCCGGGTGCACATACCCACGCTCAATCAGACGCTCCAAGTCCGTATTCACCCGCATCGGGCTGTACTTGCTGCCTGCACGGGTCTGAATGACATCCATGATACGCGCGGCCGGCACTGTACGCTCGGCAGTTGTAAACTGAAGGCGAACGCTGTTGACGGTCTTACCCACGAGCTGCTCATCCCCGCCGAACATGCCACTACCCTCGCCGAGCTCACGCTTCATCTCCTCCTCACTGACCAAGCGCGTTTCATCCGCCATGTTCACCAGACGCGTCTCACGATCTGCCTCGCGCTGGCGCTCCTGGTCATTCAGCGTGGGATCCGCTGTAACAGGGGCCGCACCATCCTGCTGAGCCTGCCGCTCAGCAGCTTGCTTACGGGCAGCTTCTGCCTTACGTTGGTCCTCCACCATGGCATCCATGAAGGGGTCCCCGGTCGATTCCTGGGCGCAGACGGTGCAGCCGACGGAAAGGGAAAGGGCGAGCAGCCGGGCCACTCGCTGCGTTGTGGGTGTGTGCATGAGGTCATTTTAGCGTCTACAGCCCCTATGTCAAGCCTATATTCTGCGCGCCCCGCATTTTCTTTTTGCACCCCGATGCGATTTTAGGCTTGAAGTTCGGAGCCAAATCGGGTATGCTTGCTTCAGTGCGGCAGGTATATCCCGCGCAATTCACCGATATGAGCAGTGAAGACCGACAGATAATAGAGCAGAACTACATGTGCGACCCGGAGGCAGACGGCGGGTTTGTCTACACCACGGTGGAGGCCGCCATCAACTGGATGCAGAAATACTCCCTTTGGCCGATGCCCATGGGCACCTCCTGCTGCGCCATCGAGTACATGGCCGCTGCGTGCTCCCGCTACGATATTTCCCGTTTCGGCGCAGAGGTGAACCGCTATGCACCCCGCCAAGCCGATTTCATGTTTATTTGCGGCACGATCACCTACAAGATGGCGATGCTGGTGCGCCGCATCTGGGACCAGATGCCGGAGCCTAAGTGGTGCATAGCCTGCGGGGCCTGTGCCTGCACCGGCGGTATGTTCCGCAGCTATTCCGTTTTGCAGGGTGTGGACAAGATCGTACCCGTAGACGTGTACATCTCCGGCTGCCCGCCGCGTCCGGAGGCTCTGCTGCAGGGTCTCATCACGCTGCAGGACAAGATTATGGCGACGAATCATCCGCTCAAGGACTTCTTCAAGGAGCACTCGCTGCGCGAGGCCCCGAACGCAAGCACCATCCGCGCAAGCATTGCGGTAGACGGCGTATCCGATTGATCTGGAACCCTTTTCTGTTTTGAACACCATGGCCAAACTTACAGAGCTGCAGCAGGCAGCGGCGAAGAAAATTACCGAGCGCTTTCCGCAGGTGAAGGCAACGGAATTCCGCGGAGACACAACCCTGACGGTTGATCCGGCGGATTTGACGGCAGTGATGACATTTGCCAAGCACACCTGCGGTTTCGATATGCTGGTGTGCGTCTCCTCAGTGGATCACTTGGGAGAGGAGCCGCGCTACGAGACGAACTACACAATCACCCAGGCAGAGACGGGGGCGAACCTTTTGGTGCGTTGCCCCGTGGCGGGTCCGGCTCCGGCGGTGCCCTCCATGGTGCCTGTATGGCGCTCGGCCAACTGGCTGGAGCGTGAGCAGTACGACCTGATGGGTATCGAGTTTACCGGGCATCCGGATCTGCGCCGCATCATGATGTGGGAGGGTTACCCCTACAACCCGCTGCGCAAGGACTTCCCGGTGGCAGGCAAGGAGTTTGAGCAGGCGGGGATGGCCTTTACCGAGGTTGCACCCACGGCCGGCGGTCCGTTCACAACCCGACCGGGTACCACTGCAGGCAGCCGCGAGCCGAGCCCGCGCGCGTAGTCCCCGTTGCAGGGTTTCTGCAACCGTCGTTGTCCTTCCCGGCACGGCGGTTGCTTTTTCCCCGGAACTTCTGCCCGCTCACCCCTCACACCATGTCTACCTTACCCCCGGATTCAGATCCCGTGTGCCGCGCCCAAGCTTGGGTCGGCGATGCCGTGCTGGCTCTCTATGTGCGCAGGTGGATCCTCAGTTTTAACGGCGGTGTCATCGATGGCGACCTTTTCATCGAGTTCACCTCCAACAACTTCCTGCGCCTCACCGGTAACGCAACGGGCGTAGAGGCTTGCATCGGCCGCGTGTATGAGAGCGAAGGGACGGAGGCTGCTTTCGCTTGGATTGAGAAGAATCTGCGTCCCAAGATGGATGCGCGGCTGCATATTCTGCGCCGCAAAAATAAGCACTAAGCAGCTATAGGTTGTTTATTATCCCGAAATGACGGAAGCCTCCCACCACCCCTCCGGAAAAAGTGAGCGAAGCACCCGGGCAATCTGCCCCTGCTGCTTCTCCTACATGCACGCCGGGGCAGAGGTCTGCCCGCACTGCCGGTACCAACTCTCCAGGGCGGAGGAGGTTTTCACGGCTGAGAAGGTTCGCTTCCGCCGCGTGCATGATGTCGCCGGTGTCTTCTGCAATGAGGAGTACGCCGACCTCACGCACTATCTGGAGAAACTGGAGCGGCGCCTCCCCCCGGTGGTGCTCAGCGTTTATATTACCGGCTGTGGAAACCCGGACTTCCTCTGCGTCTTGGCACACTGGCTCCTGAATCACGCAGAGGTTGACGATATCAGCTTCGGGCTGCGACAGAAGTCCAAGCTACTCTCCGAGAAATCCGTGAGCGTAGAGGCACCCGGCGAGCCGCGCAAGGCAGCTCCTGCAGAGACCGGCAATGCCCTGCAGCGGGCCGTGCGCCGCGTGAGCAACGCGCTTCTGGATCGGAGTCATCCGCTCCCCCCGCCGGTGGATCCGCGTTGGTTCCTCATTCTGGTGATGGATGTCAATCAGTCCGCCGCCTGTTTTTGTTGGGGATATATGCTGGATCCCTACGTGGACACCATGCGCATCAACAGCGCCATCATGAAGGGGATGCTTCAGTTCCGCGAGCGCTCGATGTCCGCTGCCATCAAGAAGGTGATGAAGGAGGCCGTTATTCAGATAGCCAAGCGCTCCCACCTCGTCCACAAGGCGGCGGACAGGCGTTCCCGCGCGGCGGGGCTCTCCGGGCTCCTTCTTTTCCCTGCTCTGTTGACCGCACACGCCGTAAGCCCGGCCTCGGCTGCCGTTACCACCCCGCCCGCCCGGACGGCACCGCAGGAAGAAGACCTTGTAGCCGAGGAAGTGCCGGAGGCAACAGCGGAGGAAGTGCCGGAAGCAGCGGAGGATGACGCCGTTGCGGAGGCGGTGGAGGAAACCACAACTTCCCCCGCGCCACAGCCAGTGCCTCAGCCCGACACACAACAGCAGCCCGCCGCTGCAGGCAGTGACCGCATGCCGAGGTGGACACCCGCTGACTACAGCATGCTGATGGATGGGCGTTTGGCGGACAGCTTCGCCGCGCTCTTCCCCGCACAGCCTGCATCGACCACCAAGCGGACGGAAGCACGCGTTAACAAAACACCCCGGCGCAATGCCGCAGCAGAACAGAGCGACCTGCTGCGCCGCTACCATGACCACTTCCGCCTTCGTGATTCGAACAGCTCCGCCCTCTGCGATCCCATCGGGCTCCTCTCTGCCCCGGAGGCAGACGATGTTGATTATGTCCTGCGCCACACCAACGCAGCCTCCTCTTTCCGCATCTACGTTGTCATGGTGCGGGGTTCGGATAGCATACCCACCGAGTTGTCTGCCCCCGCCATCACACACGCGCTCGTACCTACCTATGAACACAGTGTTGTGATACGCTACACCCCCGGTGCCCCGGATTTCATCGACCTAGGCTACTGCAACATCCCCGGTGATGAAGCACAGCGTGAGGCCCGCCGCAACGCCGTGCGCAAGGCGGCCATCGCGGCGGGGGACCGGGTGGAGGGTATCCTGGCGGCCATCCGGAGTGTTCATGCGCAGCTTCTCCCCCTGTCCGCCGGCTTCGTCACGCCTAAAGACGGCGCGAACACGAAGCCCCCGGTTATTGACATCCCGATGGCACCGAAGGAGAAGGTAAAGAAGAAGGGGTTTCGAGAAAAGCTGGAGGCTATGGTAGAGGATCCGGAGACCTGCCGACTTCTGTCTATCACGGCCGCTGTCCTGCTCATCCTCACGGTGCTGGTTCTCCGCTTCATCTACCTCAGCCACTGCGGCAAGCTGCGGGAGAGCACGCCGGACGTGCGGCTCGGCTCGCCTCACGGCGCGGGCGTTTGCCGCTCCATGCGCTACCTGACCGGCTACGTTATCAAGACAACCCCCATCTTCCCCTCCTCTCCCTCGGCGGGCGGAGGCAACCGGGGCGACTGAGCACCTAGGCAAGACAAAAGCCTACCGCCTCCCCGGGGAGACGATAGGCCGTGTTCTCAAAGCAAGCACATCCACTGTTTCCTTCCTCCGCCTAAACCTTGGTAGGCTGTGGAAACAGGCGGACTACCAGTTAAAATTGCGCATGTGGTTAATGGCGGACTTATTGCCCTTGGCCGCAGCGCGGGAGATCCATTCGCGGGCCATGTCCTCGTTTTGCTCCACACCGGCACCATGCAGATAGCAAAGACCCAAGTTACACATACCGGCGGCGTTGCCTTGCTCGGCTGCGCGGCGGAAGAAGTCGGCAGCCCGGGCTTCATCCTGCGGAACCCCCTCACCGCGTCGGTAACAGGTGCCAAGGTTATTCAAGGCAGCACCGTCACCTTTGGCGGCAGCCGTTTCGTAAAGAGAAAGAGCCTTGCGAATGTCGCGGGAGACTCCCAAACCATCGGCATACATATTACCGAGCAGGTTCATGGCCGCAGCGTTACCGGCTCCGGCAGCCTTGCTGTAGCATCCGGCGGCCTCGTACTCATTTTTCTCTACCCCCAGCCCCTGCTCCAAGCATTTGCCGAGCTTGACCAGCGCATCCGCATTCCCTTGATAGGCGGCCATGCGCAGCCCCGGAAGGGCCGCTGCATAGTTACCGGCATCATACTGAGCCACGGCTTGGCGGTAGGTTTGGGTCTGCACCCCGGCCGAGGGGCCCTGAATGTTGTCGCAGGAGGCCAGAATCACCCCCGCGAGGATAGCACAAATAGCATAGCGACACATAATCATCCGTGTGGTGAAAAATCAGGCTTGTTCAATCAGATAACGCTCGGCATCCAAAGCCGCACGGCAGCCCATGCCGGCAGCCGAGATGGCTTGGCGATAAACGGGATCGGCCACATCACCGGCAGCAAACAAACCGGGGGTCTTGGTGTGAGAACTACCGCCCTGCGTCACGATGAACCCGGCGGAATCGCGCTCTACCAAGTCACCCAGGAAAGCACTGTTCGGGGAATGCCCGATCGCCATGAAGACACACTTAACCTCCAGCGGACGCTGCTCACCGGTGCGTGTATCCGCCAGAGTCACCGACTCCAGCTCGCCGCTGCCATCCGTTTTGTAGGCAACGGGGGTACTGAACCACAGGGGCTCGATTTTCGGGTCATCGAGCACACGCTTCTGCATGGATTTGGAGGCCCGCAGCTCCCCGCGACGGTGCACGAGGTAAACTTTACTCGCAAAACGGGTCAGGAAACTAGCCTCCTCGCAGGCGCTGTCGCCACCGCCCACCACACATACGGGCATCCCGCGGTAGAAGGCACCGTCACAAGTGGCACACGCCGTCAACCCGTGGCCGATGAGCTCCTTCTCCCCCGGCAGGCCGAGGTAACGAGCCGTGGCACCGGTCGCAACGATCACGGCCTTCGCCTTGTAGGCCCCGCCGTTGCTCGTCACCACGAATAACCCGCTGCAAGCCTCCTGCGTCACGCTCAGCACGTCCTCATATGCGTATCGCGCACCGAATTTCTCCGCCTGCATGCTCATGTTGACCATCAAATCCGGCCCCATGATCCCCTCCGGAAAACCCGGGAAGTTCTCAATCTCCGTTGTCGTGGTCAACTGCCCGCCGATCTGGCTGCCCGTAAACACAAGAGGTGCCAAATTAGCACGCGCTGCATAAATAGCTGCCGTATACCCGGCCGGTCCGGTTCCGATGATGATAAGCTGTTCTTCCATTGCCCCCATTCTAGCACCCCCTTCCCTGCTCTGCAAGCTCATTCTTCAGGGCTGACGTATTTTCACGCCGGCCCTGCACGTTAGGTGAGAACATCAATGCTCGAGCGGTACGACATTCACCTCCCAGCTCTGGCATTCGCCAATGTAGGGCTGTTCCACGATGATGGTGTTATCCCCCTTCTTGAGGGGGAAGGTCACGGGGTTGTGGCACCACCAGATTTCCTCGTCATCGAAGGGATTTTCGTTAGCCGCGTGGAACCAGGTGTCGCGGTTGAAGCGGTTCTGCCCGGCGAGCTTGAAGGTGTGGGGATTCTTCACTTCTTGGCCGTTCACCCAAATACGGGTGCCGCAGTTGCTCCAGCAGCCGACGGGGGCTACGCCGGAGAAGCGGCGGGAGGAGCGAGCAGGGGCATCGAAGCCCACCATGAAGGGGGCGTCGCCCGCCTTGTCAGCTTTCAACGTGGTGATGGCCCAGGTGGTCACCCCCGGTTTCTGCTTGGGGAAGAGGCCGATGTAGCCCGTGGAGGGACGCGTGCGCAGATAGAGGCAGGCACCGTGGGCCGTGATGGGTTGCAGCTCGGCCCATTGGCCGGACAGCACCTTCTCGCGCACCGGGTCAGCCTCGGCGGTCGGCACGGGGGGAACCACCTGCCAAGTCACGGAGCTCTGCGGCCAGTAGGGGAAGGCCTGCCCCTTGAACACAGTGCGAGCCAGCACCTCCATGCGTTTCTCAAGGCGAGCGAAGGCATCGCCCGCCGGGGTGCCGAGCGCAGGCATGGCGCAGGGGTAGGCATCTCCGTCGCCGTCCCCGCCGCGCCATGTTTTATCAGCCATCGCGCACATGGTGGGCCACACGCCGTTGTGGCGGATAATCTTGGCTTTATCATCCACCCGAGCATCCGGCCAGGTGCAGATAATGCCGCCCATCTTCTGCTCGTCTCCCCGGGCCACGCCGCAGGGTTTCATAAAGAAGTAACGGCGCACCAGCAAGGCCGGTTCAAACAGGTTGGTGTAGCCGATGGCAGAATCTACCGTGTGGCAGCGGATGGTCTCCGGCTTGAGCGACTTCTCGACCATCTCCCCGCCCTCGCCCCAGCGTTGGGCGATGGAATCCTCGCCCACGGGCAGGTCGCGAGGCCCGCCCCACTGCATGGGTTTGCGGCCCATGGAGATGAGCTTGTCGCTCATGCGTTTCACAAAAGCCTTCGCATTGGGCACACGCACCTCGTCCGCACCGATGTGCACATAAGGGCAGATATCCGCCGGAACCTCGCGGCAGAACTCCTCCAGAAGCGCCTCGAGAATGGGCATTCCCTGTTCGCTGTGCATATCGAAACCGAAGCAGCGTTTGAAATAGCTGCTGTGCCCGGGCATATCGAGCTCCGGGATGATGGAGATGTGCCGCTCCCGCGCATAGGCGAAGAGCTCGCGCACGTCATCGAAGCTGTAGGTATCCTCCTTATCGCGCGTGCGGTGCTGCGGGTCATTCAGCACGGGGTAGGCCTTGCTTTCCACATGCCAAGCGGGGTGGTCGGTCAGGTGCCAGTGGAAGGTGTTCAGCTTTAAGCGGGCGGCATAATCGAGCTGCTGCTTCAGCGCGGCGATGGTCTGGAAATTGCGCCCGCAGTCGTGCATGAACCCGCGCAGACGGAAGGCAGGGTAGTCCATGATGCGACACTGCGGCAGCTTCTTCTGCTCCGCGACCAACTGACGCAACGTCTGTAATCCGTAGAACAAGCCTGCCTCCGTCGCGGCAGAGATGCGCACCTTTGCCCCCTTGGCCTCCAGCTGATACCCCTCCGCTCGGTCCGCCTCCTGCAGAGCATCCGGCTTCAGCACCAACTGCACCTCCGCAGCCACCCCCGGTTTGTCGGCCAATAGCCCCTTCCACGCCACCTGCACGGACGGCGCATTCACGGCATCGCCGGAGAGCTTCCAACTCTTCGCCCCCTTGGCCATACCCAGCCACTCCACCTTCTGCGGGAAGGGCAACAACGCCACCGGAGCAGCCTCCTCAGCCTTCTGTGACACAGGATCTTCCCACCCGGCCTGCACCGCAAGCGGCGCCGCCAAGCAACTCAGTGCTATCATCATCGCGCGTACCATACCTCCACTATACAGCCCCCACCCCCGCGCGTCAAGCAGAAAATACCCCCTACCCCGCCCCAACTTACCTTATGCATTTCTAATGCATAGGGTGCCTAAGTTGTTGATAATCAATGACTTATTGCAAATATGGGTGTAAAATAGGCGTATGAGGCATCGGTATACCGAGGGAGAGAAAGGGCAAAAGATGCCGAAAAATAAGCGGCTTCCCAACTTTTAGGCTTGACACAGCATTAGAAATGCTGTATACTAAGGGGCAATGAGGGGTGCTGTCTCGATCGAATCAGCCTGGCGGGTTATATACCCCGGCTTTTCCATCACCTCCAATAGACGACAAACACACAACTGACAACTTAATGGAATTAGTAACCAACTATCAGGCAAAATATTTTGCTCACCTGCTTACAAGAGAAGGTGGCCAAGGCGTAGAGCGTTTGACTCAGTCTCTGCTCAATGCTTCCGTTGATTTGAATCCGCATCAGGTAGAGGCAGCCTTATTCGCCCTACGTTCCCCCATCTCAAAAGGCGTACTACTGGCCGACGAAGTGGGATTGGGTAAAACCATTGAAGCAGGGCTGGTTCTTTGTCAGCTCTGGGCAGAGAAGCAACGAAATCTGCTCATTATTTGTCCCGCTTCTCTGCGGAAACAGTGGCAATGTGAACTTGAGAGCAAGTTCAACTTACCTGTTCAGATCGTGGATGCTAAATCCGCTCGTGAGTTGGCTAAACAGGGCTTGGCGAACCCGTTTGAGGGCAAGTTCATCAGCATATCGTCGTTCCAGTATGCGGCGCGTATGAGTGAGCAACTGCGGGTTGTTAGCTGGAATTGTGTCGTTATCGATGAGGCACACAAGCTGCGCAATGCTTACCGTGAAGCGAACCGGGTCGGTCAGGCCTTGCGTTGGGCTTTATCGGATAGGCGCAAGCTATTGCTGACGGCAACGCCTCTACAGAATTCTCTGAATGAGTTGTACGGCATATCCACCTTGCTGGATGATACACTCTTCGGAGACCTTCCCAGTTTCCGCACTCGTTATGCAAACACCGGCGGAGACCGCGAGGGATTGCGTCAAAGACTCAGGGATTTCTGTTGGCGTACGCTGCGTAGGGATGTCCGCGCATTTGTTCGCTATACGGACCGAATTCCCATCACGCAGACTTTCGAATCCTCGGACAGGGAACATCAACTTTATGAAGATGTTTCCGCTTACTTGCAAGATCAAACCTCCTATGCATTCCCTCCGCGGCAACGCACCATGCTTACACTGGTTGTTCGCAAGGTCATGGCCTCATCAACAACGGCTTTAATCGGTACATTGCAAAGCATTTTGTCCCGTTTGCTTTCGCTAAAGAGCGGACTTGATAGAAATAATCAACAGTTGTTGGAGCGCATCTTCGAGGACGATCCTGATATCTTGGAGGAATTGGCAGCTGCAGAGGAAGAAGATGATGTCAGCGAAGTGGTAACCGACACCGATGCCGAAGAACGCCCGATTGATCTGTCAAAACTACAGGAGGAAATACAGCTTGTGCAAAGCTTCATTCGCAGGGGGCAAGCAATCGGAGCAGATACCAAAACAACGCAACTTCTCGTTGCGTTGAAAGTCGGCTGGGATAAGTTGCAGGAGTTGGGAGCAGAACAAAAAGCTGTTATCTTCACGGAATCCCGCCGGTCCATGCTTTTCCTGAGGGATTTCTTGGAGGGCAACGGTTATGCCGGGCAGGTTGTGTGTTTCTCCGGTGGCGGCAAGCAGGATCCCACGTCAGAGGCCATCTATCAGGATTATAAGGCAGATCACCCGGATGATCCCTCTTCCAAGCCTATCATGATGCGTCACGCTTTGATTGAAGCCTTCAGGAACAAGTCCAAAATCCTCATTGCTACAGAAGCCGGGGCTGAGGGTATTAACCTCCAATTCTGTTCCATGGTCGTAAACTACGATCTACCGTGGAATCCCCAGCGTGTCGAGCAACGCATTGGACGCTGCCATCGTTATGGTCAGCAACATGATGTCGTTGTCATCAATTTCTGCAATACACGCAATGCGGCAGACGTGCGCGTATTCGAGCTTCTGCGTGACAAGTTCAACCTGTTTGAGGGTATTTTCGGAGCCTCCAATGATGTGCTTGGGTGCATCGACCAATCCGGGCAATCTTTTGAACGCCGCATTCATGAAATCCTCCGCCTCTGCCGCACTCCGCAGGAAATTCAAGCAGCATTCGATAAGTTGCAGGAGGAATTACAGGAACAAATCGCAGCGCAACGCGCAGCAACCTGCAAGGCAATTATCGAAAATCTTGATGAAGATGTGCGAGAACACCTCAGGATTGACCCGGAATATGCGGGGCAATATCTCTCAAAGGGAGAAAAGCAGTTTATTGAACTTACCGAAAAAGTGCTGGCAAACCGTGCCACGTTTTATCCGGAAACCAAGACCTTCGTACTGTCGGATCCGCCCTTGCCGGATATTCGAGCCGGTCGATATTCCTATGATAGAAAGGAAAACAGCGGCGAGCTGCTTCCCTATCGCCCCAATTCTCCTTTGGGTGAATGGGTGCTTGACGAAGCAAAAAAATTGGATACACCTTACGCACAGGTCACTTTCGATATTTCATCCTACCAAGGAAGGATTTCTGTTGTTGAACAGCTGAAGGGTAAAAGTGGGTATCTGCGCCTGGACCGGCTGGTGCTGAAAAGTATCGATGCGCAGGAATTCCTGCTGTTTTCTGCACTGACAGATGATGGCTCAGTCGTTGAGGCAGAAACCATCGCCAAGCTGTTCGATATTTCCGCCACAGATTGCGATTTCTCGTTGTCTATACCCGATGCCCTGTCCTCTCGCTTGGCCGCCAACGCAAGTCAATACGCTAAGGCCACCGCAAACAGAGTGGGTGAAGCCAATAATGCACATTATATTCAGGCTACGGAAAGGCTGAACCGCTGGAGTGACGACCAAATTGCTGCCGCTACACATAAGGTCGAGGTATTGAAAGCCAAGAAGCTGGAAATTGAACGGGGTATTCGCCATGCACAAACGCTGGACGAACAAGAACCCCTGCAAAGGGAACTCGATAAGATGCGCCGGGAGATTCGTAAAGCTCGCCACGAAATCGATGATGTCGAGGACGAAACCGATGCAAAACGCAACCAACTGTTGGATTCTTTGCAGCGCAAGCTTGTTCCGGAGATCTCCCGGGAAACTCTTTTTACCATCCATTGGAGCATTATTTAAAACCACACACCATGTCACCTCAGTTTACCTCTCTCGTTGAAAAGCTCAAGGAAATCTTCCAGATGGATAAGCCGGAACTCGATTTCGGCATCTATCGGATTCTGAATTCCCGCCGTAAGCAAATCCGGAATTTCTTGGATGAGCAGCTTGCTGATAAAGTTCAGACTGCACTTTCAGGCAACGCCGCCGCAGAGAACGAAGTATACTCGCATCTGCTGACCTTCTTCAGCCGCTACTACGACAAGGGGGACTTCATCTCCCTGCGCCGCTACAAGGGCGATACCTATGCTATCCCCTACAATGGAGAAGAGGTAAAGCTGCATTGGGCAAATGCTGATCAGTATTATGTCAAGTCCGGAGAAAATTTCACTCATTATGATTTTTCCCTCCCGAATGGTGCAAAAGTCCATTTCCGTCTGGTCTCTGCAGATCTGACAAAGGACAACATCAAAGATAATGATGCAGTCCGCTGCTTTGTCCTATGGGATCCGGCTGAGGCGGAAGGTGAAGAACCGGGAACATATCCGGCAACATTTCTTGAGGAAAAGGGGGGGGAGTTGTACGTCTACTTCCAGTACCGTCGTTTCAAAAAAAAGGGAAAAAAGGTGGAACAAGCAGAGGCGTCGGTTCAAGCAGAGGTGTCGCGTCAAGCAAAGAAGTCGCTTCAAGCAGAGAAGTCGGATGCTGCAGCAACAGCATTCCTTGCGGAGCTTAAGGCGGATGTGAAATTGCTTGACCGCTTTTCTCAATTGGATTCCCCTGCGCCTACCAAGGCGGACCCAAAAAGAAATCTGTTCCGTAAGTATCTGGATGCCTATACCGCGAAGAATACCAGCGATTATTTCATCCACAAGGATCTCAAGGGCTTTCTCACACGCGAGCTTGATTTCTATATTAAGAACGAAATGATGCATCTGGATGACATCCAAAATGCCTCCTCGTTTTCACAGATAGAAAAGAATCTGCGCACGATTCAGGCAGTTCGTGCTATAGCTTCGGAATTGATTGATTTCATGGCACAAATCGAAAACTTCCAAAAGAAGCTTTGGCTCAAGAAGAAGTTTGTGGTGCAGTGTGATTATTGCCTCACGATGGATTTGGTGCCCAAGGAGCTCCATGCTGAGGTATTGGATAATCCGAAGCAACAGGAAGAATGGATCAAACTCAATACCACAGAAGGCTCATTGATTACCGATGCTCGCATGATCGACACCAAATTCTTCGATGAATCTTTCAAGGCCCGTCTCCTAGCATCCATCGATCATCTGGATGAATGTTGTGATGGGTTGTTAATTCATTCAGAAAACTATGGTGCCTTGCGTCTCATCAAAACCAAATACGAACGCAAGGTCGATGCTATCTATCTTGATCCTCCATACAATACAGGAAACGATAATAATTTCTTATATAAAGACAATTATCAGCACTCGTCATGGTTATCATGCATGAGCGACCGAGTACAAGTCGCATATCATATAATGAGTGATGCTGCCGGCATATGGGTAAGTACAGATGACGGGGAATATTCCGTTCTTAAGGACCTTCTTTCAGATATTTATGGATTGCAGAATTTTGTCGCGGATGTTATCTGGAATTGTAGAAAGTCTGTATCCAATGATGCCCTTATTTCAACATCTGTCAATCATACAACTTTCTTCACCAAGAATAAAAAGCACTTGGATGCAAACAAAACGACATTTCGCCTAAAAGAAGATAAGAAGGGGTTTGCAAATCCTGATAAGGATATAAGAGGGCCTTGGAAATTAGATCCACTTGACGCTCCCAACGAAAGGAAAAATTTAAGTTACCCAATAATCAATCCAGAGAATGGGAAAACCTTTTATCCCCCAGCAGGAAGATGTTGGCGATTTGAAGAGCAAGAGACGTTGCGATACTTGTCTGAGGGGCGTATATTATTTGGAAAAACAGGAAAAGGAAAACCAGGATTCAAACGATTCTTATCCGAAGCCATTTCTAAAGGGAAAGTTGCCACAACACTGTGGGATGATGTAAAAACAACAACATCGGCGACCAAAATGTTGCTTGATATGTTTAGTGACAGTATTCCCAAAACATCTATCGATTCCATAAAACCCAAGCCCACAGAGCTTGTTGAGAAAATTGTGACCTTGTGCAGTAACAGTTGTGGGCTCACAGTAGATTTCTTCGCAGGTTCCGGCACTACAGGTCACGCTGTTATCAATATGAATCGAGAAGATGGAGGGGATCGCAAATATATATTGGTTGAAATGGGAGACCATTTTGACACTGTTCTCATGCCCAGGATCAAAAAGGTAGTATATTCTCCTGAGTGGAAAAACGGCAAGCCAGTAACATGCGACAAAGGCATCTCCCATTGCTTCAAATACATGTCACTGGAGAGCTACGAAGATACCCTAAACAATATCGAGCTGCAGGAAGCCGGTGGAGGAGACATGTTTGATGCCCTCATGCAGGAGGAGTATCTGCTCAAATACATGCTGGACATAGAAAGCAGGGGCTCCATTATCAGCACAGATTCATTCCACAAGCCTTTCGATTATAAGCTGAAAATTGCAGCGGATTCCAGCGGGGCAAGCGAAATGCGCAAGGTGGACTTGGTGGAAACCTTTAATTACCTGCTTGGACTTCACGTTGAAACGCAGGAACGCCATGTGGATAAAGGGTACATTATGGTCGAGGGGCGACTCAAGAATGATGACCGCATACTCATTGTATGGCGAGACTGCGACACAATAGATTCGGCAGAGCTGAACGACTTACTGAATAAGAAAGATATACACCCCGGTGACAGAGAGTTTGATTACATTTACGTCAATGGAGACCACAGCATCGCCAACAAGAAGTTGGGGAACGATGACAATGGGCCTGAATTGAAGGTACGCTCCATTGAGGAAGAATTCTTGACACGCATGTTCGAGGAAGAATAAAGCCATGGCAAGGACAGCGTCAACAAGCAAGCCCAAACGCAAGGAAGAAAAAGCCGGGAAGATAGGCATGCAGCAGTTCCACGGCATGCTGATACTGGCACAATGGGCGCGGAGTTTCTTCCGGGATAGCGATTTCCGCATCCTACAACGTGCATTGAACCGGAAAGAACTGGAGGGAATCAACCCCAAAACTGGTCAAACACGCTTTTTCCATGAGCTGATGGATAGCACCTTGTTCAACATGAACAGGATAGATCAGGATGCCTTTAGCTGCTACGACAAGAACATTGTACGCCATTGGAACAGAATAACGGAGCGGCGCAATCAGGAAGAAGGGAAGATATTGGGAATGAAATACTTCCAATATCTCAGTCTGCTGGTGACGGAGCTTTATCTGGATTGGCTCTTCAACCACCCGACGGAATTGCTGTCCGAATTAAACAATCTAGTAAAAGAGTACAATAAGGCTAACCCGAGGAATCGGATCAGGGCGTACAAGGGCGCCCCTGCAGATACTCCAATATTTACGGAAGAAACGCTACGCAAGATATCCTATTGGGAAGCTACAGGCGCAGGGAAGACCCTAGTGATGCATGTAAACCTGTTGCAGTATTTAGAGTATGCAGGCAAAGCCGAAAAACAGCCGGACAGAATCATTCTCCTGACACCCAATGAGGGCTTGTCGCAACAGCATGTAGAAGAATTCGCCTTATCCAGCATTTCTGCGGAATTGATGAGTGAGATGGGCTTGTTCCGCCCCCAAGGCATCGAGACCGCTTATGTTGTAGACTCCGGAAAGCTGATATCCGACACTTCTAGCAAAAAGAAGGGAGAAAAGAGCTTTTATGCCCAAAGTTTTGAAGGCAACAATCTTGTGCTGGTGGACGAGGGGCACCACGGCAGCTCCAAAGAAGACGGCGAACACCGAAGATCCCGTGAACTATTGTGCAGAAATGGCTTCTCATTTGAATACTCAGCCACTTTGGGACAAGCCGTTGCGAGGGAACAGACCAAAGAGCTGAAAAACGAATACGCTAAAAGCATCCTGTTTGATTATTCGTACCGCTTTTTCTATGAAGATGGTTACGGAAAGGAGTCTTTTATACTCAATTTGAAAGACGATAACAATGAGGAGCACTTATTCCGCTATCTGTGCGCTAATTTGCTGAGCTATTATCAGCAGCACTATTTATTTGCGAAGAATGAGGCTGTTATGCAACGTTTTCGCATAGCCAAACCCCTGTGCATCTTTGTGGGTAATACCGTCAACACTGAGGCCTCCGATGTACAACGAGTAGTTGAATTCTATGCAAAGGTGTTGAATGAGAGAAAGCATGTAGAGGAGATTTTCCAAGACTTGGTGCGCAATGAGGATATACTCAGAATGGGGACCAGCAATCCCATACAGGGACGCTATAAGCCGCTTATGGGGCGCAGCGAAGCGGAGATATACGAGGACATGTTGCACAGAGTGTTCAATGCCGACCACACTGCCCCGCTTAAGGTTTGCTTGTCGAAAGGAAGCGGTGAGATAACTTTGTCCGTAGGAGAAAGCGAACCATTCGGATTGGTTACAGTCGGTGATGCCTCAAAGCTTGTCGATGCCTTGGAACAAAATGCAGCCGAGCGTGAGCTGCACTATGTGGTTCAGAGACACGACTTCAGCGAAGAATACTTCATGAACATCAACAAGGAAAACAGTACGATTTCCTTGCTGATCGGATCAAGAAAATTTAATGAAGGATGGTCAAGCTGGCGTGTATCTGCCATGGGCTTATTGAACGTGGGGGTTAGGGAAGGCCCGCAGATTATTCAGCTATTCGGCCGTGGAATACGATTGCGCGGCCACGATTTCTCATTGAAGCGTTCTACCCTCACAGAGCGACAGGTTCACGCAAAGGACGCATTTTTGGAGTATTTGGAGACGCTGCAGATATTCGGTGTACGTGCCGATTACATGGCCAATTTCAAGACTTATCTGGAAAATGAGGGAGTGCATACACTCGACCAAGTACTGACTCTGCAATTTCCGATTCGCAAAAACAGCTTCCCAGCCGACGGCTTGATGGTACCGCAAATCAAGGATGGTTACCGACTCAATCAGGCCAAAGGCTTCAAGAGTCAGAAAGCCACTTTGTTTGAATTACCTCACGGGTACGAAGATAAAATCAAACGCATCGAAGTGACGTATGATGATTTTGCCTATGTGCAGATGATGCGTACAGATAATGAACCCTCGGAAACCAGCACAGCCATTGATTTGGGTGTTAAGCTGGATGCACGAGCATTACCCTATTTTGATTGGGATGGTATCTATCGAGAACTTCAGAAAGAGAAAGCGCTATGCGGATATTGGAATCTCGCCATCAGCAAACAGAAGCTGATAGAATTCGCATACACCGAGAACGGCTGGTACAGATTGCGAACCAGAAAGGAGGATGTCACCTTTGACTCATTCGGTAAATTGTCCAACATAGAACGCCTATTCCGTGTCCTCATACTTTCCTATATGGAGCAATTCTACAAAAGATTGCAAACCGCGTATGAAGATGAACACCGGGAAATGCGGCCTTTGAATGGAGACTGGATACCGGATGAATATGTGTTTGAAATCGAAAACACTGATGAGGGACGCTTGTGGAATGAGAATCTGCAAAAGCTCCAGGAAATTATCAAAAAAGAGGAGGTGCCTTTCAGGGAAGTGAATCAGTGGATGCAAGAGGTTCCCGGTTTTATGGTTATAGCGTTCAAGCAGCACCTGTATTCCCCTTTGTTCTATGTTTCGAACAGGGGCTCCCTGCCCTTTACCTACAAACCGATCTCCCTCGGCGCCGCAAGCGAAGAGCAGTTTGTCCGGGATCTGCAAACGTTTTACAACTCACCTGCCGGAAAAGAGTATTTTGAAAATATCGATTTGTACCTGATGCGAAATGCTGCCAACAAGTTGAAAGGCATAGGATTTGCACAAGCCGGAAACTTCTATCCCGACTTCATGATGTGGATTATTGACAAAACCACCAAGCAACAATACCTTACATTCATTGATCCTAAGGGCTTGCGCAATGTTCCCTTCACCAGCCCCAAATTAAACTTTGCCGAAGAAATTAAGGCATTGCAGAAGGTCGTGAATCAGAATTGTGACAATCCGATTATCCTCAATTCCGTTATCTTGTCCTCGACACCATATTCGGATGAAATCCTTAAACAACACACCCATGAAGAATATGATTCCAAGCATATCCTCTTCTTAGACGAGGACTATTTGCCCAAGCTGTTCAAATTCGCTCGCAAGGAATAGGGAGCCATATGGTGGCACCCATTTTCCGGGACATCCCGAACAAGATACCTTGATTGAGCGCGGACAGGAACGAAGCCGAGGCATCCTTAGCCCGTTCCAATCTGCTACGTGTTTGCTAAAATCATCCTCGTTAATCCTCCAAGAAAGGCTCGAAAAGAGGCTACCACCTTACATTGCAGGGGCGGGGAAGCGGGGAAAGCAAATCCCCCGCAGTGTGGGACCACGGGGGAAAGATGCTACGCGAACCGGGACTCGAACCCGGGACCAATAGATTAAAAGTCTACTGCTCTACCGACTGAGCTATTCGCGCACATGGCCGCGAAGCGGCGTGGGTGCATTCTACAACAGATGGGGGAAGATGTCAAGGCAAAATATGACGCAGGCAAAAAAATCAGAAGGCAACTCAGGAGGCATAGCCGGAGAAGCCCGGGGACTAAATCTGTAAAAGGCGGCATATCCTCTGACTGAGCTTGACAAGAAGGATGCCGAAGCGTATGATGAGATAGCCGTTGACATGCTGACCGCAGAAGGACCACACATGAAGGAATGGGTTCTGCAGGGTGATAGCGTCCTCTATACCGCCGCCGGTATTATTCGTGAAACGCCGGATTACGATTTCTGAGTAGAGAAAGAATTCAGCTACCGGACTCTGAGCATCCCCAAGGCAATCAACCGCTTGGCGAAATTTATATCCGCTCTTTGGCAAATTCACCCTTTCGGAGAGGGCAACACCCGCACAACAGCCGTATTCACGATCAAATACCTACGATCATTCGGTTTTGACATCAGGAACGAGACTTTCGCACGACATTCTTGGTATTTCCGGAATGCCTTGGTACGCGCCAATTACAAAAACCTGAGCAAGGGTATTTATGCTACTACGGAATATATCGAGGCATTTCTCAGGAATCTAATTCTCTCCGAGAATCATGAGCTCAAGAATCGTGCTCTGTTAGTGAAGGAAGCATCACCGTCTGATATGGCACCATCGTCTGCCCCAAAGTGCAAAAATTGCACTTTGGATTGCACTTTGGAGGGATTAGTCATACTCAACTTCTTACGAAATACCCCGACAGCAACGCAAAAGGCCCTCGCTGCGCATCTTGGCAAATCGGAGAGAACAATCAAAACCATAACCGTCCGCTTGGTGAAGAAAGGCATCCCAGAGCGGAGAAACGGCAAAAGGAATGGTTTTTGGGTGATTAGGTGAGGCGTGATCTGAGCTGACAGTCGAGGGCTTCCACTGCGTCGTGAGTAAAGCCGGGAAAAAATATCCCCCATGCCTCCGGGCAAGGTGGAGGAATGGGGGAAACTTTTTCGGGAAGGTGGGATCAGTTGTGGAGGGCCTCCTCGGCCAGGAGCTTGCAGGCGCGGAGGTCCAGCTTGCCGGTGGGCAGCACGGGAATGCTTTCCACCGGAACGATGTACTTGGGCGCGTAGAGGTTCGGGATGTTCGCCGCGATGAGAGCCTCCCGGATTTGAGAGAGGGACTCCTTCTCCATGGAACTGCGACGGTGCTGCGGGAGGGCAGAGAGGAGGACTAGGGCCTCACCCTTCTGCTTGTCGCTCACGCCCGTGACGGCAATCTGGAGGCCATCATCTGCGGGATGAAGCTCCAAGGCCTTGCAGATGGCCTGCTCCACGCCCTCGTGCGGCACCATCTCGCCGCCCACCTTCGAGAAGCGAGAGAGACGCCCACCGAGGTAAATGAAGCCGTTGAGATCCATGTGGCCGAGGTCGCCGGTCTTGAACCAGCCCTTGGAGAAAATCTCGCTGTTCATGTCCTCCTTGCCGACATAACCGGTAAAGATATTCGAGCCCTTGAACCAGATCATCCCGCGCTCGGAGATAGGCAACTCGCGGGAATCATCATCCGGGTCGGTAATACGCACGGCGAGGCCCGGGAAGACGGCACCGATACTGCCGCGCACGATGGAGGGGATGTAGAACGAGAGCCCCGGCTCGCGCTCCGGCATGGGGAGGTTCACGCAGCACACGGGGGACGCCTCGGTGAGGCCGTAGCCCTCGAGAAGCTGCACGCCGCAACGCTTCTTGAACTCGTCCTCCACATCCGGCGGGAGCTTCTCGGCACCCACGATGAAGTAATGCACGGAACGGAAGGTGTTCTCATCCGCACGGCGCAGCATGGAGCGCGCGAAGGTGGGGGTGGAGCACACGAGGGTGAGCGAGTACTTCTTGATCAGCTCGCAGAGCGTACGGGCATCCGTGGGGTTGGGGTAGGAGCAGATCGGGAAACCGCAGAGCAGCGGCAGCAGCATGGTCACGGTCAACCCGAAGCTGTGGAAAATCGGCAGGCTGCCCAGGAAGCGCTCCTCGTCCGCCAGCACCAAGCGGTTGATGCACTGCGCAACATTGCAGAGCAACATGCGGTGAGAGAGAGCCACGCCCTTAGGCTCACCGGAGGAACCGGAGGTGAAGAGCATGATGGCCTCGTCATTGTTTTTGTGAGCATCCGTATTGAAGAGCTTGCAGATCACGGCGGCAGGCATCATCTTGGCCATCAGTGCATGCTTCACCAGAGTAGCCTTGCTCAGCCCGGACAGCACATCCTCCACGAGGATGAGCTTCTCCTTGTCCGGCCAAGCAAAAGTCGGCAGCTTCTGCATGAACTTGCGAGCCGTGATAAAGCGGGTGAGCCCCGCCTGGCGCACCGTGCTCTCGAAAGCCTGCCCGGAAGAGGCATAGTTGATAATCACCGGTGTAACGCCCGCCAGCAAACAGGACAGCGTGGCAATGATACCGCCGGGCCCCGGAGGCAGGATGACACCGATGCGCCGCTGCCCGAGCTCCTTCAACTTCTTCGCAACGGCCATGGATACGCCCAGTACCTTGAAGTAGGGGAGCTCTTGGCCCGTCATGCCGTCCGTTACCTTCACATTGGGATTAGCGGCCATGGACTTGACCAGAGCCGTGGTCAGCGAGCCACAAAGCATGGGATGCGCGGAATAGAGCTCCGCCCCCTTCTGCATCCATGCGGACAGCATGCGCTCACCGATCTGCGGGCCGGGGGAAAGCTGCTGCATGATGCAGAGCTCCTGCCGGCAGTTGTCGTCCTCCTCGCAAAACAGGGTGAGCAGCGTATCGCCGTAGTGCCCCAGGAATACAGGCACGGGGGAGATATGCAGGCTGCCCAGCTCGCGCAGGAAGGGCGCCGGCACATCGGAGAGACAGCCCTTCGATTTCGTGAGTGCCCCGGGGACGAATACAACGTTGTTGCCGCGCTCCAGCTGATCCAGAATCTGCTCACGAACCGCACGCGAGGTCGTGTGGCGGAAGTCAAAGTACTCGATGTGAACCCCCTTGCTTTCTGCGTAGTGGAGGATGTTTTTCGCCGGCTTGAAGGAAGGATCCACCAAGTAGCATACCTTGTTATCGAGGAGCTTGTGCAGCGCCTTGCCCGCCGCGATGCTGAGGCGGTTCGGGATGTACAGCGCAGGCTGCACGATGTTCTCGCGGCCGGTGATGTTGAGCGTGGTCATGTTGCAGATGTGGTGTATGAGGAGAGAATGGGAAAAAGCCGCCCTCCAACCGGGGAGGGCGGCCCGTTCAGGCGTTTTTCTGCTGTAAGTGTATCACAAATCGCTTGACGATGCCAGCAAAAAAGCGCTCTGATGTACCCGAATCATCAGAAAGTGTAGGTGAGGTGCACCCCGGCGACCACGGCGAAGTTCTTGAAGGGAACGTTCAGGTCGTTATCGGAGAGCTCACGAATCTGGGAGCGGTTGTTGGACTTCATAGCACCCTTGCCTGCCCAGTAGCAACCAATAGAGGGAGTGAGGATGAGGTTGTCCTGAATGAACCACGGAGTGGAGAAACGGAACCACCAAGTCTGGCCGCCGTTGGAGCAGGCCATATCCTCGGCAGAGAAGTAATCCGCCGTGAAGCTGGCACCCAGGTCGAGCTTGGCAGCCAGTTTCACATTCTCCGGCGTGCCGATGAGGGGGGCCTTGAAGGTCACCTGCGGCTCGAACCACCAGCCGTAGATACCCTGGATGCTGTAGCGGGTCGTGCAGTTCACGCTCACCCAGGGGGCGGGGGTCCACTCCGGGCGGATGAAGACCTCGTTCACGTTGGAGGCTCCCTGCTTGTGGAAGTGCTTGGCCATCACACCCAGCATACCGCCGTGGACCATGTCATAGCCGAGGGAGACGTTCCACAGCTCCTTCTTGTAGGTGACGGAGGTGGAGACGACAAACTCGTTCTCCACGTTCATCTCCTTGATGGGACCGGTATACCTCTGATTGTAGGGATAACCGTAGTGCGGGTTGCCGTACAGCGTGTGACCGGAGGGGATGGCATTGTAGGCCACGGCGGCGTTCCAGCTCCAAGTGCCCTCTTCATCGAGGTTGTACTTGGTCTGCAGAACCGAGTTGATGCAGCCCTCGCCCTCCACAATGGTGTTGGTGGGCACATAGCCGCGGCCGACGTAGTTGCTTGAGTAACCGACCGTCAGGGAGCCGCTCAGACGTTTGGAGACGGGGGCAATGGCCTGTGCCGTCTCAGCGGTGACGTTCGGCTGCGGGGCCGTGGGGGCGGCTGCCAGGGCGCTCGTGCAACCCAAGGCGGAAAGAAGCAATGCTGTGCGCAGTTTCATATCGCTTGAAGTGTAATGCTGTTTCAGTTGATGGGAGAGGTGATGCACCTCGTGGCTTCAGCTTACAGGAAAGCTAGAGTTAAGTCAAGTTTTTCCTTGAGTTTACTCTAGGTTTTTGGGCAAAAAAGCCACAAAAGCGCTGAAAACGGGGCTAATTTGCCCCCGGAGGGAGGATGATGAGGCGTTTTTGCCGCCTAAGGGCAAGGAAACCGCCGGGCAGGAGGCAGCGCGAGGTCGGGGCATTCGGTGGCAGGATGTCCGCCACGCGTTCTACCGTAGCCAGCGAAGGATCGGGCACACCGCAGGAGAGAAGGTAGTGACGCAGGACCGCCAGCACAAAAGCCCGGCTTCGGGATTCCAAGCCGGGGAGGAAGAGTCGCCCCTGCGGATCCGTGAGCGGCAACAAAGAGAGGGCTTCCTCCAGGGCCTCAGCAGTAGCTTGTTGCACAGCGGCACTGCGGGCGATGATGGGAGCCGTGCGGCGACCGAGTGCTTTATCAAGCGCGGGGAGCACCTCATGGCGAATGATATTGCGCGAGACATCCGGGATGGCGTTGGTAGCATCCTCACACCACGAGCACCCTCGCTGTTGCAGCATACGGGTGATTTGCGCGCGACTGCAATCCAGCAAGGGACGCAGCCAAATGAGCCCCTCCGCCTGATGCACCGGGGCCATGGCGCGCGGGCCTGCTGCCCCCCGTGCCAGATTGAAGAGAGCCGTCTCGGCACGGTCGTCCTCGTGATGCGCTAGGGCAACCAGCTTTGTTCCCACCGAGCACGCGGCCTCAGCGAAGGCGCGACGCCGGGCCAAACGCGCAGCCGTCTCCAAAGAGAGGTGCTGCTGTCGGGCCAGAGCAGGCGCGTCAATGTACACACAACGCAGCGGAATCCCCAAGCGTCGACAGAGCTGCTCGCAGAAGTCCGCATCGGCATCCGCCTGAGCCCCGCGAATCCTGTGGTGCACATGGCAAGCCTGCAGAGACACCCCCGCCTCGTGCAGCAGCAGCAGCAGTGCCACGGAATCGCGCCCGCCGCTCAGCCCCACCACCACGCGATGCCCCGCCATGCAACCCAAGCACTCGGGATGCAACTGCGGCTCACCCGAACGCGAGCAGCTCATTTTTTCTTACGCTTCTTGCCCTTGGGCGTTGCCTTGTCAGCCAATGCAGGGGCAATACGCTTAAAGAGCTTCTCCGCATTCTCATCCTCGTCCACCTTAAAGGCCTTCACCGTGCTGCAATTCGCATAGCCCACAATCAGCGTATCATTATGGCGCTCCCAAGCCGAAGACGGCACCAGCTTGCGGAAACTCTCAACATCTCGCACACTCAGCCCCTCCTGTGGCACGCCGTCAGACAGCCAGGGGAGGTCACCCAAATGCTTCACCTTATCCACCTTAATGCAGGAGTTCGGCGTCTCGGGGTCATCGCTGTCATCGGTCCAAGACACATAGGACACCGTCTTGGGGCTACCATCGAATGTCGAGCCCTCACCCACATTGCCACGGTTATCGCAGGGGCAGTGGTAATGCAACGGCACCCGCACTGCCACCCCCTTCTGCTCCGGCGCATCGGCATTTCCGGAGAGAGAAACCCACCAACCCTCGCTCTCATCGGCATACTCCGTTGCCTCGTCATCCGGCATCCCGCTCACCGGCAGCGTCCGGCGGTTGGCCATGTCCTTCTCGTACTCTATGCCATCCTTCATCAGCGCGACCATGTTACTGCGGCAACGCTCCAGCTCGCCGGAGCCCAGGAAGGACATCAGCTTGGGTGCCGCAATACCGATCAACAGCCCCAAAATGGCAATGACGACAATAAGCTCAATCAGGGTAAAGCCCCGCTTTCCATGCATTTTCATCTTACCGCCTACTCTACCACATTTTCCCCCACCCCCTCAAGCACAAAATGCCCCCATTCACGAAAAAAGAACTGAATTTCATAGTTAAGAAAAATGAATTAAAATTATGCTTGAACATATCAGCGGGCTGATGTAATATGAAGAAGAGCCGGGGAAACGGCGGAAAAGACATGAAGACCGTAGCACTCATCATCGCACCGGCCCTGATCGGGGCAGCGTTGGCGCAAATGCCGGCGGCGACGGTGCAAGTAGAACGCGCGACACAGGGGCGAGACCTGCTGATGCGGCGCAGCATCGGACACGCAGAGGCCATCAAGACCGTGAAGGTACGGACGGCCGTGGAGGGCTTTCTGCACGAGATTGTAGCCAAGGAAGGCAGCATGGTGGAAAAAGGAGATGTGCTGTACCGCATCTACCCCCTGCAGTACGAGGCAGCCGTGAAACAATGCGAGGCAACGCTGGCCGAGCTTGATGCGCAGTTGAAGTACAGCATCGCCCGACACAGCCGCTTGCAGGCACTGGAGCAGCGCCAAGCGACATCCCGCGAGGATGTGGAAACCGCCGCCGCCAAGGTGGAGGAGCTGAAGGCCCGGCGCGCCGGTGCCGAAGCCGAGCTGGTACGCGCCCGCAAAGACTTGGACGACTGCACCATCCGCGCCGAGATCTCCGGCAAGCTGGGGCGCCAAGTCTTCTCCCGCGGCAACTACGTGACCGCCGGGGAGCAGCTCAACAGCATCGTACAGACCGACCCCATCTACATGCGCTTCCCCCTGAGCCAGCGCGACGTGATGGGGATTTTCCGCGGCCCCAAAGAGATAGCCGATGCGGTGGATGTGGGCATGCGTGTGGCCTCCGGTGTACGCTACGACAAACGCGGCAAGATCGACATTGTTGACAACCTGCTGGCCGGCACCACGGACACCTATACCCTGTGGGCCAAGTTCGACAACCCGAACCGCATCCTCACCCCCGGCGGCGTGGGCGCCATGTTCGTGAGCCTGACAGACACCGCCACCGTGACCATGGTGCCGATGACAGCCGTGCACTATGACAGCGAAGGCTCCTTCGTATATACAGTGGGCGAGGACAACAGCGTGGCCCTGCGTCGCGTGGTCTCCGGCACGGTGCACGGAAGACTGCAGACGATCTACACCGGACTGGAGCCCGGGGAGGTCGTCATCACGGACGGCTCGCACAAAACGCGGGTAGGTGCAACGGTTCGCCCCGTTTTCGTGCAACAGCAGAAAGAAAAAGACAAGCCCGCCGGCTCGAAGGAAGCCCCCGCCGTGGTCGTGCAAACCGCCGAGGTGACCATGGCCGATGACCCCACCGAGCTCGTCTGCCAAGGTGCCCGAGTGGAGCCGATCAACCAAGTGGAACTGCGACCGTTGGTGCAGGGCACGCTCGAGGACTTTACCGCCAAGGAAGGCGACCTGGTGCAGGCAGATACCGAGCTCTTTCGCATCGACACCACACGCTACCGGGCCACCGTCAACGTACAGAAGGCAAAGCTGGCCCAACTGCAAGTGAGTATAGAAGACGCCCGCCGCAAGTATGAACGCCAGCAGTACTTGGTGAGCCGCAACGCGGGCTCCAAGGACGAGGAGGAAAATGCCGAATCCCAGCTGAACCAACTCACCGCACAAAAAGCCGGTGCCGAGGCCGAGCTGGTGGTGGCAGAGGACAACCTCTCCCGCTGCACTGTGCGCGCCGGCATGCGAGCGCGAATCGGCCGCGTCAACATCTCCGTGGGTAACTACATCACCGACATTAAAACCCCACTGGCCACCCTGGTACAGATAAGCCCCATCTACGTACGCTTCTCCATGAGTGAGAAAGACATCCTAACCGTCTTCGGCAACGATGAGAAAATGCTCAATGACGCCACACTGACCCTGGTGACCGCCACGGGAGAAACCATCGAGGAGCAAGGATGCATCGCCTTCGCGGATAACGAAATCCGCAGCGATACGGACACCCAGAACGTGTGGGCCGTCTTTGAGAACAAGGACTACAAGCTGCAACCGGGCGGCGTGGTCACCGTTAAGGTTCACCGCAAAGCCGGGCAGCAGATGCCCTCCGTGCCGTCCGAAGCCGTGCAGATGGATACGGAAAGCAACTATGTGTACGTGTTCGACAACGGGCGTGCCGTGCTCACCCGCATCCTGACCGGCGGCATCACCGAGGACGGCCGCGTAATCATATGCGCCGGATTGCAGGCCGGCCAACGCGTCATCACCTCCAACCTGGCGGAGCTGAGCGACGGCACCGCCGTGACCCCGAAATCCTAACCCCCCTCCCCGAACAACCATGTTCTCCCAATTCTTCATTCATCGGCCCAAGTTCGCCTTCGTCATCTCCATCCTGATGATGCTGGCCGGCTTCATCTGCCTGAACAAGATGCCCATCTCCGAATACCCGGAGGTGTCCCCGCCCACCATCAGCGTGAGCATGACGTATTCCGGTGCCTCGGCGGAAGAAGTTGCCCAAGTAGTAGCCGCCCCCGTGGAAGAGCAGCTCATCGGCATGGATGATTTGCAGTACTTTTCCTCCACCTGCGGCAGCGACGGCTCCTACAGCCTCTCCCTGGTGTTTGCCGCCGGCACGGATGACGACACGGCGCAGATCAACGTCTCCAACGCCATCAAGGCCGTGGAGTCCAAGTTGCCGGACCAGATCAAGCAGCTGGGTTACAACGTCCGCAAACGCAGCGGCGACCTGCTCTGCTTTGTGAGCTTCACCTGCGATGAAAACAAGATGAGCGTGCAGGAACTCTCCAACTGGCTGCGCATGAACATCCGCGATAAGGTAGGCCAAGTGGAGGGCGTCTCCAGCACCAACATCATCCCGAACCGCGACTACGCCATGCGCGTGTGGATGAACGTCGTGCGCATGAGCGCCTTGGGCATCAGCCCCTCAGATGTGAACAGCGCCATCAGCGGACAAAATATCCAAGCCGCTGCCGGTGCGGTGGGCTCCGAAGACGAGGAATCCTACGCCACCTTCAAGGTAACAGCAACGGGCCGCCTGAAGACAGCGGAGCAGTTCGGCGACATCATCGTCAAACGCGGTGAGGACGGCCACGTGACCAAACTGCGCGATATCGCCACCATCGAGCTCGGTGCGGAAAACAACTCCGGCTACAGCCGCCTGAACGGCCGCAACGCCGTGGGCATGATGATACAGCGCAACAACAAAGCCAACGCCCTCTCCACCGTCACCAAAGTGCGCGAGTGCATCGAATCGATGGAACCGCTCTTCCCGGAAGGGGTACAGTGGCGCATGGGCTATGACCCCACCAAGGCCATCGAAGCCACGATGGAAGAGATTGTGGAAACCTTGGTGCTGGCCCTGCTGCTGGTGATTCTGGTGACCTACGTCTTCCTTCAGGATTGGCGCGCCACCCTGATACCCGCCATCGCCATTCCGGTGTCCCTGCTGGGTGCTTTCGTGCTGCTGTATGCGCTGGGATATACCATCAACGTGCTGACCATGTTCGGCCTGATTCTCGTGATCGGCTCACTGGTGGACGACGCCATTGTGGTGGTGGAAAACGTGATGCGCATCATCCACGAGCAAAAGCTCAGCCCCAAGGAGGCGACCATCGAGAGCATGAAGCAGATCAGCGGTGCCATCATCGCCACCACGCTGGTGACCCTGGCCGTGTATGTGCCCATTGCCTTCTACGGCGGCATGGTGGGCATCATCTACACTCAGTTTTCAGTGACCATGTGCATTTCCCTGTGCATCTCCACCTTCAACGCGCTGACACTCTCACCCGCCCTTTGTGCCCTGATTCTGCGCCCTGCGGATGCCAAGCCGAACAGGGTTGCGCAGGTGATCTTCGCGCCTTTCAACGCCTGTTTGGGCTTTGCCCGCCGCGTGTACCTGCGCGGCGCGGGGGTGCTCGTGCGCCACGCCTGGCTGACGGTGATTATCCTGTTGGCTGTGCTGGGTGCTAACTACGTCTATATGAACGGTGCCCCCGATGTCTGGAACAACATCTTCCGCAGCGAGGCGGCAGGGCCCAAGACACCCGGCAAACGTGCGGCGGCACAGAACACGGGACTCACGCCCCTTAACCTGCTCGCCCCCAAGCAGCTCAACAGCTCCTTCATCCCCACGGAGGATAAAGGCAACATCTTCGTGATGGTCAATCTGGAAGGAACGGCCACCGCCAAGCAACGCACGGATAAGGTGATGCGCCAGATTGAAGACCGCGTGCGCAACATCCCCGGGATCGACATGGTGACGGCCCAGGTGGGTCACAGCTTCACCAGCGGCTCCGGCGAGGCAAACGGCATGGTGATGATCATGCTGAAGCCTTGGGCCGAACGCACCACACCCGACCTGAGCGTGCAGGCGATCCAGTCGAAAATCAACGCCGCCTGTGCGGATATTCCGCAGGCGAATATCATGGCCATCACCCCGCCCGCCATCCACGGACTCGGTATGACCGGCGGTATCTCCATGGTGCTGCAGGCCACCGGCGATGCCACGCCGCAGGACCTCGGTAACAAGGTGAAGGAAGTGCAGGCTCGCCTGATGAAGCACCCGGATTTGGTCGCCATGACGCGCTCGGAGTACAACGCCGACAACCCGCAGATTCACCTGGAGCTGAACCGCGAGAAAGCGCAGGCCCTGGGTGTGCCGGTCAACACGGTGTTCTCCTCCCTGCAGAGTGTGCTCGCCTCGTCCTATGTGAACGACTTTACACTCAACGGCTTCAACTTCAAGGTGAAGATTCAGGGCCGCACTCAGGACCGCCGCACGGCAGAGGACATCCTGAACCAGATGGTGCGCAACGAGCGCGGTGAGATGGTTCCCATGTCCGCCTTCTGTACCCTCAGCTACCGCATGGGCCCGGCCTCCTACGGGCGTTTCAACCAGCTGATGAGCGCCGATATCACCGTCAATCCGGCGGCTGGTGTGGGCTCCGGCAGCGTCATGAAGCTCATCGAGGAGACAATCGCGGAGATCAACAAGGAAGAAGCCGCTGCGAAGTCTGACCGCCGCTGGCAGGTGAGCTGGAAGGACCTCGCCTTCCAAGAGCGACAGAACGAGGGCAAACTGGGCAGCCTGATTGCCATGGCGCTCATCTTCGCCTATCTATTCCTGGTGGCGCAGTACGAAAGCTGGACCACGCCCGTACCGGTGATGCTCTCCGTGTGTGTGGCAACGCTGGGCGCCCTGATGGGGGCACAGCTCTGCGGGCTTACGCTGTCCATCTACGTGCAGTTGGGTCTGCTGATGCTCATTGCCCTGGCGGCCAAGAACGCCATTCTGATGGTGGAGTTCAGCAAGGAGGACCACGAGAGCGGCACACCCATCCGCCGTGCTGCCCTGAACGGTGCCGGTATGCGCTTCCGCGCCGTGCTGATGACGGCCATCTCCTTCCTCTTCGGCGTGTTCCCGATGGTGGTCGCCACCGGCTCCGGTGCGGCCAGTCGGCAGGAGATCGGCATCACCACCTTCTCCGGCATGTTGGCAGCCACGGCCTTCGGCATCTTCCTGGTGCCGGGGCTGTATGCGGTCTTTGCACGCATGCGGGATTGGACTGCAGAACGCTTTACCAAGCGGAACCATGCCTGAGCGCGAAGAGCTGCTGCTGCTCTACCATAAGATACACCGCTTGATAGAGTTGGGCAAGAAGTTCATGCTTGTCTGCTACGTTGAGCCGCTCATTGAGCGGTTCAACGTTCGGCCGCATGAGTTCGACATCCTGATGCGGGTGTATAACTATTCCCTCGCTCACCCGGAGGGCATCACCCTCAAACTACTCACCGCCATGCTTAATATCTCCCAGCCGGCGGTCTCCATGACGGTGTCGCGGTTGGTGGAAAAGGGCTACTTGGTGCGCAATCCGGGTGTGCGAGACCGCCGCTGCTGCCACCTGACCATAGCCTCCGGAGAGAAGGATTTTATGGACCGCATGGCGCTGGCTCAGGCAGCGGCGGCGGCAGAAATCCTCAGGGAGATGCCGCAGGAGAAACAGGAGCACCTCTTCTCCTTCATCGAGGAAATGAATTCGTACTTCGAGAACCTGCCGTCGAAACCGATGAACGGCGAAGCTCAATAGGCGGGCTGCTGCTCCGGTGTCGCCGCACGAATATACTCCTCCAGCTCGCGCAGAGCACGTTGCTGGGTGGGGCAGGTGCGGCGGCGCTGCCCGAGCACCAAGCTGCACTGCCGCTGCCCGCTGAATCGGTAGCGATTCATGCCTAGGCTGCGCATCTCCTCCAGTCGGCGGCCCAACTCGGTGTAGAAGAAGAGGGGCAGCGGGGTCTCGCGCGCCAGCTCGTCCAACGGCAGGCGCACGGGCGGCACTTGGCGGCGCAGGCAGCGGGCGATGGCGGGCAGGCCTGCGGCCTCCAGCATATCGCGCAGGCGCTCGAAAAAGAAGCTGAGGGGCACAACGCGCAGCGGGCACAGGTCCTCCATGTAGGTCATCACCCCCCGGGCAATCTCTTTCCGCATGGGCAGCGCAGCACCGGCGGCATCGGCGGCTTCCTGCAGTACCTGCTCAATCCACTCCGCATCGTAGTCCCCGAAGAGACAGGCCCCGAACTGCAGAAGCGGTTTCTGTTTCAACATCTGCATGGTCAGTTCAGGGAGAGAGTGCGTTGCAGCGGGTCGTTGAAGATGCGGCTCGTGCGCTCCATGCGGCGGATCAGGTCGATGAATTCGTCCACGTTCTGGAACTGGCGGTAGACGGAGACGTAGCGAATGTACGCCACGGGGTCGATGGTCTGCAGCTTTTCAATGACCTTCATGCCGATGATGGAGGAAGGAACCTCCCGCTGGTGGTCGCGGTGCAGCTCGGCGATGATGTCGTCCGCCGCCGTGTCCAGTTGCTCCATGCTCACGGGGCGTTTCTCGCAGGCCTTGACCATACCTCGCAGGATTTTCTCGCGGTTCAGCGCCTCATGCAGGTTGTCGCGCTTCACCACCCGCAGCTCCGTGCGCTCAATCTGCTCATAGGTTGTGTAGCGGTAGCCGCAGCGCAGGCACTCCCGCCGCCGCCGGATGCAATTCCCTTCCTTCGACATCCGGGTGTCGATGACCTTGTCCTCCAAATAGCCGCATTGCACGCATCTCATGCCCCAAAGCATACCACAAGAAGTGGCAGCATAAAAGCTTTTTTACCTCCATATCTTGATTTCATCGGCTCCGCAGGCCCTCCCCCACCTTTAAGATGCGCTAATTGTTTTACAGGAAAAAGCATCCTCCACACCCCAGCTGCATTCCTGCCTAAAACACCTGAAAAGCGGGCCTGTCGTAATAAGATACGACAGGCCCGCAAATGATGATCGTACACAGACGGCCCACAAACGCACGACAAGGCAGAAGAATAAATATCCTGCCGAGACCGTCTAATTATTGAGAGATATAGAACCTATTTCGATATCCAATAAAATCGCCCCCCCTGCCCACGACACATGTTGCATTGCACTTCATAATATCCATCGGATATTATACCACATCCACCGCAGTTGACACAATCTATCCATACACAACGCACGCCCCCCGCCTTCTGGCACGAAGGGACATTCGAGTTCGGATTACACTCGCCTGCGACCCTCGGAATGGAAGTATTGACCTCCCGTTTCACCGGTGGAAGAATCTTCGATGAACTTCCTCCACCCATCGGCACATCCGAAATAAAATCCAACGCGCCCTTTTTTCCGGGAGAAGTTTTGACTGCCGTCGCCGCAGATTTTGCAACCTTTGCGACAGCCTTGCCAACCGCCGCACCAATTCCCCCATGTGAAGGAGGGGTCAGCATCAAGAGTGCTGCCAAACAAGAAAAAATGGAAATTTTCATAACATGTACGAATGAAACCGATTTTCAGAACGAGGTGCTCGTACGATAGGACAATACCGATGCAGGGCTATACCCTGCCCCTCCTGAATGGAGACTCAGATAAACTGTCCGCCGTCTTCGCGACTCCGAGATTACCTTCTTCTAATGGAGAAGTCAAGCACAAAGCTATTTTTTATAAAAAAATAATCTGACCTCTTAGAAATGCCGATTTCTATTCTCCCATTAAAATTCCGGACATAAAACGTCCGTAGATTATGCTCACAGGTACCCCATGACCTAACTCTCCAACTTTTATCTGGATGAGTTCTAATTTCTGCTTGACATGACACATCTTGAAGTGCTACAATGTGGGCGGCCCCGAGAGGGCCAACGTTCATTAACCATACACACAATACAGCCATGAAATACCGTTGCACCGTTTGCGGTGAGATCATCGAGAGTGACACCATGCCGGAAGTTTGCCCGGTCTGCAAGGCCAAGACCTTTGAGCCGGTCGAGGAGGGCGAGAAGAAGTACGCCTGCGAGCACGAGGTGGGCATTGCCCGCAAGACCACCGACGACAAGGAGGTTCTGGAGGGCCTTGAGGCACACTTCACCGGCGAATGCTGCGAGGTGGGCATGTACCTGGCCATGAGCCGCGTCGCCGAGCGCGAGGGCTACCCCGAGATTGCCGATGCCTTCAAGCGTTACGCCTTCGAGGAGGCCGAGCACGCCGCCAAGTTCGCCGAGCTTCTCGGTGATGTCGTCACCCCCTGCACCAAGAAGAACCTGGAGCTGCGCGCTGCCGCTGAGTTCGGTGCCTGCGCCGGCAAGCTCGCCATCGCCACCCGCGCCAAGAAGCTCAACCTGGACGCCATCCACGACACCGTTCACGAGATGGCCAAGGACGAGGCTCGCCACGGTAAGGGCTTCGACGGCCTGCTGAAGCGCTACTTCGGCAAGTAAGCTCTGCGCTTTCCGCAAGAATTCTCCCGGGCGGCACCCCGAAACGGTGCCGCCCGATTTGTGATGGACGCCATGACAGAAGGGGTAGCACTGCGCCTAAATGAAGATTTGGCCGAGGGATACACCTCTGCCCCACAGAGGGTTCGTGTGATGACAGAACACTGGGTGGGGCAGCATGTACTCTGCCCTGCCTGCGGAGGAGGGCTGCACCACTACCCGAATAATCGGAAGGTGGCTGATTTTCGCTGCCCGGCCTGCGGGTTGGACTTTGAACTGAAGAGCGGCAAGGGGCCGATGCAGCCGCGCGTGCCGGATGGGGCTTACAACAGCATGGTAGAGCGCATCCGCTCCTCAACTGCCCCGGCTTTCCTTTTTCTGCAATACGATGCCTCACTGTCCGTCCGGAACCTGTTTGTCACCCCTCCTCATTTTCTGACGGAGCAGATTATCGAACGTCGAGAGCCGCTGCGCGATACGGCCCGACGTGCCGGCTGGATGGGCTGCAATATCCTGACAGGCCATATCCCCTCCGGCGGACGCATCTTTTATGTACGTAACGGCGAGGCCCGCCCCATGGAGGAGGTGCGCGCGATGTACGGCTCAACTGCTTTCCTGGCCGGGCAGAGTGTGCGCAGTCGAGGCTGGCTGGTCAGCGTCATGGCCTGCATTGAGGAGCTGCCCGACCGCCGTTTCGCGTTGGCAGACCTCTACCGCTTTGTGCCGCGCCTGCGGGCGCAGTTCCCGCGCAACCTGCACATCGAGGAGAAAATACGCCAGCAGCTGCAGGTACTGCGCGACAGCGGTTACTTGGTATTCGAGGGGCGGGGGATCTATCGGCGTGCCTAGGACTTGCCCGGCTTATCCCCCGTGAGGGCGATGACGCGCATGAAGTTCGGGAATAGACGGCGCAGAAGGACGAAGAGGCCCAGGGAGATGAGGAGAATGGCAAAGGGAACCCAGAGGGCCTCCGTGCGCGTGATGACGCCGCGATAGTTGCCGGTAAGGGCAACCATGAAGAACTTGAGGAGGATGTAGTGCGTGACGTAGACGAAGAAGGCGGCAGGCCCCCAAGCCGCCACAAAGCGGCAAAAGCGCGGCAGGTAGCGTTGGCAGAGGCAACCGATGCTCATGATGGTAGCCGCGCCCAGCAGGACGAGGGCACTGCTCATGATGGGCGGGCTGAAGTGGGTGTGGTAGACGATCGGTAGCAACACCAACGACCCGACCACCGGCACCCAGGCATATTCGGAAAGCCACTCTGTGAGCCGCGCGGGATCCGCATGACGGCGCAGCAGCAGTCCGAGACAGTAGAACCCGGCGGCAAGCACGCTCTCGTACAGCCGATAGGGCAGCCACTCAACTCCATCCGTGCGATATTGCTTCTCAGCGCACTCGGCATCGGCGTGGCACAAAACATCGGAAGCGGCAAAAACAATGAGGATGAACGGGACCATCACGCGGGAGGGGATGCGCTGCAACAGCCCGCTGAAGAGGGTAATGATGAGCAGCGTGCGCAAGAACCAAAGCGGCACGTTGCTGAAGGAGTAGTACACCCAGCGCTTGAGACCGCATTCGTCTTGCAGAACACTCCAGCTGATGAAGCTGAAATCCCCCGCAGCCAGTGCCTCCCGATTCAGCAAGGGTACCAGCAGAAGCGTGGCCACCACAGCCCAGAATAGGAAGGGCCACAGCAGATGCCCGATACGGCGAAGGTCGATCCACTGTCCCTCGCGCATGCGGTGGGTGAAGTAGCCCGCCATCAGGAAGAAAAAGAAGATAAGGCTGCGGTAGTTGAAGAGATCCGCAAAAAAGTTAATGCTACCACCGTAGCGCTCCGTGTGGCGCACAATGACGAAAAACGCAGCATACACGCGGCAGAAGTCAATCCAGAGGATGCGGGGTTGTGCGGGCATGCTGCGTTGTTTCGTGGTGAGGTGTTTCAGGACTGGGGAGGAGCCTGCTGGTCATCCTCGGCTGCCTCAATGGCACGGCGCATGCGGCGCGTCAGGAAGGGTCGAACAATGAGGCCGTACAGGAGATAGAACAAGAAGATGACGGCGGGAGCAATCCACGGGAAGACGATCAAGGCCACCACGGAGAGAATGGCCATGAGCATCGCCATAATCGTGCCGCGCTTCTCGAAGTTGACGTGCTTGAAACTCGGGTAGATCACGCGGCTCATCATCAGCAGGGAGACCACGGTCATACAGACGGCCATGACGACCTGCCAGATGAACGCAATCTCCAAGTTGCGGTTGCAGGTGAGGTCGATGACGAGGTACATGGTGCTCACCACAGCACCGGCTGCCATGGGAACCGGCAGACCGACAAAGTCCATGCTCTGGTTCTCTTTCTTGGGTGCGGCGGCCATGCAATTGAAGCGAGCCAAGCGCAGGGCTGCGCAGAGTAGGTAGAGCACGGCAATCGCATCTCCGAGATAGGGAACGGGCAATTTGAAGAGCACCGCACGCGCCAACAACATGGCGGGGGCAATGCCAAAGGAGACAACGTCCGCAATGGAGTCGAACTCGCGGCCGAAGGGCCCGTCGCTCTTGCACATGCGCGCCACGCGACCGTCCAAGAGGTCGAAGATGCAGGCAGCGAAGATGAAGTAGGTGGCCTGCTGGTAGCAGTCGAAGGCCTCCGGGGTTCCATCGCCGAGCTTCATCCCCTTGAAGATGGTGAGGATGGCGAAAAAGCCACACAGGAGGTTGCCTGCCGTAAGCATGTTCGGCAGGATGGGGATTTTAGGTTCGTCCGGGTAAACCGGCATTTGGTTATTTGCCATGGTAATGATGGTGGTTCAGAGGTTCAGAAGTTCCTTGGCCTTGGCCGCCAGCTCCGGCAGAGCGGCGCGGTTCTTACCGGCTCCACGGGCCATATCTGCCTTGCCGCCGCCCTTGCCGCCGACGATGGGGGCAAGCGTGCGAATGAGGTCGCCGGCTTTGAGTCCCGCCTCCTGGGCGTTTGCACCGCAGTAGGCACCCAGGGAGAGGGAGTTGCCGTCATCGACAATGAGGAACACGGCGTCCGGGCATGCGATCTTGCGCAGGCCGTTGAAGAGCTCGGTCAAGAGGTCGTTGCCGCCCTCGGCCACGACCACGGCGTTCCCGCCGGTCAGGCGTTCCTTGAGGAGGGCATCGGCCTGCGAAGCGGCGGCAGCACTCTGGGCTTTCTTCAGGCGTTTATCGGCCTCCACGGCGGCCTCGCGCAGGGCATCGCAATAGGCGTGGAACTCGTCCAGTGCCGCATTGACCGCGCGGATGTCGCGGGCCTCCACGGCGCGCTTCGCGGGGTGGTTATCCGCCTTGGGGAGGGCCACTTCCGGCTGCCCGAGCTTGGCTAACTTGGAGTTGGCCAAGCTCAGTTTCTCGAGGTTTTCCTTGCACTCGGGCAGCTTGGCTTCCACGGCTTCGCGCACCATGGCCAAGCCTGCCTTACCGGCTCCTGCTTCGATGCGGCGCACACCGCTGGCAATCGCGCCTTCGCTGCGGATCTTGAAGAAGCCGATGTCACGGGTATTCCGGGCATGGGTGCCGCCGCACAGTTCCATGGACACGCCGTCGAACTTGCCGGGCTCGCCGCCCATCTGCACCAAGCGTACCACGTCGCCGTATTTGTCTCCGAAGAATTGGCAGACTTCCTTGTGCTGCTTGATCTCTGTCATGGGATATTCGCGGCAGACGATGGGAAGGTCCTGCTCCACCCAGCTGTTCACCAGTTCTTCCACGCGGCGGAGGTCTTCCTTGGAGATAGCACCGCTGTTGACGTCAAAGCGAAGGCGGTCCACGTCCACCAGGGAGCCTTGCTGGGCGATGTCTTCGCTCACCAGCATGCGGAGGGCTTTGTGCAACAAGTGAGTAGCGCTGTGGTGCCCCTCCAGCGCGCGTCGGCGCTCGGTGTCAAGGGTCAGCACCACGCTGTCACCCACCTTGGGGCACACGCCATCGGCCGCGGCAATGAGGTGCGCGCGGGCTTGACCGATCTGCTGCACGCCAAGCACGGGCACGCTGTCGCCGCCCAGTTCCAAGGTGCCTCCGTCGCTCATCTGGCCGCCCATTTCGGCGTAGAAGGGGGTCTTGTCGGTGATGACGAAGAGGGTTCCTTCGTTCTCGTGTACCTCGGTCACGGTGGCGGTGCAGCTGTCCTCCGTATAGCCGGTGAAGGCGGTCACTTTGTCGGTCTTGAGGTCGAGCGCGCGGACCACCTGCTTCTTGCGGGCATCCTTGGCGCGGCGGCGTTGCTCCTCCATCAGCTCCTCGAAGCGTGCGGTGTCGGGTACTAGGCCGCGCTCGCGGGCCATCAGGGTGGTCAGGTCAATGGGGAAGCCGTAGGTGTCGTAGAGCTTGAAGGCGAAGTCGCCGCTCACGCACCCTTTGGCAGCCACTTCTTTATCAAACAGTTCAAGGCCGCGGTCAAGGGTCTCATTGAAGCTGGCTTCCTCGCGCAGCAGGGTCTCCTTGATGGAGGAGGAACGGGTCTCCAGCTCCGGGAAGGTGGAGCCCATTTCTGCTACCAAGGTGTCCACCAGTTGTGACAGGAAGGGCTTGACCAAGCCTAGGGCGCGTCCGTAGCGGACGGCTCGGCGCAGAATACGGCGGAGCACATAGTTGCGGCCGCTGTTGCCGGGCACGATGCCGTCAGCAATGGAGAAGCTCAGCGTGCGGATGTGGTCGGCAATGACGCGGAAGGCGATGCTCTCCTTCAGCACATCACGGTTCTCGTCCGTGGCATCCTGCGGGTAGAGATCCACGTAGGTTCTGCCGGAGATCTCCTCCAGCTTGCTGAAGATGGGACGGAAGACATCCGTGCTGTAGTTCGACACACGGCGGGAGAAGTCCGTGAAGCCCTTGGTGCACTGCATCATGGCGCAGGCGCGCTCGAAGCCCATGCCGGTGTCCACGTGTCGCGCGGGCAGGTTGCGGAAGCTGCCGTCGCTTTCGGCGTTGTACTGAATGAACACGAGGTTCCAGATCTCGATGCAGCGGTCACTGTCCTTGTTCACGAGCGAGCCCTGTGTATTGCCCTCCGGGGTGAGATCCACGTGCAGCTCGGAGCAGGGACCGCAGGGGCCGGTTTCGCCCATCATCCAGAAGTTGTCGTGGACGTTGCCGTTCACCACATGCACCTTCGGATCCATCCCCTTGGCGGCGAACAACGCAGCCCAAGTGTCATAGGCCTCCTGGTCGAACTCCCCGGGGTCGCCGGCCGCCTTGTCCGGGCAGTACACAGTGGCGTACAAGCGCTCCACCGGGAAGCCCCAGCGTTCCACGATCAGCTCCCAGGCCCAGCTGATGGCCTCTTTCTTGAAGTAATCGCCGAAGGACCAGTTGCCCAGCATCTCGAAGAAGGTGTGGTGGTAGCTGTCCTGACCCACATCCTCCAAGTCATTGTGCTTGCCGCCGGCACGAATGCACTTCTGCGTATCCGTCGCACGCGCCGGCTGCCACGGCGGGGTCCATACCCCCAAGAAATACGGCACAAACTGGTTCATGCCGGCATTGGTAAACAGTAGCCCCGGGCTCTGCGGCATCAACGACGCCGATGGCACGATGGTGTGTTGCTTCTCTTTGAAGAAATCAAGAAAACTCTGGCGGATTTGCGCTGCGGTCATCATATCTGGGACGAAATTCACGCGAATGCGTGTTTGCTTGCCCCATTATACCCCACCCCGCCCCCCGTGTAAAGCCTAATCCGCAGGCACGCACTGGCGATTTTCATGTAGACCGCCACGAAAAGATAGCCCCACAGCCCAAACCCGGGGAGGAGTCGGGCATAAACACAGTCTACCTGTTTTCTGCAATACAAATAGCCTTCTGCATTGCATAATTAAGTGCACCGCCCCCAGGGCATAGGTTATTATTGCTTTCTGTAACCAAATGCGGTAATATCCCGGCAACCACCTCAATCAAATCCATCCTCAATGCCAAATAACATCACAGAAAAGCCTCCCTCTCCGCGACGGCGGCGGGCATTCCGGCACCTCACCGACTCGGATCGACAACTCATCGAGACCTGGTATAAAAAACGAGTTTCCATACGTGAAATAGCGCGGCGCCTCAACGTATCCCACAGCACCGGCTCCCGTGAAATCAAGAGGGGCATGGTCACTCACATCGACTCCGAGCGCAGGGAGTTCAAGACCTACTCAGCCGACTATGCTTCCGAACGGCACGCGGAGAACATGACGGCTAAGGGCCCGAATCTTAAGATCGGCTGCGACCATGCACTGGTTGCAAAGTTCAAGGAGCTCATCATCGACCGCAAATACTCCATCGCCGCCGCACGTCAACGCCTCATTCAAGATGCCGTTGACGTGCGATTCAGTCAGAGAACACTCTACAACTACGTCTACCGTTATCATTTCCCTGTATTGCCGGATCAGATGGTGCAGGGGCCTCACAAACCCCGCAGGGAGAGTGTCCGCAAACGCATGGCACACAACAATCTCCGTGGGGTGAGCATTGAGCAGAGACCTGACGTTATTAACAAGCGAGAAGAGTTCGGACATCATGAAATGGACACGGTCGTCGGCCCCCGTGGCACAAAGGGCGTACTGCTCGTTCTCACGGAGCATCAAACCCGTGCTGAACATATCCTTGTGATGAAGGACAAGACGGCTGCTAGTGTCTGTGCCAGGCTTGATCTCTTGGAGCAATTCTACGGCGAGCGTTTCAAGGAGCTTTTCAAGTCGATCACCTGCGATAATGGATGCGAGTTCTTGGATGCTGAGGGTATTGTCAAGTCGTGTTTGGGCGAGGGCCCAAGGACCTCCCTCTACTATGCGCACCCCTACTGTGCTTCCGAGCGAGGAAGCAACGAAAACGCGAACCGCCTGATCCGTCGTTTCCTGCCGAAGGGAACTCCTTTATCTGACCTCAAGCAGGAAGATGTCGACGTCCTTGCCATGTGGATAAATTGTTATCCGCGCGCAATATTCGGAGGTCAATCATCCCGCAGTAAAACAAAAGCCTTTGGATTCCATTTTCGCAAAAAAGAAGGAGGCATGTCAATAATCACGTCATATGGTGCATTTAGGCTTGCAAAGAACAGTTTCCCTAAAATCCTACTTTGGACTTGCTACAGCATTCAAAATGCTGTATACTCACCGAGCTGTTACAGAACTTCTCCTCTCGTGGTGATGTGAGGGCTATAGCGTATTAGCTCTCCTATGGGAGAATAGAATATGCTGCGGCCGCATTACATTTTATCGAACTATGGAACTTCATACATCATCTCTCCGCATTCGAAAAAGCTGGGTGATATTCCTGTCGCTCCTCTACCTAGCCCTTCCAAACATTATCATGATGATGGCGTGGGTAAAGCCCGTTCCGGCGTGTCTGATTGTTGCCGGCATCATTATGTCCCTCATATATTATGCTGTCGCCGAGCTGAAGAGCGAACCAGGCAGATATATTCCCCTTAACTGCAGAAACTCCCGTCTACTGCTGTATGTCGCGTTTCTACTTGCTATGCCCTTTGTGCATGATGGACTGATAGGACTTTTCGAGACGGGATGGGATTATCGCATATCAAGACAAGCGTATTTTTCCAATCTCGTTGACGCCCCATTCCCGGTTATTTATCCAGATGGCAGCACTATGACGTACTACAACGGTACGTATATGGTGCCTGTTGTGGTGTCGCGGTTGCTTGGGCTTCATCCCTCGGACGGAGATATGATACCTCAATATATATTATTGGGGTGGTTGATGTTGGGGATGATGCTGGCGTTTCTCCTTGTGTTTGTGCATAGAAGAAGGGTATCCCTTCTGTGTGTGTTCCTTGCTCTGTTCTTGGCGGATCCCCTAATGGTATGGTGGGGAACGGAGTGTGGAAAGATGGTTGTCGGGGATTTCACAAATTATATATCAAACATTCTAGACGTTGATTGCTGGGCATTAAACAGTCATGTTTCTCGATACTCTCTTTTTTCCTTAACAAATGTTGCGGGGTGCTATACATCGAATGTTCCTGCTATCTTGGCCATCGCCCTTATTACAAATGTTCGAAGGGGTCAAAATTTTGTTGTACCTTTTACCCTAGCCATGCTCTTCTTCTCCTCGCCTCTGGGCGCCTTAGGATGTATTCCGTTTGCTCTGTTTGCGTACGATTTTCGTAGTATTTTGAATATACGAGATGTCTTATTTTCATCCTTGTTCGTCTTGCTTCCGATACTGATGCTCATCGTAGCTGCTGTATACTATTCACGCGCTGACGTATTCTACTCGTCCGATAACGGGACAGTCTCGTTATCGACAGTGTATTCCATGCATGGTTTCAAGGGTATGTTATTTGTATTTCTCGGTGTTCTGGTACCTTCCATGTTACTGTATTATCCGTTGAGGAAACACTTATGCAGATCGCGCAATATCAAACTTTCATTAATTTCACTCATAATTTTTTCTCAGATATGGTTTGGAGGTGCTATCTTTCAATTAAATGAATTATGGCTCAAGACATGTCTAATATACACATTTGTTTTAGCTGTGTATACAGCATATCTATGGCCTAAATTGGGGCGGGACAAATACATTCCCATGGTTGTTTCGATTGGAATCATGATCGCATACATATTTTCTTTTGTTTCTCGATATACGGGACAAGACTATGTAGAGGATGACTGCAATGGGCATTTGTATCATGAGCGAAACGGCAGCCTTGAGCCGCGCCGGGATTTGATCGGAGATTTACTGTATACAGAACCCGGAGAATCAGAGAAGCATTTCCCTTCCTCTATTCTGCCTAAGGGACGCGGTTGCGATTACTCAAGGCCCCTACTGAAACCGGTAAAACCCAATCATGGACAACAGAAGTGATTTTATCTCGACGATTCGAAATTATCATAATATCGCGAATAGTGACACCTGATTAAATCTGGAATCTGCCGAGCGGCGCACGCCATAGCCGAGGTGCTTATAATATAGGGAATTTGAATTGGAGCTCCTCACCTCGATATCCTTCATTCACTGACTGTCGATAATTGACGACACAAAAGCGCCCGCTGTAGCGTGGGGGCGACAGCGGGCGCGGTGTGGGTAGGAGGTGGGGTATCAGTGGGACTCGATGCGCGTGTTGGGCGAGAGGCCGTAAGTCTGGGGCTCGTACATGAGCTGGGCCTCGGCCGGGGGGGCCATGGAGGTGCCGGCGCGTTTGACGCGGGCGTAGTAGCGCATGTTCAGGAGGTCGCGGCCGCACCACTTGGTGCAGAAGCCGCGGACGCGGTCCGGGAGGAACTCGCGGTGGTCGAACCAGAAGCTCCAGGGCGACCACTCGAGACCGGCGGCCTGGGAGGGCACGTTCGGGTTGATAGCCTCCATGCAGGAGGGCAGGTAGTCCTCCAGCACGAAATAGCGCAGCTCATCCGCCACCTTGGCGCAGGTGAGCGTGATGCGCACCACATCGCCGACCTGATAGGAAGTCGCGGGACGCCAGACGCCGTCCGCATCCTTCTTCTCATACAGGCGCGTGATCTGCAGCCCCTTCTCCGTCACGCCGGGGTAGTCCGACTTCTCCGGTGTGGCCTTCACCTTAACGGTAGCGTAAGCCGTACCCGAAGCGACTTTGTAAGCAGCCTTCACCTCGCGAAGCGTACCGGAGAAACGGAAGGACGTCGCACCGTTATTCAGCGTCACCACCGACCCATCCGGCAGGGCGATCGAGGCAGAACCGGCATCCTTCGGCATACTCTGCACATACTCATAGAGCGCAATCATCGCCCAACCGCTCTGCCAGGTTGTGTTGTGGCGGTAGTCATGCCCGTGGCTGCGCATCCACATCAGGAAAGCCTCGTGCCGCTTTGCAGGCTCCGTGAGCAGGGCGCGGAGGAGCCGCAGCTCCGGCAACACCGAGCGGCAGAACCAGTCCGCCTCATCCCCCTTCTGTGACAGCGCGCGCAGCATGATGTTCCTGTCCCCCAGCGCGCGCCCGAGGGCATAGAGCGTCGATGTACTCCACAGGTACTTCTCCTTCTTCTCGAGTTCGAGCAACCGCTCGTACTCCTTCTTCAGGTAGCTGCGGATACCCGGCATCAGCCCCTCCGGCAGCGTGTAGCCCTGCTCCTTCGCCATCGTCAGCACCATGGCTGCATGAGCCGTGGCCCAGAAGCAAGACTCCCGACCATCGCCCCAGTAACTGAGACCGCCATCCGGACGCTGACGCTCCGCCAGCCGCTTGATGGCATCGTTCACCACCTCGACCACCTTCTGCTGCGGCGTCTCCGCCAGCTTGGGGCAGAAGGGAGCCAAGCGATCATAGAGCAACCAAGGCAGCAGCCCGGTAGCCGTCTGCTCCGTGCAACCGTAAGGATAGCCCAGCGCGTAATCCGCACAGCCGGCCAGGTGCAGCAGAGGGTTCGCCGAGAAAACCACCTCCATCTCCGCCCGCGGGGTACCCACGAGCTCCGGCGCGATGAGCGACACCGCATCCAGCGTCTTACCGTCCTCCAGCACCAAACGGTGAGCCTCCTTGAGCAGCGGCGCGGGGAAGCGCACATTGAAGCTGCCCTGCACGGCATCCTGCCCCGGCTTGCCCTCGGCCACCCAGTTGAGCTTCGTCTCGCCCTCCGCAGCGGCGGTGTAGTCAAAGTACACCGTACCGGCCACACCGGGAGCCAGGCGGATTTCCTGCGGCGCGTCACAGCCCTCCAGCGTCACACGCCAGGTGGCTTCCTCCTCGGTGTTATTAGCAATGGTCACGGGCAGTCGCAGGGTGTCGCCCACACTCATGAAGAGCGGGGTACCCGGCGTGAGCATCACGGGACGATTGACGAGCAACTCCCCGGTCTGCGAACCGAAGCACGCACCGCTGATATCCGCCGCACAGGCAAACACGCTGTAGGTCGTCAGCGTATCCGGCACCTTGAAGTCCACGGCAAAATGCCCGTCGGCATCCGTCTTCACCCATGCCTTCCACACCGCGACCGGCTCGAAGTTCGTGCGCAGACGCGGCTTGGGCGCGTCTGTCCCCTCCTCGATAGCCTCGCCTTCATCATCCTCAGAGGCGTCGCATTCGTACGCTACACCCTCATCATCCGCCTCTGCTACTCTTGAAGCTTTCGCACATGCCGGGGCGATGCAGTTTGCCACCGGCGCGGGCGCACACTCCATCATCGCCATGTCGCAATCATCGGACTCCTGCATGCCATAGCAATTCTGACTCGCCCCGAGCAGTCTTGCACTCCTCCGATACACTCCACCGGTAACGAGCCTGCCGCCGGAACCGGGGCGATTCGGAGACAGCATATAGGTGATATCCGGGTTGGACACCAACTGTCCCATCCACACATTCGGCATTACCGCAGGAGCCGAGAGTGTACCCTCGGTCGCACGCACCGCCATGTAGGGCTGAGGACGGTAATAAGGTATGTCGAAAGAGGGCCTGTAGGGGTTGGGATAGAAGTGCCTGACCAGATCAGGAGCCTTCGTGCTGCTCCCGCTCACGCTCAGCATCCCTTTGTCCACGGCATACAGCATCACCTCCGCCGAGACAGGCGAGCCATTCGGCGCGCAGACAAGGCCCTCCACATGCACATCCGCCCCCGGCAGCACCGAGGTACCCGGCAGGGAAAGCTGCAAGCCCAGGGTCTTGCTCAGGCGGGGCACGTTTACAGAGGCTCTGCCCGACTCAAAGCCGGTGTAGAATCCGGAAGCATCCTTGAGGGGCTGCACCACCATGAGGGACACATCCCCCTCATCGGCGAGCTCCAGCGGCATGTCCACCGTGGTCTCACCCTCGGCAAACTCTCGGGGCTCCACCTTCATTCCGCTCCCACCGTTGCGCACCAGGAAGGCCGGGCCGGCTGCGCGCATCAGCAGCTTCGCACGAAGCCCGCGCTCCACGGCAGCCACATCCCGAGGCGTCCCGGGACGCGCGGCAGAGGTCTCACCCGTGTAGGTCAGCTCGGTAATTTCCGGCTCGGGGAGCTTCTCCTCCGGCTCGCGATAGAAGCGCCACATGGGGTGCAGACTCTGCTCCAGACGCATGGCACGCCCGGCGGCATCCGTACCGGTAAGCTCCACACGCAGGTCGCTGAAGTTCGGCTTGTCCGGCAGATCAATCACCGTCGGCTCGGCATCCCTGTCCATGGTGCCGAATACCGTCGCCGTCACGTCCTGCTCCAACAGAACGGCGTCCTTGCCGGTGGTGAAACTGAAGCCGTTGGGCAGATATTCCGTCGTGGTCTCCGTACCCGTCACCTTCACATGGACCTTCTGCTCGCGGCGGGTAGCCTGTTCCTCCACGGAGCGCAGGCTGAGGCGCAGCGCGGACTTCTGCTGTGCGTCGAGGTTCAGCGGACGCACACCGCCGGGGTTCCGCATGCTCACCTCTGCCCGGAAGTCAGCGGAGTAGAAGTGCTCACTCCTGGACTGCAGGCGCAGCACCTCCTCGCGGTCATTCCGCAGCTCGGCACCGAAGCTGACGGTGTGGCCGTTGTGCGGCTGCTCCGCCAGCGGAGTGAACTTCAGATCCAGTTCCCCGGCTTGATTCAGCGGGGCCGTCAGGGTGTAGCTGTACTGATTCTCATTTCGCTGCGGCAGGCGGATGTACACCATGCCGTCCTCGGGGCTGTTCCCCTCCTGTCCCGTGACATCCTTGGCACCGGGGATGTTCAGTTTAACATCGGAGTTGATGGTGAGGAAGGCACGGGCATTGCCGATAGCCACACCGCTGAGGTCCTTGGCACGGATGGTGTAGGTGCTCTCCCCGGGGGCGATCCGCTGTACGGTCAGGCCCGTCTCTGCCTCCATGGAGTCACGGCGGAACACCTCGGCGGATACCTCCTCGCAGATCGTCGAGTCGCCGGCCGAGAATGTCACATCGTAATCACCCGTCACATCCTCCTCGCCCTTGGGCAACTCGAATTCAAAGGAGAAGGTACCGAATTCATCCACGGGCACATCGCGCTGCAACAGCTGCTCACCGTTCGGGCGCTCCACCTCCAGCTTGGCGATAGACCCATCGGCAGCGATGTGTAACACCCCATCCTCCGTTCTGCGTACCAAGCCGTAGAAGTGCACCGTGTCACCGGGACGGTACAGGTCACGATCGGATTGCATGTAAATCGCATTTTCTATCTCTTCGGCGTTGCGGCGGTGGTAATAAGTCTCCTCCCTGTCCGCCGCCAATGCGGCATCCTCACCACACTGCAGCAGCGTGTAGATTCTGCCGCGTTTCTTTTGGGGTATTGCCGGCAGCTCGGCCAAGCCGTCTTTAACAGCGGAGCTATCCAGCAACTCCGGCGTCGCGTAGCCGTAGCGACCGGAGTATTCCTCGGCGATATACCGTGTAACGGCGCCCTCTGCCAGCGGTTTGCCGGTGGTGGCAGAGCACACCAGGGCGACCCCGGCGCGTTGTCCGCAGACGCCTATCAAGTCACTCACGTTGACAAGCGCATAGAAGGGCTCCGGCTGCTGCGGCAGGCCCAGCTCACCCAGCAATTGCACGGCGGGTTGAGAGAGGGTGGGCTGCAGCTTGAGGATATAGAAACCGGGCTTCAGGTTACCCCCCGCGGCGGCATCCAAATCCACCTGCAGATCGCGGGAGATGCGGCACAGGCCGTCCTGCGGGTTCTCCGCCACGGGCACAGCCACGGGGGCATAGGCCTGCGCCCTCTTCAGCACCTTCTCAAAGGTGCGGCGCAGCTTGGCGTACTCGGTGTCTTTCTCCACGCGCATGTAGTTCTTGCGCATCTCCGGGGAGATCTGCATTTCGGCGGCCTCGCGTTTCTTGAGCAGGGCACGAGTGTAGGCAGCGTTATACACCTCCATATCGTTGTTCCGCCGAACATAGTTGAGAATGGTTTCACGCGAGGTTACAAAGTCGTCGGCATCCACCCGATACGCCGTTGCCTCCAACCCGGCTACATTGATCGAATCCTTCAAGCGCAGTTTGTGCGGCCCGCCCGGGTACAGGCGCACCATGTCGCTGTTCACAAGCGAGATCTCCGGCATGGCGGGGCTGAGAATCACCCGGTGCACATGGTTGCTCGCCGTGGCAAAGCCCAACACCGAGGCCGTACCGGCCTTCACCGTCACATCCACCTGCTTGTTATCCGCCTTGCCTGTCACCTTCACGGTCAGGTGGTTTGTTTGATGCGGCGGCTCATAGGCAACACCCTCTCGGTTATTCTGTTGCGGCTTTTCCTCCTCCTTAGGCTCAACAAGGGAGAAAGTAATGTTGCCGTCGTTCGTGTTCAGCGTCTTGCTCACCCCGTCCTCAGAGCTCTGCGCCGTGGCTCCGGCGCATGTAAACTCGATGCTGCCGAACAACTCCCTGAGTTTCCGGCTGTCCATGGGTTCGGAGAAAGCGATGTGCAGGAACATCTCCGGCGTACCCTCCTTCGTTATTCCGAAGCTCTGGAACAGCTCCGTGCTCAGCTCGGCGGGGTACATGTGATCCTGCTCGGCCGTGCGCCAGCGGTGCTCACCCGACTTCCCCTTAGCGCAGATGCGGTATGTTACCCCTTTCTCCAGGGCCTTGGCAGGTGTTAGCAACACGGCGCCGGGCAACTCACTCTCCGCGTTCAGGGCAGCAAAATCTACCTTCTGCTCCTGCATCAGCTCCAGGCGGGTATCATTCACCCCGTGCTTCAGCCGCGCGGGCTCCACCTTCGCGGGAATCGGCGTACCCTTCACCTCGCGGCGCATCACCCGCGTCACCGGTACAAAGCTGTACTCCAGCCCGCTCGCGGTGGAAAAGCTGCGGCTCTGCGCACTGCGGAAGTCCACCGGGCTCACCAGCACGGAGGGCACGGCAGCGTTCAGCGGACGCAGCTGCAAGCGCGACGGACCCTGGCGGAAGCGTATGTCCTGCTGCTTGATGGGAGCCCCGCCCAGGTAAGTCGTCCCCGGCTTAAAGCGCAGGGTGTACTCCGTCTCGCTGTCCGTCCCCTCCGGGAAGCTGATACTCAGGCGGTTCTGGTCAATCCAGCGCACAATGGGGCAGTGCTCGGGATCTCCCGTCACGGTGAACAGATCCAGACCGAGGTCGGCATCGCTCAGCGGCCCCTTGTCATCGCTGCTCCGGTATCGGCGGTCCGCAATGGCCTTGCTGACCACGGGCTCCGGGAACCTCACCACCACCGCCGACCCCGAAGGGTGGACGCTGAATTCTCCCGCCCCGCTCGGCAGGGAACCTATCCCCGCCGCAGCCAAAGCTGTCATCAATAGTTTTTTGTTCATGGTACTCTATTTGTAAAAGTTCAGGGCAGTGTGCAGCCACACACCCTCTTCCGCAGATGAAAAGGCCCACACCCACAACAATCCGCGACTTTTTCTGCAAAAAAAATGGCGTATGACACAAGCAAGCACTCCGCCCGCCGCACTTTCCTTATACCACACTCCCACTCACATGTCCAACGAAAATTATGCCCTACCCCCGAAAGAATGCGTCGCACAGCGGGGTGGTTCAAGTCCGAGCTTGACAAATAGAAAAAGACAGGGTATGCTGGGCACAAGATGTGGCAAGCAAACAAAGTAAGCATCATAACGATGGCGATATTGGCCTTGATCGTGGTCGGAGTGTATCTGTATTTGGCACCGCAGGATCAAAAAAAAGCCAATGATGCGGTGGTGATTGGAGTATGCGTGACTTTGGCCGTGGGATCCACGATTTCCTATCTGCAAGCGCGACGCGATATGAACCGCCGCGACTGAGATAAAGTAAGAAAAACACGCGCAGGTTGCATTCCATACTTGCCAAGACCCGTGGCATTTGGTAAAATGGTGAACGAACAATGCGCAAATACATCATCAGACGTTTACTGCTGATGCCTGTCACCTTGGCGGGCATCACGTTTGTGGTGTTCCTGATGACGCGCATGGTACCGGGCGGCCCGGTGGAACGGATGATGCAGGAGCAGGCCATTTCCGCCCTGAGCGGAGACAAGGCCCCCCGGCAGGCTGAAACCGGGATGAGCGATGAGAGCATCGAGCGGCTGGAAGAGATGTTTCACCTTCGCTCACCTGCCTGGAAGGCCTATTTGCAGTGGCTGGGACTCATGCCGCAGAAAGTGGACATCTCCAAGGCTGAGTTTGACGATGACGGCTGCGCGTATGTAACCCTGCCCGGACCGGAAGGGCATGCCGTGGTGGTGGAGGTTCAGCGCGACGGCAGCAACGGACAATACCGGCGGGAAGATTGGATGCACCGGGAGCGCTGGCACCTGACGGTCGAGTCCCCCCGCACGCGCGCGGAGCAGTGGGCCGAGCGCCACGGCGTAACGGACGCGCAGCTCATCAGTGAAAAAGAGAAACAAATGCCTTGGCGCGCTGTGTTCTTTCATCGTCGCTTCTGCGGCCTGTTGCAGGGAGATTTGGGGGTATCCTACAAGTACAATGAGCCGGTGGGGCGCATGATCATGGGGCGGCTCCCGGTCTCTCTCTACCTGGGTTTGTTAGCCGCATGCATCACCTACATGGTCAGCATTCCTCTGGGGATGCTCAAGGCCCTGAAGCACCGGACGTGGTTTGACAGCGTCAGCAGCGTGCTGATCTTCATCGGCTTTGCCGTGCCCGGTTTTGCCCTGGGTGCCGTATTGCTGGTGTACTTCGGAGCGCGGCTGGAGTGGTTCCCGCTGTACGGTCTAACCAGCCCGGGATTCGAGCACCTGGGCTTCTGGGATAAATGCCGGGATCTAGCCGCCCACACCGTGTTGCCCCTGACCTGTTATGTGGTATCCTCGTTCGCCATGGCTACCATGCTGATGAAGAACAGCCTGATGGAGAACATGTCCTCCGACTACGTGCGCACAGCCGTTGCTAAAGGCGTCTCCTACCGCAGAGCCATGTGGACCCACGCGTTCCGCAACTCAGTCATCCCCTTGGTCTCCACCCTGGGCGGGGTTCTCTGCTCGATTTTCTGCGGTTCTCTGCTCATCGAGCGTGTGTTTGATATTCAGGGTTTCGGCCTGCTGAGCTTCCAGGCCTTGGTAGACAAAGATTACTCACTCATCATGGGCACCCTGTTGGTGTCCTCGGTACTGATTATTGCGGGCAACGTTATATCGGATATTCTGGTTGCCTATGTAGACCCACGCATCAAGTTTGACAAATGAAGAAGAATCTGATCGGCGTGCTGATGCTGCTTGCAGCCGTACTCGGCTGCATGGGCGAGCTCTGCGGCTGGCTACTACCCACGCTGTCATGGCCCTTTACGGCGGCACGTGAGCTTCCCTTTCTGCACTGCCCCGGGTGGTGGATCAGCCCCCTGGCGGCGGAGGGGCAGTTCAACTGGTTCGGCTGGCTGTGCATGCTGGTGTTAGCCGTAGCAGGTATCGTTGTGCTGCTGCGGTCGAAGGATAGCCTGCGCCTGCCGCCGGAGCAAGTGATGCGCTGGAGGCGCTTCCGGAGCCTGCGGCGCGGCTTTTGGTCCTTGATGATTCTGCTCGGCATAGTGCTGCTGGCGGCGCTGGATCAGTGCTTGGTCGGCAAGCGCGCGTTAGCGGTGGAGTACGGGGGAGAGTGGTACTTCCCCGCCTTCTCGCGGGCCGTGATTCCCGGCTCCGTCTTCGGCCTGCAGGGCAATGATGCCCCGGCAGAGGCCAACTACCGCAAGCTGAAGGCCTCCGTCGGCACCCCCGGAGGGCCCACCTGCGTCATCATGCCGCTCGTGGCCTATGCACCCACAATGGATGTGGTCCCCTTCCCCACGGAGGAATTGCCTCTGCAAGGGGGTAAGCTGCTTACCCACGATGGCCGCGCCCCCTTCAACGGCACGGCCTGCCGCCTGTATGAGGACGGCCTGCCCCATCTGCGCATCCGCTACAGGAACGGATATGCGGAAGGACGCGCCCAAGGCTGGGACCGCGACCGGCGAGAGGTGGCTTCCATCACCTACAAGCGCGGCCGCATGAAGGATTACACCTACACCGGTGAGGGCAGCATCTTCGACTTCCTGAAGCAGACCCCGGAGGATAAACTGCAGCGCATCCTGTACCACCCTGCCCCACCCTTCAGCGGCGGGCATCTGCTGGGCACCAACAGTCGCGGCACAGACATCTTGGCCTATCTCTACGGCGGGCTGCAGGTCAATATCAAGGCCGCGCTGTTCTACCTACCCGCCATCTACCTCGTCGGGCTGACAATCGGCATGGTGATGGGCTATTTCGGCGGCAAGGTCGATCTCGTCACGCAACGCATCATCGAGGTATTCTCGCAAATTCCCTTCCTGTTTGCGGTGATGATACTGAGCGGCTTCGTACCGGCGGAGCTGCGTGGCATGTTCCTGATTTTATCACTTTTGGCCATGTTCGGTTGGATGCACATCACCTACTTGGTACGCACGGCCACCATGAAGGTGCGCTCCCGTGACTATGTAGCCGCCGCACAGGTAATGGGAGCCGGGCCACTGTATATCATGCGCTGCCATATCCTGCCCAATCTCACCGGTATTATCATCACCCTGATGCCCTTCAGCATTGCCGCGCTCATCTTGGCCCTCGCCTCGCTGGACTACCTGGGCTTCGGCCTGCCGGAGACCTATCCCGTCTGGGGGCGTTTGCTGAACGATGGCCTGTCGAACCTGTCTTGCCCCTGGGTGGTCTCCTCGGCTTTCTTTGCCTTGGTAACACTTCTTCTGCTGGTCACTTTCATCGGGGAGGGAATACGGGAAGCCTTTGATCCGAGACGCAACACCTACTACGAATGAAGAAACGATTAACAGGAATGCCGCTCGTGGCTTTGTGGGGGGTGCTCGCTTGCTTGCTGCTGCTCGGTTGCAAGGGGAGGGAGGAGCATGAAGGCACGGGGTGGCAGCACCCCACGGATAAGAGCATGCCCTACGCCTTTGCTGAAAACGACAAGGTGCCGGTCTATGCGCGCCGCTGGCACGCTCCGCAGGGCTTCCCGGGCTTCCCGGAGCGCTGGAATGCCTCCGTGCGGCAGCACCTGAGGCAGGAAGCCGCCGCCGGGGCCGCCGAGGCAGCACGCTGCTACCGGGATGCCTTGTCCAACCCGCTCAGCCCCGAGGCTCGCCGCAAGGCCGGGGTACAATTCCGCTTGGCCCTGCACCGCTTCAACCTCGCCTCCGCCGCGCTTCGTCGGGGTGAGTACCTGCGTTTTGAGCGCGAGGCCAACCTGCCCGGGGCGCTGCGTTGGCAAACCGGGCAAGACGAGCCGGAAATCGGCAGTCCGGAGGCCAAGAAGGGCGGCACCATGCGGCTGGCTCTTGCGCACGCTTTCCCCAATACACTGCGCCCCTTCGGTCCCAACAGTAACAACTCTACCCGCCGTTATCTGTACGATGACATCGACCTGCCGCTCGTGCGCCTGCACCCGCTCACAGGGCATATCATCCCCGGCACGGCAGACCGCTGGGCCGTATCGGAGGACGGTATGACGGTGTACTTCCACATCGATGAAAACGCCCGATTCTCCGATGGGTGCAAGCTGACGACGCGGGACTTTGTGACGGCCCTGTTCATCCGCACCTCCGCTTTCTCCGGAGAACCGTTTTTCGAGGACTACTACCGCAGTTTCGCCGGCATAACGATATACGGCAACCGAACCCTGGCCGTGCATCTGCGTTCGCCGCGCCCCTACGCCCCGTATTACGCAGCCATCCCCGCATGCTGCACGGCCTTCTATGCCGAGTTCGGAGCGGACTACCCCACTCGCTACCAATGGCGGGTGCCGCCCACCACCGGCGGCTACACCCTCTCTGCGGACGGTGTGGTTCCGGGGCGTTCGCTGACGCTCTCCCGTGTGCGCAACTGGTGGGCAGCGGATCGCAAGTATACACGCAACACCTGCAATGTAGACGCCATCTCCTACTCCTTCATCGCAGAGGCATCCAAACGCCGCGAGCTCTTCCGCTTGGGACAGCTTGACCTGCTCAACGGCCGCAACTCCGACTTCTGGTACGAGGGGCTGGAGATTCCCGAGGTGCACGCCGGGCTCATCCAGCGCGTGCAGTTCTATAACCTCTGGCCCGTCAGCAGCTTGGGTATTCACCTCAACTGCTCCAAGCCTCCGTTTGATAACAAGGACTTCCGCAAGGGATTCCACCATGCGATGAACATCAAGTCCGTCATCGACACGGTCTTCCGAGGTGATGCACATCGGAACGGCTCCTATTTCAGCGGGTTCGGGATGTATTCAGCCCCCGATATCACAGCTGCCCGCTATGATGAGGACGAGGCGCGCGCCTGCTTCGCCCGCGCCGGTTATACACGAGAAGGCTCCGATGGCATCCTCTGCAAGCCCGATGGAACGCGCCTGCAGGTCACTGTCAGTTCCCGCATCGATCCCATCTACGCTAACTGCATGGAAGTCCTGCGTATTTATGCGGCTCGCTGCGGAATGGATCTGCGCTGGGAAACGCTGGATGACACCATCTTTTATGTCAAGGTGAAGGACAAGCAGTACAGTGCCTCGATTTTCTCCTGGAGCTTCTCCCCGCCGCTTCCGGAGCCCGGACTCTTCTTCTACTCCGGAGACGCCTACAGCCCCAACGGAACTCCGGTGCGCGGCACGGCCAACGTAACGGCCACGGCCTCCTCGGAGATCGATGCCGCGATCCTCGCCTGCAAGACGGCCGCCACAGAGGAGCAGGCGGCCGAGGCCAACCGCCGACTGCAGCGGCTGGTGGCAACTACCTATGCCTGGGTGCCCGGCTGGTGTACACCCTACTGCCGCTTTGCTCAGTGGCGCTGGGTGTGTTGGCCGAAGACCCCGGATTATAACTTCTGCCCACCTCGTTACCATGACCCGCTGGACAGCCATGTGTATTGGATAGACGAATCCCTGCGCGATGAAGTGCTCCGCTCCCGGGGTGATACGGAAAACATGAACGAGCAGGAGCTGGTCATTCCCCTGCCGCAGAATCTTCATTAACCATGATCAATGAGACCATATTGGAGGTGCGCAACCTGTCCGCCGGCTTTGAGGATGAGTACGGCATACACGCAGCGGTGGAGGATGTGAGCTTCCGCGTACCGAGGGGCAAGTGTGTGGGCATTGTCGGCGAGAGCGGATGCGGCAAGAGTGTGACGGCCATGAGCATTCTGCGCCTGCTGCCACGGCCATACGGGCACATTCTGGGCGGTCAGGTACTCTTCCACGGGCAGGATCTCCTCAAGATGCCGCTGCAGGAGCTGCGCAGCATTCGCGGGGCACAGATCAGCATGGTGTTCCAGGAGCCCATGCACGCGCTCAACCCCGTTCACACCATCGGCGACCAGATCGCAGAGTCGCTCATTCTGCACACCGGCATGACCCGGGATGCGGCTTGGGTGGAGGCTGTTAATCTGTTGCATGAGGTACGCATTCCGCGTGCGGATTTGCGCGCTAACGAGTACCCGAGCTCACTTTCCGGCGGCATGCGGCAGCGTGCGATGATTGCCATGGCCCTGGCATGTAAGCCGGAGCTGATTATCGCGGACGAGCCGACCACGGCGTTAGATGTAACCGTGCAGCGGCAGATCCTTCACCTGCTGCGCCGCGTGCGCGGGGCGGTGGGGGCTTCCTGCCTGCTCATCACCCATGATCTGGGAGTTATTGCGCAGAACTGTGATTATGTGGTGGTGATGTATGCCGGGCGCGTTGTGGAGCAGGCGGAGGTAAAAGAGCTCTTTGCCAACCCGCTGCATGCCTATACCAAGGCCCTCCTGTCGGCCATGCCTCGGCTGGAGTATGAGCCCAAGTCCTTCCTGCCCACCATCCCCGGCTCGGTGCCTGCAGTGCGGGATTATGTGCCCGGCTGCCGCTTCTGCCAACGCTGTAACGTTCCCACCGAGTGCTTGACGCGGCGGCCCAAGGTGGTCGAGGCTCTACCCGGTCACTGGGTGGAGGCTTGTCCGGTGTGCGCTCCCCTGCCTGCGTCGGGTTCCCAGTCGAGCTGAGTTCGCAGATCCTCGTAAGCCGCCGCTGCCACTCCCTCCGGGTCTGCTGCAAAGCCTCGGCGGGTGATGCGTATCGGGCGCCCCTGCGGTGTAAAGTAAATGGCGCGGAACATCAGGGCATTTCCCTGCATGGTTGCATAGCCACCCACCGGAACGGAGCAATCCGCCCCTAACAGAGCCAAGAAGGCACGCTCGCAGCGCGCTTCCATGGCCGCATGGGCATCATTGACGGGCGCGAGGAGCTGCTGCATGGCGGTGTCGTCGGCGCGGGTTTCAACAACAATAGTGCCCTGCCCGGGGGCTGGCATGAAGGAGTCCTCCGACAGGTCGACCAAGTGCAGGGTTTTCCCGTCCATGGTGAGGCTGTGCCCGGTGTAGCCCAAGCGGTTCAGTCCGGCGCGGGCCAGCAGGGTAGCATCCACGTCATCGTTTTCCAACAACTTCCGCAGGCGTGTTTGGACGTTGCCGCGGGTCGGTACAATGCGGCAGCGTCCGCTCCGGTAACAGCGCATGAAATGCGCCCGCCGAACACTGCCGGTGGCGATGGTCGGGTAATCCATCCGCGCCCCGGGTTTCACCACTAACACATCCCCCCGTTCCTCGCGCGGCAGATAGGCAGCCAAGACAAAACGCGGGTCACACTGCCCGGGCATATCCTTCAGGCTGTGGACGGCGCAATCCACCCGACCCTCGGCCAAGGCTTCCTCCAGCGCAGCGATGAATACACCCTTGTCCTGCGTACCGGTCGCTTTGTTCACCTCCTGCAGCGTCAGGTCCGTTCGGGCATCGCCTGCCGTTGTGATCGGGCATATCGTACAGCGCAGCCCCGGGTGCTCGCGCTCAAGTGCCGCAATGACCAGCCGTGTCTGTACCAAGGCCAGTTCACTTGCCCTCGTCCCTATCTTGATTTCCTTCTGCATGCGCCCATTCTATCACAGTCCGGGGGGGCGCGACAAGCCCAAACAGGCATTTATCCCGCCCCGAACTCTATTTGGGCGTTGACAAGTCGCCCCCGTTTCGGTAAAGTGGTGGCGGTATGAGTATTCGCTTAGCTGTTTTGGGGTCCGGTAGCGGCAGTAACTGCCAGTCCATCTTCAACGCCATCGATGACGGCCGCTTGGATGCCGAGGTCGTCCTCGTTCTCTCCGACCACAAGGACGCCTTCATCCTGGAGCGCGCCCGCCGCCGGGGAGTCCCTGCGGAATACATGGATTGCGGGGGCTTCAAGAACAAGTTCCCGCTTGAGTTACAAGCCGAGATTGCTGCCAAGCTGCAAGCTCTTCGCGTAGACCTCGTCTGCCTGGCCGGCTTCATGCGCCTCGTCAAGCAGCCCCTGCTGCAGGCCTTCCCCAACCGAATCCTCAACATCCACCCGGCTCTCCTCCCGAACTTCCCCGGGGTCGAGGCTTGGAAGCAGGCCCTCGAAGCAGGTGTCTCCCAAACCGGCTGCACGGTTCACTACGTTGATGCCGGTATGGACAGCGGCGAAATCATCATGCAGGCTTTCGTTCCCGTCCTCCCCGGCGATACCCCGGAGTCTCTCCACGCCCGCATCCAGGTCCAGGAGCACATCCTCTACCCCGCTGCCATCCTCTCCGCGCTCTCTCGCGTGTAAGGGGCATTCCGAGTATTCTCATGGTGCGACCCCTGCTGCCATCGGCGGGGGAGGGGAGAGAGCGTGTGTCAATTCTCCTCGGGCATGGAGATGATGAGGGGGGCGTAGGTGGAGAGGCGGGTGAGAAGGGGATTCCAGAGGAGAGGGAGGAGGACGGAGAGTCCGGTGAGGAGGTGGAGGTAGACGGGGCTACAGGTGCCGGGGGGGAGGATGAGGAGGAAGAGACTGATGAAATTCTGCGCAGTGTAGAGGACGGCGCCGAGGAGCAAGAGAATGCGAACCTGCAGGGGGGCGGCGACGATGTAGGGGATGTTGAAGAGGGAGGTGATGAGCACGATGGCGGCTACCAAGAGGGGGCAGATGGGGCCGGCGTTCAACAGAGGTTCGGCGGCGATGAGCCAATAGATGCGGTGGGCCGCATGGGCGGCTCCGAGCACAACCGCAACGGCTGCCAGGACTCGGGTGATGAATAATCCGCTCTCGGCAGCCAGCACGCAGTGGCACCACAGCAGCAGGGCGGCCAGCAGCAGGGGCAGCAGCAGCTCCCCGAATGCCACACACAGCACCCCCACCGCAGCGGGGGCGGAATGGGAAGCACCGGAGAAGAGCAGGAAGAGGCAGTTGCCCAAGGCAATCAGCAGCAGCAGCCAGCTCGCCGCCCGAGCCGCCAAGGATACCCCGCGCTTCACAGCGGGGTGGATGAATAGCATGCGGTTCATGGTGCCTCCGCAGCATCCGCTTCCTCCGCAGCCTCCCCCTCCGTTTCTTCAGCAGGGGGCGCATAGCCTATGGGGAAACGCGCCTTGCCGCTCATATCCCGCAGCAACTGTACTTCCGTATAACCGACGGCGCGCATAGCATCGCAGACAGCCTCGCCCTGGTCATGGCCCACCTCCAGCATCATCAGGCCGCGGGGGGCCATATACGGCAGGGCCCCGCTCACAAAACGGCGCACGATGTCCAGCCCGTCCGGGCCGCCGTACAGGGCCGTGGCGGGGTCATGCCTCACCTCCGTCGCCAGCTCCTCACCCTCCGGCACATAGGGCAGGTTAGCCAGGGCCAGATCGAAGCCGCGGGGAGGCTGCACACTGTTCTCCGTGTCCTCCCAAGCAGCAAATAAATCACTGCGGTAGGTCTTTACCCGTGCGCCGAGCGAGGTCGCATTTTCCAGAGCCAGGGAAAGAGCCGCCTCACTGACATCCGCCAGCACCACCTCCGGCGCAAAAGCCGCCAGCTCCAAGGCCAGAGTCACGCCGATAACCCCGGAGCCGCAGCCCATGTCCAGCACGCGCATGCCCTTGCGGCGTTCCGCGCGGGCCAAGGCCAGCTCCACCAGCTCCTCCGTCTCCGGACGCGGGATCAGCGCTCGCGCATCCGTGCGGAACTCACGCCGGAAAAACTCCGTGCTGCCCAACAAATGCTGCAAGGGTACCCCCTGACCCCGCTTCCGCAGGAGCTCGCGCAGGGGCGCCAGTTTCTCCTCGCTCAGCGGGTCTTCAAAATGCAGGTAGAGCCAGGTCTTGTTACACCCCAGCACATGCACCAGCAAACTCTGCATGGAATGCCGCGCACCCTCGATGCCGCGAGCCTCCAGGTACGCCGTGCCGCCGTTCAATACCTCCAGAATCGTCTTCATCGCCTCACTTGAGCTCATCCATCCGTTCCTCCATCTCCGCATGCTGCATGCGAGAGATCACCTCGTCCAGCGCCCCCGTCGCCATCACGATGTCCAGATTATAGGCCGTATAACCTATCCTATGGTCCGTCAGGCGATTCTGCGGGAAGTTGTAGGTGCGTATCTTCTCCTCGCGCCCGCCGGAGCCGATGAGGGCGCGCCTCCGCTCTGAGTAGCTCTCCTGGGCCGCGCGCTGCTTCATCTCGAACAAGCGCGCGCGCAGAATGCGCATGCCTGTCTCGCGGTTCTTGATCTGGCTTCGTTCCTGTTCACAGCGAACCATGATACCCGTCGGCAGGTGAAAAATCTGCACGGCGGACTCCGTACGGTTCACATGCTGCCCGCCTGCCCCGCCGGAGCGGCAGGTCTCGATGCGCAGGTCCTCCGGCCGTATCTCCACATCCACCTCCTCCGCCTCCGGCAGCACAGCCACCGTGGCCGTGGAGGTGTGGATGCGCCCCTGCGTCTCCGTCACCGGTACCCGCTGCACGCGGTGCACACCGCTCTCATATTTCAGGTAGCGGAACACTTCATCGCCCGTCACGCGTAGGGTCACTTCCTTAAAGCCCGCCACATTGCCCGGGCTGGCATCCAGTATCTCGCAGCGCCAGCCCTTGCTTTCGGCGTAGAGCCGGTACATGGTCAACAAATCACCCGCGAACAGCGAGGCCTCGTCCCCGCCCGTGCCCGCGCGCAGCTCCACCAGCGCATCGCGGTCCTCGGTGGCATCCCGCGGCAGCAGCGCATACTGCACCGCCTCTTCCAGCCGGGCGATGCGCGGCCCCAGCTCCTCCAGCTCCGCGCGCGCCAGCTCCGCCATCTCTTCGTCCTCCCCCTCGGCCATCTCCTCATTCTCCCGCCACTGGCGCCGCGCCTCCTCCAGCTCCCCCCATTGCTCCAGCAACTCCGCCGTGCGTCGGTGCTCTCGCATCAACTCCTGCGCCCGGTCACGGTCCTCGAACAGGGCCGGTTCCGCAATCTCGCGCTCCAGATCCTCAAAACGCCGCCGACGTCTCTCTACCAATGGGGCATAATCCATGCCCCCATTGTACCCCGCAGCCCTCCCTCTGGCAAGCGCAATCTGCGCCCGCACGCGCTTTCTGCCCCCTCTCACATGGGTGTCGACCATGCTCTCGCCTGCCTGCACCCGGTGCCCGGAGGAGGCGGCTGTGCGGAGAGCTCCCCTTTTCGGTCACACCCCGGGGATGACAATCTCTTCCGGATTTGATTTCCGACCACTCCCGTCAGAGCTTCCGCATGGCAGAGGTGCGGCGGCCTGTTTCACTCCGGAGAAATGTGCAGAGTTGACAGCCTCGGCGGGAGTGGGGACAGAGTTCGGCAGAGGGGCGGGAGGTGTGTCGGGGAGCGGCTGCTTCCTCGAGCGCAGAGGTTTCATCAGGCTACGCAGCAGCTTGTACACGAGGCCACACAGGTAGATGACCACCAAGCCGAACACCAGCGTAATCCCGATGCCAAGCGGACGCGAGATATCACGGAAAACGGGGGTCGGGTCCATCTTCCTAGTGGCATCGGCCAGGCCGTCGGAAACCTTCTCCGCTGCCGAAACCGACTCCGCGAGGGCGACCGTTCCCGCCACTACGGCGCCGCCCTTGGCCAAGTCGGCGCAGGACGGCAGCACGGATCCCTTCTTCTTTGTTTTGATAGCCAGGTCGGAAAGTTCCTTGCGGCTCATGCGCTGCATCTCGGGCAGGTAATTTTCCCCACCCCGGGCAAGAATCTCCTTGGTTGCCGCCTTATTGGTCATCAGCGGCTTGATGACATCCTCCCCGTGAGTCTCCAACAAAGCGGGAACCTCCTTATCCTTGGCCAAAAGATCCCCGAACTGCTTACCGTATCGGCTCAGACCCTCCTTCTCCGCCACACTGAGGGAGCGCCCCAACTTCCCGGCGACGACCTCCGCCGCATCATCGACCATCCCGCCCCTCGTCTTCGGTGCCCCCTTAATGACTTTGACAGCTACCTTGCGCGCGGTGCCCGCGACACCGGCTTCCGCCTGCGGCACAGCAAGCAACATCGCGGCCGACAATGCGAGAGAACAGCAGCCGGTTCTGAGAACAACAGGCAGCAGACGAGAGGAACGGAGGGCAGGTGAGTTGTACATAGGAACTTGTTTCATACCATCCTTATAGGGGGAATCAGCGAACGGGAGAAAAGTTTCTCACCATCTTCCCCGCACGCACAAGCCACGCAAGGTACCCGGGGCAGGCGGCGTCCCGGTATGGTGTGTCCGAAAAAGTGGGCACACCATAGTGCATACTTTTCAGGGGGCGGAAGTGTAAAAAAAAGAAACTCCCCTGTGCAGGGAGCCCTATGCCGCGCGAGGCGGCGGACAAGTTTTCCGGGGCGTTTCCGTGGGGCCCCGGGCCTCTTAACTTGTCGGGATCAGCGAACAACGGAGAAAGCGGCCTCCGGGGTGGGGGGCAGAGTATTCTCCGGGGTGGGGGGCAGGGTGTTGCCCAGGCTAATACCCGCAAGCGTGGTGATAATGGCGATGTACTTCATATCGTTTGCTTCCTTTCTGATGAGCGCCTAACGGCGCGCCCCGAATATACACGATTTCCGACTTTTGTCAATGGAAAATTCAGAATTTCGGCAGGAAATTGAATTTTTCCTCATTTTGGGCCTGAAAAAATGCCCTTGCGGCGGCGGAATCGCGCTGAATTTGGACTTGGAGGGCCGAAAGGGAGGAAAACTTCTGCTCCGGGCGGAGAAAATGCAGCAAAGCCACGGTGAGCGGCTGCCCGTACAGGTCCCCGGAGAAGTCGAAGAAATGGGTTTCCAGACGCAGGAGCTTCTCCTCCTCGCGGATGGACGGGCGGAACCCGAGGTCGGCAACCCCGAACAGCAAGCGCCCCGCATGGCGGCAGGCGACGGCATAGGCCCCGGCGGGGGGCACCGCCGAATGCGGCGGCAGGGTGATGTTCGCCGTGGGGAAGCCCAGTTGCCGGGCCAGGTGCTGCCCATGCTCCACCGTACCGCAGACCGCAAAGGGACGCCCGAGCATGGCGGCGGCATCATCGAGCCGCCCCTCCGCCAAGGCTACCCGCACGGCACCGGAGCACACCGTGCCCCCGTCGAGCTGCAACAGCGGCTGCACCCGCACCTCGAATCCTCGCTGTTTCCCCTGCTCCGACAGGAAAGCCGCATTGCCCGCGCGGGCCTTCCCGAAGTTCCAATTCGCCCCCACCGACACCCCGGCCACGCGGCTGTGCGCCTGCAGGGCATCGAGAAAGTCCGTGGGCGACATATCCGCCAGCTCGCGCGTGAAGGGGAGCCGCAGCAAGACCTCCGCCCCCTGCTCCTGCAACAAGCGCGCCTTGTAGTCCGGAACGGGCGTGATGAGACGCGGTGCCCGCTGCGGGCAGAGGAGCTCCAGCGGGTGGCAGCAGAAGGTGAGTACCCCCCGCAATGCCCCCGGGGCATGCGCTGCCTGCACCACCCGCACATGCCCGGTGTGCACGCCGTCGAAGAACCCGATGGCCCAGAACACAGGGGCCGGCAGCGAGCGCAGCTCCCCGAATGTACTCAGGACTTGCATGTCAAGGCCTCCACGGGGATGAGCCGACGCAGGAGCTCCTCCCGACTGCAGGATTTAAGCGTGGGCACATCCACCGCCTGCTCCACGGAAAAATGCCCGGACTGCACGCGCCGCAGGGCCGTGAGGTGCGCCCCGCAGCCCAGAGCCATACCAATCTCATGTGCGTAGGTGCGCACATAGAAACCCTTGGTGCAATGCACCCGGAAATCGACCTCCATAGCCTCGGTATCCACCCGGGTCAGCTCGTAATCCAACACCGCCACCCGGCGCCCCTTGCGCTCCACCTCCACACCCTTCCGTGCCAGCTTGTAGCAGGGCACGCCGTTGATTTTGACAGCGGAGAACATGGGCGGTACCTGCTCGAACTCCCCACGGAAACGCTCGAACGCTGCGCGGATCTGCTCCTCGGTCATGCCGGCGGTGGGACGCACGGCCACCACCTCGCCGTCGGCATCGTAGCTGTTGGTCTCCACCCCCAGACGCAGGGTGCCGGTGTAGACCTTGTCCTCGCACATCAGGCAATCCTGCAATTTGGTGGCTTTGCCGATCACCACCATCAGGAGCCCCGTGGCCATGGGGTCCAGCGTGCCGCAATGGCCCACCTTCTTGGTATGCAGCACCCGGCGGCAGAGGGCAACGGCGTTGTGGGAGGTAAAGCCGGGGTCTTTATCGACAAGGAGCACACCGCTCACCTCCGGTTCTGACATGGCTTGCATGGTACGGGGGGATGGGTTCAGGCTGACTCCACCGCGCGACAGGCCGCGGCCAGGACTTTCTTGCAACTTTCCGCAAAGACACCGCGCATGCGGATACCGGCGGCCATGGTGTGCCCACCGCCGCCGAACTGCTGCGCGATGTCCGCCACGCTGATGCGCGGGTGCTTGGAACGCAGGGAGACGCGGACAACGCCGCCCTCCATCTCCTCAAAGATGAGCGCCACCAGACTTCCCTGCATCACGCGGATGATGTCTACCATATCCTTGGTATCCTCCAACCCCAGACGCATGGCCTGCTTGGTGGCAAGGGGCATGGCGTAATAAACCACCCGACCGCCGAGCAGGGACTGCATGTTGGAGAGCACCTCCGCCTGCACCCGTAGGGCGGTGGGCGACTGCTCTTGGTACAGGCGGCGGTTGACCTCCTGCACGTCCACCCCGCACTCGATCAGGCTTCCGACGGCACGCATCACCTCCGCCGTGGCGGAGGCATACTGGAAGGAGCCGGTATCCGTGCTGATGGCCACATACAGAGCGTTGGCCATAGCGGGGGAGATGGCAATACCCAATCGCGTGAAGAGGCGGAAGAGGACGAAGCCCGTGGCGGCGGTATCCGGCTCAATGATGTTGATGTTGCCGTAGCGCTCATTTGTAGCGTGGTGGTCGATGTTGACCTTGAACGGGACAGCCGCGAGAAGCTGCTCGGCAAACTCCCCCAAGCGCTTCCAAGCCCCACAATCCAGGCACACCAGCACCTGCATGTCGGCGGGCAGGGACTCCGGCAGCGGCTGCATCAGCTCCGCCCCCTCCAGGAAGGCATAGCGGGCGGGCATGGGGTCCGCATTCCAAACATACACGCGCTTGCCCAGGGATTTGAGGGCCAGCGCAAGGGCCAGGGTGCTGCCGATGGCGTCCCCGTCCGGGCGCATATGCGAGACGACGCCGAAGCAGTCGTTACGGTTCAGGCACTCGGCAAGTTGCGGGTGCATGGTGTCTGCATCAATCATGCCGCTATTAAACACGAAAGCCGGGACAAAATCAAGCGCAATGTCTGCCAGTTCGGCTCAGGCTTCCCCGCGTTGCAGGCGAGCGTTGATGTCACGGAGCAGGCCGGGCATGGCGGCATCCAGCAGGCTCACAACGTCATCGAAGTCCGATGCATCACCGTAGTAGGGATCCGGCACCTCGCGGCGGGTTTCGCCGGCGGCAAACCAGCGGGACATCGGCACGATGCGGGCCTTCTGCTCGGCGGTGGAGGCCAGGGCAAGCAAGTCGGCGCGGTTCTCCTCATCCTGCGGAATGATGAGGTCGAAGCGTGCGAAGTCCTCGCGGCGGAATTGACGGGCGCGGTGTCCGCCGTAGACGAACCCGGCGCGCTGCAGAGCCGCCAGCATGCGGGCATCCGGCCGCTGTCCGATGTGGTAGGCCGCCGTGCCGCAGGAATCCACCTGCACCCGCTGCTCCCCCTCCCGGTCCAGATGGGCGCAGCAGACCACCTCCGCCGCAGGGGAGCGGCAGATGTTACCGAGACAGACGAAAAGGACGCGGAACGGACGGGATGACATAGGCAAATGAGGTTTGGATTGACGCGCGGGGCCGATTGTGGCAGAATACCCGGCAGAGATACTGTACCACATTATGCTACGCATTGCACGCCTGAACTCTGCCCCCGAGATTTTTTATTCCCTGCAAGGCGAAGGCGCCGGCATCGGCACCCCCGCTGTCTTCCTGCGGCTGTGCGGCTGCAACCTGCGCTGCGCTTGGTGTGATACCAAGTACTCGTGGGCGGAGGGGGTGAGCGTCTCCCCCGAGGAAGCGGCGGGACTCATCCGGCAACACGACTGCCGACGTCTGGTCATCACGGGCGGGGAGCCTCTCTTGCAGCAGGAGGGGCTGGTGAATCTGCTGCGTCTGCTGCCGGAATTTGTGACGGAGGTGGAGACCAACGGAACCATCGCCCCCTGCCCGGAGCTGGTGCAGCGGGTGCAGCAGTGGAACGTATCCCCCAAACTGCCGCATGCCGGCAATGCGGGGAGGGAATGCCTGCGCCCGGATGTGTTGGCCGACTTTGCGGCACTGCCGGGGGCGTGGTTCAAGTTCGTGGTGCGCGGCGAGGAGGATTGGCCGGCGATCGAGGCCCTGGGGCTGCCGCAGGAGAGGATCATCCTGATGCCCTGCGCGGCATCGCGGGCAGCCCTGCAGGCGGCGCGTCCGGCGGTGGCGCAGATGGCCCTGCGGCATCGCGCGCGCCTCGGCGACCGCCTGCATCTGGTGCTGTGGGATACGGAGAAAGGCGTGTAGCGGGGGCTCAGGCGACCCCTTCGCTGCACAGAGCCGGCAGGTGTACGGTGTGCAGTCGGCGCACCACAGCACAAGCCAGGGCCACGCAGGCCTCGAGGTCGCGGTCGTCCAGAATACCGTTGTGGGAATGGATGTAGCGCGTGGGCACCCCGAAAACGATAGCGGGGGTGCCGTGCCACTGCGGGTAGGCGGCAGCGGCATCCGTTCCGCCGCTGCGGCGCACGGTGGGCTGCACGGGGATACCCTCTTCCTCTGCCACGCGCAGCACGAAGTCCGCCAAGGCCGGGGGCGTGATCTGCGTGGGGTCATACAGGCGCACCTGCACCCCGCTGCCCAGCACCCCTTGGCGGCACACGTTGCTCTGCCCGAAGGTGTCATCCGCCGGCGGGCCTTCCAGAATGATGGCCAGATCCGGGACCTCGCGCAGGGCGCGCGCGCCTCGGCAGCCTACCTCCTCCTGCACGGTGCCGATGCCCGTCAGGCGACACCCCACCGGCTCGGCGGCCAGTCGGCGCATGGCCTCGAGCATGCAGTACACGCCCGCACGGTTATCGAAAGCCTTGCCCATCCACCGGTGCGGCACGGCGAGACGCTGCACCCGCACATCCGGCACCACGGGACACCCCGGGGCGATGCCCAAGGCCTGCACCTCCTCCCGACAGGAGGCGCCCACGTCCACGAACAGGGCGTCATCGGGCAGCACCTGCTTGCGCTGGCTCTCCGGCAGCAGATGCGGCGGCTTGGTGCCCACCTGCCCGGGGATGCGGCGTCCGTCACGGGTCAGCACCACCATGCGCTGGCTCGGCAGGGTGTGGTTCCACCACCCGCCCAGCGGCACCATCAGCAGAAATCCATCCGCCGTGATGCCCTGCACCATAAAGCCTATTTCATCCATATGCGCCACCAAGGCCACCGCCGGGCCCTCCGCGCCGCAACGGCACACCACATTGCCGCACACCTCGGTCTGCACCTCCACCCCCGGCACCTCCGCCATCTCCCGTTGCACGAGCTGCCGCATCTCGCCCTCAAAGCCCGACACCGCACACGCATTGCTGCACGCCTCCAATAGCTGCTGATTGAACATACCCCCAGCATACCACCCCATCGCCCGCTTGGCAATACCCGCTTTACGACTGCGGGGCTTTTTCCTTTACAGCGGGGGGCGTTTCGGGGTAGAATGGCGGGGTATGGACATGCGGATATGCTTGGTGTTGCTGTTGGTGGCAAGCCTTTGGGCCGGTGCGCGAGATATCGATGCGGCGCAGCGCGGGGTGAAACCGGGGCAGGAGGAGGACTGCGGACCGGCACTGCGGGCCTTGCTGGAGGAGGCGGCGCGGGAGCCGGGGTGTCGGGTTGTGTTGCAGCCGGGGTGCTACCACCTGTATGCAGACAGCGCGCCCAGGCGGCGGCTCTTCATCTCCAACCACGATCAGCCGTCGGAACATGCCGTGGGGCTTGAGCTGTGCGGGGCGAAAGGAGCATCGCTGGTCGGGGAGGGAGCGGAGCTGGTGTTCCACGGTTGCATGCTCGGGGTGCTGGTGCAGGACAGCCGGGATGTAAGGCTGGAGGGGCTGCGCCTGCGCTATGCCTTACCGGCGGAGTGCGAGGGCGTCATCACCGACATCAGCGAGCGGGGAACAGTGCTGCGCATGCTCTCCGACCGCGAGGCGTGGACGGTGAAGGATGGGGCTTTCTTCAACTGTGGCTCCGGTATCCCGTTGCGGGTCAGGGCCGCCTTCGCCTTCCTGCCGGATGGGCGGGTGGTGCCCACGGGCAAGGCCGGGGATATCGCTTGGTCGGCCCGGGCTGAACAGACGGACGCTGAGCACGTGCGCTTTGCCATGGATGCCCGCACTGCGGGGCTGCGTCCCGGGCATGTGGTGGTGCTGCGGGATTATGCGCGCCCGCACCCGGTCGTGATGCTCAACCGGGCGGAGAACATCCTGCTGCACCGGGTTGTCATCCACGACTCGCAAGGAATGGGGCTGTTGGCTCAACGCAGCCGCGATATCCACCTCTCCGGCGGGGGATGCCTGCGACTTCCGGGGAGACTGCACACCACCTCGGCGGATGCCACGCACTTTTCCAACTGTGCGGGGCACATCAGCGTGCAGGGTGCTACCTTCGAGAGCATGATGGACGATGCCATCAACGTACACTCCACCTGCCTGCAGATCGCAGAGCTCCTCTCGCCCACGCGTTTCGTTGCCCGCTACATGCACCCGCAGGCCATCGGGTTCGAGACCTTCCTGCCCGGGGAGCGCGTGCAATTCATCCGCGCCGCTACCCTGGAGAACATCCCGCCGCTCGGGCGGGTACGCCGCGCCGTGTTCCGGAGTCCCGAGCTGGTGGAAATCGAGACCGAACAGCCCCTGCCCGAGGGCATCGGCCCGGGGGATGCCTTGGAGAACGCGGACTACTACCCCTCTGTCGACTTCTCACACTGCATCGTGCGCCACAATCGCGCCCGCGGTACCCTGTTCACCACCCCGGCTCCCGTCACGGTGCGCAATAACCTGTTCGATTGGTGCAGCGGGTCTGCCATTCTCTTGGCAGGGGATGCACAGGGGTGGTTCGAGAGCGGGCGTTGCCTCGATGTTCGTATAGAGAACAACGTGTTCGATCACGCCCTCACCAATCTCTACCAATTCACCGAGGCGGTCATCTCCGTGTACCCCATGGTCGGCAAACCGGCGGAACAGCGGGAGCCCTACCACCGGGGCATCCGTATCACCGGTAATACCTTCCGCACCCACCGGGTCCCGCTGCTCTTCGCCACCTCCGCTGCGGACATCACGTTCCGGGGTAATCGGGTGGAATACGATGACGCTGCTCCCCCGCAGCAGGACGGGCGGCCCTTCATCCTGCGGCACTGCGGGGCGGTGGATTCGGAACAGCCCGCGCCCTGAGCCCATCTTTGCCCCCAACATCCCGCATTTTCCGGTTGCCAAGCGGCTTGACCCGTGCTATACTGGCGGAGCAGGCAGGGCGTGGGGCATTTTGTCTTCGTCCGGCGTGCGAGAACTCATCATTCGACGTATGAAAAGCACCACAAAAAATCTCATCAAGATACTGATTGTACTGATGTTGAGTGCAGGGGCCTTCCTTCTGCCGTTCGAGGCAATGGGCTTGGCACTCAATAATGTGCAAATAGCGGTTGTGGCCCTCTTCGTGATGGCTGCTCTCCTCTGGATCCTGGAGCCCATTCCGATTTGGACGACCTCCGTTCTCGTCATCGCCATCTGCCTCCTCTTCCTCTCCAACAAGGCGTTCAATTTTGTCAAACCGGAGGTCTATAACAAGAATGCCGTCGCGGAATTGGTCGCCACGGGCCTGAAGAAGCCCGTCACGGATAAGCAGGTGAAGGATCTCGCCGGGCAGATTTGTAAGCGCTTGGACACCAAGACAGGCTTGGATACGCACGAGATTTACACCTCGGCGGAGTATGTGATCCTCAAGGCTCACGAGAAGGCCATGTCCCCCTATGTCAAGGCTCTCAAGCAACTGAAGTCGCAGCCCATCGTCGGCACGCAGCCGGAGGCGATCATCAAGAATCTGCTGCCGAATGCCAAGGCTGAGGACATTGCGGAGGCTGTCGCTCGTGTGCAGCAGCGTTTGGAGGAGAAGCACACCACCGCCCCCGCCGAGGTGCGTACCTCCGTGGAGTATGTGCTGCTCGATATGTCGGAGAATGCTGCTCCCGTCAAGGATCTGTCGGAGGCCATTACCTACCTGCACTCCCCCGATGCTCTCGCGAGTGTCAAGAAGATCAAGATCACGAACGTAATGGCCTACAAGGGCGTGATGTCCACCTTCGCGGACCCCGTGATCATCCTGTTCTTGGGTGGCTTCTTCCTGGCTGCCGCTGCCACTAAGTTCCGCTTGGATATGAACTTGGCGAACGTGCTGCTCAAGCCCTTCGGTAAGAACCCGCGCTATGTGCTGCTGGGTCTCATGGCTGTTACGGCTCTCTTCTCGGCCTTCATGAGCAACACGGCCACCGCCGCCATGATGCTCGCCATTCTCACGCCTGTGCTGGCACTCTTCCCGCAGAACGACGGTGGCCGCACGGCTTTTGCGCTCAGCATTCCCATCGCCTGTAACCTGGGCGGTATCGCTACCCCCATCGGTACGCCGCCCAACGCTATCGCAGTCAAGGCGCTCGGGGACATCGGCATGAGTGTTTCCTTCGGCAAGTGGATGTGCTTCGGCTTCCCCTTCGTGATCGTCATGCTGCTGGTGGCTTGGTTCCTGCTCTGCAAGATGTTCCCCACCAAGAAGGAGTCCTTGGAGCTGAAGGTGGGCGGTGCGTTCGATAAGTCGCCCAAGGCTATCGTGGTGTACTGCACCTTCGCTGTTACCATCGCGCTTTGGGTACTCAGCGACCCCTTGGGGCTGGACAGTAACACCATCGCCATCATCCCCATCGCTGTCTTTGCGGTCACGGGCGTCATCACCGCCAAGGACCTGCGCGAGATGAGCTGGGATGTGCTCTGGCTGGTGGCCGGTGGCTTTGCCCTGGGCTTGGCTCTGCAGCAGACCAACCTGGCGAAGGATCTCATCAACGCCATTCCCTTCGGTAACTGGAATGCCATGATGCTGATGATCGGTGCCGGTCTCATCTGCCTCTTCCTCTCTACCTTCATCAGCAACTCGGCCACGGCGGCTCTGCTCATGCCCATCATGGGTGCCGTTGCTTCGGCTATGATGGCGCAGCATGTCATCACCGGCGGCTTCGCGGTCGGCCTCTGCGTCTGCTGCGCCATGGGTTGCGCTCTCGCTATGGCTCTGCCCATCTCCACCCCGCCCAACGCCCTCGCATATGCTACCGGTATGGTGCAGAATAAGTCCATGGCCATTGTCGGTTCCATCCTCGGCGTCGCCGGTCTCGCGATTGCGGTGGCGATGATGTACCTGCTGGACCTCATCAATTTCTTCTGATAACCCCTCACCCCCATCTCTCACCATGAATACCATCAATATCATCTGTGTGGATGACCAGCCGGAGGTGCTTGACTCCGTCATGCGCGACCTCCGTCCGCTCTCCCCCTGCGTCCGGGTGGAGGACGCCTCCGGCGCGGAGGACTGCCTCAAGCTGATGGACCAGATCCACAACAACGGGGACTACGTGGCCTTGGTCATCACCGACCAAGTGATGCCCGGCTCCCACGGTACGGACCTGCTCACGGAAATCCGCGCCGACAAGCGCTTCGCGCACACCCGCTGCGTGATGCTTACCGGCCAGGCCACTCACAGCGACACGCTCAACGCGATCAACGAGTGCCACGTGGATAACTACCTCGAGAAGCCCTGGAAATCCGAGAAGCTGCTGGAAATCGCCAAGCGCCTTCTCACGCTCTACATCCTCGACAACGGCCTCGACTACCGTCCGATCATGAGCGTGCTGGATCCCGTCACGCTTTTCTCCAAGCTCCGCTGATCCACCCCTCCCCCCATCTCCCGCGCGCCGGCCTCCTCCGAGGACGGCGCGCTTTTTGTACCCTCGTCCTACTGCCTTTGTGATGAACAAGCAAGAGAACGGGTTTACGCGGATTTGTGGAATGTGGGGAAGGACGCGGGGTAGTATTTGTATGCGGTACAGTTGAAGAGAGGCGTTGCAGATTCAGGAAATCTGCAACGCCTCCGGAAGGAAGGGTGGGCGGTGGGTTATGCCTCCGGGATGAAATCCTCGTCCTCGTTGTCCTCGCCGCCGTGGGCCAAAATGAACTGAAGGTCGCTGAGATCGAGGCTGGAAGCGAAGCCCTCATCACCGAGCACGTTGGTGACAAGCTGATTCTTCTGCTCCTGGAGCACACGGATCTTCTCCTCCACAGAATCACGGGTGAGAAGACGGTACGCGATCACCTTGTTCTTCTGGCCGATACGGTGGGTACGGTCGATAGCCTGGGCCTCCACGGCGGGGTTCCACCACGGATCATAGAGGATGACGTAGGAAGCGGAGGTAAGGTTAATACCGGCACCACCGGCCTTGAGCGAGAGAAGGAAGACGCTGGGCTCCTTGGTGGTCTGGAAGCTCTCGATTTCCGCCTTGCGGTCCTTCGTCTGACCGGTCAGGTAATTGAAGGGCCGGTTCTCCAGCTCCAAGCGCGCCTTTATGATCTCCAGCATGGCAACGAACTGTGAGAACACGAGCACCTTGTGTCCCTCCTCACGCAGCTGGTCGAGCAGGTAGAAGAGCGCATTGAGCTTAGCACTATCCTCCTTGATGTATTTAGCATCCACCAAGCCCGGATGGCAGCAGATCTGGCGCAGGCGCATGAGACCCTGAAGGATGGCAAAGGAGTTCTTCTTGACGGACTCATCGGAATCCCAGCCGAGAAGGGCCTTCTGGATGCGGCGCAACTCTGCCTTGTAGAGCTGGCGCTGAATGCCCTCCATCTTGGCGTACACCTCTTCCTCCGTGCAGGGCGGCAGGTCGTGCGCCACCTGTTGCTTAGTACGGCGGAGCAAGAAAGGCTTGAGACGCGCCGCGAGACGGTTCTGGCTCTGCGAATCCTTCCGCTTATCGAAGCGCTTCTTGAAGTACGCCCGGCTGCCGAGCACGCCCGGCATAGCAAAAGCCATCAGCGACCACATATCCATGAGACCGTTCTCGATGGGCGTACCGGAAAGCACGAGGCGGTTGTACGCCGTAATCTCACGCGCCGCCTTAGCCGCCTTGGAGTCCGGGTTCTTGATCTGCTGACCCTCATCGAGAATGACCGTAAGCCACTTGATAGCATTGATCTGCTCCCCGCAGACACGAAGCTGGGCGTAGTTGATAACCACCATGTCGCAGGTGCTGAGGATATTCTCCGTCCGTGCCTGATCCTTGTTGCGGATGACCATCACGCGAATACCCGGCGCAAACTTCTCCGTCTCCCCCGCCCACACATCGAGCACGGACTTGGGGCAAACGATAAGCACCGGCGGGATGGTCACAGGCTCCCCACCCTCCGTCTGATTGCGGCGCACATAGTCCTCCCGCAGCCAGAGCATGTAGGTAATGGACTGAATGGTCTTACCCAAGCCCATATCGTCCGCCAGAATACCACCGAAACCGTTGACAGCCAAATAAGCGAGGAAGTGGAAGCCCTCCACCTGGTAGGGGCGCAGCGTAGCCTGCAGGGTCGTGGGCACATCCGGATGCACATCGATCTTGATTTCCGAAGTACGCTCCTTGATCTTCTGCCATGCCTTCGGGTCGAACACCTCCGCTGCCCGCGGATCCGCCAGCTGCAAGGCATGCATGCGGTGCGTCTCACCGGAGAGATCGAAGGGATCCAATCCCAGCTTGGTGACGGCATCACGCTGGGCGTCATCCAGCTTGATTTCCAAGCGCATCCAGCGTCCATCGTCCATGCGCACATAGCCACCGCGCGCGGAAACAAGGGAGCGAATCTGTTCCTTGGTGAGTGTAACCCCCTCCACATCGATGACCACGCGGAGGTCGAACCAGTCGATTTCCTGATTGACAACCTCGAAGCGAATAGCAGCCGCCACGGGATCCGCCAAGAGGGACTTGAGGTTATGGTCCATCTCCACCTTGATGAATTCCGGGATGGTCTTGGCCCACTCCGCGAATTTCTCCGGGAACTGCTTGGTGATGCGACTCTTGAAAGCGGCGAGCTGAGAATCGTAGGTAAAGTTCATCTCGCTGAGCAGATCCGGGATGGGGTAAAGGTAATCGCGGATGAAGCGCAACAGCGTGTTATCCTTCATCGGCGCCTGCTCCACCAGCTCCCAATCATCCTTGCCCAAGTGCTCCTTACGGCGACCGGGATCGTCCTGCGCGGTAACCTCCAACAGAACATGCTCGGTATCCGCACTGGTCAGACCGCGCACAATCTTCATATTGAAGGTGGGCTTCATCTCGATGTCCACCACACGCTCCTCCATGCTGGGGGGCAGCGTAGCACCGATCTTACGGAGGAACTCCACGCCCTCCAGGCTGTCAATGACGCACTTGGGGATGGAGTAACGAGGCTCCACTTCCGTGGTTTCCAACCAACAGGGCGGGCCCGGGAAAACGGTTTCATCGGACTGATAGAGCTCTACCAAGCCCGGAAGCTGACGCACGGAGTGAGTAACATGAGTGCCATCCGCCGTGATCAGCTGCAGCCCATAGCAATCCGGCACAATGGGATCATCAATGCAGATCCAACGCAGCGGGGCCTTCACCACCTTGAAATAGCACTCATCCAAGTTGACCAAGTAACCCTTGAGGGCAGGCTGCTGGAAGAGGCGATTCATCACACGGCAGGCCGCCTCCCGGTCCAAGTCCAACACAACGGTCTGCTCCCGCTCGGCGAAATCGCGCAGCACATTCACCAAGATGTCCGTCTGCGGGTCCGTCACAAGGGCACCGTAGAGGAACTCGGCAAGGATGGCATCCAACTGAGCGCGCTCACGGATGGCAATCCAGTCCTCCTTGAGATTGAAGCGGTACTCGAAGTGCGCCTCGTTGATGGTCGAAACAAGGCGCATATACATGGGGTGGCGCGGCGGCTGCGGCGGGCGCTCGTTGACACCCTGGATACGGGCATACCATGTATCCACCTCCTTCTCGCGCTCCCATTGGGCAATGCGCTTCTGAACCTTCGAGAGGTCCGTCACGCAGTTCATGAAGTCCGGATAGGTGATGCGCTTCTTGTGGAAAGCGTAGGCGATGTAGTTCCAGAACTCCAAGATGTTGTGCGGCGGGGTGGGCCAGAGGTCCAGCGCATCATAGCCGGTGATCTCCCAGCGAGCGTTGAGGCGCACCAAGTCGTGGTCGTGGATCTCCTGCTCAATGGCGAAACGGCGGTAACGCTTCTCCAGTTTTGTGACGAACTCCGCCTCCTTGTCATCCAAGTCACGGCCCAGCTTTTCCTCCAGAATATCGGAAAGGGGCGTTTCATCCAACTCATTGGGGCTCTCCGGCATGTTGGCTCCTCGGTAGAGACGCTCCACCATGGTGGCAACCAAGCAGGCACCGGCAATGTCCTCAGACTCCGCGCTGCTGGAGCCGTACCAGCGGTTACCCTGCAGGCGCAGGCTGGTGCGGAAGACACCTTGCTTCGTCTCCACCCGCCCCTGAATGAAGAGGTGATTACCGAAGATTTGTGTGACGGCTCCGTCCTTCTGAAGTTTCTCACCGAGGTTTCGTACATCCTCGGAGTAGGCGTTCAGAAAGTTCAATGTAGCTCGGTCAGGATTGAGGGAGGCACTTAACATGTTTGCAGACGACTTGGGAGATAGCGCGCCCCGCACCGGGAAATGAGTCACCGGCGTTCAACGGCACGCAGTACGCATACTTTTATAGCACAAATCCCCCGATAATGCAAGATGTGAAAGAACGATTTTTGCATTTTTTTCGAGAATCGGAGAACAGAAAGGTAGGGAAGCTGACAGAAAAGGGACTTGCGGCGCGGCGTGTGTGAGCCTATGATGGGGGCATGATGAAGCGATTATTCTGTGCGATCGCAGGCATATGGCTGGCAGCGACGGCCTGGGCTCGGCTGCCGGAGGGCTGCACCCAAGCAGTGGTGGGAATGACGGAAGGCTGGAACAGCCCGCAGGCCAAGGTTTATCTGGTGGAAAAGGATCGAGCCGGCAAGTGGCAGCGCGTGATCGGTCCGATCTCCGCCCGTCTGGGCCGTAATGGTACGGTGTGGGGACTGGGGCTGCACACCAACCCGGCCGGGGCCGTCACGAAAAAAGAAGGAGACGGACGCACGCCGGCAGGTATCTTCCGTATCGGAGGGCTGTGGACAACCACAAGCACCCCGGTGAAGCACCACCGCCGCATTCCGGAGGTGCGGGTGGATGCACGGGACCTCTGGGTATCCGACCCCAAGACGCCGCATCTGTATAACCGCTATGTGCGCCTGGACCACCCGGCAACTACGGCCTGGGAGCTGCGCGAGCAGATGAAGCTGAATGACTACGCGCACAGCATCAAGCTGCAGATCTGCCACAACTCGCCGGATACCCCGGGGTGCCCCGTACCGGGGGCCGGTTCATCCATTTTCTTCCACATCTGGCGCGATGGCGGAAAATATCCTACAGCAGGCTGCACGGCGATGGGGGAACAGAACCTGCGTGCCATCATCGCCCGACTGGATCCGAACCGCAAGCCGGTCTACATCATACTGCCTCGGGAGGCCTACACGCGCTACCGAACCGAGTGGCGACTTCCCTAATGGTCATGAACGACAGCCTCACCGGAACGGCCGACTGGCCGGAACATGTGCCGCCTGCGCTGCGCATCGGCGCGACACCGCAGGAGTGGGCCGCCCCACGCTGGCAGCTGCGCCATAGTTTCCGCACGGCACAACAGCTGGAACGTGTGCTGCGGCTGACGGACGAGGAACGTGAAGCCCTAGCCGCAGCAGGGGGGCGCATCGCCGTGCGCATCACACCGCACTTCCTGAGCCTCATGCACCCGGAAGATCCGCTCGATCCTCTGCGACTGCAGGTCATCCCCCGCCGTGCCGAGCTGCACACCTACCCGGAAGAGATGCCGGACCCCTGCGGCGAGGATGCGGACATGAAGGCCCCGGGGCTGGTACACCGTTACCCGGATCGCGTTTTGCTACTGGTGACAGATCGCTGTTCGAGCTACTGCCGCTACTGCACGCGATCTCGCTTGGTTTCCGGCTGCCGTGGGCGGCTTTTTGACGAAGAGGCTTGCCTAGACTATCTGCGCCGCCATACGGAGGTACGGGATGTTCTCGTCTCCGGCGGAGACCCCCTGCTGCTGCCGGACGCACGGCTTGAGGCACTGCTGACACGGCTGCGGGCCATCCCCCATATCGAACTGCTGCGCGTGGGGACACGCGTCCCCATCATGCTGCCCATGCGCATTACCCCTGCCCTGTGCGCCATGCTGCGCCGCTTTGCTCCCCTCTTCATCTCCGTGCACTGCAACCACCCCCGCGAGCTCTGCCCTCAGGCTCAACAGGCCCTGGAGATGCTCGCCGACCACGGCCTACCCCTCGGCTGCCAAAGCGTGCTCCTGCGCGGAGTGAACGATGACCCTCAGACCATGCTGCACCTCTGCCACCGCCTCCTGCAGTGCCGTGTAAAACCCTACTACCTCTACCAATGCGACCCCGTGCCCGGCACCCGCCACTTCCGCACGGATGTCCGCTGCGGTCTCGACATCATCCGCCACCTCCGTGGCTTCACCTCCGGTTACGCCGTTCCCCAATACGTTGTCGACGCCCCCGGCGGTGGTGGTAAGGTTCCCCTCAACCCGGACTACATCCTCGACCACACCCCCACCCACATCACCCTCCGCAACTACGCCGGCCACACCTACACCTACCCCTTCCCCCCACCCCGGGCATAGCTCCGAGGGCATTCGGAAAAAGCATTTCCATGTAGCGCGGCCCCCTTGCGCATCGTTATGCGTGGGTGCGGCAGACTTGGGTGGGTTCCCTGCGAGGCAGAAGGGATTGAGCCAAGGAGGAGGCGAGTACCAGCACAACGCCCACCCACTGCCAAGGGAGCATCTGTTCGCCGTAGACTGCCCAGCCCAAGGCTACGGCTGTGGCGGGTTCGATGTAAGAGAGTGCGCCGTATTGGATGGCCGGCAGGTGCTTCATGGCAAAGGCCACAAGCATGAGCACCAAGAAGCCCTGCAGAGCCCCGATGCTGAACAGGTAGGGCAGCCCCTCCGGCAACCCGGCGAAGGGAGCATCCGCCGCCAGAACCGGCACAGCCAGTACGGCCACGCCGGCGGCGGACTGCCAAAAGGTACGCTCCGGCACATCGATGTGCTCCGGTATAAGGCGGTTAAGCAGAATATAAGCCCCGTAGAACACACCGGAGAGCAGCCCAAGCACCAAGCCCTGCGGGGACATCGCCAAGCTACCGCCGCCGCAGGATACCAGTGCAATGCCGCAGGCAGCTATCAGCAACAGAGCCGTAGCACACAGACCGGGGCAGCGCCGCCGCACAACCGCCTCCCCAATGGAAGCGAAGATAGGACCGGTGGGCAGCAGCAAGGCCGCGACCCCCAGCGAGGTGCGCTCAATGGCCATGAAGTAGAAGAGAATGCACAGCGCAATACCCACGCCGGACAGCGCAGCCTGCGGGCAGAAACTGCGCCGATGCACAATGCCGCGCAGGGACAAAAAGGACACTAGCACCAGCCCGAGAGCAAAGCGTGCAAAAGCGCAGCCTTGGGCACTGCAGCCGGATTCCCGAACCAGTAGCCCCAAGCAGCCCATGAGCAGCGCGCCCGTGACGGCTGCCGCCAATGCCTTCACCTGCATCATTGTCGTTTTTCGTTTCTTCCGCTCGTAGCGGCGGGGCGCGTATTCTACCACCGCCCCCCCTATTCTGCAACCCTTTTTCCTGCTACCGAGGCAGAAAATGCCCCGCAGGCGCGAAATTAGCTTGCCATTCCGACTCATTGTGCTAGTATGGACGAAGCCGCCGTTGTATTGCGGGGCACTTCAGTTCCATTCACTCCAAAGACATGAAACTTCGTCAAATCCTCTTTTCGGTTGCCTTGGCGGGGGGCTGTTTCAGCCTTTCTGCGGCAGATGTGCATCCCGGACAAAATTACCTGTGGTACGAGCAGCCCGCCGGCGTTGCCAAGACGGCTCTGCCTTGGGATGAGTCTCCCATCGATGCCCCCAACCTGCCCGGTAAGCGAGCAGGCAATACTTGGGAGTGCCAGACCCTCCCCGTGGGCAACGGACGCATCGGCGGCACCATCTACGGTGGGGACAAGCGCGACTGCGTGATCCTCAACGAGGTGAGCCTTTGGTCCGGCGGCCCGAACCTCCCCAACAACGGCACCAGCTATGCACACGGTCCCTTGGAGGGCAAGGATACTTTCGGCTCCTTCCAGCCTTTCGGCAGCCTGTTTGTGGATTATTCCATGAAGGGGCAGAGCAGCCATTATGAGCGCTCGCTGGACATCACCAAGGCCGTGGCAGAGGTAGAATTTGAGAATGGGGGAGTGAAGCATATGCGCGACCTCATCGCCGCCAAGGACTACGACGTGATGGTATACCGCGCTCGTGTTGACAAGGCCGGGGAGCTGAATGCCAAGATCGCCCTGTTGCCCTTCCATACGGTTGACTATAGCGTGCAGGGCGGAAATACCATCATCATGCGCGGCACCTTGGCCAACGGTGAGGTGTTTGAGGGTCGCATTGCGGCGAAGCTCAAGGGTGGATCCGTGAAGGTGCAGGGAGCCCCCGGTAAGGTGGAAGTTACCTACCAGGGTAAGGGGGATGGCATGCAGCATCAGGTCCCCGTCAAGAGCGTCCCGTATTTCGAAGTGACCGGGGCCGAGGAGTGTGAAATCTATATTTCCTTGGCGACGGATTATAAGGAGGACTACAAGTCGGATTGGAAGGGAAAAGACCCTGCCGAGCTGAACACTAAGCTCCTCAAGAATGCCCTGTCTGCCGGCTATGCGACCATCCGCAAGAAGCACGAAGCCGCTTATGCAGAGCAGTTCAACCGACTTAAAATCAACCTCGGCAAGTCCGCCGTCTCCACCTCCCAAGCACCGACGGATAAGCGCATTGAGCAGTATCGCAAGACCGGAAAGGACCCGGAGTTAGAGTCTACCGTGTTCCAGTACGGCCGCTACATGCTCATCTCCGGCACGCGTCCCGGCTCCCTGCCGCTCACGCTGCAAGGCATTTGGAACAACAAGGTGCACCCTGCCTGGGCCTGCGATTATCACAACAACATCAACCTGCAGATGTGCTACTGGGGGGCAGAAGTCGGCAACCTCTCGGAGTGCCACACCACCTTCATTGACTACATCAAGGCCATGGAGGAGCCGCTGCACAAGATGACGCAGAAGCAGTTCGGGGAAAACATCCGCGGCTGGACGACCCGCATCTCCCAGAACCCCTGGGGCGGCGGTGGTTGGGTGAAGTGGAACCCGCCCGTCAATGCTTGGTACGCCCTGCATGTGTGGGACCACTACAATTTCTCACAAGATAAGGGTTACCTCAAGAAGACCGGTTACCCCATCCTCAAGACAATTTGCGAGTTCTGGGAGGATCACCTGAAGGAGGTGGGCGAGAACGGAGCGGGTCTTAAGTCCGATGGTAAGCCGCTCAGTGCCGATCAGTTCCCGGAGCTGCGCGACATCCGAGCCGGTTCACTTGTCTCACCCGAGGGCTGGAGTCACGAATGGGGCCCCGTTGAGGACGGATGCAAGCATGACCAGCAGCTCATCTGGGAGCTCTTTGACAATACCGCCAAGGCTGCTGAAATCGTCGGCGATAAGGCCTATGCAGAGAAGCTCATCGGCTTGCGTGACCGCCTTGTCGGCAACCGCATCGGCCGAGACGGCTACCTGCAGGAGTGGATCGTCGACCGCCCGAACATGATCGCCGGTCACCGCCACACCTCGCACCTCATCGGTGTGTATCCCGGTACCTCCATCTCCATGGAGAAGACGCCGGAATTCTGCAAAGCTGCTGCCAAGAGCTTGGAGCTGCGCGGCATGGGCGGTGATAACCGCCGCAGCTGGACATGGCCCTGGCGCACCGCCCTCTGGTCTCGCATGGGCAACACGGCCAAAGCCTATGAGATGGTGCAGGGCTATCTCAAGTATAATATGCTGGATAACCTCTTCGGCAATCACCCGCCCATGCAGTTGGATGGCACCTACGGCATCACGGGTGGTATGGCGGAGATGCTTATACAGAGCCACGCGGGTATCATCGAGTTGCTCCCGACCCTGCCCTCTGCTTGGGCCAACGGCGAGATTAAGGGTATTCGCGCCCGCGGTAACATCACTGTGGATATGAAGTGGCGCAACGGTCGCATCACCTCCTACCGCCTCACCACAACCTCTAAGCCCACCCCGGTGCAGGTTAAGGTGAACGGTGAGGTCAAGACTGTCACCCCGGAGGCGGTCACCGCCACCAAGACCTCCAAGCCGGGCAAGAAAAAAAAAGAAAAGGCAGCGAGCGGCTCTCTCGATAATAGCTCGCTGATCGGCTGGGGCTTGGGTGGCCTCTTGCTCTTGGTGTTCATCATCATCGGCAACCGCCGGAAGAGCTGATATATTCCCCCATTTCATCGGGCCTGCCGCTGCGTTTCCAGCACGGCAGGCCTTTTTAGTTATACAAGTATCACCGGAGAAAGACAGGAGAGTCCGGGGGCTTCCTTAAAAGGTGGGTTAACCGCCTCAGAGGTGAGGGACAGCGGCGAGGAGAGTACAGGTATATTCGGCTTGAGGATGGTGGAAAACAGCATCGGCCGTGCCGTATTCCACCAAGCGGCCTCGTCGCATAACGGCAATGGAGTCCGCCATGTAATGAACAACCGAGAGGTCGTGGGAAATGAAGATCATGGTAAGTCCCAGATCGCGCCGCAGGTCCATGAGAAGGTTGAGGATCTGGCCTTGGATCGAAACATCGAGAGCCGAAACCGGCTCATCGGCCAATAGAAGGGCCGGTCGGGGCGCAATGGCTCGTGCAATGGCGATGCGCTGCCGTTGACCGCCGGAAAACTCGTGCGGGTATTTATACATGTGCTCCGGGGCCAAGCCAACACGCTCCATCAAAGCAGCGACAGCATCTGCACGTTCGCGGCGTGGTATGGGAGCACGCCGGGTAAGGGCCTCCAGCAGGGTGCTGAAGATACTGAAGCGGGGATTGAGAGAGGCGTAGGGATCCTGAAACACCATCTGGAACTCCAAACGCTGCCGCCGCACCTCGGATGCCGACAGGACAGATAGATCGCGACCATCTAAAACAATGCGCCCGGAAGTGAGGGGCTGAAGTTGCATAATGGCCCGTGAAAGGGTCGATTTCCCGCAGCCGGACTCCCCGACCAGCCCCAGAATCTCACCCTTCTGCACGGAGAAGGACACGCCGTCCACAGCCTTAATAAGCTGCCCCGTGGCCCCCCAAGTGGTCCTCACGGGAAAATGAACGCAGGCATTCTCGACCTCCAGGTATGCCATAGACGGCTCAACGGAAGCCCTTGTTAAAACGGGAGACCTCACGGCGCGCTTCGAGCATCTCCGCCCGCGCCTTCAGATCATAGCGGCGGTCTTGGTGGGTTTTACCGCGGCCCAAGCCTAACTCTGCCTTCACCTTACCGTTGCGCCAATACAGGCGCAGCAGAGGGAGCGCCAAGCCACGCTCGGCCGTCTGAACCTCCAGCTTCAGGATCTCCTTTTTGTGCATGAGCAGGCGGCGCGGACGCTTGGCCTCATGCTGAAACCACTTACCGGCCGTCTCCCAGGGTTGTACATCACATCCGTACAGGAAGAGCTGCCCCTTCTCCACGCGGGCAAAGGAATCCGATACATTGACGCGCCCCTCACGGATGGACTTAACCTCCGTGCCGCGCAGTTCAATGCCGCACTCGTGCCGGCTCAGGATTTCATAGTCCCGACCGGCTTTTTTGTTGCTGGCAATCAGGTTGCCGAGTGCTTGTTTCTTTGCCATGGCTTGGAATGGAAAGCGGCCCAAGCTCGGGGAGTGGGCCGCGCGGATGAGGGATTAAACGCACCCGTGAGGCCTCAGATGTTGGCCTTCACGGTCAGAATATCCGGCTCCATGTCGGGCGCAGGAGCGGAAGGAGTCTCCCGCAGCACGGCAGAGTCATCCGCAGCGGCGGCTGCCGCCCGTTCCTCCTCCGTCATCTCGTGCCATACCAGCTTGCCTTCCACGATTTCCGTCAGCGCAATGTCGCCGCTGCCCATATCCGGCGTCGTCGGTACATAGGGGTCCGCACCGTGGTTGATCTGCTGCACTCGCTTGGAAACGATGTTGACCAGCAGTTGATTGTCGCCTACGATGGCCGCTGCTTTCTCGATAAGTTCAACTTTCATGAGAGGAAAATGGGGTTCCGCTGCTCGCGGTCGGTCATTCTAGCGCATTTTTCGTCACTTAGCAAGCCCATATTCATGTCATGCGCGTAAAAATACTTCTCGAGTGTCCATGCAACGGGCTTTGGTGTTGCCAAGGCGGCCTCCGTATGCTAAAATGCGGGCATGCAACGACATGACAAGCGGGCGTGCGATGAGATACGCCCCCTCGAGTTTATCCTCAACGTGGCACCCCACGCCACGGCGTCCGTTCTCTCCTGTTTCGGCAACACCCGGGTTATCTGCGCCGTAACAATTGAGGAGGATGTACCGCGTTGGATGAAGATACAGCACCGCACCGGCGGTTGGCTGACGGCGGAGTACTCCATGCTGCCTTATTCCACCCTTGATCGCAAGAAGCGCGATGTGTCTGCCGGCAAGCAGGACGGACGCTCCGTTGAGATCCAGCGGCTCATCGGCCGCTCGCTCCGCGCCGTCATGGACTTGGAGGCCCTCGGAGCACGAACCGTGTGGGTTGACTGCGATGTGTTGCAGGCAGACGGCGGCACGCGCACGGCCTCCATCACCGGTGCCGCTGTGGCTTTGGCCATTGCCCTCAACCGTTTGGTGGCCCGCGGAGATATTCCGACCAACCCGATGCGCAAGCTCGTTTCCGCTGTGTCGGTGGGCAAGCTGGAGGGTACGCCGCTGCTGGATTTGTGCTATGTGGAGGACAGTGAGGCAGAGGTGGACATGAACGTGGTCATGACCGAAAGCGGCGAGTATGTAGAGGTACAGGGCAGCGGGGAGGAAGCGGTCTTTACCGCTGAGGAGATGGCGCAGATGCTCACTCTGGCTTCCTGCGGCGTCAAGCGAATTACGGAGGCACAGAAGGAGGCTATCTCTCGCGCAGACCGAGCCGAACCGGCGGATTTTGCGGCCCTGCGGGACTTCTTCAACGCACGATGACAGCCAACCGGGGTGGTCTGCCGGGCTGCGAAGGGTGTCATCCTTGCCGCCGGAGCCGCTTTTAGCCTTGCAGTGCCGCCCCGTTTACGATACTATAAGAGCGTGAGTTACCAGGTTTTCGCAAGAAAATATCGTCCGCGCACCTTCCGCGATGTGTTGGGTCAGGATCATGTGGTCAGGACCCTCTGCAACGCTATCGAGCAGAAACGTCTGGCGCATGCCTACTTGTTTGTCGGCCCTCGCGGCACCGGCAAGACCTCCACGGCGCGCATTTTTGCCAAGGCCCTCAACTGCACCGGCGGGCCCAAGGTGGATTTTGACCCGGATGAGGATGTGTGCCTGGAGATTGCGGAGGGGCGCAGTCTGGATGTGCTCGAGATCGACGGTGCCTCCAACCGCGGCATTGATAACATACGTGACCTGCGGGACAACGTACAATTTGCCCCGACTCGCGGTCACTACCGCATCATCTACATTGATGAGGTGCACATGCTCACGAAGGAGTCCTTCAATGCGCTCCTCAAGACGCTGGAAGAACCACCGGCGCACGTGATGTTTATTTTTGCGACAACGGAGCCGCACAAAATTTTGCCGACCATCCTGTCGCGCTGCCAGCGCTTTGACCTCCGACCCATCCCGAGTCCCATCATCGCGCGGCACTTGGTGAATATCGCTGCCAATGAGGGGGTGACACTCAGCGAAGAGGCGGCTTTTGCCATTGCACGGGTGGCCGATGGCGGAATGCGTGATGCACAGTCCATGCTGGATCAGCTTGTATCTTTCTGCGGTAATTCGATCAGCGAGCAGAATGTTAATGATATTTTCGGCGTAACGGGGCGAGAGACCGTGGCAAAAGCCTTGGCCTACCTCCTCGGTCGTCAGTTGCCGAGCCTGTTGCACCTGGTACATGAGCTGGCCGAGGCCGGACGGGACATGGGGCAGTTGCTCTCGGAGCTGATGGGGGCCGTTCGCGAGCTGCTGGTGGCTAAGGTAGCCCCGCAGGAGTCCCACGCAAGCATGCCGGAAACATGGCGAGCGACCTTGGAGGAGTTGATGCAGCGCACCCCATCGGATAAATTGATCCGGCTGATGGAGGTGCTCTCCTCTGCTGAGGAGCAGATGCGCTGGAGCTCCAACAAGCGTTTGCATTTGGAGATGGGCCTCATTCGCGGGGTACATTCCTTGGCGGAGGCGAATATCAGCGATATTATCCGCGCCCTGAACGGTGCCCCCCTGCCGGAGACGCCCATTGCGACCACGGTTTTGCCGGAGGTGGTGATGCCTACGTCCACTGTGCCCTCGCCTGCTCAGACCCCGGCGCCGGTAACACCTCCTTCCCCGGTCACGGAGCCAACGCCCTCACCGGAGCCGGAGGCGACTCCTGCAGCATATCGGGAAGCGGAAACCGCTCCCGTTCCGGAACCAATCCCGCCTGCGCCCGCCTTTCAGCCTGCCCCCGGGGAGCCGGCATTCTCTGCCGAAAGCTGGCAGAAGATCCTGCAGACTGCCGAGGAGCGCCACCCAATGTGCATACGTGCTTTGGGCAATACTCTCTTTCTTGCAGCCGAGGGTAATTTATTGACCGTGGCTGTACACCCTGAGGACACCGCGACACGCGACCATCTGTACGATACAGAGACGCAGGAGTACCTGAACGAGGCCGCTCGCGAGCTCTTCGAGTCCGATATTCGTCTGAATGTGGTGACGGATATTTCCGTACCTCCGCCTCCCGTTCCCGAGCCGGAGGTGCCGGAGCCCGCGCCCGCACCCAAGCCTACGCCTAGTCCCCGGGCACAGCAGGCGGAGGAGACGACTCCGGTTTCTCACCAACCGTCGAATGAGGAGTTCTATCAAGACCCACTCATCGAGGAGGCTCTCCGAATTTTCCACGCAAAAATTGTTAAACAATAACTTGTTATGAACTTACAGAAACTCATGAAGCAGGCGCAGGCCATGCAGGCCGGCATGGCTAATGCCCAGGCAAAACTGGCGGAAAAAGAGTACACTGCGGAGGCCGGCGGCGGCAAGGTTACCGCTACTGCCACCGGTGACGGAATGATCAAGGCTGTCAAGATCGATCCCTCTGTCATTGACCCCGATGATGCAGATTTCCTGCAGGAGCTCGTCCTCAAGGCCGTGCAGGATGCCCTCACCGGGGCTAAAAAAATGGCGGAGAACGAGATGGCTAAGATCACCAAAGGCTTCGGCTTCCCCATGTAAGCTCGGCTCATGAACCGCTTTTTCATCCCTGTTCTCTTCGGCGTTCTGTCGGCTGCTTCTGCAGTGGCAGATCCGGTGTTTGTCGGGAAATTCCAGGCCAAGGTGGTACCGGAGCAGGTCGTTCCCTTGGTGTTGGGTGACCACGGCACACTCACCGGGTTGGTCGATGCGTCCCAGCCGGTAAAGGCCGGTACTGTTGTAGGTGTTCTCAACAAGGAGCGTACGGAGCAGGAGCGCGAGGATATGGAGTTCGACTTGGAGCGGGAGCGCCTCAATACGCGGGATGAAATCCGCAAGCTGACCGTTCAGCGGGAGAAGGTGGCATTCTATCTCAATCTCTCTGAAGAGGAACGAAAGTATGCTACCGACCTCAAGAGCGATGAACGTTCCATGACAGAGGAAACCCTGCGGGACCTCGATGAACGTATCTCCATGCTCAAGCGGCAGTCCGAGACCATGGAGCGGCGTAAGCGCACGGAATTTGACCGCAATCATGAAAAGCTGACCGCCAAGATGCCCTTCGACGGTCGATTACAGTACAGTTTTTCTGTTCCGGATGACATCACGAAGCCCATGGAGTACAACCCATCCGTTGCCCAAGGGTTTGCGACAGCCTGCGATGATTCCTCCCTGTATATCTGCCTCAACATCTCGAACAGTGAGCTGACCCAGTTGCCGGCGGAGAATTTCACGGTTCATCTCACCCTGCCGCGTAACAAAACGCTGGTGGCCGCATTTGATCACAGCAAGGTAGAGCGCGGAGGTAACAGCGATATGCTGGTATACTATTTTCGCGTGAAAGACGAGGACCACGATACTGCATACAAAATGCTGGGGAGTATGGCCCAAGCGCAATTACTGTACGAACCGGGGGAGAGCACTACCCGCATTCGCAAATCGGTCTTGGCGGCGCGCCCGGAGGCTGCCCAATGCGAGAATTGGGAGCAGCTGGTTCGACTGGTTTACCCGGAGGCGGAGATCATCCTGATCGCTGACCGCGATATCGTTTTGCAGCAACAAAAGCCGTGATGGAGCATGGAGCTCATCTGTGAAAAAGTCTGCTACGCCTACACCCGCAATCTGCCGGTGTTGCAGGATTTTTCGTATACATTCAAGCCCGGGGTAACCCTGCTGCGGGGGTACTCCGGCTCCGGCAAGACTACCCTGCTCAAGCTCTTGGCGGGGTACCTGCGCGTGACGTCCGGTCGCATCATCCCGCCCGGAGGGGTATCTGTTACCTCACGCGCCTATCTGCGGCGGCATGTGGCCTATATGTTCCAAGGAATCAACCTGCTGCCGCTCATGAGTGTGGAGCGCAATTTGGGGCTGGCGGCGGAGATGGCCACGCTGCCGAATAAACAGTGGAAGACGCGCTGTGAGCAATTGTTGACGGACTTGGGGCTGCAGGAGCTCCGCCATCGCCGTGCGGACAAACTCTCGGGCGGTCAGGCTCAGCGAGCGGCACTGGCTCGCACCCTCATGAAAGATGCACCGACCGTTCTGCTTGATGAGCCTACATCGGGCTTGGATGACGGCAATACGTCTATCATCAAGAAGCTTGTCAACAAGGATGCATCCTCGCGTATCTGCATCATCAGTACTCATGATAACCGCCTGCTGGATATAGCCGATGAAGTCATTGATTTTAACACTCCTATATCTTGCTAAGGATACAGTGAACCGTTGGCTGACGCGCCTGTCCAGCCCGGTGGCGCGCGTGCTCGTTGTATTTTTCCTGTCACTTTGCGCACTCTGTTTCCTCGGCAGTTATGTAGTGAGCGCGAAGATCGTGCGCACACAAATCATGAATATGGGCGGTGACCTTGTAACCGTTACCCTGCTTAATTCCGATGAACACGCTTCCGCTCTGCCGGGAGCAGGGGAAATTAAGGAGCTCTTCGGCGCGGATTCCTACTGCCTGCGTCTCTGTGGCTCGGCGTTCATCGAGGAACCCCGCAAGAGTTTTCAGGTTGCGACCTATGATTTCTGCCGTGTCGGGCAAATGTTCCCTCTCATGGCGGAGAGCGGTTGCCCCACCTTGCTCCTGCCGGAGGGCAGCGAGGTGCCGATGGGACCGCTCACGGTCTCCATGCAGCGCATGAGTGTGGATGTTTTCGTTCGTCACCTGCCGGCGGACAACATGCTCTTCCGTCTCTTTCGTCACGGAATTATCGTCGTTCAACCGGAGACGCTGGCCCAACTGGGCGGTGGCCGTATTTCCTCTAACTTCTCCTTCCTCGTCCTGCGGGTCCCGGATTTAAAGGGGCCGGAGGACTTGAAGCGGGTGGAGCAGTACTTCCGCCGCCTCGGTAAGTTGGACGGCGTGCAGATGAATACCTCCTCCGTGGCCGATCTGCTCCGTGAAATGGATAACGTGCTGGATCGCCAAGTGCAGTGCCGGGCCGCCTTCTGCCTCGGCATCGGCTGCATCGTCGGCATTCTGCTGACAGCCCTTTCAGGTATGGAATATCGGCAGAACGAATACATTTATACCCTCATGAAGAGTTTCGGCATCCACCCGCTCCTGCTCGTCCTTGCTTTCCTCGTTGAAAACACCCTTCTGGTCGCCTTCTCCTTCCTCGCAGCGGTCGCAGTCTTCATGCAGTCCCAGCACTACATCATCTCCCAGTTCTTCAAACTCGGCCGCTATACTCTCTCCCTCAACGAGATTATGCCGGAAATCCGCCTCATTGCGGCCGCCCTCGCCGTCTGCGTCCTTATCTCTTCCTTCCCCATCATCCTCGCCACCAACCGAGAGATCGGCCGCGTCCTCAAATAGCCTCAGTCCCGTTTTACGCTAAAGAGCTTGAGGTCGAGAAAGCGCCATACATCCACATCCCCCAAATGGTGAATAGCAAGCGGCTTAAAGCCCCATATGCCGAACTTCTCCTTCTTACCCTTCCATGAGTGGAAAAAGCGACGAAGAAATCCGATCGGCGAAGGCGCTACACGATAGATATAATCATACTCGCCCATGTGAGCGATTCCCATCTCTGTAACAATCTCCCACGCAGTCGAACGAACCTCTGCCAGCCTCTCCTCGGTGGCATTCACTGTAGCCGAACGAATAAGATCATTCGCCAAGCGCGCCATGAAACCGCGGTCCTTCTTCTCTGTTCCTCGCTCCCGGATAATGGAATAAACATCACGAATGACCTCCAGAAAATCAATAGAACGAGAAGAAAGTTGCCGGGTTTGCGCCATAATGGAGCCGCCCCGCTGGATATAATGATACGGTCGAAACTCTTTCATGAAATACCCACAGCGCCCCAAAAGAAAAAATTGGAGAATGAAACTCGTATCCTCATACCAGCGTCCCACAGGAAATGTGATAGCATGTTCTTTGATCACAGAAAATCTGAACAACTTATTACACACGCTTGCATCCGTAACTAAAGCAACGGACGATGAGAATTCAGTTTTCCCCTCAAATTTGACCCTGTGGAACTCATGCATGCCGCGGACGATTCTTTGTCGCTCCACAGAATGATTAGGAACATCCCAATCAATCTGGATGCCGAAAACGACCAGATCTATATCATCCGAAATATGAGCCACACATTTCTCGTAGGCATTCGTCTCAAGCCAATCATCACTGTCGATAAAAGTTATCCACTCACCCCTGGCAACCTCAAGTCCAGAGTTTCGTGCTGCTGCCAATCCCTGATTCTGTTGTCTAATGACGCGAACACGAGAATCTCGGGATGCAAAATCATTAAGAATATCGATAGAATGGTCCGGAGATCCGTCATCCACGCAGATAATTTCCAGATTATGGTATGTCTGTTTGCATATACTCTCTAAACATTGGCCGAGATACTTCTCGACATTATAGACAGGAATAACGACACTGATGAGAGGCTCTGAATGCATAGGGATGATTATACAGAACACAACATACTGTTGCAAGCCTAAAAAACAATCAGATTCATTTTCATCCGTAGATGCGCTGCTCCATGCCCCTACATTCCTTGGCTCAATATTCAAAAACCGCCGCGCCGGGAATAGGTAAACGGCGCGGCGGGGGCGGATGGGTGGTCAGGCCTCTTGGATGGCGGCGAGGGCCTGTTGAAGGTCGGCGATGATGTCCTCGGCGTCCTCGATGCCCACGGAGAAGCGGATGAGGTCCGGGCGTACACCGGCTTCCAAGAGCTGCTCATCGGAGAGCTGGCGGTGGGTGTGGCTGGCGGGGTGCAGCACACAGGTGCGGGCATCGGCCACATGGGTGACGATGGCGGCGAGCTTGAGGCTATCGATGAAGCGGATGGCGCGCTCCCGACCTCCCTTAATGCCGAAGGTCACCACGCCGCTGCTGCGCCCGCCGTCAAACTGGCGCTGCGCAACCTCGTGGTAAGCGTCCTGAGGCAGGCCGGGGTAGTTCACCCAAGCCACATCAGGCTGTGCGCTCAGGAACTCCGCCACCTTCTGCGCGTTCTCGCAGTGGCGCGGCACGCGCAGGTGCAGGGTCTCCAGCCCCAAGTTGAGCAGGAACGCATTGAAGGGAGAGGGGATGGAACCCAAGTCTCGCATGAGCTGCACGGTGCACTTGGTGATGTAGGCCCCCTCGCCGAAGGCATCCGTGTACACCAGACCGTGGTAGGACTCATCCGGCGTGGTCAGCCCCGGGAACTTATCCCGATGCGCGGCCCAGTCGAACTTACCGCTGTCCACAATCACGCCGCCCACCTGCGAGGCGTGGCCATCCATGTATTTGGTAGTGGAGTGCATCACGATGTCCGCGCCGTGCTCAAAGGGGCGGCAGTTGATGGGCGTGGCAAAGGTGTTATCCACAATCAGCGGCACTCCGTTGGCGTGGGCAATGCGTGCCATCTTTGCGATGTCCAGCACCTGCAGAGAGGGGTTCGAGATGGTCTCCGAGAAAAGGCACTTGGTATTCGGACGGAAGGCCGCCATAATCTCCTCCTCCGGCGCATCTTGGTTCACGAAGGTCACCTCGATGCCCAGCTTCTTGAAGGTGACGGCGAAAAGGTTGTAAGTACCCCCGTAAATAGCCGAGGTAGAAACGAAGTGATCCCCTGCCTCGCAAATATTAAAAACGGAATAGAAGGATGCCGCCTGACCGGACGCAGTGAGGATGGCCGCCACGCCACCCTCCAACTCGGCGATCTTCTTCGCCACACATTCATTGGTGGGGTTCTGCAGGCGGGTGTAGAAATACCCGGCGTCCTTCAGGTCGAAGAGGCGGGCCATCTGGTCGCTCGTCTCATAGCGGAACGTGGTGGATTGGAAAATGGGGAGCACGCGGGGCTCACCCTTCTTGGGCTGCCAGCCGCTCTGCACACAGATGGTCGCTGCTTTGTTCATACGTGCCCAGCATAGCACGGAGCCGCCGTGAATTCAAGCCCAAATACCGGGGCCACCGCTCTCTGCCAACCGGAAAATGCGGCGGTGGCACATTTTGTGCTTGCAATGCTGCCCGCAGTCAGGTACGCTGGAATCGCATAAATTCTTCCCGGTCGGCAGCAACGCCGTGTCGGGATCAGTTCCCATCACGTAATCAATCATTCAGCATATGGCAAGTCTGAACAAAGTCATGATCATCGGCAACCTGACTGCCGATCCCGAGGTGCGCAGCACCCCGCGAGGCAACAACCTCACCGAGTTTCGCGTAGCCGTCACACGCTACACCACCGGCGCCAACGAAGGCGAACGCCGGGAGGAGACCGCCTTCCTCGACGTCACCTGCTGGGGTCGCCAGGCCGAGGTGGCCGCCCAATACCTCGCCAAGGGCCGCCCCGTCTTCGTTGAGGGTCGCCTGCAGCAGGACACTTGGGAGGATAAACAGACCGGGCAGCGCCGCAGCAAGATCCGCATCATTGCGGAGAACATCCAGTTCCTCAACAGTCGCGGGGACGCCGCCCAAGGTGCCCCTGCCCCACAGCAACGCAGCAACTACGGCGGCGGCAATAATTACAGCGGAGGTAATTACGGAAACGGAGGCGGTAACTACGGCAACAACGGTGGCTATGGTAACAATGGCGGTTACCGCCGCGATGCCGGAGCTCCCCAAGGTCGTCCGACCCCGCAGGGTCCTCCCCCTCCCGAGGACGAAGGGGACGACATTCCCTTCTGAAGCGCAATGCTTCCGCGCCGGTGTGTTACTCTTCTCCCGGGTAGCGGAGCATAATGCGCGGCATAACTTGGCTGATGAGGCGGCGAATCGCCTCATCAGCATCTTTTTCGGAAAACGACGTCTCTCCACCCCAGTACGACCCGACCTGCAGGTAGGCCCAGCGCTGCACCGTGCCCCGCATCACGCGGTCCCACATATCCTGCAACGTGCGGCGCATATGCGAGTCCGTAATGCAGTTGCGCCCCACAAAGACATAGTAGTTGATGTGCTGAACACGCCCCCCCTTGCCTTCGCCCAAGGATATGTAGGAGACCAAACGCATGAAGCGTAGCTTGCGGCCATCCGCCAACGGCACCTCACACGTTTCGCCGTGCAAATTCTGATGCCCCTGGGCAGGCAGACAGCGTTCCGGTCGGTGGATTGAGGAATTCATGTCATTGCCGGAATAGACGATGGACACAGTCACCGGCGGGCCGTAGAGCTTCCCGGAGAGTGGGTTGAGCTGCGCATAGCACGCCTTGCTGAATCGGGTGTCCGGTGCCAGGATACTGCGCTCAGCCTCGTCCTCCTGGCGCTTCTCGCCCACCCAACCGGGCAAGGAGCGTCCCAGCGGCAGATCCGGGCTGATGGCAGACTCCTCCGGTTTCGTCTGCTTAGGCAACAACAACACCGGCAGCAACAGGGCTGCCAACACCAACACAGGCACCAGGGGGTAGAGCTTCGTCTTCATTTCACGTCTTCTTCTCGGTTCATCCGCACCACAACTCGGCGCTTCTTCAGAAAGGGTATTTCACCGGCCAACACGCCGTGCAGCACAAGCAAAATCAGCATGCTTGCGGGAAAAAAGAAGACCATACCGGACCAGTCATGCCAAGTCTTACCCGCAAAGGCTCCGTCCACGTACTCGGAGAGCACCAAGATGCTCGCCAAGCGGAAAGCGTTGGCCACAATGGAGATCGGGATGGCGCTCAGCCCCAGCAGAATGCGCTTCCACAGGGCCAAGCTGCTCGCCAAGTACCCCCAAGCCACGGAGAGCATCAGCAGTGCCATCAGGGAGCGCATGCCGCTGCATCCGCCCGCTATATTGAAGGATCCCCCCCACTGCCCGGAGGCAGAGCTGATGTTCGTACCCTCCACGACCGTCTGTACCCCGAACAGGGAGGCACCCCACTGCGCTCCCTCCGTGGCCAGCAGCTGCATCCCCACGGTCGCTTGCTGAAAACCCGGTAGCGGTATCGACAGCCACAAAAAGAAGAACGGGAAGGCGCACCTCCGCGCCGCGCGCCCGCCGATGTAGTACCATACCAACCCGGTCAGCAGAAACGGCAGAGCACCGATGGCCACGCGCCCCTGCTGCGTGCGCGCCGCCAGCAGTGCCAATAAGCCACCCAATACCACCAAAGCCAAGCCCCACGGCCCGCGCTGCGGCTTCTCATCTTCCATCTCCCGACATGCATGAAAAACCATGTAGGCCGATACCAACAGCACGATCCCCCCGTGCTCGTAGTCGTTCTCTCGGTTCCATGAGCATCTCAGCCATTCCAGCGCCGTTTGCATCCCACACGTGTAGCCGGAGTAAAATCCGTAGTACCACACCAGTAAAGCCGCGCACAAGACAATTCCTCCCCAATCCATTAAGCCTAAGTGCTTTATGAAACTTTTTTGATTTGTTCTAAGATCCATTCTGAAAAAAAATACGCCTGTTCGTGCTTTTAGTATTGCCTTTTTTCAAAAAATGTCAAGAATAGACCTGCACGCATTTCAATTTTTACCATGAAAATCATCAGCGGCACCGCACATCCAGAGTTGGCCCGGGACATTGCAGCGTCCCTGGGGCTCCCCCTCAGCGATACCACCGTGAATACTTTCCCGGACGGTGAGAGCTTCGTTCAAATCAAGGAAAGTATCCGTGGGGCGGACACTTTCATCATTCAACCCACCTGCCCACCCACCAACCACAACCTCATGGAGCTGCTGGTCATGGTGGATGCGGTGCGCCGCGCCAGTGCCAGCCGCATCACCGCCGTCATGCCCTTCTACGGCTATGCCCGCCAGGACCGCAAGGATAAGCCCAGAGTGCCCATCACCGCCAAGCTCGTTGCCAATCTCCTTACTTCCGCCGGCGTCAATCGCGTCCTCTGCATGGACCTGCACGCCGCCCAGATCCAGGGCTTCTTCGAGATCCCCGTGGATCATCTCCACTCCGTTCCCGTCCTCATCAAGCACCTCAAGCAGCACTACGTCAAGGACCTCGATAACCTCGTGGTCGTCTCGCCGGACATCGGCGGCGTCAAAAACGCCAAGAGCTACGCCAACATCCTCGGCACCAAGCTCGCCATCGTGGCCAAGCAGCGCATCTCTGCCACAGAGGTGGATGCCCACGCCGTCATCGGTGATGTGGAGGGTAAGGACGTCCTGATGGTGGACGACATGACGGAGTCCGGCGGCACCCTCTGCGCCGCTGCCGCTGTCCTCAAGGAGCACGGCGCCGCCCGCATCTTCGCCGGCGTCTCCCACGCCGTCCTCAACGAGAAGGCCTGCGCCCGCTTGGCCGCCAGCCCCATTGAGCGTCTCCTCACCTCGGACTCCGTTCCCATGGCCAAGACCTTCGGCGGGGATATGGTGGATACCGTCAGCATCGCCCCGCTCTTTGCTCAGGCCATCCTGAACATCCACAACAACGACTCCGTCACTCACCTCTTCGACATCTGACGCCCACCGCGTCAACACTCCCCTCCCGAGCCGGTCGCTCTACTGCGACCGGCTCGCTTGTTTCTCAGCGATATGCCTACAGCATTTTGAATGCTGATGCAAGCAAAAAAGTGTGAAAAGTTGGATAAAATGGGCATTTTTGCCTATTTCCGGGTACTCATTCCCGGTGCTTGATCTAGCTCTTAATTCTCTGTAAAGTGTTGAGTACCAACGATAAACAGGGGGTATGCATTCAAAATGCTGTATTTTCAAAGCAGCGTGAGGACATGGGAACCCGATTGCGGGTGCTCTGAGTTTTCCTCCCGGAAACCCCAGCTCTATTCATTCGTATTATGAAGAAAACACTGTTCATTGCTCTTTTGCTCAACGCCTCCGTATGTGCAACGGCAAGTGATGCCCTGCGTCCGCAGGCAATTATCAGCATTGAGACCGGTACTTCCTGTAATGTCAGCGGTTTCGACACATTCAAAGAGGTGTTACAGGAGGAGCAGAAAAAATCGACGCTCGACGATCGGACTGCTGTTGTCAAAGATGGGTTCGGAACCTTGGTGCTCGATGTGGATCTGCAGATGAAGGCACCCTTGGTCTGTCGCGAGGGTTGCACCTTGATAGACGGAGCTTTTGTTCACAACAATCAGCCTTTGGACAGTCCGACCTTAACCATTGGAGGGCGTCAGGCTGAGTTGGTGCTGGACAATGGCGCCGTATATGCACGAAGCATCTATTCCGGTAACAGCGGTTATAACACCGCTATTGTCATCGGCGGACGGGATGGTGATGGAACTCTGACCGTGAAAAACGGTTCTCTCATCACCACCACACAGCAGTTCTTCCTCGGATTTTTATCTTTGGAAACGATTGACGATAATACCGGCTCCCATGTGTGCGGTACCTATTCATCGATGGAAGGAGATACCCTGTATCGTGATGCTTATTCGCGCGAGGATCTGTTTTCCTGTGAAAATCAGGGGGAAAGAATATATCGCAGTACCGGGACACTAAACGTTGATAACGCAACACTTTTTGCCGGAACATCATTTTCTGCCGGTCTGTGCACGATCAACCTCACTAACGGCGCTTTGGTAATGGATGGTGTTCGTGATGTCGGTGGTGCTCAATACGGAAATTATGGTGATACCTCCTATGGTGCCACATCAATCAACATTTCCGGTGGCTCTCTCTGGCGCTCAAACAACGATGTCTACGCTTCATGGTACGGAAAAGGAACTACACATATCTTGGTAACCGGGGAAAACTCGCGTTTCGAGAGCCTTCGTAATACCTTTTTTGGATGTTACTCTGACACAACATTGACCACGCTGAGCGTTCAGAATGGCGGTGTTGCAAAGATAGTCGATGCGTCCATGGGCGTGTATGGAGAAACGACGGTCTCCGAAAGGCCTATCAGTGATGTGACGATTGATGCGTCCGGCCGGTATGAGGGATCTTCCATCGTGATGTGGAGTTCATCTGTTATTGAGAATCATGGTGTATTGGTTTTGAGTGACGGAGTGAAAAACGGAACCTACCGGAACGATTCCATCTATTCGCCTGCCGACCAAACAGATTGGAGCACCGTGGCGCAGAACTGGCCGGATGACTCTGCCGGTACCCCCTTAAGCACGAGTGATGTGGAGGCTCTTCTTCGCATTTCCGGCGGTCGCTTTTTCAACGGAAGCACCGGAACGGTTGATGTGGAAGAGGTGTATATGGACGCCGGATCACTCGAGAATGACGGAAGCATGAGTACCGGGGAGCAGAGCCTGGTGGGCGGCACCCTGATCAACCGAGGCAGCATCACGGCATCGGGCGATGTTACCAACAGCGGGGCCGAGTTGCACCTCTACGGCACACTGAAAACCACGGGCAGTTTCAGCGGCACCGGCAGCACTATTCTGCACATCGATGAGAACACAGCCTCCGACATCGTGATGATCACGGCAGATACTGCCTCCTCCGATGATTCCTACATCAGTGTGCAACTTCAGCTGGATCAGGGGCAGAAGATGATCGGCCGACACTACGACTTCTTCGACAATGGAGGTACACTGCAAACTCTGGGGACCAACCGGGTTACAGCCTTGTCCGGCGAGAACGATGCGGCGATTACCTGGACGACAGACGGCTCGGGAAATGTTACGCTTGGGGGCGGCATTCTCCACATTCTCGGCACCGGTGCCACAGCATCGGGTATCAGCGGCTGCACCATTGCTTATTGGCTTTCCCCGGAGACCGTAGAGGATGTTGATGCCGGTGACTACACCTCTACCATCAGTGCCAAGGATCAGGAAACCATCACTGACAACGGTACGCAATATATCAGCGATGGCGACAGCTCCGAGAACCCATCGTTGAAGGCTATCTATACGGAGAACGTGAGCACGAACCACGCCAGCACCACCATTGCCCTGCTCAAGAAGGAGAGTGACAACGCCTTCAGTCTGCAGGATACCCAGGGCCGCATTCTGCTGATGCAAGAAGATACTCTCCATGAGGGCAACGGCATCGACACCTCGTTCATCGGTTTTGACAGCACCGATTCGGGTGACACGGTGACGATCAATAATGTCACCTATCAAAAAGAGGAGGTCGATATCGTCAGAGTGACCGGGAATGAGACCCTCAAGGACTTGACACTCAACGCCGGACAGCGCTTGGATGTGGTCGCGGGTGCCTCCCTGACCATACAGAACTCTGTCGTCAACATCGGCGGGACTGAGCTGAAGAACTTTGAGGACTTCTCGCCCGACGATTCGGACACCCCTGTGAGCCTGCCGGAGGACATCGACCTTGCAAGCCGCGACAGCAAGTTGGATGGTACGATCATTCTGGACGGCGGTCAACTGTATGGCAAGCAGCTTACAGGAGGCAATACAACAGGGAGCATCACCGGCAGCGAGACAACGGTGATCGCCATGAAGGACAGCAAGTTGGGCAGCAGCGCGCCTGATGCCATGCGCGTGGCGCTCACCAACAGCAGCGTCTCCGGCACGGGAACGATGAACAAGGTGAGCATGAGCGGCGGCTCGCTGACCATCGGTAACTCCCCCGGGAAGATGACCATTGCTGATTCCGAGTTCAGCGACAGCACCTGGAGCTTTTACTTTATCACCGATGCGACATGGAATGTGACCGGTGCTAACACGACCACGAACCCGGATGACGGCGCCTTCTCCCAGCTTGTTGTCGGCAACGGTAACAGTGCCTCGGGTATCACTGTTAAGATCCGTTATGAGGATGCAGCCGGGGTGGACAAGACCAAGGACGACTTTGAGCCCGTGCTCGGCGCAGGCTTCAGCGTCAAGCTGATTGACAACGCTCAGTCCCTGACCCTCGGCGGCGGCAACACGGTGGATGCCTCCACCCTGCCGACCCTGCAGGCCGGCCTGCTGTGGGATACCACGCGCCTCTTCTCTACGGGTAGCTTGTATGTCATCCATGATATGGTGGCCGACGCCGGCCGCATTGCCAACACTCTGGTGAGCGCGGCGGATACAACGGTATCCTTCGGACGCCTGGCCCGCGACCATGCCAAGGATGCGCGCCGCAGCGGCGTCAATGCCTGGGTGAGTGGATTCGGTACCTACCTGAACCACTCCAACGCGGGCGGCCGCACCGGCTTCGAGTACAACACACACGGTTATGCCGTGGGGGTGGATACCGAGCTGAGCAAGGGACTGGTGACCGGTGTGGGCTTCGGGCAGAGCTTCGGCAAGCACAAGCCCAACCGAGGCGATGCCTTCTACAACGCCGGGGAGATCGACCAAGACGGCCTGCTGGCGGGCATTTACGCCTCGCAGACCTTCGACTGCCGCAAGAGCGATGACACCGTGGAGCTGGACGGCTATGTGGCCTACGGTCGCTACGATAACAAGAGCAAGCGCACCTGTGTGATCAACGGTACACAGGCCAATGCCGACTGGAAGGAGGACACCATGGCCGCAGCGGTCAGCCTCACCCGCCGCATCAAGCTGCCGGAGAACGCCGAGCTGACTCCCTACGTCGGCGCGGAGTACCGCTGGGCGAACATGAAGGACGCCATCGAGCGCAATCGCTCCGCCGTGCGCTACGAGGGGACCTCCTACCAAAACCTGTCGCTGAGCGTGGGTATTGGGTGCAACAAGACCTACTCCCTGACGCCGACGCAGAAACTGACACCCTACGCAAGCCTGGCCTATGTAGGCGATGTGATGCGCAAGGATGCCAAGGTGACGGCCCACACGCCCTCCGGTGAGACGGTGGTTGATAAATCGGCCCCGCACGGCCGCAGCGCGCTGCAAGTGCGCGTGGGCGCGGTGTGGCAGGTCACGGACTCCTGGTCCATCCACGCAGGCTACACGGGTGAAATTCGCTACGGAGCAGACGACCACAGCGCGAACGTGGGCGTAAGCTACAGCTTCTGATCCCGCCCGCCGAGCGATCCGGGGGCCTGCTGCACACCACTGCGGCAGGCCCTCATGATTTCCTCGCTACCTCCGGAAGAAGGCATGTGGATTTTGGAAAATCCCTCACGACCCCGGCTGCAATTTGTCCCGAATTGAGTGGGGAAAGGGCTTGACCGCGGGCGGGGAGTGCGCTACACTGGGCGCATGGTCGTAGATTATCATGGAGAACAGGTGCTGGTGGTGCCCCGCGAGGCATTTGAGGCTGTCGGAGCTTTCAATGGGGTACGCATGAACCCGCAGGATTACCTCGCGGCCTTTCTGCGTCCGGGGGTGGCGCGCTACATGGACCGCGCGCAGGCAGAGGAGAATCCGCAGTTCAAGCAGCTGATCGCCTATGCTATCTTTACCCATGCGGGACGCGTGCTGGCCTACACCCGCACGGCCAAGGGCAACGAGACACGCCTGCACGATAAGATGTCCGTGGGCATCGGCGGGCACATCAACCCCGTGGATGGACTGGCGGACAGTGTGGAGACCTACTTGGCCGGGGTGGAGCGTGAGATTCGGGAGGAGATCACCTTCTCCGGCACAGCGAAGCAGCGTCTGTACGCCGTCATCAACGACGACACCAACAGCGTGGGCTCCGTGCATCTGGGGATTGTACACCGCTTTGAGTTGGACAGCGAAGAGGTGGCACCCAACGAGAAAGCCTTGGCCCAATTAGCTTTCCGCAGCCCGGCAGAGCTGAATGGCCCGCTGCGCGACCGCTTGGAGTCCTGGTCGGCCATCTGCGTGCAGGCCTTGGTACAGGAGGGTTGAAACAACCCCGCCGCGGGCACGGAGGCGGCGCGGCGGGGTAAACGATCAGGAGACGGGGAATCAGCCTTGGCACATCTCGCGGCGCAGACGCGTCACTTCTTCCGACTTGCCCAAGTAGCAACCCAAGGCGAAGCCGAATTCAGCCGCTGCGCAGGGCCCCTTGCCGGTGACAATGTTGGCATCCGTACAAGTGGGCTCTTGGCACACTGCAGCGGAGGCCAAATCCGCCTGCACGGAGGGGTAGCAGGTCACGCGACGCCCCTTGATGACACCGGCGGCCTCCAAGGCCAAAGGCGCGGCGCAGATGGCAGCCACGAGTTTGCCGGCAGCATTCATCTCGCGCACAATCTTCAGCACCGCCGGGGTGTCCCGCAGGGTCCAGGAAGCCGGACCACCGGGCAAGATGACTCCACTGAAGCAGGCGGAATCCACATCCACCAGCAGCATGTCAGCCCGCATGGTGATGCCGTGCGCGCCCTCTACGTTGCGACTCTGCAGACCCGCCATCGTAACGGGGATGCCCAAGCGGCGCAGGATGTCCACGGGTGCTGTAAGCTCCATTTCCTCAAATCCCGGGCACATGACCACGAGGAGGGGGTCAGCACTTGCACTCTCCGGCTTCAAATCCGTTTTCAATGCGGTCATGGTGCTTCAGCAGGCGGGGGTGGCAGAAAGAGCGGCAATGATGGCAGAACCCATTTCGGCGGTGGAGACGCGCTTCTCCCCATCCGCGCCGGTGGCCAAATCTGCCGTGCGGTATCCGGAGGCGATGGCACTGCGGACAGCTGCCTCGATGGCATCGGCAGCGGCGTTTTCCCGACAGGTGTAACGCAACAGCATGGCCAAGGACAAAATCTGAGCAATGGGGTTGGCTATGCCCTTGCCCGCAATGTCCGGAGCAGAACCGCCGGAGGGCTCATACAGACCGAAGGTGGTGCCGCCGTTGCAGCAGAGGGAGGCGCTGGGAAGCACGCCGATGGAGCCGCAGACCATGGCCATCTCATCCGTCAGGATATCGCCGAAGGTGTTTTCCGTCACGAACACATCGAACTGCTTGGGGTTCTTCACCAGCTGCATGGCGGCGTTGTCCACATACATATGCGTCAGCTCCACATCGGGGTACTCGCGAGCAATCTCATTCATCACCTCGCGCCACATGACAGAGGAGCTGAGTACGTTCGCCTTATCCACACTGCACAGACGCTTGTTGCGCCCGCGCGCAGCGGCAAAGGCCACATGGGCAATGCGCTCCACTTCTGCGCGCTTGTACACCATGGTATCCAGCGCGATGATCTCGCCGTCCCGCTCGCCGTAGAACTTGGGCTGCCCGAAGTACATGCCGCCGGTGAGCTCGCGCACGCAGAGCATGTCGAAGCCGCCGGCGATGACGGAGGGCTTGAGGGGCGAGGCCTCCGCCAGCTCCGGCAGGCACAGACCGGGGCGCAGGTTGGCATACAGGGAAAAGTGCTTGCGCAGCGGCAGCAGGGCCCCGCGCTCCGGCCTCTCATCCGGCGGCAGGGTGTCCCACTTGGGGCCGCCCACGGAACCGAAAAGGATGGCATCTGCCGCCTCGCAGGCCGCTAGGGTTGTCTCCGGCAGGGCCTTGCCGCAAGCATCGATGCCCGCACCACCCACGGGACAGGCCGTCCGCTCGGTCTTGAAGTTAAAGCGGGCCTCCGCGGAATCCAACACGCGCAGAGCCTCGTGCATCACCTCCGGGCCGATCCCATCGCCCGCCAATACTGCTATTCTGTAGGTGTTCATCGTTCGAAGGCAGCATACTCCCCTGCACGCACTTTGTCAAGTGCTCTCTGCGTTGCCGGGAGCGGCAAAATGTCGCACACTCAACGCGACACTTTGTCCACCAAGCGCGGCAAAATGTCGCACACAGGGCTAAGAATTGCGAAAATTCGTTGAAAATACAGGCATTTCAGAGTTGGCACGGTCTTTGCAAGGATAGGGGTAACGAAGCCTGCAAGAGAGCAGGGAAACCACAAAAACGAAAGGAAAACATATCATGAGCAAAATTCTCGGGATCGACTTAGGAACGACCAATTCCTGCATGGCTGTGATGGAAGGCGGCCAGGCCACCGTGCTGGAGAACAGCGAGGGCGCCCGCACCACCCCGTCCATCGTGGCCTTCACCAAGAACGGCGAACGCATCGTCGGCCAAGCGGCCAAGCGTCAGGCGGTCACCAACCCGCGCAACACGATCTTCTCGGCCAAGCGACTCATCGGCCGCAAGTACAGCGAGCTGACGGAGGAGGACAAGAAGGTGCCGTACACGATTGTGGCAGCCCCCAACGGTGATGCCCACATTCAGGTTGAGGTGGGCGGCGAGACAAAGGTCTACTCCCCGCAGGAGATCAGTGCTATGGTGCTGTCCAAGCTGAAGGCGGACGCCGAGGCTAAGCTGGGTGAGACCATCACGGAGGCCGTCATTACCGTGCCTGCCTACTTCAACGATGCACAGCGTAACGCCACCAAGGCTGCCGGCGAGATCGCTGGCCTCAAGGTGCGCCGTATCATCAACGAGCCGACCGCTGCGGCCTTGGCCTACGGTCTGGACAAGAAGAGCAACGAGCAGATCGCCGTGTACGACCTCGGCGGCGGTACCTTCGATATTTCCGTGCTGGAGATCGGCGACGGCGTGTTCGAGGTAAAGGCCTCTGACGGTGATACGCACTTGGGCGGTGATGACTGGGATAACGCCATCATCAACCACATCCTGGCAGAGTTCAAGTCCCGCGAGGGCATGGACATCTCCAAGCAAACGGACGCCCTGCAGCGCATCAAGGAGGAGGCAGAAAAGGCCAAGATCGCCCTTTCCTCCACCCAGAGCTACGACATCATGCTGCCGTTCATCACGATGGACGCCACCGGTCCCAAGCACATCCAGATGACGCTGACCCGCAGCAAACTGGAGCAGCTGACGGAGAACCTGCTGGAGCGTACCGCCGGCCCGGTAAAGAGCTGCATCTCTGCCGCCGGTCTCTCCACCAGCGAGATTGATGAGCTGGTGCTCGTCGGTGGTATGACCCGTATGCCTGCCGTGCAGGAGATGGCCAAGCGCCTCGCCGGCAAGGAGCCGCACAAGGGTGTAAACCCGGATGAGGTGGTGGCCGTGGGTGCTGCCATTCAGGGCGGCGTGCTCATGGGCGACGTGAACGATGTGCTCCTGCTGGACGTGACGCCGCTCACCCTCTCCATCGAGACCATGGGCAGCATCGCTACCCCGATGATCGACCGCAACACGACCATCCCGGTGCGTAAGAGCCAGACCTTCTCCACCGCTGCGGATAACCAGCCGGCCGTGGACATCCGCATCTGCCAGGGCGAGCGCAAGATGTTCAACGACAACAAGCTGCTCGGCAACTTCAAGCTGGACGGCATCGAGCCCGCTCCGCGCGGTGTGCCGCAGATTGAGGTGACCTTCGACATCGACGCCAACGGTATCCTCAAGGTGACCGCCAAGGACAAGAAGAGCGGCAAGGAGCAGAACATCTCCATCCAAGGTTCTTCCGGCCTTTCCAAGGAGGAAATCGAGCGCGCCAAGAAGGACGCTGAGATGCACGCCGAGGAGGATCGCCGCAAGGCCGAGGAGATCGATGCCATCAACAAGGCTGACTCCCTTGCTCACAACGTGGAGCGTCAGATCAAGGAGATGGGCGACAAGGCTCCCAAGCAAATCACCGAGCCCATCGAGGAGAAGGTGAAGGCCCTCAAGGCCGCTGCCGAGGCGCGCGATGCCGCTAAGTGCAAGACCCTTACCACCGAGCTGGAGCACATGCTGGGCGAGCTCAGCAAGGCTGCCGAGCAGGCCGCCGGGTCCCAGTCGTACTACTCCGGTGAGGGCGACTCCGCTTCCTCCGGTCCCCGCCAGGCCAAGGGTAAGGTGGTGGACGCCGAAGTGGTGGATGACGACAAGTAACCCCCTATCCCCCGGGCGGGCAGCCCTGCCCGGGGGAACCAGAACAAACCTTTTTAACCAAAAACAAACAAGACCATGATTAAACCCATCGGACAACGTGTGCTCGTGGAGCGCGTCGAAGCAGAAACCAAGACAGCCGGCGGCCTGTTCCTGCCGGACAGCGCTAAGGAGAAACCCCAGGAGGCCATCGTGCGTGCCCTGGGCACCGGCGGCACGGACAAGGACGGCAACAAGATCGTCTTCAACGTGGCTGTCAATGACAAGGTGCTCATCACCAAGTACGGCGGCACGGAGGTGACCTACAACGGTACCACCTACGTCATCCTCAGCGAGAACGACATTCTGGCCGTGATCGACTGATTCCACCCGCAACATCCAACATCTTAAAAAACAGACATATTATGGCTAAGAAGCTTGAATTCGAAGAGAATGCACGCCAGGCTCTGCTGAACGGCGTGACCAAGATCGCCAAGGCCGTGAAGAGCACGCTCGGGCCTGCCGGTCGCAATGTCGTCATCGACAAGAAGTTCGGTTCCCCCAACATCACCAAGGACGGCGTGACCGTTGCTAAGGAGGTGGAGCTGGAGGACCCGTATGAGAACATGGGTGCCCAGCTGGTGCGCGAGGTCTCCAGCAAGACGAACGATGTGGCCGGTGACGGCACCACCACCGCCACCGTGCTGGCGGAGAGCATCTACCGTGAGGGCCTGCGCAACGTGACGGCCGGTGCCAACCCCATCTCGCTGCAGCGCGGTATCAATAAGGCCGCTGCCGCTATCGTGGAAGAGCTCAAGAAGATCTCCAAGCCGGTCGATTCCTCCAAGGAGATTGCCCAAGTCGCTACCGTGTCCGCTAACTGGGACGCCGAGATCGGTAACATCATCGCCGAGGCCATGGACAAGGTGGGCAAGGACGGCACCATCACCGTGGAGGAGGCCAAGGGCATCGACACCAGCCTGGACGTGGTGGAGGGTATGCAGTTCGACAAGGGCTACCTCTCTCCCTACTTCGTAACGAACGCGGAGACCATGGAGGCTGTGCTGGAGAACCCCTACATCCTCGTCTTCGAGAAGAAGATCTCCAACCTCAAGGATTTCCTCCCCGTGCTGGAGAAGGTGGCCAAGACCGGCAAGCACTTCCTCATCATTGCCGAGGATATCGAGGGTGAGGCTCTCGCTGCCTTGGTGGTCAACCGCCTGCGCGGCGCGCTGAACGTCTGCGCGGTGAAGGCTCCGGGCTTCGGCGACCGCCGTAAGGCGATGCTGCAGGATATCGCCATCCTCACCGGTGCCCAGTGCATCTCCGAGGACCTCGGTCTCAAGCTGGAGAATGTGGACATCGACATGCTCGGCCAGGCCAAGCGCGTTGTCGTCACCAAGGACACCACCGTCATCATCGAGGGTGCCGGTAAGTCCGCTGACATCACGGCCCGTGTCTCCCAGATCCGCAAGCAGATCGCGGACAGCACCAGCGACTACGACAAGGAGAAGCTGCAGGAGCGTCTCGCGAAGCTCGCCGGCGGTGTGGCCGTCATCAAGGTCGGTGCCGCTACGGAGACCGAGATGAAGGAGAAGAAGGACCGCGTGGACGATGCTCTGCACGCCACCCGCGCTGCCGTGGAGGAGGGTATCGTGCCCGGCGGCGGTGTCGCCTTCATCCGCGCCCAGAAGGCCGTCTGCGGCCTGAACCTTACGGGCGATGAGAAGACCGGTGCCGCGATCGTCTACCGCGCCGTGGAGGCTCCCCTCCGCCAGTTGGTCACCAACGCCGGCCGCGAGGCTGCGCTCATCGTGGAGAAGGTCAAAGGCTTGGAGTCCGCTACCATGGGCTACAACGTTGTGACGGACTCCTACGAGGACCTGCTCGCCAGCGGTGTGGTGGATCCCACCAAGGTGGCTCGCACGGCCCTGCAGAATGCGGCCTCCATCTCCGGTCTCATGCTCACGACCGAATGTCTCATCACCGACGTGCCGGAGAAGAAGTGCTCCTGCAGCCACGGCGGCGGCGCAGACGCCGGTATGGGTGGCATGGGCGGTATGGGCGGCATGATGTAAGCCCCCTCCCCTTACACCTCAACTTTCAGCGCGGTCCCTCCCCGGGGCCGCGCTTTTTGAATGCCGTGGCTACCCGGAGACTACGCCGGGAGTCTCCGGCGGTCAGTTTCCCAGCAGGTCTTTCAGTTTGTCCACAAGGTCGATGCCCATGCCGAGTTTGACGGTGAGGTAGATGACGCAAAGCATGAAGATCATGGAGATGATATTGCGCAGGAGGCGTTGAAGGCGCCAGAAAAGGGCGAGGCCGGCGAGGATGCCGCCCCAAGGGGTGGCGGAGCTCCAAGAGCCGTCCCACAGGTTTTGCCAGAGGCTCGGTGCGTTTTGGGCGGCTTGGGCCGCGATGTCTGCTAATCCCAACATGCGGGGGGCACCATAGCACAGGTCGGTGTTTTTTTCAAGTGCGGATCGGTGCCTTTTTTGACGAAAAGGTGTAGAAAAGGGCCGAGGATTACGTTCTTATGGGTGAGGGCGGGCCGAGGTCGGCCTCCTTCATCAGAAAACAATCCCACCTTTCGTTTCAGTATGAACAAGACAATCATCATGACCTTGGCTGCCGCGCTGATGGTGCCGGCAATGGCCAACGAGGACCAGCCCCAGGTGCCCGCTCAGGCTCCTGTTTGCAAGCAGCAGCCCGGCCGCCCCGGCCGTCATTTAAACCCGGAGCGCCACAAGGAGATGCTCGAGAAGTTCGATGCCGACAAGGACGGCAAGCTCTCCGATGAGGAGCGCAAGGCTGCCCGTGAGGCCATGAAGGATGCCCACGGCCAGCGTGGCGACAAGGGCCCCCGTGGTCCGCGCCCGGAGGGTGCCGCCGAAGGCCGTCCCGAGGGTTGCCCCGGCAATGCTGAGGGTCGTCCCGGTCGCCCCGGTCCTCGCTTCAACCCGGAGCAGCGCAAGGAGATGCTCGAGAAGTTCGACGCCGACAAGGACGGCAAGCTCTCTGATGAGGAGCGCAAGGCTGCCCGTGAGGCCATGAAGGATGCCCACGGCCAGCGTGGCGACAAGGGCCCCCGCGGTCCGCGTGCCGGCAAGCACGACCGCCCCGGTGCTCCCGCCCCGGAGGGTGCCCCTGCTCCCGCTCCTGCGCCCGAGGCCGCTCCGGCCCCTGCAGATTCTGTTGCTGAGTGAGTTGTGCTTTCCGCACGAATTGAAAACGCCGGGAGGCGGGGGATATACCCCTGCCTCCCGAAACGTGTATGCTGCCGGGGCGGCGTTATTCCGCCAGCTTGTGCTCCACCTGCATGGTGGGGCGAATGCCGTTCTGGAAGCGCTCGAACACGCCGCGCGGGTCATCCGGTGTCTCCTTGAGAGCGGCGTAGATGCGCTCACGCATTTCCAAAGCAGCCTGAAGGGCAGCCTCCTCGCTACCGTATTGACGGTCCGAGAAGTACTTTGTGAACTGGTTCCAGCGGCGGCAGATGCTGAGGCGCCAGCCCTGGAATGAGGTGGTTTCGTATGTGTAGCGGGTTATGTTACGCTGGGTCATGATTCGGGATATGTTATCGGTTGTATAGCCCAACTTGGGCTATATTGTTTAGAGTCAGAAACCCTGCGATTCATTCAATCTTTTTTCTAAAAAAATTAAAATAGTCCTGTTAGAATTAGAACTCCTCAAAATACCGATTGGGGCACAAAGGGCTTGACAGCGGGCATATTTGTGGCATAAATAGTGCATGCGAATTGTCATGATGGCCACGGGGGATATAGCCATACCCGCATTCAACGCCTTGGCGGAGACGGGGCAGGTGGTAGCGCTGGTAACTCAGCCGGACCGCCCCGTGGGGCGGCATTATGAGACCAAACCGCCGCGGATCAAGGTCTGCGCGCAGGAGCGAAGCATACCCGTGTACCAGCCGGAGAAAGTGAGCACACCGGAGGCTGTGGCGCATTTGCGTGCCTATGAGCCGGATTTGTTTGTGGTGATGGCCTATGGGCAGCTTCTCTCTCAAGAAGTGATCGACCTCCCCCGGCTGGCCTGCATCAACGCCCATGCCTCACTGCTGCCCCGTCATCGAGGTGCCGCCTGTATACAAGCTGCTATCGAAGCCGGTGATAACAAAACGGGAATCACCATCATGCACATAGTTAAAAAAATGGACGCGGGTGACATCATCTGCACTCGTGAGATTCCCCTGCGCGGCCGCGAGACTGCCGAGACCCTGCATGACGATCTTGCCCGGTTGGCCCCCGATGCCCTGCTGGAAGCCATTGCTGCCTTGGAAGCCGGCACAGCGACCCGTACTCCGCAGGAATCCGAGTTGGCGACCTACTGCAAAAAGCTGGTGCGTGCGGATGGCCGCTTGGACTGGACGCAGCCGGCCTTTCAGGTCGCGCGCAAGATTCGCGCCTACCACTCTTGGCCCGGCACATCAACGACCTACGTTTCCGCACGCACCGGGCAGAGCCGTGAGCTGAAAATCTTCCCTCCCGTGGACGTCTTTGCCGGCACAGACCCGACTGCGGAGCCCGGCACGGTGCTGGAAGCCGGTCCGGACGGCCTCTTGATCGCCTGCGGCGGCCCGAGGGGCGGGGCACTGCGCGTTACCTCCCTCCAAATACCGGGAGGCCGACGCATGAATGCAGAGAGCTTCTTCGCCGGCCACCGGATTTGCCCCGGCATGGTGCTGGGACGCTGAATTGCCTCAGGGCTGCTGCGGAGCGGAGGTGGGTTGTTGCGTCTCCGGTCCCTCCGCAGGCTTGGCATCGGTCGGTTGCTCCGGCTGCTTCCCCTGAGCCTCCTGCGGCATCCACTTCCGCAGCGTATCTGCCATGGCAGGGGATTCGCGCTGAATACGGGCCATTATCTCGGGGATCCAAGGTTGGACAAGCGATCCGATGAGTAATAAGGCTCCTACGCAGATTCCCAAGGTCAACAGACAGTGGGAGAAAGGCACCTTTACCACCACCACCGGCAAGGTGTTACTGCGAGCATCCCACAGCGCGAAGCCGCGTGATCGCACAGCAAAATACGCTATGGCCGGCATAATTAGTGAAAGCGGCAGAATGCACATGCCCATACCAAACAGGAACACCAAGATACTGCGCAGAAGTGCCGTTCTGTAGGTGAGGTTGCTGCTTGCTCCCCCGACATTGAGCACGCGTATTCCCATGAGCAACTTGCCCGGTGTGCTCCCGTCATGCATCAGCAGATAGGCCTCCAGTAAGATGTATGGCAGCCAAAAGATCGGGTGCCCGGGCGTGAGCATCGCATCGTATCCCACCTTTCCGAGCCGCAGGACGGCCAGCACCACCGCAGCATACAGTGCCATGTCCATGAGCCGCGCGAGTAAGCGTTGCCACGGGCGCGGCAGACACACACGCACAGCCCCCTCGGGCAGATTCGGCTCACCCTCTCCCGCCTCATGCTCGGCGGGGGGAATGGGCGGTAACTCCGGCTCCTTCTCCTCCTCGTGCGCCTGTTCCTCCTCCTGTTCCCTGAGAAAATCCTTCAATGCCGGCAGAGTGCGTAGCGGCGCCCAATTTTTGCAGCCCCGGTGCCAGCCCGGGGTATCCGGTGTCAACTCACCCAGCTGCACCAGGGAGATCACATCGGGCACAGTGGCGGGACCGCAGCGGCGGTCGTCTTTAATCCAATAAATATCCATATATCAAGAGCGGAGGGCTTTGGCCGGGTCACGGCGGGAAATAATGAATGCGGGGATAATGGCCGCGATGGTCACCATGAGGAAGGCACGCAGTGCTTGATGGGTAAACATCACCGGGTCATACACAGCCGGTAGCTCAGTGCCGTGAGCCTCGATGGGGAATGGATCCATACCGATGGATGCCAAGGCAGACTGAAGCTCCAGACGATAGTGCAGGACCAGCAGCGCTAAGCCCACACCCAAGAGAGCCCCGAGCACGCCGATGATCACCCCCTGCCAAGCAAAGATACCCATAATTTTGCGCGGCGTGGCCCCCAAGGCCTGCAGCACTGCGATCTCCCGTCGGCGTTGCACGGACACCGCAAACATGACCGCCATGATGCAGAAACTGGCGATGAGTGAGATGATGGAGAGTACGAAGTTCATCATGATGCGCTCGTTGGCAATGAGCTTGTACCAGCTCTCGAAACTCTTGGTCCAAGGTGTGACCAGCCAGTCACACTGCGGGCCAACGGGGGAATTTTGGAGTTTGGGCAAGGCGGCAGCCATACGCTGCTCGATGTCGCCCGGGTTGTTCGCATCCTCCACGCGAACGCAGAGCTGCTGGATCTCGCCGTTGGTCAGCCCCATGGCCTGCTGAGCGAGCTCCATGGGCAAGTATACCCCCGGTCCGGGCATGTTCTCCGGCGGCTGGTAGACGGCCACCACGCGCAAGTCCGTGGGCATGACCATCTCGTTGATGCCACGAAGGGCCCTGCCATCCTCGCGCTCGCGATCCAAGGCAGCCAGTTCCTTGGCTGTTTGCTCCCACAGGGTGTTCTGCTCGCGCGTGAGAAGGGGATGCTGCAGCAAGCGGTCGGCGAAGGCCAGACCTTCCTGCACCGTGGTTTGGTCTGCGGGGTCAGTGCTGTTCAGGGCAGACAGTTCCTGCTGAAGCACGCGCAGGGCCCCGGTAGGCAGAAAGAGGCAACCCTCGGCGGAGGGTTCCGCGCCGTCCGTCAAGTGCGGTAGCTCAGTGGCCAGAGCGCGGGTTTGCGGAGTTTGGCGGGGCAGCGGCAGCTTGGCAAAGATGTCCGCCAGGCGCGGGGCCAGTGCTGTCCATTGCTCCTGCGCCTTGGGGGTCAGGGGGCGGGCATGGAGGGCCGTGGAGACCACTGTCCACAGGTTGTCGATGATCTCCTCCTCGCTTTGACGCAGATCTTTGCTTGTTTCCGCCGTCATGAAGGTCTCCAAGAGCTCCGCCAAGCGGGTCAGTTTGTCAACGCTCGGAGTCGTGCAACCTTCCTCGTCCTCCTGCAGACCATCCCGGAGATGCGCAACGGCTTCCATGAATTCCGCGTTCTCATGAGTTTGCAGTGGTTTCTGGGTCTTTGCGTAGATATCGGCAATCTGCCGCACATTGCCCAGCGGGGTGATGGTCAGGTCGTCCCCCACGCGCAATCCCAGCTGGCGCGCTACGTTGGTGGAGACTACGCATTCGGCATTCGCGCCGTCCCCGAAGAAGGCGTCTACTGCGCTGACCTTCCCATCCTCCACCTGTTGCTTCAGCTTGGGATCCGCATCCAGAATACTGGCACGCACCATCGGGTAGAGGCAGGAGAATTGAGCGTTATTATGTGGCTGTACGGCAATGAACTGCACGGGGGCATTGCGACCGCCGAATTGCGCAAAGGCATCGCCGGATAAGTCGGGGTATACCGCCGTTACACCCTTCACCTTGCGCAGATCTGCCATGACTTCATCCGGGCTCATCCACTGCTTCTCCTCTGCCGTCTCCGGGGCCGCCGTATCCTTGCTGACCGCTGCGTCCTCCGTCTCCTCCGTTATCTGTACCTCCTGAACAGCGGGCGGGGCATCGCCGGTCTCGGCTTCCTCCGCAGACTGTTCCATGGCTGCCTGTTCTGTCAGAGGGATGCGGGTGATATACTCGGCAGCAGCCTGTCCGTCCGGCAGGCGGTAAACGGATTGAATGCGATAATGCGGTTCAAAGGCCAGTACGCGGCTCTCGATTTCTCCCTGAAGTCCCTGCATGACGGACATGACCACAATGAGCACGGCCACCCCCAGTGCCACACCCGCCAGACAGATCAGGGTGATGATGGAAAACATCGTGCGCAGTGGGTTTAAGTAGCGCAGGGCCAGCATCAGGCTTAGGTTGCGTCGCAGTATCTTCATGGCTTTTCCCCCAGTATCGCCTATATCGGCCCATACGGCAAGCCTAAAAACCGCCAGCAGCCTGCCCCGGCCGTGCTATGACAGGAAAATACCGACTCGCTACCCCCGATTTCTCATTTTGGGCTTGACCCCGCCCGCGCCCTGTGGCATAGTCTCTTTGCCGTCGGGGCTCCCCGGAGGCAAGGCCGGAAAACCCCGCCAGGACCGAGAGGTAGCAACGGTATTCGGACCTTGTTTGTCGGGAGTAGTCTCGGCGGTTTCTAGTTTTGTGCCCTTCACCCACTCTCGGATGGACCCAACTTTGTGCAGATGCCATTTGATTGATTAAGCATTGAGGGAGAAGTATGCACGAAACCGCAGGGGCAACCGGAATGGTCACCCCTGCGGGAGGTCATGATGTTATGAAGAATAAAGCCTTAATCAGTTGGCCTGAGGAGCCGGGGCGGGAGCGGGAGCCGGAGCGGCGGGGCGGGGAGCCTTGTTGCCGCGGGCCCAGGGACGGGCGATTTCAGCACCGGCCTTGCCGCAGCCACAGCCGCAACCGCAAGCACCGCGACGGGGAGCGGGGGCCTTAGCGCCGCAGTTCTGCCCCTTGTTCATGCCGCCGCGCACACCGTGCTGACGGCCTTGGAACTGAGCACCAAAGCGGGGACCCTGCGGAGCAAAGCCACGGAAGCCCTGCTGCTGACCGCCGCGCACACCGTGCTGACGGCCCTGGAACTGAGCGCCGAAGCGGGGACCCTGCGGAGCGAAGCCGGTGCGGGAAACCTGCATGTTGGGGCGGCCGAACTCATTCCAACGGGCAGCCTTCACGCCGCGACGAGCACCCATAGCGCGACGGGCGTCGGCCTGACGCACAGCCTTGCGAGCCTCCTGCGGGTTGAAGGTAGCCATGCGCTGCATCCAGACGTTGAAGCTGAGCTTGTTGTTACCACGGCGAGGACCCTGAGCACCCTTGTGACGACCCTGAGCACCGCCCTTGCAGCCGTGCTTCGGGCCCTTCTGACCCTTCATACCGCGGGGACCCTGCGGACCCTGAGCGGCGGCGGGAGCCAGAGCGGGCTGACTCTTGAACTCGATGGGGGACTGCACGGGGGCGGGAGCCTGCGGGGCAGCGGCGGGAGCCGGAGCTTGCTCCGCAACAGGAGCGGGAGCCGGGGCAGGGGCAGGGGCCGGAGCGGCCTCTTGAGCGAACACGGGCAGAGCCGCGAACAGCGCGATGAGGAGTGATTTCTTCATGTTTTTTCTTTCTTTTTTTGAGGAGTGGCGGAGGCTTTGTGCCTCCCTTACACCCACGAGAACGAAAGCCTCTGCAGAAAATCTACAGCTTTTTTGAAAAAAATCACCAACGCGGGGTATTTCCGGCGATGTCCCGGGCCTCGGTCTCCGCCCCGCGGGCAATCAGGAGGTTGGCCATCTCCGGGGTCTCGGCATAAAAGAGGGGCGTCCTCCCATCCACATCCTCCGCTTCGATATCGGCCCCGTGATCGAGCAGAAGTCGCACCACGTCCGGCCGCCCCTCCCGCACAGCAAGCGAGAGCGGCGTAGCGGCACCCTCAAAGGCCACGCCGTCCACCTCGGCGCCGTGCTTCAGTAAAAGCTGCACCATGGCAAGGGAACCCTGCTGAACCGCGAGACCCAAGGGCAGCTCATACCACCCGCGCAGGCGGTGCGTCAGCGCATCCGCACGGCGCAGCAGCATGCGTTCCATAGCCTGCAGACTGTCGCACTCTATGGCGTCCCCCAAGGGTTCATCATCCCCCACGCCGATGACATCGGCTCCGCGGTCCATCAGCCAATCGACCATCTCCGCCCGATTCCGCCGCGCCGCTGCGCACAGAGCAGCGTGGGCATGCTGCACAGCCGCACCGGCGGACTCCATCAGCTCCGCCATGGCTCGCTGACCGAACAAAGCCGCCCAAACCAGGGGAGTCCTGCCCTCTGCATCCGGTTCATCGGGGTCGTTACCTGCGGCCAACAGCTCCCGCACCTCGGCCTCCCGACCGCGCAGAACGGCGTAGGCGAGCGGGGGAAACGCTGCCGACGTGTGAGCCCCGAGGGACTCGAAGAGCTGCACCGTCTCCTCATCGCCGGAGCAGCAGGCATCGTCCATCAGCTCGCATGCCTCATCCGACTCTGCCGACCAATCTGCCCCCGCAGCCAGCAGTAGGCGCACATTCTCGGCCCTGCCGTGCATGGCTGCTATCTTCAAGGGAGTCCACAGACCCATGGACGTATCACGCACGGCATTCACGTTTGCCCCTGCGCGGATGAGCAGGCGCACCGTCTCCGGGGCATCGTGCTGACACGCCCCCATGAGGGGAGTCTCCCCATAGGAAGAAGGGGTGTTCACATCTGCCCCCTGCGCCAAGAGGGCCCGCACCTTCTCCCCGTCCCCGGCGTAAGCAGCGTTGAGCAAGCGCTCCTCCGGAGTAGGAAGGTGTTTTTCGCGGCGGCGGCTCATTTCTTTTCGTTCAGGCAAGGCGGCAGCTCAGCCTCCGGCCAGGCGTAGGGTTGCATATCCTCCTCGCCGCAGCTCCACTGCAGCACTTTCTTCACCCGCAGCTTCTCCTCCAGGGTCACAGACCAAGACCCGTAGAAGGTGCCGAACGAGAGGTGGCGCTCCGGGGTTCCGGCGGAGATGGTGAGGGAGGCGTACTGAAGGTACTCGCGGGGCTGGAAGCACTCGGCCAGCTCGTAGACCTTGTCCTGCGACATCCGGACTACCTCGTCCTCCTGCGAAGGGAAAACACGGGCCCACACAAAAGAAAGCAGCAGAGCGACGCCCGCAACCCAACGCAGCACAAGATCCGCCCGCGGATGGCTGATGCGCAGGCTGCCGATGGGAGTCGGCAGGGCAAGATGAGCAGGCAGGCACATCGCGGCAGGCCCGATGGCAGGGTTGACGACCTGCAGGTGTTGTCCGCGCACCACGCTGACCGACTCCTTTCCGAAAGTCACCCGCCACCATCCCCGGCTACCGGAGATACACAGCGTCTCCCCCAACATGCTCCGGCTCCACTGCCGCTCCGGCTCCTCCGTCAGCTTGCGGAAGATCGGCTCCAAGGTTCGCCCGGGACGGCAGAACAGCGAGACAAGACAGAAAAAAAGCAGAAAGATACCCCAAGAGTTCATCCACATGGCCGCCCCCAACCACAGCATCAGGGACAACACCAGCCCAACGGGGTACAGCCAAACCCACGAGGCACACGGGCGGGTCTGCAAGTCGACCAAGCGGGAGACCTCGCGGACATAGGTTTCATCAAATTGCTCACGGTGCACCTCCGCTCCCTCCGGATGCGGCGGTATTGCCATCGGCCCCGGATCCCCGGCCTTGAGACGCTCCTGCTCCAGAGCCTCGACAAAAGCCGCCGCCTGCGGGTTGTTCCGCACATTGAATAAGAGGGCACCGGTGGTCGACTGCACCAACAGCATTCCGCGCACCGAGATGCAGCGGGTCACGCGCTTCAGGGGGCAGAAGTGCTGTACACGCCCCTCCCCCCACTCCGTCAGCAGACCTCCGTCTACCAAGCGCAGGGTGGCACCCGCACTGCGACCGGAGCGGTGGTAGAGACAGGCATCCACCATGGAGGGTACATAGGCGATCAGCGCTGCGAGCACGGCCACCGCATAGACCCACCACGAGGCCCCCTCTGCGTATACCACGACGGCCGCAACTCCGACAACGATAGCTATGACGAGGGGGCTGATCCGCATGATGAGCATGCACTGCCCCAAGGTAAGCGGCTCGGTTTTCAGCTCCTGCATGCTGCGGTGGGCGGTAAGGGGTTAAATAAAGGTACGGATGACCGCCTTGTTGCGCAGGCGCTCCACCCAGCGGCGGTACTGCTGCTCGCTCTGCTTGCGGCGCACGGCGGCATCCACCTCCGCCTTCACCTTTTCCAGCGGCGGGGCAGGGGCCAGGCGGCGTTCCTTCACCTTCACGATGGTGAGACCCTGGGGTGAGCCGAGCGGGCCGACCAGTTCCCCGGGTTTAGCGCTGAAGACAATGTTGGCGAAGTCCACTGCCAAGTCCTTGCGCTTGATGAGCGGCCACTCGCCTCCATCCTCAGCGTGAGCATCGCGTGAGAATTCCTTGGCCGCGTCCGCAAACTTGATGCGCCCGGCCTTCAAGTCCGCCACCAACTGCTTGGCGCGCGCCACCTGTGCCTCCGGGGTGGTAGCCATGTTCCCCTCCTCAAAGGGAAGAAAAATCTTATAATAGGAGATAGAGTCCTCAAAGACATCGCGATACTCCGATTTGGTGGCGTTATACTCGGCCCGCAGCTCGTCCGGGGTGGGCGGCAGGTCGCGCTCATAGCGAGTGCTGCGCATAGAGTTCGCCTGGATCTCGCGGCGCACGGATTCACGGTATTCGCTCGTGGTCATGCCGATGCGTGCCAATTCCCGCAGGAAAGCGTCTCGATTGCCGTTGTACTGCATCAGGATTCGGCGGTGAATTTCGCGGTCCACAATCTCATCCTTGATCATGTAACCTTTGTTTTCGAATTCGCTGAGCACCAGCTCACGTTCAATCAATTCGTTGAGCACCTGCTTTTTGGCCTTCACCAGCTCCGAGTTAAAGCGCGGTCCCTGCTCCGGGTACAGCATCATCAGCTCGTGCACATAGGGGGCAAGACGCTGGCGCACCTCACCGGCGGTAATCGGGCGTCCGTTTACCGTGGCTGCCACTCTGTTTACTATTACAGAGCGGTTTTGCGCCGGGGCGGGCTTCTCCGCAGCAGCCGCTACAGCCACCGCGCTCATGCCCCATACCACCGCTATCGTCCGGTACAGCACTCGCTTGATCTCGTTCATGCGCCTATTCTACCACATTTTATCACCCAATCAACACTCTTCTTCGTCACTGGCACAGTTTCTGCTCGCCAAGGCAGGAAAAATGTGCTAGAACATGGAGGAACCCATCTTTTTTTACAGATATGGCGATGAAACTGTTTATTCCCGGTCCGACCATCGTGTCGGAGTCCATCCTCAAGGAGCTCAGCCGCCCCATGATCAGCCACCGCTCCAAGCTGGCCTCCGAGATCCAGAAGCGCATCTCCGATAACCTGCAGAAGGTGCTCTTTACGGAGAACCGCATCCTGCTCTCCACTTCCTCCGGCTCCGGCCTCATGGAGGGCGCCATCCGCTCCTGCACGGCCAAGCGCGCCGCCGTGTTCTCCATCGGTGCTTTCGGTGACAAGTGGTTCAAGATGGCCAAGACCAACGGCATCCCGGCGGATAAGTTCTCCAGCCCCATGGGCCAGCCCACCACCCCGGAGATGGTCGATGAGGCTCTCTCCACCGGTAAGTACGACCTCATCACCGTCACCCACAACGAGACGTCCTCCGGCATTCAGAACCCGGTGGAGGAGATCGCCGAGGTGATGAAGAAGTACCCGGATGTGATCTGGTGCGTGGATGCCGTGTCCTCCGCCGCCGGTTCGAAGATCGAGACGGATAAGCTGGGCATCGACGTGCTCATCACCTCCACGCAGAAGGCTCTCGCACTGCCCCCGGGCATGGCTATCGCGGCCGTCAGCACCAAGGCTTACGAGCGTACCGCCCAGGTGGAGCACCGCGGCCTGTACTTCGACCTGCGCAACCTCTGGGACTTCATCGACAAGAAGAACTACCAGTACACCTCCACCCCCTGCCTTTCCATCATGTACGCCATGGATGCCCAGCTGCAGCATATCGTCAATGAGGAGGGCATCGAGAACCGCTTCGCTCGCCATCAGCAGATGGCGGAGTTCACCCGCGCTTGGGCGGATGAGTACTTCTCCGTCTACCCGAACCGCAAGTACCTTTCCCGCACGCTCACGGTCATCGACTCTCACCCCAAGGGCAGCAGCGAGATGATCAACGTGCCGGCACTTAACAAGGAGCTCGCTCCGCACAACATGCTCATCGGCAACGGCTACGGTGACCTCAAGGACAAGACCTTCCGCATTGCCCACATGGGCGAGCTGACCATGGACCACATGAAGGAGATTACCTCCACCATCGTGGACATCCTTAAGCTCAAGTAACCCCCCACCCACCGGCGGCGGGGCAGCACAGTTCGCTCGCCCCGCCGCCTCTTTGCCCCATGACATCCCCCCAATTCTCCCTCCCCTACCAAGTGATGTACTACGACACCGACGTGGGCGGCGTAGTGCACAATTTAGCCTACCTCCGCTGGGTGGAGGAGGCACGCACCAAGATGTCCGCCGCTCTCGGCATGGACTACATTACCCTCGCGCGCGAGAAAAATCAGCACTGTGTCCTCGTTCACCACGATGTCACCTACCACACCCCTGCCCTGCCCTTCGATAATGTGGTCGTGAACGGCTGGGTAGAGCGCGCCGAGAACGCCAGTATCTACTTCCTCTTCGAGATCCGCCGCACGACCGACAACACCCTCTGCGTGACCGTCCGCCAGCGCCTCGCTCTCGTCCAAATGCCCCAAGGTCGCGTCCTCCGCATCCCCAAGGAGTGGAAGGCCCTCGCCGCCCCCTCCTCCCCCTCTGCGGTGTGAGTAGACGTTACGCCCTGCGCAGCCCTTCCTCGTCAGTGGAAAGGCTTGCGCAGGGCCTTGCTCTTGAAAACTGAGGCTAAGGTGACGTTTGGCGGCGGGGGAGACCCTTTTTGAGGTGGACGAGGAGAAGGGCGATGTCAGCGGGGGTGATGCCGGGAATGCGGGAGGCTTGGCCGAGGGTGGTGGGGCGGATGCGGTCAAGGCGTTGGCGTGCCTCGGTCTTGAGGGCGGGGATGGCCATGTAGTCGGTGTCGGCAGGGAGTCGACGCTCCTCCTGACGGCGAATGCGGTCAGCGGTGTCCCGCATGCGTTTGATGTGACCGGCGTAAATGATTTCCGTGACAACCTGCTCGATAACTTCAGAGGGGAAACGGGCGAGAATGTCCGGGGGTAGGTCCTGACACCTGTTCTCCGGACGGCGGAGCCACAGGTCCATGGGAATGCCGTCAACGCGGAGAGTTTTAGCCAGCTGAATACCCTCCGCTATACCCTGCAGGCGGCGGCAGGCCTCCTCGCCGCGCTCGGCGGGGATGAGGCCTATACGAGCCGCGAGAGGAGAGAGGCGCAGGTCTGCGTTGTCCTGCCGCAGGAGGAGACGCATTTCCGCACGGCTGGTGAACATGCGGTAGGGCTCATCCGTGCCTCGCGTCACCAAGTCATCCACCATCACACCGAGGTAGGCCTCATCGCGGCGCAGGATAAGCGGTGCATCACCGTGCAGCGACAGCATAGCGTTGGCGCCCGCCAGCAGGCCTTGACCGGCGGCCTCTTCATAGCCGCTGGTGCCGTTGATCTGGCCGGCAAAGTAGAGACCGCGCACCCGCTTGGTCTCCAGCGTCGGCTGCAGCTCCGTGGGGGGAACGTAATCATACTCCACCGCGTAGCCGGGGCGGATGATCTCGGCCCGCTCCAAACCCGGAATGCTGTGTACGATATCTAACTGCGCCGAGTAAGGCAGGCTGGTGGAAAGCCCATTGAGGTAGAATTCATCCGTGCTGCGTCCCTCCGGCTCGATGAAGATCTGGTGCCGCTCCTTGTCGGCGAAACGCACCACCTTATCCTCGATGCTGGGGCAATAACGAGGGCCCGTCCCCTTGATAATGCCGCTGTAAAGCGGGCTGAACTGCAGGTTGTCGCGGATAATATCATGCGTCCGCTGCGTGGTGTAAGTGATGGCGCAGGGGAGCTGCTCCGGCGGGAAGTCCATATCCGCCAAAAAATTCAGCGTACAATGCGGCTCCAGTGAGCGGCTCAGATTCGATAGGGACTGAGAACTAAAGAACGGAGGGAATGGGTCTCCCTCCTGAAGCTCCAATGAGCCAAAATCGATCGTGCTCCCCTTGATACGCGGCGATGTGCCTGTCTTAAAGCGCGCGAGCGGGAAACCGAGAGCCTCCAGCGATGCAGAAATACCGCTGGGCGCGCAGCCGAGACGCCCCCCCGGCAGGTGCGATTGCCCCACATGCAGCAGTCCGCGCATGAACGTGCCGCTGCACAGCACCACCCGAGCCGCCCGTATCTTCTGCCCCCACGACGTCACAATACCCGCCACAGCCCCATTCTCCACCGAAATCTCCGCCACCTCCGCCTGGAAAAGCTGCAAGCCCGGCGTTGTCTCCAGCAGCCACTTCATGCGCGAGCGATACGCCAACTTATCACACTGAGCACGCGGAGCCTGCACCCCAGGCCCCTTCGAGGCGTTCAGCATGCGCCACTGCAGGGCCGTTGCGTCCGTGTTGAGTGCCATGGCCCCGCCCAAGGCATCGATCTCCCGCACCATGTGCCCCTTACCTAGGCCACCGATGGCGGGGTTGCAGCTCATCTGACCGATCGTGTCCAAGTTATGAGTGACGACTGCTACCCGCCCACCGAGGCGCACGGCAGCCAAAGCCGCCTCGATGCCGGCATGACCGGCCCCGATGACAAGCACATCGTATATCGTCTCGCAAGCCATAAATTATTTGGTAGACGTAAGAGAGACAATCAGCTTATGCAGCACATCACGCGCATCACACCCCGTAGAGACCAGAGCACGGTCTGCCGCAGCACAGGCCTGCAGATCCCGCCGTGCCTTAGCCGGCTTGATCCCTTTGCAACCTCGAGCCGCATTGATGAGCCCAAAGGTATTCACATTACCGTCCTTTTTGAGCGGCAGCAGCTTGCGCGCGTGGAGCGGCAGCTTGTTCAGCCCGCTCTCAAAGCCCCGGTAATCCGTGGGATCCAAATGAAATTCCGCCATAATCAAGGAGGCACAGAAACGGTTACGCACCAGCGGCACGAGTGCCGCGCGCATGATAGAAACCGCCTGCTCACCGCGATCCAGCTGCTCATTAACCAAACGAATGGCACGGTTGCAATCCGCATTTTCCACCGCCCGCGCTACCTCGAACACAACCCCGTTGCGCGACACCGCCACCATCAAGTCCACGTCCTCCATCGTAATCTGCCGCCGCTCCGGCCCCAAGTAGACATCCAACTTAGCGATCTCGTTAGCGATTTGACGCGAACTCTCGTTGACACGATGCACGAACAGGTCCAGCGCATCGCTGCTGAAGGTGAGCCCGAGCGGTTTCGCCTGCCGCACGGCCAGAGCAGAAAGCTCATTTTCCCAGCCGGGCTTGGAGATATCGATCTTCGTAAACTCCTTCACCTCCGCCACCTTGCACAGCTTCTTGTAACAGCTTCGCCGCTTGTCAACCTCTGCCGCACTCAGCACAAAAAAAGTCTCCGGCGGCAGGTGTCCCAAGGACGCCACCAGGTCCTCCATAGCCTGCTGAACCGCTTCACTGCGCAGCCCCTGCGGTGTATCTGCCAAGAAGGTCGCGCCCTTCAGCCACACCACCTTGCGCCCTCCGAACATACTGACCATCTGCAAACCGGAGATCGTCCGGCGGATGACGGACAGGGCCTCATCTACCACGGCCGTTGCGCCATCGATTATTTCGTTTCCCCAGCCATCCGAGCCCTCGCTCAGCTTATCGAAAGCTGCTTTGGCCGCTGCAGACGCAGCACCCTCATCGCTGCCGCAAAAAACGAAACTGACGCACTCCTCTGCCATAGACCGGTATCAATCCAGACGAACGAGCTCCAGATGCCGCACCATGCACTGGTTGATAAACCCGTGCCCATTGACACAGCGCGGTGTGTAACGAAGTGAGAAAATCGTGCGCCCGGCCTCCACGTAGAGCGTCACGGGTGCCGTATAGGAATAAGACTCCCAATTGCAGTCCTCCGTGTTATGCGGCAGCGGGATGACCTCGGCGCGCTCCCCATTAACGAACAGCTCTCGAAGGGCGCAGGTGTTACCATCCCGGCGGGAAGCCGTGGCATTGCTGTAGAGGAAGCGCAGGCGATACGTTCCGGCAGCCAGCGTCACGCCCTCATAATCCAGACGCGCCGTGCAGGGGCGGGTATCCAGCCATGCCTGCCGGTGTTCCACACGGTACTCCGCCTCCTCCCCAACGCGGCGAGGCTGCAGCAACTGCCGCGCCCCCGGGGCCGCTACCTCATAGGGCTCGCTGAGGCAGGAGCAGATCCCCCGATTTTCCGCCTGCACGCGATAACAACGCATCCGTGCACTTTGTTTCGGCAACTTATAGCGACAGTCCAGCGGCGTGGCAATTGCCCGACCATCAGCATAAACGATGTAACTGGAGGCCCCCGGAACAGGATGCCAACGCAGCTCCTGCGGCGTTGGATTATCCCACACCGGGATGGGCAGGTCCTCCCCGGCCGTCAATACCGGAGCAGAGGAGGCTTCACCTCCTTCCGCAGGATTCAGCTCCAACTCGATTTGTACGCTGCCCTCGGTATCCAAGGGGATGACGGGGCAGCCGGGCACCCCGTTGATGAGCACGCGCATGGAGCAAACCTCCGTGCCCCAACCGTGTATGTGAATCGAGAGCTCCATCTTGCGGATGCGCAGACCGCTGAGACGATGATTACCGCCGAAGCCACGAGGCACGCAGGGGGAGATTACGAGGTTTTGTTTATCAAATTGAATACCGAAGATGATGTGGTAGAAGAGCCCCAGCATACCGCTGACACTCCAGAGCTGGCGGTCCGAGTTCAGCAGGGTGTCCGGCTCGCCCGTTACGGCGTTGAAGTTCTCCTTATTCGTCCCGAAGGCCAAGGCCGCCCGCAGAAGGGCTCCCATGGAATGCGCCGCTCGGTCGGCATTCTGGAGGCTTGCGTGCGCGGACAGAACATAGCCCTCCACAAAGGGCCAGACGGCACGATTGTGATAGGAAGGAAGATGGGTACGATAGGGGCTGAACACCGGTGTACCGAAGGGCGAGACGGGCACCTTCTCCATTGCCTTTCCGGCGTACTCACCCGCAACGCCGCTCAACACCGCGAGAGCCGTTGCCAAGGCATCTGTCCGGTCATCCAAAATACCGTCTGCACTGCGGTACATGCCGTAATGCTGCGTACTGCGCAGCCAGAAGCTTTCGTTGATCGCCTCTGCCAGAGCGGTAGCCTCGCTGCGGTAACGCTCGGCCAGCTCATTGCAACGCCTAGCCTCGGACGGACGCTTGGCAGCCGTAGCCGCAGCGGACTGTTCGCGCAACATGGAGGCCAGGATGCGACGGCAAATGCAGTGCACCACGTTGGTACCGAAGGCGTATGAGGCCCCGATCTCCGCCATGCTCATCCACTCCGGATAACTCTGCTCCCGCCAATCGATGAAGGTCGTCTCCCCCCGGCGCAGCGGTGTAGAATTCGGCATCACGCGCTCATCATCCGCCAAGGTATCCATCAGCACCTGCACGCAGTAATCGAGCCATTCGCGGTCCCCCGTGCGGCGGTAGACCGCCTGCGCACCGATGGCCCAAGACACGCGATCCGTTGAGATAGGCCACCCGCCGCCCGTTCCGGTGTCCTGCATGATGATGCCCCCCTGCACGCGGCTCTCCAGACTCCTGCGGCAGGCTTCCGGGTTGGCCAGCGCAGCCCCGAGTCCGGCAGCGTAAGCGATATCGCGCGTCCAGACGGAGTCCCAATTGGCGCCGGCACGCAGGGTTCCCTCCGGCGTCAGGTTCTCATCCAGCTCCTTGAGGGCTAAGTGGTACATGGCCTGCAGCACGGGCAGGTCACTCCGGAAGGCCGGATAACAGGCCGGGGCTTGGGTGGGAATGTACACACTGCGCGACTGTCCGTCCCTTGTGATCCGCAACTCCCCGGGGGCAACCAGCTCTGCCACCGTGCCGCCCTGTATCAAACGGTCGGCCTTCAGGCAGTACGCCTCATTGCTGTACACAACTCCGTCCTTGTTATCCATGCTGTGCGGGGATATGGGTTATAGGATAGCGCCGGGGGCGTACTCTACGCCGTCCGGGAAACGCGTGGCTAACTCATCGACCATGGAGCAGAAGCCGTCCACCTGGGCGGCAGCCATGCCGGTGTCGCCTGCGTTGGCGTCGTAAATCTGCTGAATTTCCTCGCGGCTCAGACGCAGGCGCGCATCATTGCCCAAGCGATCCAGCAGGTCGTTGCAGGAGATACGCCCGTGGCGCAGGTCATCCGACACCGCAACGGCGTGCTCCTTGATGACCTCGTGTGCCTCCTCGCGGCCCACGCCTCGCTTCACCGCCGCCATCATGATGGTGGTGGTCATCAAGAAAGGCAGGTAGCGGTTCAGCTCCGTGCGGATGACGGGTTCATAAATATCCATCTGGTCCAGCACCGTGATGAAGGTCTCGAACAAACCATCCGCCGCCATGAAGGCATCCGGCAACACGCAGCGGCGCACCACGGAGCAGGAGACGTCGCCCTCGTTCCACTGGTCGCCGATGATGCCGCCGATCATGCTGAGGTGGCCCTTGAGGATGGCATGGAAGCCGTTGACACGCTCGCAGGAGCGCGGGTTCATCTTGTGCGGCATGGCGCTGGAGCCCGTCTGGCCCTTGGCAAAGCCCTCCGTGCAGAGCTCATGCCCGACCATGAGACGCCAGGTCTTGCAGAAGCTGGAAGGCCCGGCAGAGAGGCCGACCAAGCCGGAGATAATCTCGAAGTCCAGCGAGCGGGGGTACACCTGGCCCACGTTGATCCACTTGGCCTCGATGCCGAGGTGGCGGCAGATGCGCTGCTCCAGCTCCTGCACCGTGGCGGCGTTCTTGCCGAAGAGGGAGAGCTGGTCCAGCTGCGTACCCACGGCACCCTTGAGCCCGCGCACGCGGTAGCGCTCCATGGCAGAGATCCAAGCGTGTGCCCAGTGCACCAGCTCCTCCCCGAACATAGCCACGCGCTTGCCCATGGTGGTGGCCTGCGCTGCCACATTGTGCGTGCGGGCGGCAAAGACCACATCGCGCCACTGCCGGGCGTGCTTGGCCATGCGCACGCAGGCAGCCACCACCTTGTTCATGATGATGTCCATGGAGCGGCGGATCTGCAGCTGCTCCACGTTCTCGGTCAGGTCGCGGCTGGTCATGCCCTTGTGGATGTGCTGGTAGCCGGCCAGGTCGCAGAATTCCTCGATTCGGGCCTTCACATCGTGGCGCGTGATGCGCTCGCGGGCATTGATCGAGTCGATGTTCACCTGCCCCTTCACGCGCTCGTAGGCGTCGATGGCCTCCTGCGGAATGTCCAGCCCCAGGTCCTTTTGGGCCTTCATGACAGCAATCCAGAACTCGCGCTCCAGAACGATACGCCCCTCGGCGGACCAGATGGCTTTCATTGCATCGGACGCATAACGCCCGGCCAGAACATTCGGTATGGCACTCATGGTGAAAAATAATGGTTATGAGACAGGCGCAGGGTGCTGCCCCTGCATCGGCGGTATTATAGCACCTTTCACCCGCGTTGGCAAGCCCTAATCCTGCCTGTCAGGGGCGCAGCAGACCCGGCATGACGCGGCCGGAGGGCAGGATGACGCGGTCCAGCAGCACATCCTCCCCCGCAAAGCGGAAGCGCTCGCAGAAGCGCAGGCTGCCGCCCTGCACGGAGAAACAAACAGCGTAGTCCCCTATGCGGAACACCCCGGGCTGCCGGGTGGTGTAGCGTACAGCAGAACAGGAGGTCTGCACCAAGCGCGGACCGAGCGGGGCAAAGCGGCGCGTGGTGGCCAGCAGGCTCAGGCCGTCCGGGCTCAGGCGGTATTGCTCCAGAACCGGGGAAACGATGCCGCCCGTCTCGCTGCGGTCCGGAGTATAGGCGACCACCAGGCACATGCCGGGGCCGTCCACATAGGGCAGGTGTTTCTTGGCGGCATCGGGGTGCAACTGCGGCATCAGGTAAGGCAGGGGCAGAGCCTCTTCCTTGGGCAGCGGTGTCACCTCCGCCTGCTGTAGGTTGCGCCAGTCGATGCTTTCCTGTCCGCAGACGGTGGCAACGGCGGCGGGAAGAGCGACAAGGCCGAGGACGGAGGTGTATTTCATAAGCCGGGAGTATAAACGGGGGCGGAACATTCTGCAAGCCTGCGCTGCGTCATGTCTCGCCGCCTTCCTGTGGACGGGGTTTGTAGGCGGTTTGGCGCACGCGCTTGCGTTTGGGGGAGAAGTACTCCGGGTGGGCGGCTGCCCATTTCTCGTACAGATCCGGCCGGTTCGCCTTGGTGCGTTCCAGAGCGTGTTCCAGCTTCCACTCCGCGATGGCTCGGTGATTGCCGGAGAGGAAAACGGCGGGTACTTCCATTCCCCGGAAGTTGTTGGGCTTGGTGTAGGCGGGGGCTTCCAATAAGCCATCGGAGAAGGACTCCTCCGCGCTGCTGCGCTCGTCTCCCAGGGCACCGGGGAGAAGGCGCGCTACGGCGTCTACCACCACCACGGCGGCAATCGCGCCGTTCGTGAGGATGTAGTCGCCGATGGAGATTTCCTCGTCCACCAAGGTATCAATGACCCGCTGATCCACACCTTCGTAGTGCCCGCAAAGGATGATGTAGTGGGCATCCCCGCCCTCCCGGCAGGGAGCAGCCAAGGCTTCCGCCATGGGTTGACAGAAGGGACGCCCCTGCGGGGTCATCAGGATAACACGGGTATTCTCCCGCCGCAGCTCCTCAACGGCCTCGAAGATGGGCTCGCATTTCATCAGCATGCCCTGCCCGCCGCCGCACAGGTAGTCATCCGTGCGGCGGTATTTATCGTGCGTCCAATCCCGCAGCTGGTGCGCCCGCACGGTGATGAGTCCGTTCTCGGCGGCGCGGCCCATGATGCTCTGTGAGAGCGGCACGGTAATCAGCTCCGGGAAGAGCGTCAGGACGTCTATCTCCAACATGGCGGGGCGAGGCAGGCGGGGGTGCTCACTTGCGGAGCATCCCCTCGATGTAGGCATCGATGTTGCCGTCCATCACGTCTTGGATGTTGCCGGTCTCCACGCCCGTGCGCAGGTCCTTCACCATTTGGTAGGGCTGGAAGACGTAGGAACGGATCTGGTTACCCCAGGCAATTTCACCCTTCTCGGAGTACTGACGATCGGCTTCTGCGCGCTTGCGGTCTTCCTCCAACTGAATGAGGCGGGCCTTCAACATGCGCATGGCTTCCTCGCGGTTGCGGAGCTGGGAGCGCTGGGTCTGGCAGGCAACGATGATACCCGTGGGCAGGTGGGTAAGGCGCACGGCGGTCTCCACCTTGTTCACGTTCTGGCCGCCCTTGCCGCCGGAGCGGTAGGTGTCCATTTTCACGTCCGATTCCTTCACTTCGATCTCGACGTCATCGGAGATGTCGGGGGTGGCGTCCAAGGAGCAGAAGGAGGTATGACGCTTGCCGGCGGCATCGAAGGGGCTCATGCGCACCAGACGATGCACGCCGCGTTCGTTTTTCAGATAACCGTAGGCGTATTCACCGGTGATCTTGACGGTAACGGAGCGGATACCGGCCTCATCACCATCGGTGCTTTCCATGATTTCTGCGGTAAAATTATGGCGTTCGCAGTAGCGCAGGTACATGCGCAGCAACATTCCGGCCCAGTCACAGGCCTCCGTGCCACCGGCTCCGGCGTGGATGGTCAGGTAGCAGCCTGCGTTGTCGTGCGGGCCATTCAGCAGGGTGATGAGCTCGAACTCCTCCAAGCGTTTGCACCAGGCATCGTATTCTGCCTTGGCTTCGGCGGCCATTTCGGGTTCCTCGCCGGCCATCTCGATGGCCACTTCCACATCTTCCAGGGAGCTTTCCAAGGCGCGGAATTGCTCCATGCGGCGCTTCTGCGGGTTCACTTCGTCCATCAGTGCGCGGGCGGCTTCCGGGTTGTCCCAGAAGTCCGGGGCGCTCATGCGGGCGTCCAGATCGGCTACTTTCTTTTCGATGTCCTCTAAGTTAAAGATAGCTCCCGAGCTCGGAAAGACGGCTGCGCATAGCCTCCGTGTCGAGCGTCGAGAGATCGATATTGGTCGTCGGGGTCTCCATACGCAGCCCAGTATACACGCCCGGGTCCGTCTTGTCAATCCCGAAATCCAACCGGGGACGCTGCGACCGCCATCACGGCGCGCATGGCGTGCATCTTGGCCTCGGTCTCCTGCCATTCGGTTTCTTCATCGGAGCTCGCGAGGAGTCCGCCGCCGGCATACAGGCGGCAGCGGTCGGGCAGAAACTGCATGCAGCGCAGGGTCACATACAGGGTCGGCTCGCCGTTCCGGCAGGGACCCAGGTAGCCTGCGTACAGGCGACGGTCGATGTCGGGGTGGGCGGCCAAAGTAGCGGCGGCCTGTTCGCGGGGGTAGCCGCAGACGGCGGGGGTGGGGGGGAGCTGCTTCAGCAGGGCGGGGATGTGCTCGGCCGCCAGCTCAAAGGAAATGGGGGTGCAGAGGTGCTCGATACGGCCTGCGTTGCGGGTGTGCGGCGGCAGGGCTTGCACTCGGGGGGTGAAGCGCAGCAGGGTCTCGGTGATGCATCGGGTCACCAGCTCCTGTTCCTCTCGGTTTTTGGCATCCCACGGGCCGCTCTGCACGGGGCGGGTGCCGGCCAGGGCCATGGTGTGCCACTGTTGCCCGCTGCCGCTCAGGAGCAGCTCGGGCGTGCTGCACAGCCAGGCGCCGTGTTCGGGGGTCTGCACCAAGGCTGTGAATGCAGCGGGATGCGCTGCACAGGCTGCCGTATAGGCGCGGAAGGGGCTTACGCTGCCGCAGAATACATCCGCCGTGCGGGCCAGGACCAGCTTGCGCAGACCGCCCGGGGTTCTCAGTAGTTTCATGGCGCGCTCAAAGGCGGCGTGGTAGGCTTCGCGTGTGGTGGCTTCCTCGATATCGGTAGGCGCTGCAGGGGGAAACTTCTCTGCCTCCGGGGGCTCGTGCAGTTCATCGGCTATCAGTCGGCCGGCTTCACCGTAGGCGGCGATGGTAAATCCATCCCCTATCCCTGCAGGGCTCATCCCGCCGTCCGCCTGCATGCAGAACACATCTCCGCCCGCTGACGTGCGGTACAGCGCAAAAGCGCACCGCCGCCGCGTCAACGCATCGATTTTCTCGCCTCTCTCCCGCATGTCGCCCCCACTATACCACGCCCCGCCCTCTTTTTCAATGCCTTTCTACCCCTACTCACATGCTCTGTGGGGCTTGACACTCATGGATGCCGGAAGCGCAGCCGGGTGGCCGTCGCTCCCCGCTGAGTCAAAAAAAGCGCCGGGGTGGCCCCGACGCTTTGAGTTGATGAAAGTGAGAGATCAAGGGGATCAGGGGACGGCCTTCCAGACCATGGAGTCCTTGTTGTAGGTCGGGCATTGCATACCGCCGCCGCCCAAGTAACCCTGGAGCATCTTCTCCAGCTCCGCCTTGTCCGGCTCAGCGAAGTTAGTGCGGAAGAGGTCGAAGTTTTTGCCACCGGTACCATCCGTGACATTCTGAATGAGAAGCACGAAGCCGAAACTACCGCCCTGTTCGGCGATGAGCACCTCGATGGGGTAGTTTTGACCCTGCTTCACCTCGAAGATCGCGCCGGCTGTCAGACCGCCGACTTCGCTGTTCCACTTGGGTGTCTCCTGTGTGGTAATGAATTCGTAGCCCTTGTGCTCCTTGTCTTTACCACTCTTGATTTCCTCCGCGTAGGCCTTGAGGTCGCCGCCGGAGACACGCATAGCGCCCGGCTTGGACTTATCGAAGCGAGTGGCGATACGATAGCCGGCCTCCAACACGAGTTTGTTGTTGAAGCGGACAGCGAGGATATCGTCACCCGTACCGACGAAGCGGAATTTACCGGTGACGGGGGCCTGCACACGGCCGCGGTAGACGGCCACCCAGCGGGCGGGCTTCACGCGGTCCTCGCACTGGTAGGCCACGGGAGCGTAGCGGTCTTCACAAACAGGCAGGTAGAAGTTGGTGGCGTACAGCTTGGTGGGGGACTGCCAGTACTTGGCAAGCACGCTCTCGCGCCAGCCACCCTTCATGAAGTCATGCAACACCTCGAACTGTTTGAGCTCACTGTTCGGTCCGCTCTCTTTGATGATGCCGGTCGGGCTGCCGGATTTGGTCTGCTTGAGGTCGTAGAACGTACCCTCCAAGGCAGAGCCACCGCCCTTGCTGGAACCGAGACCGTTACCGCCGTCGCCGAGGCCCTCACCCAGACCGCCGGCACCCATGCCGATACCGAAGTCAGCCGCCTCACCGAAGTCGGCGCTATCCATCTCCACCGGAGCCATGGCCACATTGGCGGGCGCATCCGCCACAATCATGGCCGGTGCCACATCGCTGGACGGGCTGGAGGAGCTGGAGGAGAGCTCCTGCGTGGTCGGCTTGTTGGTGGGCGGTGCGTTATCCTCCGGCGGTGTAAAGCTGATGAAGGAGGGCTCCACCGTCTTGACGATGATCTTAACGGCAAAGTAAAGCACCGTGGCTGCCAAGCTGATCAGCAGCAGGGCAAGCGCAGCAGATGTAACCTTATTGCGGGTCGCGGACTTGCGCAGCTCCGCTTCCGCTTCCGGGCTCATTTCGATGTGTAATGCCATATGCGTGGGAAATTCGTTTACTCCGTTTTTGTACCACATCTCAGCACGTTTGGCGAGCAAAATCCCCCGAGAAAGTGCAACAAGAGTGCAACAGATACCACTGTAACGCTCTCAACACCCTCTCTCTACTGCCGCAGTGGGGCGGATCCCGGGTCTGATAAGACTTCTCTCCACCGTGGTGATAGTGGAGGAGAGATGGTGGGACGCGGAATTTTCGGAAGGATCGGAAACTGATTGGTATGCTTGGTCGGTACAAGCTGCATGCCGCCGAGATAGTAGCTTCCTTGTTTTTTGATAAATTTCTATAGCTACCTACGATGAATTTGCTTTGAAGTCTTTGCCGAAGAAGAGCATATAATTCGGTTTCCGAAAATTCCGCGTCCTCCCCCACACCCCCTCTCTATTACCCAGGCGGCAGGATTTGAAAAAAGGGCCTGCCGCAGTGGAGGCGGCAGGCCCTGTGAAGTGGACTTGCGTCCGTGTATCAGAAGTTGACGCGGTAGCCGACGGAGCCGTTCACGCCCACCTCGTCGGCGTTGAAGTCGGCGTTCACATCGAAGAAGATGGAACCCGCATCCTGCGAGATCGGGATGGTGAGGGTGGCACCGAGTTCTGCACCGATGACTCCCTTTTCGTTGCTGCGGGTGCTGACCGTGGCGGTCGGAAGAGCGGCGAGGGCGGTGTTCAGCTTGTTGTAGCGGTCCCCGAAGTCCAGCTTGAGCAGGGCGCGGGCCTCGAAGATGGAGGCGCGGTTGTACTCGTTTTCACCCACGATGCTCTGGAGTCGACCACCGAGGCCGAGGGAGAACTGCGTGAGGGAAGCTGAGTCCGTGGTCAGGCGGGTGTCCGCCGTGCCGCCTTCCGTCGCGCTGTCCAGCGAGGTGTGGCTGAAGCTCATGTTGAACAGGGGCTGCACGCAGGTGGTCGCCTCATCGTTCAGGGCGAAGGTTCGGGCTACCTCATACAGGAAGCCGAACATCATGCCGTTCGTCTTGTAGGTGGTCTTGCCTGCGATGCCCGGGATGGTGCGCTCCAGATCCACATCGGCGCGGCCGAGGGTGCCCACGAAGGTGTTGACCCAGGAACCGGTCGAGACGCGGGCGAAGAGCGAGACGTACTGGGTGTCCAGGTCGCCCGTCAGGGTGTCGGCAGCCTTGCCGGTGTAGTCACCGAAGAGGGCGCTGACCGCCACGCCGAGGGTGAGGTTCGGGTTCACATCGACGTCAACACCGACCGTGCCGCCCCAGGAGGAGACTTGGTAACCTGCATCCGTGCCGCTCTCGCTGAGCTGGCGATAGTTGCCGTCACCGCTGATCCAGCCGTTGACGTAGGGCATGTCCTCGTTCACCACGCACTCATTCACGCCCATGGTGGTGGTGCGGTTGCGGATGGAGCGGAGTTGACGCTGCACATCGTCAGCCACCGCCAGCCCCACGGCGGACAGCGAGCTGCCTGCCAGAGCCGCACCCAGCTTGTCCATCGCGCCCTTATTGCCGGTAGTAATGTGGTTATCCAGCATATCGAGCACCTGAGCCAACTCACTGCCCGGAGTCCTTGTCTGCGGATCAAGGTGGAACATCGCCTTGCCCGCCAGCGCCAAGCCTGCCGTTCCGTTCGGCGTCTGACCACCATGCGCGACGTAGTATCCCGTGTTAGCATCGGCAATGATATCAACGGAACCCTCCACCGCGCGGAAGTTGGTGAAGTACTTGGTCATCCACGTGCAGTCGCTCATGTCCACCATCACGTTGCTCACCGTGCAATTGTCCTGATCGTTCAGCACAAAGAGCAGGATGTCCTTCTCCTTGCCGCCCGCATTGAAATTCAGACCCGTGTTCTCCACTTCGTGCACCTTCAGCGTCACGTTCTCCAAGCTCAGGGATGCACCCGTGGTAACCGTGGGCTTGCCGTCAGTCTTCAGGCTGTTATTCACCTCCTTGGCGGAAACGGTGAAGTCCAGCTCGCCACCCTTCATAGAGGAGTCATTGACCAGCGTCACCGGGGTCGCCTTACCGTCAACTGTCTTGTTGTTCAGTAGTACTGTCTCCCCCGTGGTGTCAATACCACCCAGAGTGTAACCTTCTGCGTCAGTATATTTCAGATCCACCGTACCTGCCTTGCCGATCACCATCAGGTTCGCACTCGCGCGAAGAACCAGGTGTGCGTCCTTATCCGAGGTACCAACACGAACAGGGGCCCCATCTGCACCCGGTAGATATTCCCCGGTGTAGCTGCCTCCCTCGCGCACCAAGAGTGTACCGCTCACACCCAGAGTTGCATCCTCATCGTTCAGCGTGTCCATCTCGATGGTCCCGGAGTTGGTGGAGAGCGTCTTCTCGCTTACCTTGCCGTCCAGCACCACCAGCATTCCATCGCCCGCCACCGAGCCATCGCCCGTGAGGGAAGCGACTTTCACCGTGGAGCCGCTGCCGATCGTCAGCGTACCATCGTTGGCCATGGAGTCACCGGTCAGCGTACCGCCATCATTGACGGTCAATTCCGTGCCGCTGTGAATGGAAATAAGGCCGTTAGCCGTCAGCTCGTTCTGGACAATCAGCTTGTTCTGGACAATCAGGTTGCCGTGGATAATGCTCAGCGTGTTCGTGGTCACGGAATCTCCCGTGAGGGTGTAGGTCGTCACCCCGGACTCGGCATCCACGTTGATACCCGTTACCGTCTGAGCCCCATGAACCTGCACGATATCGGAGCCGTTTCCCATGAAACTCACCGGACCATTGGAAGATTGCTTCGGACTAAAGCCATCGGACTCCGTCCAGCCGACTGTCGTGTCGCCGACCCATTCCGGCCCCATCGTCACCTTCGTCAGAGTAACAGCGGAATCGGTTGCCTCGATGTAGAACTTCACACCATCCTTGACGTAAGATTTGTCACCATTATTCAAGGTGAAGGAGCCGGTGGAAGAACCGAAACCGGCCAACTTGTAAGCTGCGCCCTCTGCCACGGCATTGGACAGCAGATAGGTCCAATCATTGTTATTGATGATAAAATCCAGACCCTTCAGCTCACCGGATACCTTAATCAGCGGCGTATTCGTATCGAGGCCAGCCAGAACACCATCACCGATCGTGATAGAAGTAGCCGTCATATCCCCGCCCACCGTCAGGGAACCGCCCAAGGTGAAAGCGGAGGCCGTCATGTTGTCGGTCAGGGTGGCCCCCTTATTCAGAGATGCCCCGTTGCCCAACTCCATGGACTTGCCGCTGATGGTGGCGTTTACCGTAGTATTCTCCGCAAACTCTACCGTGGAATTCGTACCCGTGTAACTACCGATCCAGTCCATGATCTTGTCCGTGAAGGACACAGTGCCGGTGGAGGTGTCCGAAATGCTGCCCGAGCCCTTCAGCTCGCCGTTGAAGGTGAAATCACCCGTGCCGCTGAGGGACAGGGTAGAGTCCTCCTTCAACTCCATATTCGCGTTGGTCGTACCCGTGCTTGCCTCCACTTCCCCGCCAAGGTTCAGGGTGCTCCCGGAGATGGCCAAGTTATCCAAATTGGCCAAGCTGCCGATCGTTGAATCGCTCAGGTTGATGGTACCGGTCCAAGTGTTGTCGTCCACCTCCGTTGCTGCTGCATCGTCTGCGTTGGCACCGGACATGTTGTAGACGCCGGAGCCCTTGAGCGTCATGTTTCCGGACTCAATCTTGACCTTTTCGAGCGTCACTCCTCCGTTGATGGTCAGAGAAGCGTTCTGCCTGACGATGATGCCCTTCTCTGCCGTTGACACGAGAGCATTATTCATCACCAGGTTGCCACCGTTCAGTACCAGACCTTCCGTTGTCGCAGCGTCAGCCGCGTTGCCGGCAGCACCATAGGTCACCTCCCCGGTGTTGATATAGTAGAGCCCGCTCGTGCCGGCCTTGGTAATCGTTGCCTCGCTGCCGTCTACGGTAACAGCGAGGTTGGTTTCCGATCCGACAGAAACCATTGTGCTTCCCGAAGTAATCCCCTCGAGAGTTCCGCTGCCCGCGATGATGGTGTAGACACCGGACTCATAGCCGTTACCATAGGTTCCTGCAGTGGGATCGTAGTATGATGATGTGGTCTTCTTGTCGAGCACGTCGAACGAGGTGAATGACAAATTGCCGCTGCCCATTTCGAACGTGCCGTCATTCTCGATAGCCTTACCCAAGGTGACTGAACCGTCAATCGTGAGCGAATTGCCGTTCGTCACCTTCAGGGTGCCGCTACCCTCCACAGTGCCGCCCAAACTCCTGGTCCCCTCGTTGGTCAATACCGCTCCCTCCTCCAAGGAGATGGTGCCGGCTGCGGCCGCAGTGTCGCCCGTCAGACTCAGCGTTGCGCCCTCCTTCACCGACACGGATCCGCTGCCGTCAGACATACCGGCCAATCTCAAGGTTCCCCCGGTCACCTCAACGCTTGTCGCCTTCTCCAAGGAAGTCAGGATCTCCGTTGTGCCTGAACTGACCAATTTCCCGGTACAGTCAAGTTTGTTAATCGTATTGTCACTTCCGGTCAGAGTTGTAGCACCATTTACCTCGAGGGTGTCGATGTAGTTCCCATTGCCGGATATGAGAGCCCCACCGTTGTCGGTCAAAGTTGTGATGATGTTTGAAGAACCGGAGATAATCGTCTGTGAATTCGACGTCAGCGTCGTAATCTTATTCTCGTTTCCCGATATAACAGAGCCTCCGTTATCAATGAGGGTTTGAATGACGGAATTGCTGCTGCTGAGTTTGCTCTGACCGTTGGCTGTCAAGGTCGTGACTGTCAGAACTCCCCCAAATGCCGCGGACTTTCCATTATTCACTGTTACCGTATTTGCTGTTATGCTCTTCGAGAATGTTGCATCAGTGTCAGCTATTACGGATAAAATTCCGTTGTCGGTCGTGCGGATAATATCGATATTGATATCTCCTGCATTACCGGAAAAAGTAAGAGTTGAAGCCGACGTCGCATTTGTGCATTGTAACTCGAACTTTCCGGTCCATGCTGCTATGTCTCCGGTATAAGTGTAGTTCATGTAGCGAGCACCACTCGAGTCGATGTTTGCGACGTAGGTGCCGGAACCGGACCAACTTCCGGAGAACGTGGATGTGTTATTTGTGGTAGAGTTGGTGTATGCACTGTTAGTCCAAGCCTTTTTGGAAGCTGTGTCTGTAAGCTTTACATTGAAACTCTGAACTGACTGCCAGTTTTCTGCACTGCTATCATGGCTCCATCCATCTACTCCCTTGAATTCTAAGAGAGACCTCTGTCCGTTGACAAGCTCTCTGAAATAGCTTCCTTTGAGACCGCCGGAAATTGTGACAGTGCCCGTCCACTCCGGTCCCAGACTTACACCTGTGCCAAGAGAGGTAATTGCTGCATTCGGGGATTCAATTACATAGTTTCCGTTTCCCGTCAGCGTCAGAGATTTGCCGGAATCCACTGTTACGCTTGATTTGTTCAGTACGGTGCCCGTGCCATCCAAACCAATCGTTGAATTCTTAATTACCTGAATCCCCTGCGACACTTGATCAGTGAGGGATGCCGTCATTCGGAGTGTGCCACCGTTGAGCTTCAGTTTGGTAGCATCAGCGATGCCTCCGGTGTTATCGGAGGGGGAACCATCATAAAGGACAACCCCGCTGTTGACATAATATACGCCGGAATCGGCAGTCAGCGTGGCAGAGATATACCACCCCTCGGAGTTCCCCTTGGTAATTGTGTATTCGGTTCCGTCTATGCTTACTGTCTTAATATCCTTCCCCCCCGTAATCGAGGCGCCTGTCCCTTCATTGCGAACAATCCAGGCTTTTGTCGTGTCGATGTATCCATTGGCAGAAGTCTCTCCTTTGTCTATATAGCCGCAGAAATCCTGCACCGAAACACCTGACGTAACGGTGATGGCTGTGCTGTCACCGAAAGTCAATGATCCCGTGTTAAAGATTACTCCCCCCAACGTCAGAGCATCTCCGTTGAAGGAAAGAGAACCACCCCCTGTGTTGCTGACAGAACCGGCGATAGTTACAGAGTTGCCGAAAGAAAGGGAGCCTGCGCCGGAATTGGTGATGGAGCCTGCCGCGGTTACAGCACCGGTGAAGGACAGCGACCCGGAACCTTCCAGATAGAAGCCGGAAGCCAGAGTAGCATCAGCAGAGACAACTGCATTTTTACCTGCCGCTTGTCCGGCAGAGCTCACCGTAATGTAAAGCGAGCCTGCACTTGCGCCTCCCTTGGAAAGTGTTCCACTGTAGTCCTCGAGCTTATTGATATTCAGACGAAGGGAATCTCCTGTGGAATGGGTCGCAGAAAAATCTCCGCTTCCCGTCAGAAGTCCAACGTTCAGGACTCCTTTCCATACCGTCTCCAAGGTGCTATTTTGCGTAATAGCGAGGGAGCCAATGGCGATGGAGTCGGTCGCCTTGTTAGAATCAAAGAATAGGATTTTGCCTCCGTTTAAGGCGACTGAGGCGATCGTGCCGGTGCAATATTGAAGTTGCAGCACAGCACCATTCTCAACAGTAAGATCAGAGAGGGAGAGCGTGTACGGTACCCCATCGCCCGTTCGGCCTACAAAAAGAGTACCCGCAGAGACGGTAATGTCACCTGAATACTGCAGAGATGGGTTGAGTAGCTGCAAAGTACCCGCTCCGGTTTTTGTCAAAACAGAATTTCCCCGAATATCACCGCTGATGGAGCCTTGCCCTTCATGAACATAGATGTAGGCATCACTCTCAAGGGTTACCGAACCCGTAACATTAGAATTCTTCCCTATGCGAAGTGCCCCGAATTTTGCTGTTTGCTCACCATTTTTATCGGTGTCCCAGCCGATGCCTGATATATTCAGAGATCCATTATAGGAAGCTATATTGTCGGCGATGAAGAATTGACCTCCGTTCTGTACAGTGACACTGTCGAAGAAATGAGATGAAGATTTGTAGTCATACCTGCCGCTCGATATGACCAAGTCTCCGGTGAATTCGGTTAATAAAGAGGAAGTCAGCGACATGTTCTCGTTCCCTCTATCTACACGGAGCGTGCCGTCACCGAGAAGAGGTGTCGCAGTATCTGTTTGGAGTATCAGGGTGCCATCAACCTGAATCCAAGCCGGGCCTCCGGTTATATCGTTGTATCTGATTACCTCCCCGGTGTGAACGAGATAATACTCTCCCTCATACGTTCCGACCCTGTCTGAAGATCCGAAATCGACCTGTACGCCGGCACCATGGAGGGTATACTCCACATTTTCACCCCGTATAACCGATCCATTGGAACCTTGAACCAAGCTGAAACTGCCCCCAAAGCCAATATACCCGGACGTTTCTTTATCCCCGGTTTCCGTGTAGGAATCCAAGTTCGAGAGCAAATCGACAGAGGTAGTTCCGGAAATTTTTAAGATAGAACCATCAACGAGAGTGATTGCCTTAGAATTATATAGATAACCGGACGACAACTCAAGAGTTCCTCCTTTGGTGATTTGTATACCATCGGTGAAACTCAGGCTACCGGAACCGGAATTCAGCGTTAGGGTTTTACCTGAATTAATCTTCCAAGTTCCACTGCTCAGAACCTCAATTTTTCCACCACTGCTGTTTAGCACTGTATCGACTCCGATGTCCATATTGACGCCACCCTCACCAGCAATGAGCTTGAAAGGCCGAGCCGGCCCGCTCCATGCCGTTGCAATAGCCTTCAAAGAATATGAGGTAGCTTCTCCTGTCGTGATTAAGCCGCCAAGGGTGATCGGCTGGAAGGTGCATTCAAGGGAAATGTCTGTGGTGGAAGAAGAATTCAGTTTGAGCGTATGCCCATGCGTATGATTCACGCCTTCATCCAGAGCGAACAAATAATACAGGGCTTGTCCGCTATACTCCTTTGTTCCGTCCGTGTACGTTTCGACCGCAGCGTTCGATGTACCGTTAGAAGTAATCGTTAGATTATTTTTCGAATCAGATTGGGCATTTCCCTCAAACAGTGCTGTGTGGAATGCACCGGTAGATGCACCGATATACTCAATAACATAACCGGAGTAGGTTACGCCATCCACGGTTGTCTTCTCCGATGTAAGGGTCGAGGCTTCTGCCTGACAGAAGGCAAAAGCGGCGACACCAGCGGTGAGGGCTACACCGGAGACGGAGGGTGCAAAGGGGGAGATGAGGGCCATGCAGGCGAGCAAGGCCGACCGAAGGCGGGTGGGGAGGTGTAATTTCATGACTGATGAGAAAGAGCTGAGAGAAGCGGCGCAGGGGGTGCGGGACGCAGCACTGTGACGGCCCTTTCTCTCTTTCTCAAACCGGGAAGAGTGATACGCCGGCATCCCATGCGCACGCTCTGAGCATACCGTATTGCGAATGCTGAATCAAGCAAAAAAGCGTCAAAAACGCGAAAAAATCTTGATTTTTCCTATTCCGGGATGGGGTATTCCGAGATTCGTAAATTCATCTCTTTCATGCGTAAGTGCTTGATTATCAACGCTCGGCATGGGGTGTGCATTCGCAATGCATAAGGCAGCACCCCCCTACCCTACGCGCGTTTTTTACTTTTCCGGAGGCGGGGGTGGGTGAGAATTTTGCGAAAGTGGGCAAGATGAAGGTTGCCAATACGAGGGCAAGTGTGCTACAATGGGGGCGGGATGAGTGAAATTGCTGTCGAAGGTCTGGAACATATCCATTTGCAATCCGCATGGATTGTACCCAATCGTGTTGACGTTGAGGTACTGACAGCAATTGAGGCCGCCCTGGGAGGGATGGACAAAATCGTCTGGGTGACGGATCATCGCATGCTGCCGGACAGCGAGATGGCAGGGTATCTGCGGAAGGGGCGAGCGATCGGTTCACGGATGCGAACGGATCCGGCAGACGCCTCCAATGACATCCGGATGCTGCTGGAACAGGGGCGCCGGGTGGTACTGCTGCCCGGCAAAACCGCACGGGCCGGTGGGACACTGACCGACATACCTGCGGAGGTACTCACCTTTCTGGACGGCATGTCCATTAACGTCGTGCCTCTGTACGTCGGCATGTTTAATAACAGCCTTGTCGGCGGCTACACGACCGAGGCCCCGCACGACATGGTGCGACTGCGCTTCTGCCCGCCCCTGACGGCCGGAGCGGGGCTCGCCATGCGACTTCGGCGGGTCTGGATGGAGAACGATACGGAATACTTTGCCAAGCATCCCCTGTTGCAGCACGCCGACTTGGCCGAGCAGCTGGTACACGCCGTCTGCTGCCATCCGGATGCCTGTATCATCGATGGCACAGATGACACCACCATGAGCTATGGTGAGGTGTTGCGCTCAGCCGTGGAGCTGGCCAAATACCTGCGCAGGATCATCCAATCCCCCCGCCTCGGCATCATCCTCCCCCCCGGCAAGGCTGCAACCATTGCTAATCTAGCCTGTATCCTGACCGGCATATCGCCCGTCAATATCAATTATCGTCTCAGCGGAGAACAGTTCTTCGAGACCTACGAAGACACCGGATTGGCGCGATTCCTCACGGAGAGGAACTTCAAGAACATGCATCCGGATTTCCCATGGCCCAACGATCGAGACCTGTTGGACATGGAGAAAATTCTTAAGGGGATACGCTCCACCCTCAGCAGCTGGTGGCGCAGCAAGGCGAGCCTGAGCCCGGAGAAACTGCTCAAATCGATAGAGCACCGAGCACCGGAGCCCGATGACGAGGCCTTGCTCATGTTCACCGGCGGAGCTGCTTTTACAACGCCGCATGCCGTACCGTACAGCCACCGCATGGTACTGGCGGCGGCCATGCAGATGCAGGCGCGCGCCGGGCTGAGAAGCGGTGCCCGTGTACTGGCGACCCAGCCTCTCTATACCCCGGCCGGGCTGCACACGGGGCTGCTGCTCCCCCTGCTCTGCGGGTACGACATGGTAACCTACACTGACTACACCATGTATGGCCGCCTCGGTGAACTGGCCGCCGATTATCATACCGATCTCTCCCTCTCGCAGCCCGAATTTGCCCTCAACCTCATCCGGCAGAAGGAAGGTACGGCAGGCTCCGGGATCTCTCGTTTTTTGGTAGAGGGTGAAACCCTGCCGCCGCGCATTATCAACCGCGCTGCGCAGCAATTCAAAACCACCCTGCTGTCAGCATACAGCATGGTGGAATGTACCTCACTCATCTCCTGCTGCATGTCCGCACCGACTGCGGAGGCAGATCGCGGCGTGACCGTATGCGGGGCAGCGGGCAGTGCGGGGATGCTGATGCCGGGCATGTCAGCGCGCGTGACAGAGGATGCAGAGGGCACCAAGCCCGCACCGCTCGATGCCCCCGGTTTTCTGTGGCTGCGCGGTCCCAATGTCCTCCGGGGAGAAGAGTCGGAAGACCGGGACGGAATGTGGTTTCGCACAAATGATATTGCCTACCTGATGAAGGACGGCTCCCTCGTTGTCTTGGGCCGCAGGAACCGTTTCTCACGAGTGAACGGCAAACTGATCTCCCACCATATTCTGGAGGAGGCATTATTCAGCATCTACAACATTGACAAAAAGAAAGAGCCCTGCGCCCTGGCCATCGTCGGGCTGGAGGCTCAGGGGAAGCGAAACGACCTTGTTGTCCTCTTGACGACACGACCTCAGCAGGCTAACGAAGGCATCAAGCTGTACTATGAGATTCTGAACATGAAGTTTGATGCTTCATGGGTACCCGGTAGGATTCTCAGTGTGAAATCCATTCCGATGCTTCCGGACGGCACGCCGAATTACTTGGCCTGCTTGAACTACGCTCAATCCGTTGTAAAATAACATCGGCAGACATCATGGACGAAGAAGTGCCCTCCATCACCGGCGCCGCCACCCGACGCAGTGCAGACACCGCACCGGGCACTTCCGCAGACAGAGCATTGCCGCCGGGGAGTATGCTCCATGGTTACCGGCTCCTGCGCACCCTGGGTTCCGGTGGCTTCGGTATCACCTACCTGGCAGAGGATCCCATGCTGTGCCGCCCTGTTGTGATCAAGGAGAATTTTCCTGCCTCCGCCTGCCGGCGCAATGCGGATTCGCCCCTTGTGACGCTTGTTGATGAAGACCACCGCGATGCCTTCGATTGGGCGCTGCGCAACTTCCTGCGTGAGGCCCGACTTTTGGCCTCACTCGCCCACCCCGGGATTGCACAGGTCTTCTCCTACTTCAGCGCCAATAACACGGCGTACTATGTTACGGAGTACATCGAAGGCCCCTCGGCGGCGAACCTGGTGCTGGACTACGCCCGCCACGGGCTCAATATCCCTCAGGAGGCCCTCTTCGCGCTGATGATCCGCATTCTGGATGCCTTGGACTATATCCATGACCGCCGGATACTGCACTGCGATATCAAGCCGGATAACATCCTCATTACCAAGGCGGGTCACCCTGTTCTCATAGACTTCGGAGCGGCCCATGAGCTGGATGTGCTCTCCGGGGACGGCTATGTCGAGTCCCCGGGATTCACCCCGCCGGAACAGGTCTCCTCCGGAGGCAAGCTGGGCCCGTGGACGGATCTATATGCTACCGGGGCAGCCCTCTACTACCTCCTCACCCTCCGCTGCCTTCCCTCCTCGCGCCAGCGTGAACTCTACGATACGGTAGAGCTCCTCGAGACCAATCCACGCCTCCGCAGCCTCTACCACCCCCGCATTCTTGCCTCCATTGACCGCGCCATCTCCCCGGACCCGAGGTCACGTTTCCAATCCGTCGGTTCGTGGATAGAGGCACTGAGGATCTGACCCTGAACCGCTGCCCTCCATCAGGAGAATTCGCCCAGGAAACCGCTTTCGTCTACATAATAACGTGACGGCAGCGTGAAGGGCTTGGCAAGGCTGTGCCCCGTAATCGTGGTGGTGTCATCCGAGTTCTTGACCACACAGAAACAGGGGAGCAGCAGGCCCCGGGTACGCGGACGGGAGCCGAGCTGAATCGTGCCATCGGACATCTTGAAAACACTGCTCCGCATGCTCATGGATAGCACGGTACCGGCAGAGGTGGCCATGCAGGGGCGCCAGCGCATGTTCGGTGCCGCAAGGTCCGGGCCCAAGCTGAAATCGAAGAAGGGGATCTGGCGCGGCGGGAAGACCTTGATGAGCAGAGAACGCATGTGCGCACCGCCCACCATCTGTGAGATACAGGGATCGATGCTGCGGGAGTCATCCGTGATGATATGCACAGGCGTCTGCGTCAGGATGGGCCAGAGCACGCCGAGGACAAACTCATGCGACTCTCCGTGACCGACCGTAGTGAGCATGTGGTGCCCCTCCTTGAGCGTATTCGTGCGGCGAATCTGGCAGGCATTCAGCCAACTGCGGTGCAGGGAAATAATGTTCTCCGTGCCTGCTATCAGGGCATTGAGCCATGGGATGGCCTCCGCCGGACTCTTGGGAGAAGGCTGGCGCGCAATCAGAGCCGCCGCTATCTGAATGCCGGAGAGGGTGCCCCCGCTACAATGCACGAGGGGTTTGTTCCCCATGCGCTCCAGCAGAAGCAGAAGGGCCTCTCGGCTACCGCCGTCCGACACCTCCAAGCAGTCCGCTGCCAAGTTACGGAAAGTGCGCATAATGCCCTCTGCATTGAAGGAAGCAGCCGGTATGGGCCGCCCGACAGCCACCGTGAACGAATAAGGGACACTCTTGGGCATCTTGGCAAAGAAGCGGCTGCGCGAGAAAGAAAAGATGCTGCCCCACAGGCCATCCATGTAGAGCGGGATAATGGGAACCTGTGCCCGGCGCGCAACCTGCTCAATGCCCCGACGGATGGGGATAAGGCAGCCGCTGCGGGTCAATTGCCCCTCCGGGAATACGCAGATGAGCTCGCCGTTGGCGATACCTTCCTCAGCGTTGCTGATGGCCTCCCGCGGGTCCTTGGAAGAAATGGGCAGCGCGTTAAAAATCTCTAACACCCAGCTGATGAGACGTGAGGCCATGAACTCCTCCGCCACCACGAAGCGCACGGGACGCGGGCAGACCATGGTGATGAAGAGGGCATCGGCATAGGTAACATGGTTCGCGACCAAGAGGGCACCCCCGCGCTCCGGCAGGTACTCCGGGTTCAACGTGCGCGGACGGTACACCAAACGCATGCACCATATACCCACCATGCGGATGAATTCCTGCGGGATGAGACGCAGGGAGGTGACCATGATGAACACGCTGAGGAGGAAGAGCACGAAAAACTGATTCTGCGGGCTCGCGCCGTACTCGTGCATCACCCACATCAGCCCCACGGCTACCAAGCCCATCACATTGTCGATGAGGTTGCCCGCTGCAATGATATTGCCACGGTTCGCGGGGTCGCAGTGGTCCTGAAGGAAGGCATTGAGCGGCACCAGATAGGCCGCACCGAAGGCACCGGTGAAGGCCAGGAAGATGTTGCTCATGTAGGTGTTCACATCCAGACACACCAGCATGAAGGTGCAAACCGTAATACCGATGGCACCGAAGGGAATGAGGCCCAGCTCATTCTTACCCTTGCAGAGCTGCGAGGCAATGGCACCACCCGTCAGCACACCGCCCGTCAGCCAAGCCATCAGGATGCCGCACTGCAAACTGAAGTCGCACTCGGGGTCCGCCTCCTGGAGTTGTTTGGCAATCTGAATGATAATGAGAAAGAGGGAACCGGCGAGGCACCAGAAGTAGGAGATGCCCAGCTCACTGAGGCGCAGCAGGCGGTCCTTCCAGAGGTACTTGACCTGCACGAAATGCTCGTAAAAGAGGCTCCAACTGAAGGGCCGCGGCTGCTTGGCGGGGTAACGGGGAACAAGAAACGATGCCGCAGAAACGATGCCCGCCAGAATCAGGAACACCCAAGTCGGCAGCTTTACCGCGCTCCACCCTGCCTCCTCCACGGCATCGGGCAACTCGTTGTACACATCCAACAAATAGCTGAACCAGAAGAAGACGCCGATTTGAGCAATCAGAAGCACGCCGACCATGCTCATCTCGACAATACCGGATCCGAAACCGATGTACTTGGAGCCCAGAAGATCCTTCACAATGCCCTTCTTGGCCGGACTTAGAATAGTGGCTTGTGTAGCAAATACCGCAAACCACAGAATCGCTGCCGTCATATCATGCTGGTAGAAGCAGAAGAGCATGCAGCTCATCACAACGATCTGCGCCAGGCTCATCACCTGGATAATACGCGTCTTGCAGAAGCAGTCCGCCAACCAGCCCACGAGCGGGGAGAAGAGGATATACGGCAGCACGAAAATGGCACCCAGCGTATACTCCAGTGTACTGCCGGAAGCACCCCACAACCACACCCCCAAGGGAATCAGCAGAAACTGCACCGCCTTCTCATTAAAGGCGTTCTGCGCCTGCACCGCCACCAGCGTCCAGAACCCCCGCCACTCCTTCCGGCTGGGCTCCTTGTAGTGCATGTCATCCTCCCCTCCCTCTAAAGGAACGGGAGGACACGGCTCCGCCGCCGGCACGACCGTTTCGTCTGTTTCTGCCATAGTATGCCCATATTATCGCACAATCCACCGTAATGGCAAGCATTATTTTGCTTCCGAGGGAAAATGTGGCTCTATATTCAGGAAAGTAATCTCCGGGCGGCAGAATGTACGGAGGGGGAGGATGCTGGTGCCGAGGCCGCGGGTGGTGTAAATGGGCAGGCCGTTGTAGCGGTGGAGGCCGCGGGTGAGGACGGGTGGGGTGATGGAGTCCGGGAGCTTGATGGCCTTGCCGCCGGGCAGGCAGAGTTGGCCGCCGTGGGTGTGCCCGCAGACAGCCAGGAAGGCCCCGCTCGGGGCGAAGAGGGCACCGTAGGGGGTGTGACTCAGGAAAAGGAGCGGCGTACCGGGACGTTTCTCCGCAATAGGGCCGGTGGTGGGGAAGGTGTACATGCAGCGGACACCGGCCACATCTAACTCCGCGCCACCCGGGCGGATCGTGATGCGCCTCCCTTCCGCCAAGGGGATGCCGAGCCGGGCGAACATCGCTCGCGCCTCGGCCTCGCCGTAATAGTAATCGTGGTTACCCAGCACCGCCACGCAGGGCAGGCTTGTCAGCGGCCGCAGATGCTCCTCCAACTCATCAGCCGACATACTCGACTCCGCGTTGTGCCCGTTGAAATAGTCCCCCGCCAGCAAAACCGCATCCGGCTTGGCCGCCAGCACCCGGCGCACGATTTCATCCATGTAGTCCCCATCCCCCGGGCGCGCATGCAAGTCCGCCAGCAGAGCCAAGCATACCCCCCTGCCCTGCCACTCCTCACACGGGATGGGCACATGCGTCTCCTCGATGTACTCGCGTTCCCACCACGCGTACAAGAACACCGCGAGCAGCAGCAACCCATAGATGAACCAACGCAGCCTCATTGCAACAGCCCCTGCAAGATGATGTCACTCCCGCAATCCACCACCTGCTTGTCGACCAAGCGCAGCTCCCTCGGCAGGAAATCCCCCCCCGCCACGGTATCGCACCCGCCGCTCACATAAGGCGTGATGTTCTGCACCCACTCCTGCACCATCCCCTGCTCCAGAAAACGCCGCAGGAGCCTCGGTCCGCACTCCAGCATCAATTGAACCACCCCATGCTCCCGATACAACCGCTCAAGCAGCTCCCCGAGCCGGACGACCCCGGAGAACACCAAGGTGCGCTCCCGGTACTCATCCGTCAGCAGGCAGCAGTCGGCGGGTATCCCCTGCCCTGTCAGCACCACGCGCAGAGGCTGTTTCTTCTCCGGCGGGATGGGCAGGTGCGGGTTGCGTATCGTCAAGCGCGGGTTATCCGTGCGTACGGTGTGCCCGCCGACCAAGATGGCATCACTGCGCAGGCGGAGGTCGTGCGCGTACCGCAGACTCTCCTCGTTGCTCAACCAAGCCGAGCCCCGCCGGGTCATGCTGCCGTCCAGGGTTGTGGCCAGCTTAGCGACTACCCAGGGACGCCCATGCTCCATGGCATAGGCCCAAGGACGCAGCAGAACCCCGCAGGCGACTGCTTCAAGCCCGGCATGCACCTCAACGCCCTCAGCGCGCAGAAGGGCGTCTGCGCGGCCTCTGTGACGGGCGTTCGGGTCCACGCAGGCGTAGAACACCCGGCGGATGCCTGCCTCGATGATGGCATCCGTGCAGGCCGGGGTGCGGCCTACCGTGGAGCAGGGCTCCAGCGTGACGTAAAGGTCTGCTCCGAGCGGCGACTCCCCACGCTCCCGGGCGTCGGCCAAGGCCATACGCTCAGCGTGCGGTTTGCCGGCCTCGTGGTGGTACCCCCTGCCGATGATGCGCCCCTCTCGCACGAGAATGGCCCCGACCGGGGGATTCGGGGAGGTGGTACCGAATCCCTTGTAGCCCTCGGTCAGGGCCTCACGCATCCATGCGGCTTGTTCAGATGTTGCTTCCATGAAGAATACTATGGAATTTAAATTTAAAATTCATCATCATCTGCCTTGTGAATAAGTGAATAAGTCACCTAAGTGCTTGATTCTCAACGACTTCGACCTTGAATATCTCGTGAATAAGATTGGTGACAAGGCAAACGGAATGTGCATAAGTCATTCATCAACAAGTTATTCACCATTTACTCACCCTCTTATTAACATATGATGTGGATAACATTGCTTAATCGTTGATTATCAATGACTTAGGAAGTCAACAAAGAAATAGAACGGGGCGATGACCGGCAAGAGAGCATTGGCCGCAAGAGTCGTCGGAGCATCCACTAGAACGAGATCCGCCGTACCCAAAACAGAGCCTGCCATCGAGGGGGTGGACGGCTTGCCCAGGTTCACGAAAACAGCCCCACTCTCCCCTGCTGCCTCGGCCCGAACGCTCCCCGCCGGCCGCACCTTACCCCGCGCCTCTTCCGACGTGTAGTAGCGCTTGAAACGCTCCATCTCGCTGACCAGATCACCGATGTGCACATAGCCATCCTTCCGCTGCATTACCGCTGCGGTGCCCTCAGAGACCGGGATATAGATAGGCTCCTCCGACAGAGGACCGGCTTCACTGACGATGGGCGGACGCGTGTTACCCGTGAAGGTCTCATCTCGGATGATAGGATAATCTAACTTTGTGTTGACCTCGTGCGCCTTCAGGCACCAATCATTCCCGACCCGATAGAGACGGTCGCGCTCCAGCTTACCCATCGGTGTCGTTGAGCCGATCTGCTCCACATTCTTGTGCGTCTGCACATAGACACAGGAAGGCATCAACAGAACCCCCAGAGATAACAAGAATAGACTTCTCTTCATGAAACGGAAGCTAGCAAAAAAAAGGCGGTATGTCAAGAGTAACTCCTGACATACCGCAGAAAAGCCCCCTACCCTACTTTGGGCCCTGTTTCACGTTCCACGTGGAACATCAGCGCCTGCGTTTCCTCGGCTTCCTTTTTTCCGTCTTCGGCTTATTCTTAGCCTCGATTTCCTCCGGGCTGAGGTAGTAATCCTTCTCCATGGGAGCGGAACGTGTCGGAATGAGCGGCGGCCGCAGATGGGTGGGCGGCGTGTTCAGGTCCCGGAAAAGCTCGAGAGTCTCCTTCCCTGTTCCGGGAACGACGAAGCACTGCGTGAGCGCCACAGCGAGCTTGCATGCCTGCGGACTGCGCTGCACCTCTGCATCGGGATTCACACAGAGTGCCAACTCTCGGTCGGCCTGCTTACCCTTCTCCGCCGCAGCGAGGTAGAGACGATAGGCCTCCTCGTGTTCATTGCGGGAAGCACTGCGGCGAGCACGCAGGCAATCCCCCGCCAGCTCACGGAAGAGTCGGCAGGTATTATCCGGAATGTACTCGCCCTGCTCCTTCGGCATGGCTGCCTTGAGGGCGGCAGAGATTTCATTGATGCTCGGCGTCTCCTGTCTTCCCAGCAGCACACGGAGCGGGAGGGTTCGTGCCTCCCAGTTTTCGTAAAAGAGCGGATGCTTTCGGATGAGCTGACGCACGGCGAGAGAATCTCGGTCCTTCCCGGCGCACCAGAGAGCGGTTGCTTTGTAGAGTAAAATACGCAGTCCCTCCCTGCCCTGTGGCTCGCAAAGAGCCAGCTCCTCCGTGAACTTCTCCGCTGCCGGGAGAAACTCTCCCGCACGGAACAAAAGGTGGGCATGCAAATGCAGTAGGCGCGGATGCCCCGGGAATAACTCCGCTGCCTTGGCCGCCGCCGTCCGCGCCGTCTCCGTAGGAGGCTCTGCCCATTCCTCTGCCAGCGCACGCAGGAAGCACACAGGCATGGACTCCGGGTGTGCGGCGTACAAAGCATCCGCCTCGCTCAGGGCAGCCTCCTGCTGTCCGGGTGCGTAATGCTTCAGCAGGGTCATCCAGCAGCGTGCATGAAGATCGGCGCGGTATTTCGCGCAATGCGCCTCCAGCAGACGGAGCGCCTCGTCGGATTCATCATTGGTCAGCGCGAGAAAAACATTCAGGTACAGCAGCTCCATCGGTGTCGCTCGAACGCTTGGAAGAAGCGCCTCCAGAGCACCTCGCAAAGCTCGCGATTTTTCCGTGATACCATTCTCGCGCTCCGCCAGCATGGCCGCTGCGTAGGCCACTGCACAATCCGGGTCCTCCCGAATGACTCGGTCGAACTGCTCCGCTGCTCGCTCATGGCAACCCAAGAAAAGCTCCGTCATCCCTTTGTTCAAAGCCTCGGCCGCAGCGGGGTTCGGTGTCGATGCCGTAATAGACATCTGCTGTGCCCCCGCGAAGGAGACACAGCAGATAAGCCCGATGACCGGGAATTGTTCCATGTGGAACATAGTCAAATTTGGTTAAGGGATTACATACGCTCGACCATTTCGATACCGAGCAAGCCCATACCTTGTTTCAGCACACGGGCGGTAAGCTCGCAGAGAATCAGACGGCTGCTGCGCACCTCGCCCTCGCTGCGAAGAACCGGGCAGGCTTCGTAGAAGCTGTGGAAGGCGCGTGCCAGGTCATAGAGGTAAGCGGCCAGAATGTTCGGGCGGCAGTCATCTAACGTAGCGGGCACGGTTTCGGAGTAGCGCACCAGCATGCGCGCCAGGTGGATTTCCGCGTCCTCGGTCAGTTGCACCTTTGCCGCCTGCGTCTCATCGGCATCGACCTTGCGGAAGATGGAACGCACACGCACATAGCTGTTCTGCAGGTAAGGCGCGGTGTCCCCGGAGAGAGACAGCATCTTATCCCAGTCGAAGATGTAGTCGCTGAGACGATTCTGGGAAAGCTCCGCGAACTTGATGGCACCGATGCCGACAGCCTTCGCGATGTGCGCCTTCTCCTCCTCCGGCAGGCTCGGGTTCTTCTCCTCAATGACTTTGGCGGCGCGAGAGACAGCCTCATCGATGACGTCCTGCAAGCTGACGGTATCCCCGGAGCGCGTTTTGAACGGCCGGCGATCCTTTCCGAGAATCGAGCCGAACGCCACATGACGGAAGTCACCGCTCACGCCGCGCATACGCTCGATGTCGAAGATCTGCTTGAAGTGCTTATCCTGGGGCGCACCGACAACATACCAAATAGAGTCGGCATGGAAGTTCGCGATGCGATAATCCAGCGTCGCCAGGTCGGTGGTCGCATAGAGGAAACCGCCGTCCGCCTTGCGGATGATGGCAGGCACGGGCACCCAGCTTCCGTCGCGCTGCACCAGGAAGGGATCGTTCTGCGGCTTGTGGAAACCATCGGAGAAGATACAGACCGCCCCCTCACTCTCACGGGCAATACCCTTGGCCAGCAGATCCTCAACCAAGGGACCGAGCGCATCGTTGTAGGCACTCTCGCCCAGCCAGTAATCAAACTTGATGTCGAGTTGGTCGTAGATTTTCTCCAGCCCCACCTTCGTGACGGCGATGCACTTCTTCCAAATTTCTAGGTTCTCACTGTCGCCGCTCTGCAGCTTCACGAGCTCCTCCTTACAGACGGGCAGCAGGGCAGGGTCCTCTTTGCAGCGAGAGTTCACCTCCTTGTAGACCGAGAGCAGGGCCTCAATCGGATCGCTCTCCAAGTCCTCCTGCTTCAGGATGTTCTTCCACCCCCACAGAATCATACCGAACTGCGTGCCCCAGTCGCCGATGTGATTGTCCGTGATGACCCTGTGGCCCATGAAGCGCGCCAAGCGGCCCAGTGTATCACCGATGATGGTGGAGCGGATGTGACCCACGTGCATCGGCTTTGCCACATTCGGGGCAGAGAAATCGATGACCAAGGACTTAGGCTGAGCTGCCACCGGCACCCCCAAGCGATCATCCGTCAGCATGTTTTCCGCACGCTCGGCATAGTAGCTCGGCTTGATGCGGAAATTGATGAAACCCGGACCCGCAATCTCTGCAGTCGCCACGGCGGATTCGCCCAAGGTCTCCACCACTTTGCCGGCCAGCTCACGCGGGTTCTTGCGGGCCTGCTTGGCCAGCACCATGGCTGCGTTGCTCTGGTAATCCCCGAAGCGCAGATCCTGGGATGCGGTGACACTCGGTGTAAAATTCTCCGGTAGGTCGGCACCCAGTACACCCTTGAGTGCCGCCGCCAATTGCTCGCTCAGTATGGACGGTATCGTCATTTGGTCATTATTATACCCTGATACCCCCGTTTTGTCAATCCTCTGTGTGCAGAATGCCTATGTTCCATGTGGAACATTCTCTAAGTCGTTGAGTATCAACGACTTACAAACATTTAGACCTTTCTTCTTTTTTTGCTTGCCATAGGCCCCGGAATGTGGTATACCTATTGTCAGCTGCTGTGTTCGTGACTTTTATGGACTAAAGGCTCGGACCGTTGTTGTAAAACAAGGGGCTAATGTATCGGGTAAGATGTTCCGTCCCACCGAGGATACCTCAGACGACCCGAACTCTGCACCCACCAGTAAAAATCGGGGACGTAGTTCTCGCTCCATGGACGGCACAGCGGCTCTCTTTGTCGGTAGGGCAGGGGGGGCTAATCCTCGAAGACGCGCCGTTCCACGGAATGGAGGAAGCTCTCCTCCTCCAGCATTTTCTCCACCGAGGTACCTTTACGCAGGGCCGTACTGCCTGCAATAAGCAGCCGCCCCATCCCGTTGGCCCACTCTTTGAGATTGGTGAGAGCCACTCCTTCAGACGTGTAGGCATCCTTCTCGTAGAAACGTGGATTACGGTGATTGTGGTCCTTGAAAGCCATCAGCAGCTTGTTGGTTCTCCCGTCGCGCGCGGTAGCCTCCACCACAATTCTGCCGGTCGTGAGATGCTCCACAATGTTACCTGTCCCCGGCACGGGACTGAAGAAACTGCCGATAGCACCCAGCCAACGCGCCGCCGAATGCTGAGGGGTGAAGGAAACGACTGCGAGCTTGATACACAGAGTAGCCCCCTGAGGTTTGGGAGTGATCGTCCATCGGCAGTTCATCTCTTTGTTAATCGTAGCCAAGGCATTCGTGATACTCTCCTGCATGTACTCTTCCATTTTCTTCTGCAACAGGGCGGCTGCCTCAGGCTCATCGGCTTGAATGCGGCTCACATCCAGCGGTGCGATGTAAACGGTACCCCGCTTAACATTGCCGTAGCGAGAGGGGTCGCCCTCCAGCCAAAAGCCGGAGGCACTCACCTTGGCAGAGCGCCGGAGCTGCACATCATACAGACCGGTTTCGGATTGCAGGTTAGTGCAGTGGGAAAGGAGACAGGCGGCGGCTAGGGCCGGGAGGAGTATCCGTATCGTGCGCATAACGCCATTACAATAAAGCAAAGCGGCGCGGGATGCAAGCCCAAAATAGGGCGCGGGGTAAAATCAGTGGTGGCAGGTAGTGCAGGCCGTGGAGGCTTTCTTCTCCCGGTGGCACTGCAGGCAGGCGTCCATGGTAAAGCCGGCGGACTCCCCCGGGGTGGGGTGGCAGTGCGCGCAGTCCTGCCCGGCGAGCACCGTGTGGGCGCGGTGGTGAAAATGCACATGAGCGGGCAGGGGGGCCGTTCGAACCCAGCGCAGGGGCTCCCCCGTGTAGGCAGGGTGGTCCGGGTTGGCCGCCGCCTGCACGGGCAGCAGTCGCGGGTCCTCCGCAAGCAGATGCAGGTGGCAATCCAGGCAGCTCCCCGCAGAAGGCAGACCGGCCCCGGCAGCGCGCTCGGCATCCGTGTGACAATGCAGGCAGGGTATACCCGCCGTCTCCGCATGCGTGGTGTGCGTGAAAGGAACCGGCTGCGCGGGAGCGTGGCGGTGCAAGCGGTAAGCCGCTGCATACAGCACACCCAGTGCTGCAAGCGCCACAGAGCAACCCCAAATGGTATGCACTTTACTCATCACCCTTGAAAAAAGAGCGCGCTCGGACGTACATCCAAGCGCGCTAAAGCAGTGTAAGGAGTTTTACCTCCCCTCGCTTGCTTACTTCTTAGCCTTGACGGGAGCAACCGGCTGGGGCTCCGGGGTGGTCGGCTGGGGCTGCTGCTGCTGCTGGCAGGAAACCAGAGCGGCGGCCGTAAGAGCGAGAATAGCGATGGTCTTCATATTATCTTACTTACTTTTGAGGTTAATGACCTTCCGCCAACCCGGAATAGATTGGTGAGGTCGCGAATGAGTATACACCAAATCACGCCGACGTCAAGTCTAAAATGCGTGTTTAGGTAAAAAAAATCAGGAAGAGTAAAAAAATTTGCCTTTGAAAGCAAAATTTGCGCTTTTCACTCGGGGTAGAATATGCAACAATAGGGGAAATGAACGGAACAACCATTGCAGCGCGTGCGACACCGGACGGGGTAGGGGCCTTAGCCATCCTGCGCCTCAGCGGCCCGCAGGCCCATGATGTGGCGTCCGCCGCCTTGGGCGGCAAGCCCTTGCAGCCCCGCCTTGCGACCTTTGCCCGGGTGCGGGCGGAGGACGGCAGCGTGCTGGACGAAGTGGTGGCCACCTACTTTGCGGCCCCCGCCAGTTTTACGGGCGAGGACGTGGTCGAAATCTCCTGCCACGGCGGCATCCTCGTCACGGAGCGCGTGCTGGAGCGCCTCTTCGCCTGTGGGGCTGTTCCGGCGGAGCCCGGCGAGTTCTCCCGCCGCGCCTTCGAGAACGGCAAGCTCGACCTCACCCGGGCGGAGGCCATCATGGACATCATCCACGCCGGGAGCGACCTCGCCCTGCGCGCGGCTCAGCACCAGCTGCAGGGCGCCATCGCCGACAGGGTGCAGGTCACGCTGGATGGCTTGATTGACGTTGCGGCCCATGTGACCGCCTACATTGACTTTCCGGAGGAGGACATCCCCCCCGCCACGGTGGAGAGCCTGGGCGGGCAACTGCAGGCCGCGGAGGAGCAGGTGAATGCGCTGTTGGCTACGGCGGAGGGCGGGCGTTTGCTCCGCGAGGGGGTGCGCACGGTCATCGTCGGTGCCCCGAATGTGGGCAAATCCAGCTTGCTGAACATGCTGCTGGGTTACGACCGCGCCATCGTCAGCGACCGCGCCGGCACCACGCGCGACACCATCGAGGCCCCCCTCAGCCTCGGCGGTCTCTGCCTGCGTCTCATCGACACAGCGGGGCTGCACAGCAGCGAGGACAGCTTGGAGCAATGCGGCATGGAGCGCAGCCGCCGGGCCCTCGCCGCCGCCGACCTGGTGCTGGAGGTAGCGGATGTGTCGCAGCCGCCGGTACCCCTTCCGCCCCCGCCACCCGGGGCGCATAGCCTGCTCGTGCTCAACAAGGCGGATTTGCCGGAGCACCCCGCCTGGGCGGGCAAGCCCGGCATCCGCATTTCCTGCGCGCAGGGCAGGGGGCGGGAGGACCTCGGGCAGGCCATTCGCAGCCTCTTCCTGCGCAGCCTGGGGGAGGCCGACACCGTGGCTGCCGTCAACACGCGCCACCGCTTCGCCCTGCAACAGGCCGCCGAGGCCCTCCGCCGCGCTCGGGCAGGATTGTTCGCGGGGGAGAGTCCGGATCTCATTGACATCGACCTGCATGAGGCGCTGGATGCCCTCGGCAGCATCACCGGACGGGTGGATACGGAGGACATCTTGGACCGCGTGTTTTCGACCTTCTGCCTGGGCAAGTAGCGCAAAAGGGTAGGGGGCAAGGACCGCATCAGCCCTTGCCCCCTTGTGTCAGAGTCGTCTGCGGTTTATTCCGCCGGCAGCAGCCCCTGCGATTGCAGCAGAGCGTCCGGATTCGGGTCGCGGCCCATGAAGTCGCGGTACACCTCATCCGCGGGCTTGCTGTCGCCCTTGGAGAGCACCGCCTCGCGGTAGGCGGCACCGGTGGCGGCATTCATCACGCCCTCCTTCTTGAAGCGCGTAAAGGCGTCCGCAGCCAGCACCTCGGCCCACTTGTAGGAGTAGTAACCGCCGGCATAGCCGCCGTTGATGCAGTGCGTCAGGTTGCGCATGATGGAGTGGGAGTCCACGGTCATCGGGATGCGCCAGGGACGCAGCAGCTCGCTCGTCGCAGCGTCCAGGTCTTTGCCCGCAAAGCTCGCGGCGTAGTTGGTGTGCATCTCCAAGTCCAGCTTGGCCAGGCAAAGCTGCCCCATGTTGTCCGTAGCGGGCATAAAGTAGCGGGCGGCCAGCATCTTGCGCATCAGCTCCTCCGGCAGGGCCTCGCCGCTCTCGTAGTGCTTGGCGATGAGCTTCAGTCCCTCGGGCTCCCAGGTCCAGTTCTCGTTCAGCTGGCTGGGCAGCTCCACGAAGTCCCAGGCCACGTGGGTGCCCATGTGGCTCAGCACCTTGGAGTCGGCCAGCATGCAGTGCATCATGTGCCCGAACTCGTGGAAGATGGTCTCCACATCGTAGTGGGTCAGCAGGGCGGGCTTGTCCGCCGTGGGGGCGGTCAGGTTACCGCAGAGGGTAGCCAAGTGCGGCTCGTGCGGCTTGTTCTCGGTAGCGGGGGTGCCGTAGCGCATGCTCATCACCCAGGCACCGGCGCGCTTGCTGGCGCGGGGGTACAGGTCTGTGTAGAAGGAACCCAGGTGCGCGCCGGTCTTGTTATCCACCACCTTGTAGAGCTTCACCTGCGGGTGCCACACCTCGATCTTGCCCTCGGGGCAGGTCTCGCCGGGTTGCAGGCAGACGGTGGGCAGCTCGGTGTAGGTCACATCATACAGGTGGGAGAAGATGCGGAACATGCCGTCGATCACCTGCTCCATGGGCAGGTAGGGGCGCAGGGTCTCGGGGTCGAAGTCGTAGAGTTCCTTCGCCATCTTGCGGGAGTAGAAGAAGCGGTCCCAGGGGTTCAGTTTCGTGACGGTCTCTCCCTTGCAGCGGGAAACGAAGGCCAGGAAGTCGGCGCATTCTTTGTCGAAGGCGGGTTTCAGGCGCTGCATCATGCCGTCCACAAAGGCCACGGCGTTGGCGGAGTTGCGCACCATGCGGCGGGCGGTCATCAGGTCGCAGTAGTTGCCGAAGCCCAGCAGCTCGGCGAGCTCTTGGCGCAGCACCATGATGCGGGCCACGATGTCCGCCGTGTCGGTCTCCCCGCCGCAGCCGATGCGGTCGCGTGCCTCCCACACCTTGCGGCGGGTGGCTTCCACGGTGCAGTCGCGCAGCACATCGCCGCAGGAGGAGAAGTCCAGGGTGATGAGCCACTGCGGGTTCTCTTTGCTGCCGTAGCCGGCGGCCAGGGCTGCCCCGGCGGCGCGCTCCAGCCAGGAGTCGCTCAGGCCGGCGAGTTCGGTCTTGTCGGTCACCACCCACTTCCAGGCGTTGGTGGAGTCGAGTACTCGCTTGGAGAAGTCATGCCGCAGCATGGTCATCTCTTTCTGGATCTCCATCTTGCGGGCTTTCTTGTCGGCGGGCAGGTCGGCACCGCTGTCGCGGAATCCGTCTACCACCTGCTGTACAAAGCGTTGGTGCTCGGCGTCCAGTTGCTTCACCCAGGGTTGGGCGGCGGCGTTCTTGACCACGTTCCACAGCTGCTCGTTGGAGGTCACGCCGGAGCTGAACTCGGTGAGTTCCGGCAGCAGGGTTTCCTGTGCCTCACGCAGGGCAGGGCTGTCCATTACGGAGCCCAGGTGGGCCAGCAGGCTCTCCGCGCGGTCTAGGTCTTCGCCCATCATCTCGTAGGCGGCAAAGACGTTCTCGTAGGTCGCTTCCTCGGGTTTCACGCGGCAGATGGCTTCCAGGGCGGCCTTCGCTTTGCCCAGGGCCAGGCGTACATCCACCACGCCGCGCTCGGGGGTCAACTGTGACCAAGCGGGGTACATGGCGGTGCTCAGGTACGGATGCTGCTGCACCTGTGCCGGCGCACCCGCTGCTGCTTCCTCGGCCTGCAGGGCCGGCATCATGGCCAGTCCGCATGCCATTGCTATCAGTAGCTTCTTGGTTTTCATATGCTACCCTCTCCTACGCGCGCCCGCGCCCGATTCTTTCATTCAATTCGCCCCCGGGCCCGCCGATGACGCAGAAAGGGCGCGCTTCATTCCACCTCGGAGAAGTCGAAGTTGCGGGAGGCGTGGGGCAGGGGGGCGCGGTGCCGGGAGTCCCAGAGCAGCAGCAGCATCGCGCCGAGTATGAGGATGCGGATGGTGATGTCCTGCGGGTAGTTGATCACATCGTGCTCCGCCCCGAAGCAATTGCAGGACAGCGACAGCCCCCGCGCCCAAGCCTGAATATAGAGAATAACAAAGACGGAGGTCATGATGACGGCCCAGACCGTCGCTCCGCGATATTCCAGGCGAAAAATCAGGCAGACCGCCACGATGATTTCCATCGCTACCCCGGTACACGCCAAGGGCATGGAGAAGAACTCCGGCAGAATGTTGCTGCGCGTCAGAAACTCCGCCGTCGTGCCCAGATCCGTCACCTTCGCTATGCCCGTATACAGAAAGAAAATCCCCATGGAAATCCGGAGAATAAACAGCATGCTGCGTACAATGGCGGGGATCTCTTTCATGCGCCTATTGTAGCGCACAAAGCTCCCCTTCGCAAGGCTTTTTCCTGCCCCGCTACCCACCCAACCATGCTCCGCGCCAAGAAGTCTCCCACCCCCTTATGTCCAAAACTCCATTCAACTTCCAATTTCTCCACCTTCAAACCACTACAGCGGCATGCAGGACTTGAAGGAGACTTCGCACCGCTGTGATGGTAGGGGCGGTTTTATGGGGGTGACGCGGAATTTTAGGAATGAAGGGAAAGGGGAAGGTTGTACGGGGCTTTGCTTGTGACTTCCTAGGGCTATCGTAGTAGGTTTCTTGAGGCCTTTTTGTTAAATTTTCTTTAGCTACCTATGATGAATTTGCCTTGAATTCTCGTCAAAGAACAGTATGATATTCAAGTTTCCGAATCTTCCTGAATTTCCGCGTCCCCTCCACTCTCGCTCCCTGCTATCAAAGCGGTGTGAAGTCTGAAACAGCCCCGGCGCAGCTTTTGCTTCTGTGTCAGCATCCTTCTTGGCGGGCGAGGAAAATGCTGTTGATGGCATCGAATTGATAGACCGGGCCCGGGGTGCCCCGGGTGGCGGATTGCTCGATGGCGTTGTAGTACTCAATCTTGCGGTCGAGGAAGCGGAGGCTGCGCTCAAGCTCCTCTTTTTGGCGGTTGAGACGCTCGGCCGTGCGGAGGAGCAGCTCGCGGCGTTCGGGCACGGTGGATTCACCTTCCTCGACCAGCTCGAAGTAGTGCTTCATCTCCGGCAGCTCCAAGCCGGCGTTGCGCAGGCAGCGGATGGTGAAGCAGCGGTTCAGCTCTGCCTTGCCGTAGCAGCGGTTACCGGCGGCGTCGCGCGGCACGGGCGGGATGATGCCTTCCTGCTCATAAAAACGCAGCGTGGGGACGGAAAAACCGGTGGCCTGAGCTGCCCGGGCAATGCTGATGCTCTCCTCTTGCATGCCCTCATCATAGAGGAAGCGGGGGCTTATGGCAAGTTTTTTTCAAAAAAGAAAAAAAGTTCTTGCCCTAAAGTGACTTTAGGGCCTACCATGTAGGAAATGAGCCACTTCATCACACTCACTTGCCTGGCCGCTCTCGGCTTCATGAGCGCGCAGGCGGAAACAACAAACAACAAGATGCCCATCATGAACGAGCATTCAACGACACAAGAGGCCCTCACCCCCGGGGAGCAGGCCCTGACGGCAGCGGCGGCGTACGCTGCGAGCGGAAATCAGGCCGGGCTTCGGCAGGCCGTCATCTGCGGCTTCGAGTGCGGCGTCACGGTCAACGAGTTCCGGGAAATCCTGGTGCAGGTCTACGCGTACTGCGGCTTCCCCCGCGCGCTGAATGCGCTGCAAACCCTGATGCAGACCGTGGAGGAACGCGGAAACCGCGACACGGTGGGGGCCGAACCGGGGCCGAGGCCCGAGGGAGATTCCCGCGTCTTCGGGGCGGACAACCAAACCGAGCTGGTCGGCCGCAGAGTGGAGGGGAAGCTGTTTGACTTCGCCCCGGCCATCGATGAGTACCTCAAGGCGCACCTCTTCGGCGACATTTTCGCCCGGGATAACGTGAGCTGGCGGACCCGCGAGATGGCGACCATCGCCATGCTGGCCGTGCGCGACGGCGTGGAAAGCCAGCTGAAGAGCCACGTTGCCATCGGCAAACACAACGGCCTGACGGATGAGCAGGTGGATGCTATCCTGAAGATTGCCTCGCGCACGAAGGCGGAGAATGTCCTCTTCGGCTTCGGCGAGGAGAATTCGGCCTATGCGGCCTACTTCAGCGGAGCGAGCTACCTCAATCGGCTGAATACGGAGGGGGTCGGCATCGCGAACGTGACCTTCGAGCCCGGCTGCCGCAACAACTGGCACATTCACCGGGGCGGCGGCCAAATCCTCATGGTGGTCTCGGGGCGCGGCTGGTACTGCGAGTGGGGCAAACCCGCGCAGGAGCTCAAGCCGGGGGATGTCGTCAACATCCGCCCCGGAGTGAAGCATTGGCATGGTGCGGCGGCGGACAGCTGGTTCACGCACGTGGCCATTGCCGTGCCGGCGGAGAACGCTTCGACCGAGTGGTTGGAGCCGGTGGATGAGGCGGAGTACGGCCTGTTGAAATAAGAATCCCTGACCTATCAAATATAATGAGCAAACGTTTATTCAGATGTTTCGCCGGATTGACATCTGCCCTCATGGCTGCATCCTGCTACGGAGACAGCGGGGCAGGGGCGGCGCAGGCTTCAGAGCCGGGGCATGTGCTGGTGGCCTATTTCAGTTGGAGCGGTACCACCGAGAGAGTCGCAAAGACCATTGCGGCGGAAACGGGGGGTGACCTGTTCCGTATCGAGACGAAAGAGGCGTATCCCGCCCATTACAGCGAATGCGCGGATTCGGCACAGCGACAGCAGGAGCAGAAGGTTCATCCTGCCCTCAGGGGAAGGGTGGAGCATATGGAGAAGTACGACCTGATTTTCATCGGCTGCCCGGTGTGGTGGGGGTCGGCCCCGATGGCCATTCACACGTTCTTATCGGATTCCGGATATAACCTGAAGGGTAAGACCATTGTGCCTTTCTGTACCTACGGGGGAGACTCTGCGGGGGAGACGCTGACAGATATCGTTAAACTCACGCCGGACTCGGAGCATATGAAAGGCTACGGGGATTCCGGGTACAATGCAAGGCGCATCAAACAATGGCTTCGTTCCATAAACATCATCAAATAACCAACCATGAACAAAATACTCAGACTCATCTGCCCGGTTATGCCTGGATTCATGAGCGTGCAGGGCGCAACCCCAAATCAAACCATGACCCCGATTAAGAATGACACTCGTGTCTTTACCGTGAACCCCGATGTGCGCGTCGGCGAGGTTCGTTTTACCAACCGCTTCGGCATTGAGCTGGTCGGGCATTTGTACCTGCCGACCGATTTCGATGCGGGCAAGCCCCGCGCCGCCGTGGTGCTCAGCGGGCCTTTCGGAGCCGTCAAGGAGCAGGTCTCCGGACTCTACGCGCAGGAGCTGGCGCGGCGCGGTTTCGTGGCTCTCGCCTTCGATCCGTCCTTCACGGGCGAGAGCGGCGGTGCGGCACGATTTGTGGCCTCGGCGGACATCAACACGGAGGATTTCAGCGCAGCGGTGGATTTCCTGTCCCTGCTCCCCGGGGTAGATCCCGAGCGCATCGGCATTGTGGGAATCTGCGGCTGGGGCGGCTTCGCCCTCAACGCGGCGGCGATCGACACGCGCATCAAGGCCACCGTGACGTCCACGATGTATGATATGCACCGCGTCTCTGCCAACGGGTACAACGATGCCGAGGACAGCGCGGCGGCACGGCAGCAGAAGAAGGAAACCCTGAATGCCATCCGCACCGCAGATGCCCGCCGCGGCAGCCCCGAGCGCGAGGTGCCCTTCGGTACCACTCTGCCGGCCGATGCCCCTCAGTTTGTCAAAGATTACTTTGACTACTACAAGACCCCGCGCGGCTTCCACCCCCGCTCGCTGAACTCCACCGGCGGCTGGACGAAGACCTCCGTGCTCTCGCTCATCAACACCCCGATCCTGGCCTACGCGGGCGAGATCCGCACCCCCGTCCTGCTGGTGCACGGCGAGAAGGCGCACTCCCGTTACTTCTCGGAGACCGCCTATTCCCTGCTGCCCCCCTCGCACCGCGAGCTCCACATCGTCCCCGGTGCCAACCACACGGACCTCTACTACCGAATGGACAAAATACCCTTCGACAAGATAGAGAGCTTCCTCCGCGAGAACCTCAGATAGCCTTCCTGTCACGGTGTGTGCTATGCGCCCTCGGTATTGCCGGGGGCGCGTTTGTAATGGGATTTCCTCACGCCACGGGATGACGAGGAGAGGTTCCGGAAGAATAAAGGCCTGCCGCGTTGTGCGGCAGGCCGGGGATTGAGAAATCGGGAATGGGTCGGGCTCAGCGGCTGGACTTGAGGGCAAAGCGGTCTGCCGTCATGGCGGCAGCCTTGGCTACCTCCATGGACTTCACCTCGTGTCCGGCACCCCAAGAGTCGCTGTAGATGATAGACTTGTTACCCTCATCGTAGCCGATGATGAGGCGCATGTGACCACCGCGGGACTGGGGCAGGGCAGGCACCTCCGGGTAAAGACCGAGGGTGACGCACCAGAAGAGCGGCACACCGGCATCCACGTTCTTCTTCACCACATCCATGAACTTCTTAGCACCCTTGCTGCGGGCCTTGAGCAGCAGATCCGGGTCCGCCACCTCCAATGGATTCACATCCGTGCGCAGGGGGATGCCCGGCTTGCCCTCTCGAGAGGCGAGTTTGTTGTACTCCGCCACCCAAGGATAGGTGCCCAGCACGGCGGCCTCCGGCGAGGCAAAGAATTTGGACTCACGCTCCTTCTTCGTTTCCTTGGCACCGATGGCGATCACCTTGCCCTCATCCGTGATACGGAAGAGCTTGACGTGATACTTGCTCGCGATGGAACGCAGGGCCTTCACCATGCTTTCCGTCGTGGTACCCTGGGAGGCACTGGAGTCACACATGGCTGCGATGGTGTGCATATCCACGCCGTCCATGCCGTAGAGCGAGAAGATGCGGGAGACCGTGGCAGGCAGGCAGTATCCCTTGTCACCCTGGTCCACCATGGGCACATCCAGCCACACCGCCTTGGCACTCAGGCCCTTGGGGCGCTCCGACTCCGGCATGTTTGCCGCACGGCGGACACAGTTTTTCTTGATGTCTGCACGGCGCACCGTATCCTTGGCACCGCCGGTGGCGATGGCCCCGGCATTCATTCCGATACGCACGCGGATATACTCGGATTCGAAGGGAGCGGAAGGAGCGGCCCCCTTCTTGCTCTTGGAGGTCTTGGTATCGCCGCCCGTGCTGGCCGCCTCCATGGCAGCTGCACCGCCCTCCCAAGTCCAACGCCAAGAGCGCTCGGCGATCGGGGAACCCTTTTTGCCGGCCCTCTTGCCGCCGGTGGCCTTCACGCCCAAGGCCTCATTCAAGGCATTGACGGTCTGTTCCACCTTATTTTCGAAGGCCTCCTGACTCATGGGACCATCGTCACCTTTGTTATACACCATGACGGAGATGGAGTCGAAGTTATCCCCGGCGGTGTTGAACATGTAGACAGCCGGCGAGAAGGAACCAACCTTCAGATTGCCGCGATTATGGATGCGGATCTGTGTTTTCGCCGCATCGAGCCATGAGTACATTTCCCCGACGAAATACTTGTTAGTGACGGCATCCTGATTCATGGACCAGAGGGAGCCGCTGCGGATGTCCTCCGCCATGTCCCCCCCGGCGAGGGCGGTGGGCAGGGCAAACAGGACGGCCAAAGCAGAAGAGATAAGGAGCTTTTTCATCGTTCTTGCGTGGTATGCTTCCAACATAGCGCATCTGCGGCGGGGAGTCAAGCCTTTTCGCGCGCAGAATGAAACATGCAGTCGCTGCTGACGAAAAACCCCCGGGGCGTGAGGCCCCGAGGGTGGAAGAAAAGTCGGAAGCTGCGGGCTAAATATCCCACGCATCTACCCACTTGAAGGATACAACGCGGAAGCGGCGGCCGAGGGTCTTGTTGACCTGCGAGAGCTTCTTACGGGAAGCACTGCCGTCCGGCTCCAGCTCGGAGTCCTCCGGCGAGTTGGTCGGGTCCACATAGTCGATGGTACGCTGCACGATGGCCTCACACCATGCCTGAGAGAGGATGACATTGTTCTTGGTACGCACACAGCCGTAGGCGCGGATGGTGAAGGTATCATCGCGCACGGTCAGAATGTTACCCAAGGAGGCCAGCACATCACTCTGAATGAGGTAGCCGGGTGCCGCTGTATACAGCGGGCCCTCCGCAGCTTTGCGGTTCTTGTACAGGCTGCCGTTCGGTACCTTGACCGTCACATCCTTGAAGTCACGGTTGATATCCGTCGCATCGATGGCGGCCTGAAGAGCACCTGTGAGCGAGTTCTCGCCCTCCTCCAATCGGCGGTTGATGAAGTCGGACATGGAGAGGAAGGGCCCGCGCTCGCGAACCTTCTCAACAATGCGCTCGGCCAGCTTGCGGATGCTGTCCTGCGAAAGGAGACGCACCTCACTCCACGCCGCCAGACCGCTGCCCTTGCGGAAGCTGTCACCGCGCTTCATACTGTAACCGCCGTCCGGGCAAGCCTTGTCCGTAGTGGAAACCGCGAAGCGGGAGAAGACAACATCCGTCTCTCCTCGGCCGGGTTCTACCTCGCTGAGCTTACCGTTGACATTCGTCACGAGCTTGCGGTTGGCCAAGCCCTGCAGCGTGGCGGCCCAAGCATCCACCGAGGTGGAGTTCACGTTGAACCCACCGTCGATCATCAGGTAGAGGGCCGGGTACTTCCAGCCGTCATCCGCCATCAGGCGGCTGATAATCTCCTCGTCCTTGAACGGGGTGTTCGTCTTCTTATAACGCGCTACGGGCAGGTCTTCCTTACCGGTGATGAACTTGCGCAGCACGTCCTCGGCCTTGAGGTTGCCGCGCTTGGACGGCATGTCCGAGATGGAGGAGCAGAACCAAGCATCCCACAGGGCATCGTTGATCAGAAGACCATGGTCGTAGAAGTCGTTGAACACCTTGTCATTACCCCCTTGGTCACCGGAGGCCGAGGCCGCCGTCATCTTGTAAGAGTGGGAAGTGTAGATATCCGTAGCCGGAAGGCAGGGATCCGCAAAGGCGTTGCCGATACCCACGCCCGGCACGCCGGACTGGTACTGCATACGACGCAGGGCACCGATACCCTTGTCGGCACCGCTGGTGTACCAACCGGGCTGCAGGCGCATGCCCGAAAGACCCGCCAGAGAGAACGTCGGATGCACCGGCAGCTCCAGCACCGAGGCGAAGGAAACTTCCTCGCCGTCGCCCTCACTGGTAATGCCCAAAATACCGTTACGCCCGATATTATCCATGGGGGAGGCGCAGAGCCCCGCAGACACCGGAATGATGGCCAGCTGGTAGGGGTGGTAAGCCTTCTCCTGGGCATCCGGCTGGCGGATGGCGGAGCCCCAGAAAGCGGGGCAGGAGTGCTGCCAAATCTTGGAACGGTAGTCCCCGTCATCCACATCGGAGCCCAGGGTGTTGTTGGCGGACTTAACCACGACACCCATGGAACCAACGTAGTAGGGCACGTTTTCATCACTCTGCGTGCCGTCCGTGGCCCAGGTGGCGTCCTCTTGGTTGGCAAAGATGTAATTCTTGCCCTCGTTCGGATTATACCAACCGAGTAGCATACGCTGGGGAGAGTGGCAGCGCTTGCCGGCAGCCGTGTCACCGCTGCTGCTCTGGCCGTCCATGCCGCCGTAGCCGTTCATCACGGTGAATACCTCCGCGCTGCGCGGGGCAAACCAATAGCCGTCCGTGGCGTTGGGGCCGCCGTTGTTCGGGTTGGCGTGCTGCCCATCGCCGCCGTTGATACCCAAGCGCAGTTGCACGTAGAAGTATCCGTTGTCAATGTTTGACTTACTGGCTATGCCGGGAGAATCCTTCCTTTGGTTGGGGCCGCCGCTGGAGTAGAAGAGCGCGCGGAAACCTGCCACGGAGCTCGGATTATAGCCCTCCACCCAAGGATTCGAGAAGGCTGCTCCCTTGTTGGTGCGTGCCTTACCGGGGGAGAAGAAGAGGATCTCACCGGGCTGCATGACGATGTCATCCCTTTCCGCACCGAGACTCTTCTGGAAGAATTCGCCGAAGTCCTGCCCCAGCTGAGCATTACCGGTGCCCTGCATCATGGCGTAGCGAGACCAAGTGTAGTTCCAAGTGCCTGCCTGATTGACGGAGAAGGTCTGGATCCAAGAGGTCTTGTAGGGCAGGGAGTGAGACCACAGCTGCTTGCCGCGAATGCGCATGGGCACGTTGTAGGGGTTCCACCACAGTGCCATGGACGCAAAGCACATATCCAAGCGGTAGACCTGGTCACCGTCGCTGGTGAATACACCCTCCTTGGGCAGGGTCACGAGGCCGAAGTTATTCATGAAGGCCAGGAGCACGGGGGTACGGGCATAGCCGGCGTAGGTGCTGCCGTTGTCCATGAGGGAGCGGGAGTCATAGAAACTCATGCCGCCGGTACCCACGGAGAGTGTATTCGGGTCTGCCGGTGCGGAGGAGCTGCCACCCATCTTGTAGGCCGTGCCGCTCATGCGGGTGTAGGCGTTGTCCACATCGCCCAGCAAGCGGGCCGTGAAGTTGTTGCTGTCGTTTGCCGTGCCGTTCGGCCAAGCATTGTAGTAGTCGTGCAGCACCTGCCAGGAGCCGATGGGCATGTTCGGTTCGGAGCCGCGGGGGATGGCATCGTTCTCCGCAATGGGGCAATCCTGGTTACTGCGACCGGCGAAGTCCGTGTTGCGCAGGCTCGGGCGGTTGAGCAGCAGGCAGAGGTCCCGCTTGATGCCGCCGGTGCTTACGTTGGTGGGCAGGCTGTAGGCGGTGGTGGTCAGATCAAAGAAATAGGGCAGGCCGTCCGCTTGGGAGGTGGAGACCATCAGGGGCAGGGTGCTGAGCGTTACCAATTTGTCCGGCTCCGGGATCTCATCCGGCATGGCGGTGAATTTCTCACTGCCCACGACCATCGGTCCGGGGGTGTCCCAGGTGCGGTGCAGAATCTCCAGCGGGTCACTTGTTTTCTCTCGCGTGGCGATGGAGAGCTTGGCTTTCTGGTTCTCACCGCATACCCACCAGGCAAAGCTACCCTTGTTCGTGCCCTTGGACGGCATGTCCAACAGATCCGCATAAACAAAGTCACGGGATGAGCTCTTGCCGCCGAGGGTACCCGCACCGAGAAGGCAGACGCGGGAACCGAGGCGCGGGGTGGAGAGGGAGCGACCGGATTGCAGCTGCGTGACGGCGTCTCGATTGCGGCAGGAGATGAGCCAGCGGCGGAACATCTTGCTGCGGCCTTTGTCGTAGGTGGCCTGGATGTTGAAGCCCTTTTTCTTGCTCTTGCCGTAGAGCGGGGCATCCCAGCTGTTCCACACGCCGAGGAGGTATTGGCCGCCGGATTTCTCGTTGTCATTGGCATTGAGGATGCCGGAGTGGGCGGTTACGCGGCAGTCCGGTCCGACCTCCGCCTGCAGGGTGCCGATGGCGGCATCCAGTCCCACGAGGGCCTGCTGGCGTGCCTCAGCCTGCAGAACGGTGACGGAGGCAATACGGGTTTGGGAGGAGGCAATGGCCAAGATGCCTACCGCCACAAGGGTGAGGAGCATCAGAAGCGTCAGCGTCGCAATCAGGGCGAAGCCGTGCTTCTTCTTTCGGAAGACTTTGCGGGGATGTGGAGCCGTTCGATATTTCATACGCTCGATGATTTACTTATTGAGTATACACCCGGAGCCCCCCGCGTCAAGGAAAATCAACTCGCCCGGGGCTGAATTCTTCAGGAATCAGCCTCACTCGGGCTCCGAAAGGGCCGCCATATCCGCCGGAAGCGGGGCCTGAACCGCGACTTCCTGCCCCCGGAAGACGAAGCGGAGGCATGAGGCATGCAGGGCGTGGCGGGGTAGGTGCAGCCGCTCTGCCAGGCGCGGGGTCCAGCCTTCGGCAATGAATTCGGTGTAGTTCGTCTCGTCGGGTCCGTATATCTTGTCGCCCAGCAGCGGGTGGCCTAAGTGGGCGAGGTGGGCACGGATCTGGTGCATGCGCCCGGTATGCGGTAGGCAATGCAGCAGGGAAAGGGGCGGTAGAGTCCCGCGGGCGGGCAGACGGCGCAAAACGCGGAATTCCGTGCGGCAGGGCTTGCCGTCGGGATGGCAGCATTGGCGTACATGGATGCGCGTGGGAGCCACTTCCTCCATGCGCCGCAGGGGCTCGGCGCAGCAGGCAGTCTGCCACATCGGATGCCCGGTGACGATGGCGAGGTATTCTTTGTGCATCTGCCGGGCTTGCATGGCCTTGCCCAGCTCACTCGCGGCCTCGGCTGTCTTCGCCACCAGCACGATGCCGCTGGTCTCGCGGTCCAGTCGGTTGATGAGGGAGATCTGTCCGCCGCAGGCCAACTCATAGGCGAGCAGCTGCTGCAAGCCGTGGAGCAGAGTGGGCTCGTTTTTGGTGCCGGTGGGATGGGTGAGCAGGGGGGCGGCTTTGTTTACCAGCAGGTAGTCCTCGGTCTCCTGCAGTACATCGAAGTGCGCGTTCAGGGCGATGGGCAGGTCAAAGCTCATGCAAACAGCGTGGGGTCGACGGGGGCCCATTCCCCGGGGGCCAGTTGCAGTTCTTCGAGACTCAGCGGGCCGATGGTAAGGCGGTGCAGGGTGAGCACGGGGGCTCCTACGGCGGCGAGCATGCGGCGCACCTGGTGGTAGCGGCCTTCGTGTAGGGTCAGGCGGCCCGCGCAGGGGCCTTCTGTTTCCAACCGCGCGGGCAGGCAGGGGCTGCTCTCTCCGTTCAGGGTCAGGGTGCCTGCGGCAAAGAGTTCCGCTGCTTCTGCCGGAATGGGGGCGGAGGTCGTGAAGTGGTAGACTTTCTCCACTTTTTTTCCGGGGGCGGTGAGGGCGTGCAGAAATTGCCCGTCATCCGTTATCAGTAGCAGCCCGCTCGTCTCTTTGTCCAAGCGGCCAATGGTATTGATTCCCTTGCTGCGGCGCAACCAGCGGGGCGGCAGCAGGTCATAGACGAGCAGGCCTTCCTCCCGGTGGCTGCAGGTGTACCCCACGGGCTTGTGCAGGGCAACGTAGAGGCCGTGCGGAAACTCCACGGGTGCTCCGTCCACCGTCACTTCATCCGGTTGTACATGCTCGGCAGCTCGCCGTATCGGGGTGCCGTCCGCTTTCCGAATGCGCCCTGCTTTGAGCCACAGCGCTGCTTCTCGCCGCGTGCAGTATCCATATTGGCTCAATAATGCGTCCGTTCTCATGCTCGAAAGCTATTTAACCACGTTTTTTCCGAAAAACAAGGTTGAATTCCCGTTTCGTCTGTGGTAATCTGGTGCTTGCGCAAAGTAAACTCATTATCTATGGTCACCATCATCACAGAACGCGAGCTCGCAGCGGACCAGATGGCTCTCTGGGCTAAGGCCAACCAGGCCGTCGCTGCCAAGAATTATAAGTATGCCGTCACCATCCTCAAGACGGTGGTGAAAAAAAACCCGGGCTTCGTGGAGGCTCGTAAGGCTCTCCGCGCCTGTGAGCTGAAGGTGGTGCCGGAGGGTGGTCGCCGTACCTCGCTGTTCGGCGGTCTGCGCCTGACGACCACGCGCAAGGACCCGGAGACCGTGCTGACGACAATTGAGGAGGAGCTGGAGAAGGATCCCTATTCCGTGTCCGCCAATGAGGCTCTCTTCGCTGCTGCGCGGGACCTGAAGCTGAATGAAATCGCCGCCTTCGCTCTGGAGACGATCTGCCAGGGTCAGCAGAACCCCAAGAAGCATCTGCATCTGCTGGCTAACTTCTACAAGGAGGTGAACGATTTTGCCAAGGCGGCGGAGGCTTACCGTCGAATCTTGGAAATCGACCGTACGGATCCCATCGCTATGCGTGGGGAGAAGGATTGCGCGGCTCGTGCTTCCATGCAGCAGGGTAATTGGGAGGGCAGCGGTGATTTCCGTACCAAGATGAAGAATGCCAACGCCACGGCTGACCTGGAGAGCGGGGATAAGATGGGCCTCACGCGGGCGGAGCTGGAGTCGCGTCTCGCGCAACTCTCGGAGCAGTATGCGGTGGATAACACGAATCTGCAGGTCGTCAAGGATATTGCTTCCGTCTATGAACAGATGGAGGACTACGCCAACGCTTATTCTTTCTATGCCTACGCCTTCACCCTGAGCGGGGAGGCCGATGTGTCCATCAACGATAAGGCCATGGTGATGCACGGTAAGGCCATGCAGGCTGAGCTTGATTACTATGAGCAGGTGCTCGCTGCCGACCCGGAGAACGAGGAGGCTCGCGCTAATTACGAGGCCCGCAAGAAGGAGGTGGCTCTTGCCGCCGTGGAGGATGCCCGCGTGCGTGTGGAGGCTAACCCGACGGATGCCCAGCTGCAGTACCGCTACGGCAGTGCCCTTTTCGATGCGGGTATGTTCTCGGAGGCTATCCCGGCCCTGCAGCGTGCGCGCAGTAACCCGAACCTGCGTATTAAGGCCATGACCATGCTGGGTAAGTGCTATGCCTCCAAGAACATGACGGATATGGCCATTCGCCAGCTGGAGGATGCTAACAAGGAGGCCATTGCCATGGATGAGACGAAGAAGGACATCCTCTACCTCATCGGTGAGCTCTACGAGAAGGCCGGGGACAAGGCGAAAGCGCTGGAGAACTTCAAGACCATCTACGAGGTGGATTACGGTTACCGCGACGTGGCACAGAAGGTGGAGTCCGCCTACAGCTGATGCACCCATACTTGCTACCTGTTTCCGTGCTCTGCGTGGCCCCTGTCTTGGCTGCGCAGGGCACGGTTTGCACCACCCTGCCGCAGGTGGAGGAGCATCTGCTGGCTGCCGCCCGCAATCTCGAGCCGGAGTTACACCTGCGCGTTGAGCCCGCCCTGCAACCCGCGCTGCAGAAGTACCTTTTCTGCATTACCTCGCAGTTCTGTTTCAAGTTCCGTATGCGCCCGATGCCGGACGGTGAGATCATTCTCACCCCGCAATATGCAGATGACTGGCGCATCATCCAATCCCTCACCCGCCCGCAGGCCGGTATCCGTCTCACTGAGCGAGAGGTAAAGACCCTGGCTGAGGCCCGACGCCGTGTGGCCGCTTTGGTCAAGCCCGGTATGTCCCGATCCGCTGTTGTCAAGGCTTTGCATGATGACTTGGTGAGCCGCATGACCTACAAGCCCTCCCGCTGGATGGGCGGTGCCTCCGCCGCTCTGCTGGAGAACGAGGGTGTCTGTGAGGCTTACGCCCGCGCGCTCGGACTCATGCTGCACCTTGCCGACATCCCCTCTCGCAAGGTCTTCGGCATGCTCGATAAGCGCACCACCCACGAGTGGAATCTTGTCTTCATCAACGGTCGCCGCCTCCACGTTGATGCCACCCTCTCCGACACCCGCCCCGCTTCCGGCCCTTTCCTCCTCCTCCCGGACTCCGCTCTCTCCCGCACCCATTCCTGGTGCCCCTCCCTTCTCCCCGCCGCCGAAAAGGAACTGTGAGGCCGGCTCCGCGCGGTGATCTCTTGATTCCTCTTCTATTCCGAGGTTAGAGCTGTCGGCCTCTGCAAGTGCCGCATTGCCGGTTTATGTCAAGAAAACGCCCCCGCTGCGGGGGATGCAGCGGGGGCGGGGGAGGATTGGAGCAGGGGCTCAGTCCGTCAGCACATCGATGGTGGAGATGGCCGCAGAGTCGCCGCCGTCGTGGGCAGAGATCGCGATGATGCGGATGTATTCTGCCTGCACGGGGGCGGGGAAGAGGAGCTTCTGCAGATCCGTGGTGTTCTCCAGCGAGCCCGTGAGCACAGGCTTGCCCCATTCTTTACCATCGGCAGAGGTGTAGACCTCGTAGTCCTTGATGCGGCCCTTCTGCGGGGCAGCACTGCGGAGCGAGATGCCCTTGAGGGTGCGCTGAGAACCGAGGGAAAGGCGGATCTCGTGCGGGAAGCCGGCGAGGGTGTTGCCGGTGATCGTGTGCCAGTAGGTGTTCGGGTTACCGTCCAGTACATTGCGCGCGGCACCACCCTCCGGCAGGTCGGAGCTGACGTAGTTGACCGTCAGGAAGGCGTAGGGCGGGTACTCTCCGATGACGCGTGTCACGATGGGCGTGATCTCCGCGATGGCGGCGTAGGAGAGCGTGTTGTTCATCGGTTCCAGACAGATCATCTTGATGAACTTAGCTGTCTTGCGCTGCGGCAGGTGGGCGATCTGGGCGTTATCCTCGTTCGGCATTTCAATCGTGCAATCCGGCTCAGCGGGCCAGGTTGTGCCGTCCTCGGAGAGGTAGAACGCGATTTTGCGCACGCGGCCGCCTTCCTCACCCTGGCGGGGGATGATGCGGATACCCGTCAGCTCGCTGCGCACACCGAGGTCGATGACCACCTCGTGCGGGTAGGGGGCCGCCGGCTTGTGCCATTCCGAGTGCCAGAAGGTGTCGCGGCGTCCGTCGATGAGTGCCCACGGGGACTCCGCCTTGCCGGAGGAGCTGGAGCAGGAGACGATGCGCAGTAGGTTATCCGGACGCCAAGCCTCCAAGCCCATGTAGACGAGCGGTGCCGGCAGCTTGCCCTGGCTGGTGGCCGTGGCGCGCAGCACACCCTCCTCGCGCTGCAGGAAGGGGCCGTTGTAGGGCTGCACCGTGCCGTCCGGCAGGGTGAGGGTGATCTTGGCCCCGCGGGTGCCGCAGGCGGCGGAGACGTAGCCCAGCTCATCGCGGGAGAGCGTCACGGCCCCGGTGAGGGGCATGCCGGCGCGGCCCAGCTCGCGGGCGTCATCCCCGGGCATGATGGGACGCAGGTTGAAGGCGAAGGTGGTGGGGTGCGACAGCGGGATGTCGCGGTCGATGGGGCGCGGTCCGCAGGCAGCACCGCCGAGTCCCAGGGTAAGGGCATCCACGCTCAGGATGGTCGCGCCGGCGCGCTGCAACTCCTCCGGGTGCGCAGCCTCAAACAGGGCCTGCGCCGTGCAGGGCAGAGCAGAGAAGCTCATCCGCTCCTCTCCGGCGGCAGCCACCATCAGGCCCACGCCGTCCTTGTTCGTGGCAGCCACCCACTTCGTGTCGCAGCGGTTGCCCATTTCCATCGGGCGCGGGTAGCGCTCCAACATGTCCTCGGTCTTGCAGCTGTAGACGCCGATGGGCGCACCGGCCTTGCGGTCCGGGTAGTTCTCCCCGGGGCCGCGTCCGTACCACGTGACGTTGTCGAATTGCTCCGGGAGGGCCAGCGTGTAGCCCAGTTTGGGCAGCACCAGCTTCTCCTCGCTGGGTACGATGCCGGCCTGCACGCTCACCCAGCCATTCGGCAGGATGGTGTAGACCATCTGAGTGGAGAAGTGGAAAGCCTTGTCCGAGATCGGGCCGCGATCCTCCAGCTCGAAGCGGCCGCGGTCATAGTTGCGGGCTTGCAGGGCCTCCACGCGCTTGCCTCGGCTGGTGACGGTGGTGGAGATGCGCACCACGCCACCTTCCAGGCGGTCGACCAGCATGGGTGAGGCATCGTGAGTCATGTCGCGCAGGCCGTTGGTGAGCCACTGGTTCATGGCCCATTTATCATTGGCCAGCGGGGCGCGGAAGGCGTTGAGCAGCACGGTGGGTTCCGCTCCCAGCAGGGTGCGGCCTTTCACTTTGTAATCGAAGAGGCCGCCGGTCGTCTTGTCCACGCTGATGGAGAAGTCCGGGCCGATGACGTCAACCCGGTTATCCGAGTTGCGCACCTGCACGCGGGAGTTGGGGTCGTAGGCCGCCGGTACCAGATCCGGGGAGTAATTGTTGAAACTCTCGGGCACGGGGATCTGCTCATAAGCCACGACATACCCCTTCTCGGCCCAGTCGGTGTCCTGCTTCAGGGAGAGCTCGAGCTCCAGGAAGTAGAGTCGATCGCGTCGGAGGGAGTCAGCGCGCAGCTCGGCGCGGGAGAGGCGCAGCTCGGCGCGGGAGTTGGGGGCAACGTCCGCCGTAAAGCTGCCGGTGGCAATCTCGTTCTTGCCTTCCTCCAGCAGGCGCCAGCGGCCTTCGAATTCGTTCAGGTTCGTGAAGAGGAATTTGTTGCGCAGTTTGATGACTACATCCTCCCCGGCCGCGAAGCTGCCCGGAGCGAACTCGGCGTTTTGGTGCACCTTGCGGATTTCCGCATACAGCGGGGTGGGGGTGCGGTCGCTGTAGATAACACCCTTGATGCAGAAGATGCCATCGTTCGGGTACTCGCCGTGGTCGCCGCCGTAGCTCTGGCGGGTCACTCGGCGCCCGTCGGGCAGGGTCACTTCCTGGTCATAGCTCTGGTGAATCCACTCCCAAATGCCGCCGCCGATGATGGAGTCGCTGCTGTCGAAGGCCTGCCAGTAGTCGGCCAAGTTGCCCATGGAGTTGCAGAGAATGTGGGCGTACTCGGAGACGTACCAGGGTTTGTTGAGCTTGCGGGATGCCACGTCGCGGGCCCAGTTGACGCTGGGGTACTGGTTGGAGCGCAGGTCTGCCAGGTCGTTATTGCGCTCGTACTGGGTCAGGCGGGAGGTGTCGCGGCTCTTGATCCAGTCGCGCACGGCCTCGAAGTTCTTGCCCGGGCCGGCTTCGTTGCCGTAGGACCAGATGACGACGCAGGGGTGGTTCTTGCTCTGCTCCACCATGTTCTTGTTGCGCCAGACGTGCTGGGCCTCCCATTCATCGGGGTGGGAGAGGGAGAGTTCGCCGTAGTAATAACCGTGGGACTCGATGTTCGCCTCGTCGCAGACGTAGATGCCGAGCTCGTCGCACATCTCGTAGAAGAAGGACGGCTGCGGATAGTGGGAGTTGCGCACATGGTTGATGTTGGCGCGCTTCATGAGCAGCAGCTCTTGGCGGCACTCTTCCTCCGTGACGGAGTGGCCGTTGGCGTGCTGGCTCTCGTGGCGGTTCACTCCCTTGAGCTTCACGGGCTGCCCGTTCACCAGGAAGCGGCCGTTGAGCAGTTTCACGTCACGGAAGCCGATGCGGCGTGAGATGGTTTCGGTGATGCGGCCCTCGGCGTCGCGCAGGGTCAGCAGCAGGCGGTAAAGGTTCGGCTTCTCCGCGCTCCACAGGGCGGGGGCGGTAACGGGAAGCTGCAGGATCTGCTTGGCGGGCTTGCCCGGGGCCGTCTCGAAGGCGGGGCTGTCGATCGTGCCCACGGTCTTGCCGGCGGCATCCAGCAGCTCGGCTTGCACACTGCCGCCGCAGGCGGTCGCGCGGTTCTCGACGTCGACCTCTACGCGCAGGGTCGCGCTGCTGTAGTCACTCGTGCCGTCCGCGTTTTGCGGGAAGTCGGTGTGCACGAAGAAGTCGCGGATGAAGGTGCGGGGCGTGCTGAACACGGACACGCTGCGGAAGATGCCGGAGAGACGCCACATGTCCTGGCACTCCAGATAAGAGCCGTCGCTGTAGCGATAGACCTCCGCTGCGATGGTATTGGCACCCGGCTTCACATAGGGGGTGATGTCAAAGATGGCGGCTGTGCGGCTGTCCTTGGAGAAGCCCACCTTTTGCCCGTTTACCCACAGGTAGAAGAAGGAGTCAACGCCGTCGAACTGAATGAACACCTCCCGTCCGTCCCAGTCGGCGGGCAGTTGCAGCTCCCGTCGGTAGGAGCCCACGGCATTCGGCTCCGTCTGCGGGGTGGTGTACTTCTTCTCATCATCCGTGCGCGGTTGGGTCATCACCAGCGGCCAGTTGCGGATGAAGGTGTAGCGCTGGTTGCTGTAGATGGGCGTGCCGTAGCCGCGCATCTGCCAGTTGGAGGGCACATCGATCTCGGCCCACCCGCTTACATCGAACTCCGGCTTGTAGAAATCCACCGGCCGTTTATCCGGCGCCGGGGCCCAGTGGAACTTCCACGGTCCGTCCAGCGATATCACGAGGGAAGAATCCTTCCGCCCTCCCTTGAGGGCTTCCTCCCTGTTTGCAAAAGGCGTAAAAAAGGCCCGGGAATCCTCGCGCCCCTCACACAGGCGCTCCGGGGCCTCCCAGTCCGGATGCGGCGCATACGGCAGCTCCGCCCCGGCACAAAGCCCGGTGGTAAGTACCATGGTCATTGTCTTTAGCAAGTTCATATCGCGGGCATTATACCATCCCCATCCCCACTTAGCAAGGATAAAATGCCGCCCGGGCCGAATACACAGGCTTGCCTTCGTTTCAGAAGAGTTCCTCCGAAATGGCAGATCTTTAGGGCTGTGTTGCACTCTTGTTGCACTTCCGGCGGTCTTTTTGCTCGCCAAGCGGGGTGGGATGTGGTACACATGGGGGCGTAAACGTAATTCTTTCACGCATATGGCATTACACATCGAAATGAGCCCTGAGGCAGAGGCGGAGCTGCGCAAGTCCGCCACTCGCAATAAGGTTACTTCCGCTGCGCTGGCCCTGTTGCTGATCAGTTTGGCAGCCACGGTGCTTTACTTTGCCGTTAAAATCATCGTCAAGACGGTGGAGCCCTCCTTCATCAGCTTCACGCCGCCGGAGGATAATGCACCGCCTACCAACAAGCCGACTACGCAGGAGCTTTCTTCCAGCTCCTCCAGCCCGTCCAGCGATGTGGCACCGGCCATGATTGTGGCGGATGCGCCCGCCAATGTGGCCATGGCTCCGGTGGAGATGGATAGTGCTGACTTCGGTGAGGCGGCTGACTTCGGTATCGGCATGGGTGCCGGCGGTCTGGGTGAGGGCTTGGGCGACGGCGGCAGCGGCCTGGGTTCCAGCAAGGGCGGCGGCTCTGCCCTGGAGGGTACGTTCTACGACCTCAAGCAGACCAAGTCCGGCAGCCCCAGCGGCAACCCCGGCGGCGCAGCCGGTCGTCCCAAGACGCTGGAAGCTCTTTACGAGTTCACCAGCAAGGGGTGGAAGGAGAGCACGCTCTCCAAGTACTGGCAGTCCCCTACCAAGCTGTACGCCACGAACTTTTACCTGCCGAACTGTAATGCAGACTATGCGCCGGAGGCCTACCAGTGCAAGGACCGCGTGAAGCCCTCCGCTTGGGTGGCCGTCTACCGCGGCCGTGTGCAGGCCCCTAAGACGGCTACCTATCGCTTTGTGGGCACGGGTGACGATATGCTCCTGATCCGCTTCGACAACAAGACGGTGCTGGAGGCCGGGTGGTGCATCATCTCCCAGTTCAAGAACAACCCGAACTGCGGCGGCTTGGGTTCGAATGCCGACTACCGCCGCAAGGCCCAGTCCGGTGAGGATAAGGACCACAAGGGCTATCAGTTCTTCACCACGCCGGATACGCCTTACTGGAACCAGTGGCTCGGCGGCCTCACTGCCGGCTCTACGTTCGAGGTCAAACAGGGTAAGTCTTATCCCATTGAGATTCTCATTACGGAAATTCCCGGCGGCCAGTTCAGCTTCGCTGTTCTGCTCCAAGAGGTGGTGAAAGGAGAGCCGAAGAAGGAGTTAGAGCTCTTCCGCACCAACTTCTCGGAGCCGAACGAGGAGGAACTCCGTAAGCTGCTTCAAGGCTTTGTCAATGGTAAGTTGGAGTGTCCCAAGTACAGTGCCGACTCTCCCGTCTGGAAGGCTGTCCCCTGATACTTCTTTCTCTCAATCGATTGTTGTACTGTTGCGCCCGCGTCGGGGTTCTCCCGGCGCGGGTTTCAGACTTTTGGCCGGTGCGTTGCACTCTTGTTGCACTTCCGGCGGTCTTTTTGCTCGCCAAGCGGGGCAGAATGTGGTACAAATGGGGGCGTAAATGTAATTCTTTCACGCATATGGCATTACACATCGAAATGAGCCCTGAGGCGGAGGCGGAGCTGCGCAAGTCCGCCACTCGCAATAAGGTTACTTCCGCTGCGCTGGCCCTGCTGCTGATCAGTTTGGCAGCCACGGTGCTTTACTTTGCCGTTAAAATCATCGTCAAGACGGTGGAGCCCTCCTTCATCAGCTTCACGCCGCCGGAGGATAACGCACCGCCCACCAACAAGCCGACCACGCAGGAGCTTTCCTCCAGCTCCTCCAGCCCGTCCAGCGATGTGGCACCGGCCATGATTGTGGCGGATGCGCCCGCCAACGTGGCCATGGCCCCGGTGGAGATGGATAGCGCTGACTTTGGCGAGGCTGCGGACTTCGGCATCGGCATGGGTGCCGGTGGCTTGGGCGAGGGCCTGGGCGACGGCGGCAGCGGCCTGGGTTCCAGCAAGGGCGGCGGCTCTGCCCTGGAGGGTACCTTCTACGACCTCAAGCAGACCAAGTCCGGCAGCCCCACGGGTATTACCCAGCGCGGCGGAGACGCCGAGGCCAAGCAGTTCGAGGTGTTGCATGAGTTCATGAAGGGTGGCTGGCGCGAGAGTGTGCTTGCCAAGTACTGGCAGGCCCCCACCAAGCTGTACGCCACCAACTTCTACCTGCCCGTGTGCGAGGACCGCTATGCTCCCGTGGCCTACCAGTGCGAGGACCGCGTGAAGCCCGCCCGCTGGGTGGCCGTCTACCGTGGCCGTGTGCAGGCCCCCGTTACCGGTAAGTTCCGCTTTGTCGGTACGGGTGACGACGTGCTCGCCGTGCGCTTTAACAACAAGCTCGTGTTGGAAGCAGGCTACCGTCTCCCCACCCGTTTCGATAAGAACCGTCCGATGGCCTTCTGGGTCTCCAGCAACTCCCCCCAGCGCAAGGTGTACCTGGAGGAGATTAAGAGCGGCAAGGACAAGGACCACAAGGGTTACGAGTTCATCACCATGCCGGAGACAACGATTTGGAACAACGAAATCGGTGGTCTCACCGCCGGATCGGTCTTCGAGGTGAAGCAGGGGCAGAATTACCCCATTGAGATCCTCATCTCCGAGCAAGGTGGTAAGTTCGGCTTCGTGCTCTTCATCCAGAACGTGACGAACGGTCCCGATGGCAGCAAGAACTTCGACCTCTTCCGCACCAACTTCGCGGAGCCCGACAAGGCCGAGTTGGAAAAGCTGCTGAATGGCTATCTGAACGGCATCGGTAACATGCAGTGCCCGGCCTACAACAAGGACTCCATGGTCTGGAAGGCTGTTCCCTGATCCCCCTTATCTGTCGTTTTCAATAAACACCGAGGCGCCGGGCTTACCCCCGGCGCCTTTTTGACTTCATGCCGCTGTGATCATAGGAAGCGAGGACGCGGAATTTTAGGAAGGTTGGGAAAGGTGGTATGTTTGACGCGGTACAGGCAGCATGCCGATGAGGTAGCAGCTCCCTTAGTTTTTTGGAGTTCCGTCAAACCGTGTCATCCCCGGGTGGGTTCGGCAGTTCGGCGAAGATCAGCTCCGGTGGGGGGAGGGGGCGGAGTTTGGCGGAGGTGTTGAAGCGGATGCGGGCGATGAGTTTAGGGGAGAGGAAGTCGGCGTGGAGGACCATGCGGCGGGGGGAGAGGGTACAGCAGAGGATGGCGAGGAGGCGGGAGGTCATTTCCTCTGCAAGGGTGTGGTCGGCGTAGTCCAGTTGCTCCCACTCGGCGGGCATGGGGAGGAGCCACAGGGGTCCGCAGGGGCGCAGGGAACCGCCGCAGAAGAAGGCGGCGGAGGGTTTGCAGGCGCGGGCCAGGCAGAGGGTGAGGGTCTCCTCTGTGTGCTCCGCCACGGACTCGGCAGGGGAGAGCTCGCGGACGGGGCAGGCGTAGCGGGTAGCCAGGTGGCGGCAGAGGGTGGGTGCGCTGTCCCCCGCCGGCGGCAGTATGCAAATTTCCTGTAGACGGCCGGTGCGCGGGCGCAGGGAGTCCAGCCAGGCATCCAGGCTCGTTGCAGCAAGCGCGGCATAGTGCCGGCTCTCCGCATGCAGCAGGGCATCGCAGAGATCCCGCAGCTCCGCCCGAACGGCCCAGGCCCGCCCGCTGCGTGCCACATGCAGCAGCAGTCGCACCCCGTGCGCGGCCCGGTAGCGGTAGAGCATCACTGGTCGCCCGCCCCCGGAGGCCTGCAAGCCCGCTTCCTCCAGTTCCCCCGCGCGGCACAGTCTCGCTACCATCTGCCCCGCCCGCACCGTGCTGACCCCCGCAGCAGCGGCCAACTGCGGGCGCGTGGCCTCGCTGTGCGTCTGCAGGTAGCGGCGTATTGTGTCCTCGGCATTCATGCGACTTAATAAAGGGGCTTCACAAAGTTTAGCACAGCCACGGAGAAAGGCAAGCCAATTCCCGAAATCTCAACGAAATCAAGCCCTCTGCGCAGTAGTGCGGAGCGGAAAAGGGAGGGCCGCGAGCGGGAAAAGCTGGACAGAGCGTCGCGAATTTGATACTCTGGGACAGAGCAATTCAACGCAACTCACAGCATGAAATACATCTTTGTCACCGGCGGTGTGGTTTCCTCATTGGGTAAAGGCCTGGCAGCGGCGTCCATCGGCACGCTGTTGGAGCACTGCGGCCTGGAGGTCACGATGCAGAAGTTTGACCCCTACCTGAACATCGACCCCGGGACGATGAGCCCGTACCAGCACGGCGAGGTGTATGTGCTAAACGACGGCGCGGAAACGGACTTGGACTTGGGCCACTACGAGCGCTTCATCCACTGCGAGCTCTCCCGCCTGAACAACCTGACGAGCGGCAAGGTCTTCGAGCATGTGCTGGAAAAGGAACGCCGCGGCGATTACCTGGGCAAGACCGTCCAGTACATCCCCCATGTAACGGACGAGATCAAGCAGCGCCTCTACGACATCACCGAGAAGAACAAGGAATGCGACGTCATCATCACCGAAATCGGCGGCACGGTGGGCGACATCGAGGGTTTCCTCTTCCTGGAGGCCCTGCGCCAGTTTGCCTTTGAGGTCGGCCGCCACAACTGCTGCTTCATCCATGTGACCCTGCTGCCCTACATCAAGGCCGCCGGCGAGACCAAGACCAAGCCCACCCAGCAGAGCGTCGCCAAGCTGCGCGAGATCGGTATTCAGCCGGATATCATCGTGTGCCGCACGGAGATGGACAACCTGACGGACGACGAGAAGAAGAAGATCGGCATGTTCTGCAATGTGCCCCCGCGCAACGTGGTGGCCTTCTGCGATGTGAAGCACAGCATCTACGAATGCCCGCTGGATCTGGGCCGCGACCGCGTGGACCGCATCGTGACTGAGGTGCTGGGCATTACCGTGCCGAAGCCCAAGATGGACGACTGGCAGAAGTTCGTGGGCCGCGTCATTCACCCCTCGCACAGCGTGCGCATTGCGGTGGTGGGCAAGTACATCTCGCTGCAGGATGCGTACAAATCCATCTATGAGAGCTTTACCCACGCCGGCGCGGCGAACGACTGCCGCGTGGAGATTGTGCGCGTGGATGCCGAGGCCCTGGAGAGCGGCAACCCTGCGGAGATGATCGGCGCCGTGGACGGCATTCTGGTGCCCGGCGGCTTCGGCGATCGCGGTGTGGAGGGCAAGATCAAGGCTGTGCAGTACGCCCGCGAGAACAACATCCCCTTCTTGGGCATTTGCCTGGGCATGCAGGTGGCGGTCATCGAGATTGCGCGCCACGTGCTGGGCCTGGCGGATGCCAACTCCACGGAGTTTGTGCACGACACGCCCAACCCCGTCATTTGCCTGCAGGAGGAGCAGAAGCACATCACCGCCATGGGCGCGACCATGCGCTTGGGTGCTTACCCCGCCCATGTGCTGCCCGGTACCCTCTGCGCCGAGCTGTACGGCGGCAAGGAGCGTATCTCGGAGCGCCATCGCCACCGCTATGAGTTCAACGCCGACTACCGCGAGCGGCTGGAGCAGGTGGGCTTGGTGATTTCCGCCACCAATGAGGAGCACGGCTTGGTGGAGGTGGTGGAGCTGCCGTCCCACCCCTTCTTCATCGCTTGCCAGTATCACCCGGAGTTCCAGAGCCGCCCGAATACGCCGCACCCGCTCTTCTCCGGCTTGGTGGCCGCCGCACTGGACTATCAGGCCCGTAACTGACCCCGCCGCATATGGGAGCCCCGGACATAGTTGTCATTTGTGTCTATTTCCTTGCCATTTTCGGCATTGGCCTCTATGTGGGCCGCCGGCAGGAAAGCCTGGAGAGCTATGCCCTGGGCAATCGTTCTTTCCCCTGGTGGGCCATTCTCTGCTCCATCATCGCGGCAGAGATCAGTGCCGCTACCTTCTTGGGTACTCCGGGGGAGGGCTTTGCGCTGCGCAATTATACCTATGTGCAGCTGGGTATCGGCACCATCCTGGGCCGCATTATCGTGGGTAAGCTCTTCCTGAAGCCGTACTACGATTATAAGGTGGTGTCCATTTACGAGTATCTCGAGAAGCGTTTCGGCATCACCACGCGCCGCTGGGCGAGTGCTACTTTCCTGCTCAGCCGCGTGCTGGCCAGCGGTACCCGGTTGTATTTTGCGGGTATTCTGTTGGTGGTGGCCTACTTGGCCATGACGGGGCAGGAGAGTGCGGGGCAGGCGGAGACGGTGGTCATTTATATTCTGGCTCTCACTTTCATCACCATCGCTACGGCGGTGTATACCACGCTGGGCGGCTTGAAGGCGGTGGTGTGGACGGATGTGCTGCAGGCGAGTGTGCTGGCCATTTCCATCCTGACGACCATCGGTTTCCTGTTTTTCAGTATCATGGGGCAGGGTTCGTTCTCGGATGCTTGGAACTACATTATCGCGACGATCAGCGATACCTCGCAGAATCCCTACGGGCGGGAGAATCTGCAACCCTGGGCGGTGTTCGATTGGGGTACTACGGGGCGCGGTTTCTTGGAGGACGTGCGGAACATTCTGGGCAGCGAGTACACCCTGTGGAGTGCTGTGCTGGGTGCCACCTTCATCACCATGGCGACCATGGGTACGGACCAGGATATGGTGCAGCGCATGCTGGCGGCCAAGGACAACAAGAGCGGTACGCGTGCGGTGATTATCTCGGGGCTGCTGGATGTGCCGATCGTGCTGGTGTTCCTCACCTGCGGCATGCTGACCTTTGTCTATTTTGTGCATGAGGGGATTACCCCGCCCAAGGAGCAGGGGCAGGTGTTCCCTTGGTTTATCATCCACTGCCTGCCCGCGGGTGTGCGCGGTCTGCTGGTGGCAGGGCTGCTGGCCACGGCCATGGGTTCGCTCTCCACGGCGCTGAATGCTCTGGCGACCACGGCTACGAAGGATTGGTATGTGGATGTGTTCCGCCCGCAGGCCACGCAGCAGCAGAAACTGCGCGCCGTGCGGGTGTTTACGGCCTTCTTTGCCGTGCTGCTGATTGTGGTGGGCGCGGTGACCTCCTGGGTGGTGGTGATGAACCCGAGCATCCGCATCCTGCCGATTGCGCTGGGCATTTTCGGCTATACCTACGGCTCCCTGCTGGGCGTGTTCCTGCTGGGCATGCTCACCAAGAGGCGCGGAAGCGATGCGGGCAACGTGCTCGCCATGCTCACGGGCTTTGCTGTGGTGGCCCTGCTGGAGGTGGGAAACCAGTGCTTCGATTGGCTGCCGATCGCCTTCCCCTGGCGCGTCACCATCGGAACCCTGGCCACTTTCTCGGTGGGACTGCTCTTCCCGACCCGCCGCAGCGCGTAGTGCCTGTGTCCCTTGCCGGGCAAATCAGTATGGCTTAGCCGCCCCTTACAGCCATTGACCGGCGTTGTTCCTCAGGGTTGAGTTTCTGCTTCATCACGGCCCCAGGTGGCCATTCTCCACAGCTCTCACATCGGGGCGGTTATATCGGTCTCCGGGCCTGCCGGAGAGGAGGCGACAGGCCCGGAGGGGTAGGGATTATTCCAGCCCTCCAGCCCATCGGGACTGGCAGATGGCGAGGAGGGTCGGGGAGGCGCTGTGCTGCCCTTCCGTGGTGATGTGGCAACCAGTCGTGGCTTCGTGGGTGAGCGGGGAGGCGTCAAAGGAGCAGCCGGCAACCACCTCGCCGTTGCGGTAGCGGGCCATCTCGTCGGCGGGGATGCGCAGGATCATCGGGTTGTTGCATGTGATCACGCAGCCGGCATTCGTGGTCGTTTCCGGTGCCGGTGTCAGGCCGGTGATCTGAATCTCGAAGCTGCCGTCTGCCGACTGACGCTCAGTCCAGCAGCCCACATAGCCCTCGATAGCACTAACAGCGTCGGCTGAGGCGGCATCCCAGAAGCTGAGGCGGCATTCACCGCCGCGGATCAGGTCGATGCTGTAGATCTTTCCGTCGTTCATCTGGCCGCCTAGGTTAACTTTGTTGTAGCCGGGGCTGAGTAGCGAGGACCCGGCTGAAGCGGAGGACGAGTCGCCGCCACCTCCTCCGCCGCCGCAAGCCGCAAGGGACAGGGCTGCCAAGCAGCCCACTGCCATGTTGAATAATGTGTGTTTCATCATGTGTGTGAATTGGTTTGTCGTGGCGATGCAGTCCTGTTCCCCATCGCCGAAGCTATTCTACTGCATTAAGAATGCATAGGGCATGCAACTTGTTGATACTCAACGAGTTGCGGTAATTTCGAGCATTTTCAACCTCCGCGCGGCCTGAAATACATCAGGCAAAACAGTGATGAAAAATAAGGTAAATCTTCATTTTTTCTTGCTACAGCATTCTTAATGCAGAGGGAATACCGGGGGCGGTGGTCTGCCGGGATTCGGGGATGTCGGTGGGTAGTTTCGGTAGGAAAAGATATGCTTCGCGGAAGCCGGAGAAGGGAGTCGCACAGCCTGCCCGTTGTGCGGACACAAAAGCACCCCGCAGCCGTGAGGCCTTGGGGTGCGGTCATTTGTTGCGGGAAGCGCCGGATCAGTAGTTCTGGGCCAAGATGCGGAAGTGAGCCTGCGGGTGGTCGCACACGGGGCAGACCTCCGGGGCTTGCTTGCCGACGCAGATGTGGCCGCAGTTGGCGCACTGCCAGATCTGCTCACCATCGCGGGAGAAGACCAAGCCGCCCTCGATGTTGGCGAGCAGCTTGCGGTAGCGCTCCTCGTGGTGCTTCTCCACCGCAGCCACGCCCTCGAACAGGGCCGCGATGTCCTCGAAGCCCTCCTCGCGAGCCTCCTTGGCGAAACCGGCGTACATGTCGGTCCACTCGTAGTTCTCGCCGCCGGCGGCGTCCTTGAGGTTCTCCGTGGTGGCGGGAATGCCGCCGTGCAGCAGCTTGAACCAAATCTTGGCGTGCTCGCGCTCGTTGTGAGCGGTCTCCTCAAAGAGGTTTGCGATCTGCACATAGCCGTCCTTCTTGGCCTTGGAGGCGTAGTACAGGTACTTGGTGTGGGCCTGCGACTCGCCGGCAAAAGCTGTGGCCAAATTGGCCTCCGTCTTTGTTCCTTTCAGTCTGTTCATCGTCGTGATGGGGTGTATGTGTAAGTGGGCGTATTATAGAATGATTTTAAGAAGCATGCAAGCTTTATTTGCGGCAAATCACAGCGGGAGGGCATCGATGGGGGCCTCCCAAGGAGCACCGTCGGCGGGCACGGCCTCTTCAACCCCGGCGGAGGGGTCCGTGGTGGTGGAGGTTTTGCCGCTGTCGGTGTCGAGGGTGGGGGTACCGTTGGTCGGAGCGTATTCGATAGTGATACCCGTCTTCTTGGGTTGCGTGGTGCGGGAGGCTGATTTGGCCTTTGACTTTTTAAGGGCTTCCGGCGGCACCTTGCCCTTCACGAAGTCACTCATATCGACAAGATCGAGGCGGTTGAAGGCATAGCGAGCGATGTCCGGGAGGGAGTTCATGTCTACATCGTTGAGTAAGATGCCGGCGTTGCCGCCGGGGTAGGAGATCACAACCTTACCATCGCGAATGCGGATAATCTTGGCGTAGGGGTACCCCTTGCCGCTGCGGGTGGTGAGTTTGGCGATGACGAGGCCGGGCAGGAGATTTTTGGCAACGGAACGTGCCTCCTTGTCTGCACTGCGGATGTCGTGTTGGGCAGCGAGGACGGCTGCCCGCTCGTTCTCCAGCTTGTCCTTGTGCTGCTCGATGGCGGCGCGTAGGTCACGGATTTCCTGCTCGAGCGTCTCCTTCCGCTCCACCAGGGACTTGATGTCGGCGGCAAGACGCCCCCGGGAGACAAGGGGAGCCTTGACCTTCGCAAGTTCGGTGGCGCGAGCACGCAGGGTGGTCTGTTCTTCCAGTGCTTGCTCCAGCGGGGTAGGCACATGGTAGAGGTCCGCCTGTTGCTTGAGGTAATAGGCGCAGAACCCCAAGATGCCGATGGTCAGAATGACCAAGATGGCATCGATGGCGAGGCCGAGGAAGGAGGAACGGCGGCGTTGCGGAGTAACTTCCTGCTGCGGGGCAGACGCGGGGGCCTCGGTGGGAGGAGTCATTTCCACGGGCTGGGGCTGCTCGACCTCAGGGGCGGGAGTGTCAGGAGTGTTGCTCATTGTGCTTGGGAGGGTTGGACTGCTTCTTGCAGGGCTTTGAAATGATCTTGCAGGGCCTCTGATCGGCTCTCCAGCTCTAAGACGCGGACATGGGTGTCCTTGACCTCATCCAGTAGCTTGTTGTCTTCTGCGTAAAGGGCTGTAAGCTGTTTCTCCGCCGCGTCTATTTCCTGCTCCAGTATGCGGCGGCGTTCGTCTAAGTCGGCTGCCTCCTGCTCGGCATCTCGAATGACGGCGTTATACTCATTGATTTTATCTTGCTGGGTGCGAATCTCATCGCGAAGTTCGGCATTCTTCTGCAGAACGCGCTGTAAGGCATCCGGGTCCTCGCAGGAGCTGAGGGAGCAAGCGATCGGGAGGAGGACCGCCGCGCGTAGAAAAAAGGAGGTGTTCACGCTTCTATAATGGAGCAATGGGGTGGGTTCGTCAAGCTGCTTTTGCGTCACGCGCTTATCTTTGCACCGCTCAGCCACATTTTCCAGAGCCGGATGAGGCGCAGGACGGAGTCATCAAAAAGGCTGCGGTCGCGCTCCAGCTCCTCGATGGTGCGCCAGGCCAGGGCATCGGACTCTGCAGAGAGGGCAAAGTGCATGTGGGGTGCAATGAGGAGGTAGCGGATGTCGTAGTGCAGGTGGGCGGGCTCGCCGAGCGCGGGGCGGGCGGGGATGGAGTGGATGTCGACGTCGATGATGCCGGGCAGCAGGGGGCTCACGCCGGGGATACCGCTTTCCTCGGCGGCCTCGCGCAGGGCGGCATCGAGGGGGGATTCGCCGGGTTCGACGTGGCCGCCGGGTTGCAGCCAGAGGCGGAGTTTGTGGTGCAGGGTGAGCAGGGCCGCGCTGCGGTCGGGGTTGAGCAGCCAAGCGGAGCCGGTAATGTGCCCGGCGGGGTGGTTGCGGCGGAAGCAATCGGGGGTGCTACGGACGAAGGAGGCAATGCGCAGCGCGGTGTCGCTGCGCTCCGGGTGCACCCGGGTGTAAGCCTCCAGGGCTTGCAACAGATGCTGACGTTGTCGGTCGTCGTTCATATTACAAGACAATAGCCATGAGTGCCATGCCGGCGGTGACGCCGTAAATGGAGAGATGGTGGTGTCCCCAGCGCTCGGCCATGGGGAGCAGTTCATCAAAGGAAATATACACCATGATACCGGCTACGATGGTGAAGAGAACAGCCAGCACCGTGGGGGTGAGGAAGGGCAGCAGCACTAACATGCCGATGATGGCACCCAGCGGCTCCGCCAGCCCCGAAAGCGCCGCTAGGCGGAAGGCGCGCCCGCGCTGACCCGTGCCGTACAGCAGCGGCACCGCCACGGCAATGCCCTCCGGTATATTGTGAATCGCCACCGCAAGGGCCACGGATACGGCAATCTCGGTGTTCTCGAAGGCCGCCGCCACCGTTGCAATGCCCTCCGGGAAGTTGTGCAGCGTGATGGCCAGCATGAACAGCATCGCCGACCGCTTCACTCCTGCATTGCCTGCAAACTGCCCCGTGCTGCGCACCCCATCCAGCTCCCGCGCCTCGTGGATCTCATGCGGGTTCTCATCCTCGGGAATCATCCGGTCAATCAAACACGCAAGCCCCATCCCCCCGAAAAACGCCGCCACGCTCACCCACTTCGCCCATGCCTCCCCCTTCATCAATTCCGCCGCACACGGCATCAACTCCATAAACGAGATATATACCATCACCCCCGCACTCGCCCCCAGCGCAAAACTCAGCACCCGCGTATCCGTCCGCTTCAAAAACAGTGCCACCGCCGCCCCCACAGCCGTGCACAACCCGGCGAACAACGACAGCATCCCACCCAACACAATGGGTTCTCCGAACCATTCCATGCCCCAACTTATACCACCTTTCCCCCCGATCGTCAAGCCCGGACTCAAAATAGCCGTTGACATTCCCTGACCTATCCTGTATAGTGTGCATGTGAACATCCTACTTTCCGCATACAGTTTCGGCGCCTGGCGAGGGAGCGAGGCCGGTGTGGGGTGGAATGTCGCTAAAGGCCTCGCTGAGCGAGGGCACAAAGTGACCGTATTGACAACTCCGGAATTTCATGAGCTGAATGTATCGGCCTTGGAGAAGGTGGGGTTGCCGATTGCACTGATTGAGGTAGATTGTGGCGTAAGTTCTTTTAACTCTTCAACGTCATATCACCAGTGGCAGAGAAGAATCGGTCTTCGTATCCAAGAAATCTGCCGGGAGGACTGTTTTGATTTGGTGCATCATGTTACTTTTAATCAGTACAGGGGGATAAGAGATGTATTTTACACTGATTTGCCCTATGTTATAGGACCTGTGGGAGGGGCAGAAACTGTAGCCATACGCTTCTTCCCAGAGCTACCGTTTAGAATGCGAGTTAAGGAAACACTGAGATACATTCCTGTGGACGCCGTGAAATTGGGAAGACGCCTGAAACGGAATCGATGTGGTGGGGTGGTATTGGCATCCACTCCGCAAACTGAATATCGATTACGAAGGTATGCCGGCGTATCGAGTGTATCATTGTTGCCAATTATAGCTATACATGACGAGGAGATACAGGAGGGTTTGCAACGAGATACCGATAATCCGTATTTTGTATTTGATGGGGGGGCGAGACCCGAGAAGGGGGCTCGTATAATGGTAAGAGCTCTCGCACGAATCTGGGCAGATGGGAAGCGTGTTCCGGTGAAGATATTTGCTGTCAAGGATTCCGATAGACAGATATTTATTCGATATGCCATCTCCTGTGGTCTCCCATTGGAGGCTCTGCATATGTATCCTTTTTTGAAGCGATCCGAGGTGCTGGATCTAATGAGTAGAGCCACTGCATTTATATCAGTAGGTTTTAGAGATGCCGGGTGTATGGCTTTGTTAGAAGCTGTTGCCTTGGGATTACCTTCTGTATGTCTGGATATTTCCGGACAGCATTGGCTTCCGGATGATTTTGCGACAAAAATTTCTCTTCAAGGGGGAGATATTATTAATCGTATATCCACGGCCTTGGAGAAAATACTCATTTGGCCTATTCCTTCTGCATCATGGCATGAAAATCGTGTTCGGTGGTTAAGGGAGAACATGACATGGAAAGTACGGATTTCCCAGCTGGAACAATTTTATTCTTTGGCGTTAATGCAGAAAAGTAGATAGTTACATGAAACGAGTCTTGATAGTTGGCGCAGGTTTATCCGGTGCGGTACTTGCTAGAAAACTTGCGGAAAACAATGTAGCATCCTTAGTGATCGATAGAAATGATTTTCTGGGCGGGTTATGCCATTCGAGGCGTGACGATGAGACGGGGGTAGATATGCATGTTTTTGGACCTCATATCTTTAATACGAGTAATGAAGCGGTATGGAATTTTGTACAGCGCTTTGATCGCTTTTATCCGTGGACTAACAGAGTGAAAGCAAGCAATTCCAAAGGTGTTTTCTCATTTCCGATTAACCTTCATACGATTAACCAGCTTTTCGGTGTTAATCTGAATCCCGAAGAGGCTAGAAAGTTTATAGATTCCAAGAGAGATGCTTCCATTTCTCACCCCTCAAATGCTGAGGAAAAACTTCTCTCACTGGTTGGACGAGACATCTATGAGGTTTTCTTTAAGGGTTATACAATCAAACAATGGGGTGTTCCCCCTTCTGATTTACCTCCTGATATCTTGAAACGTATTCCGGTGAGATTTAATTATGATGATAATTATTATTTCTCTCGCTATCAGGGTTTCCCAATGAGTGGATATACTCGTTGGATTGGTAATATGTTTCAGCATCCTCTGATTGAGGTCAAGCTGTCTACGGAGCATGACGTAAATATGGAAGATGAATTCATCCATGTGTTCTATTCCGGTCCTATCGATGAATATTTTAATTATTCTCAAGGTGAACTTGGATACAGAACGGTCAATTTTAAACTAATCAGGGGAAGATTTGAGCAACAAGGATGTGGTTGCATCAATTACAGTGATCTCTCGGTCCCTTATACCCGTTCTCATGAACATAATTATTTTTCGCCATGGGAAACTCACGAAAAGAGCATTGTTATGCAGGAGTTCAGTTCTGAGAGCACACGTTCTACACCGAAGATCTATCCCAAATGCCTGCGCGCTGATATGCTTGTTCTGGATAAATATATTCTCATGGCAAATGTCCGAGAAAATTTATCTTTTATCGGCCGTCTTGGTTGCTACCGCTACTTAGATATGCAGCAGTGTGTTGAGATGTCTCTCAACTATGCGGATCATTGGTTGAGTTGGTATGCGGGACTCACTCCCGTCTTGGAGAGAATGCCGGTTCAGTGTTGATTATATCTGATGAAGTTCTATATCGTAACACCTTCCTTTCGCAGTCTCACATGGCTTCCACGCTGTGTTCGTTCCGTTGCAGATCAGGCGAACGAGTGGATTGAGATTCACCACCATGTCCAAGATGGTGGCTCAGAGGACGGAACGGTACAATGGCTGGAGTCGTGGAGCTCAAAAGTGAGAGATGTACCGGGTTATAGATTTTCATTTTCCAGTGAGCGAGATGGAGGAATGTATGATGCCATCAATCGGGCATGGGATTTACTGCCAGAAGACGCTGACGTAACCGCCCATCTGAACAGTGATGAACAATATCTCCCGGGTGCCCTACAGCAGGTAGCGCAGATGTTTGAGCTGCGAAGGAAGTCGGATATTCTTCTGGGAACCTACATCGTTGTTGATAGGCAGAACAATTATGTGTGTCACCGACGCCCTGTTATGCCTAGAGCCTGCCTATCTTGGTTGAATTGCGCATGCATTACGAATTCTTCATTTTATCGAGCCTCTTTTTTCAGACAAAAACAGCCGAGATTTGATACGAGTTGGAGGAATATCGGGGATCTTGTATTCTTTCACCAACTGGCAGAAGAGAAGGTTTCTTTCTCAACGATTCCTGATGTAGTGACTTCTGCCTTCGTTTGTACAGGAGAGAATTTGGCTTGGATAGCTTCTGCAATTGAAGAGCGGGCTCGGTGGGAGAGCGAGGTCCCTCGTGCCCTAGTCATATTAAATGGACTTATCTATCGGTGGGTTAATCTTAGCCGAATTGCCGTTGATTTCTTTTGCACGGCACCGCGTGAATATCTCATCTATGATGCAGATGAGGAAATTCGGAGACATCACTCGATTACTCATCCCACTCCTCTGTGGAATGCCTCATCTAGGAACGCTTCCCGAAGCGCTGGCGGAACAATCTCTTGAGGCGTCCGGGCTGCATGATCAGGGATAGGAGCATCATGAACCCACCCTTGATGTAATGCTTCTCCATTAATTTGAAGCCTCCGGTTCTGTAAAAGTACTCAGCGTAAATAGGATACTCGAATTTAAGCCAATTCCACCAGCCTTTAGCGCGTATATTCCGGCAGAAAGTCTCAAAGCTGATGGGAGTTTGTCCGGTTCTTCTCCTGACTAAGCGATCGCTGACATACATGTGGTGATGTTTACAATACACGAATCGTGAGGTGCAGATAGAGCCATCGTGGAGCCTGTATTGAGATAGAAACTCTCGCATCGACATCACATCCCACCCCTTTTCAAGAATGAGGTTCCACAATTCAATATCCTCACTTGCAGGCAAAGAAGTATCGAATAGCAATCCGTCTCGATGAATAACTTCTCCACGTATACAGACTGTAGAGCAGAACAGCCCCATAGGTTCTAAACTTTCCCTATATCTTTGCGCATCCGCTTCTGTGAAGGAATACATCTGAGTCCCGACTCCAAATACTCGACTTTTGGAGTTTATGTACTGCACAAAGCCTCCGCACGCACCACAGCGAGGATGCGCCTGCATGAAGGCTAGAGTCTTCTCAACCCTTTCTGGGAGAGAGACATCATCCGCATCATTAAGAATATAATAGTCTGCCGGATAACAAGAAAAACCCTCATTTCGACATCCTGATCGACCCAAATTCTTTTTATTGTGGTGTATGACAAGATTGTCGTTCTGATCTACGAGATCAGAGATAGTTTCCTCAAAATGATCCGTGGAGCAGTCATCAAGAACAACAATTAAATCCAGTTTTCGCGTTTGACTCAGCAAGCCTAGGACGGCTTCACGGATGTAGCGTCTTGTGTTGTAGCATGGGATCAATGCCACAACTCTGGGACGAAACGATGACGGATTTGAATCTATTTTGCCTTCTGAGAAATACATAAGCTATATGTAGTTCTGTTGTTTCAGAGTTGAAGAAGTACTAGTGCGAACCTACAGATAATTGTACATGAATTTACGCTCGATGTCAAGAGCCTCCGAATAGCTTCCTACAATATGTAATGAATATACGTCCGAAACACGAATGCCGTGCTCCTCACGCATCCTAGTGTGTAGGGGGAAGTGTGTGGGACATTTGCTGGATATCCCTACAGCATTTCCAATGCTGTAGCAAGAACAAAATACAGATTTAGCCTATTTTTACAACATTTTCTTATGGAGGTCTGCAGGAAGAGGGAGAGATGAAAGTGAGTGGTCTCGGCGTAAGTCGTTGAGTATCAACGGCTCACATGACCTATGCATTGGAAATGCTGTACACTTACCTAGGCGAGAGTTTGTTTTATTTTACTATGCATAGAATGAAGATTGGAATCGTAACCCACTATTCGGCGAACAATATGGGGGCAATTTTACAGTGTTTCGCTCTGCAGGAAGCACTGAAGGAACTTCAGCCAGGCGCACTTGTAAAAGTGCTCGATTTTAGAAGGAAGGAGCGACTACACAGGCCATTGTATGCTGATGTATACAAGTATAAAGCCAAGGGAAGTCTGGCGCCGCTAAAGGGTCTGGCACATATCTACTATGCCTTCCGCCAGCGAATGAAGTCGGGGGTCAGTCATACACAGGAGTTTATCGATAAGTATCTTGATCTTGAGGAAGTTAGTCTTACCGAGGATAAGTTCCTTGACGTATCGGGGAAAGGGTTTAATGTTCTGGTTGCAGGTTCAGATCAAATATGGGCAGACTGGTCTATTCAACCCTATTTTCTTTTAGGATGTTCCTCATACGTAGATTGCAAAATTGCGTATGCGCCCAGCCTAGGAAATATTAAGTCGTTGTCAGATAGAGCAGTTTCAATGTTGTCCACGGCGATCTCTGAATTTGATTATATATCTTGCCGTGAGGAAGATGGGTGTGACTTTATTTCGAAAATGGCCTCTATTCACTGTCCTTGTGTTCCTGATCCAACATTTCTTTTGACTCGTAATCAATGGAGAAATATAGCAAAAAAACCAGAAAAGGCACCAGTCAGAGACTTTGTATTTCATTGCCGTCCCATAAGGGGCAAATGGGTGGAGTAGCCGGGATGCAGGAAAAATTTGGCGGATGACAGAAATGGTGCTTTGAGATTGGCCGACTACAACTCATAATCGGTGTGTGAACAAAAACACCCAAAGCACCACAG
>JALFWB010000011.1 GCA_022787425.1 Akkermansia sp.
TATAATATCCCCATGGAAGGGCAGATAGACCTCAAGCACATGAAGAAGGCAGAGAAAAAAGCACTCCGCCTTGCAGTCGTCACCTCTCTGATGGGTGGTATGTCAGTCAAAGTCGCCTCCGCCACCTACCACATCGCAGAATCAACGGTTCAGGTGTGGAAGCGGATGTGGAAGGAAGCCAAGACGAACGAACCGGAAAAAGCAATACAGGAGGGGCAAAGAGGCCGCCGCATGGGAGCATGTCGGACGCTGACACCGGATCAGGAAGAAAAGTTGCAGGCTGAAATTATCGGTAAAACACCGGATCAGTATCAGTACGAATTCGCACTGTGGAGTGCACAGGCAGTTAAACTCCACATCCTGAAGAGATTCGGTATAGATATGCCGGATAGAACTGTACGCTTTTACCTGAAAAGATGGGGCCGGACGCCTCAGCATCCCATTCGAAAGGCCTATGAACAGAATCCTAAGGCGACGAAAGAGTGGTTAGAAACAACGTATCCGGCAATCAAGGCGGAAGCCAAGAAAAATGAAGGGATAATCTATTGGGGAGATGTGACCGGAGTACAGGCATACGCCAACAGACCCAGGGGATATTCGCCCCGAGGCGTAACACCGGAGGCTCGTATAGTAGCCAATCGAGGCATCAAACTGAACATGGTTGCAGCTATCAATAATCAAGGCAAAATCCACTATATGATTTATGACAAGGCCATGAATGTCGACATATTTATCAGCTTCATGGAGTGTCTTATACGTGAAAGCAGAGGGCGTAAGGTTTACTTCGTTGTTGATAACCTGAAAGTGCATCATGCCAACTGCCTCCAACCGTGGCTGAAGGCACATGCGAGCAAGTTAGAGTTGCACTACCTCCCCTCGTACTCACCGGAGTTGAATCCGGATGAGTAATCTGAACAATGACCTGAAGACAGACCTCAACAAGGGAGCTCCCGCACGGGGCAGCAGCAAACTGAAGGAGCAGGTTGTTGCGCATATGGAAAAGAGAAGCAAGGATCCGACAACGGTGGCCAAACTATTCCAACATCCGAAGGTGGCGTATGCTGCTGACGACAATCATTTATTGCCGGAGCAATAATATGCCAAGGCAATATATTTCTTCAACTCTAGGCGAGGTGCATTTGTTTTGTCCTTAAAAAACAGGCTAAGTCATTGAGTATCAACGTTTTCCATCCCCTCGGCATACGAAATGCAGAGGGGGCAGGGGTGTATTCATGCGAGAAAGAGATGAGTGAAACGGCAAGATTTTTCAAGAAATTGCAAATTCAGGCTTGACAAAGGGCTGGGAATAGGCTAGATTATCTCCGCACGAGAGTGCGAAACCGAATGTCTGGATCGTCTAGGGGTTAGGACTCAGGATTTTCATTCCTGCAACACGGGTTCGATTCCCGTTCCAGATGTCACCGAACCTGCTCCGCGAGGAGCAGGCTTTTTTTTACGAGACCATGGAGAGTGAGCGAACAGAGAGCGGGAAGCGGTGGAGCACGGCGGAAGCCAAGCGAATCCTCCTCATTATGTTGCCACTATTTGCAGCCAACGTGATGCAGCTGGGCATGGGCGTGATCGACACCGTGGTAGCGGGCAAGGCAGGGGCAACGGATCTGGCGGGGGTGGGGCTTGCGGGCTCACTGATCTCCTCCATCTCGGTTCTGTTCGGCACCATCATCTCCATTCTCTCCCCCACCATCGCCAAGTACTGCGGTGCGGGAGAGAGCGACAAATGCGGGCTACTGCTCAACAGTGCCAAATGGGCGGCGGGGCTTCTCATCATCCCGGAGCTACTCTGCATAGCTGCCTGCGCGTGGGTGTTCCCCTTGGTCTCCAACGATGAAGCCATGATTCGCGTAGCGGAACGCTACCTCCTCTACCTACTCCCCTGCGTACCGGCGCACCTCCTACTGCGACTGCTACTCTCCACCTTCGAAGGTTACGGGCAAACTCGCCCGGGCATGCTCGTCTCCCTGCTGGGGCTGCTGGTCAACATACCGGCCAACTATGCCTTCGTGTTCGGCTGGGGTCCGATACCTGCCCTAGGCGGTGCGGGCTGCGGACTGGCCACCACGATCGTGATGTGGTTCATGCCCATGTGCCTGTTGGTCATCATGCGGCTTTCCCCTGTACAGCGGCACAACCTGAACTGCATGCTGGCGCGGCGCAAACCGAACATGCAACTCTGCCTCAACCTACTGCGCACGGGACTGCCGCTGGGCTTGGCCGTCTTTTTCGAGATAGCTTTCTTCCGCCTCCTCATGCTCGTGATTGCCCCGCTGGGCACAGTGGCCGTGGGTGCACAGCAAGTCGCCATCAACCTCTCCGGTCTGGTCTTCATGCTGCCCCTCAGCATCGGCATTGCCGCCTCCATCCGCGCGGCGTACTACGTCGGCAAACGGGATTTGCGCGCCTTCGACACCCTGGTTTTCACTGCCGGCGTCCTTTCCCTGGTTCTCGTGGCATGCAACATGGTTCTCTGCTACACCTGCCGACACGGCATTGCAGCCTGCTACACCGATGACACCGCCGTCGCGAGTCTGGCGGCCTCACTCATCGCCTACTGTGTCATCTACCAGCTGTCCGACTCCGTGCAGAGCCTCTTCTCCTGCCTGCTGCGCGGCTGCCGAGACACTGCGCCCATCACCTGGATCTGCATGATCACCTATTGGCTCATCGGCTTCCCCCTCGCCTGTATTCTCATTCGAACGGATTGGATCATCCCGCAAGCGGGCCCGGCCGGAGCCTGGATCAGCTTCATCGTAGCCCTCACCATTGCGGCCATTCTCTACGCCGCGCGCTTCATCCGGACTCGAAAACGCATCTTTTTGCACCGCGATTGAGTCTTTTTTGCGTTTTTTGAGAAATTTGGCTTGACGTATGGTCGGCAGGAGGGTATAGTAGGGGCCCCGCGCTGCAGGTGCATCGCGGCCCGGAACATTAACTATAAACACACACACGATGAAGACCCACGTGAAGAAAGGCGATAACGTCGAAGTGATCGCCGGCAAGAACAAGGGCAAGCGTGGTGTTGTCGTTTCCGTCAATGCTGCCAAGCAAACGGTCATTGTTGAGGGTGCCCGCATCCTCAAGAAGGCCGTAAAGCCCACCGAGAGCGATCCGGAGGGCGGCATCAAGGAGATCGACGGCGCCATCCACATCTCGAATGTGAAGAAAGTGAGCTGATGCCGCAAGGCTTCATCTCCGCGCTTAAGCCGTAAACAACAAAAACATCAACAAGAGCTGACCCGCTAAAACCATGAGCACACCTACATTGCTTACACACTACAAGGAGAAGGTCGTTCCGGCCCTCCGGGCGAAGCACAACTATGCCAATGTTCACCAGATTCCCCGTTTGGAGAAGATTGTGGTGACCACATGCATGGGCAAGCAGGCTGACCGCAAGCAGGCGGTCGAGGAAGCCGTTGCCGAAATCGCCAAGATCACCGGCCAAAAGCCGTCCGTCACCTACGCCCGCAAGAGCGTGGCTAACTTCAAACTCCGCGAGGGCGAAGTCCTCGGTGCCCGCGTCACCCTGCGTTCCGACCGCATGTGGGAGTTCCTGGACCGTTTCATCAACATCACGGCCCCGAACATCCGCGACTTCCGCGGTCTGCCCACCAAGTCCTTTGACGGGCGCGGCAACTACGCCATCGGCATCTCCGATCAGTCCATCTTCCCGGAGGTGGAGCTTGACCAGATCAAGCGCACAATCGGTTTTGACATCATCTTCGTGACGTCTGCCCCGACCGATGAAGAAGGACGCGACCTGCTTGCCGAGCTGGGCATTCCCTTCCGCAAGCCGAACAAGAAGACAGACGCAAACGCCTAACCCATTTACGACCATGGCAGTATTAAGTGATCCTATTGCTGATTTCCTGACTCGCGTGAAGAACGCCGGCATTGCCCGCAACGAGAGCTTCACGGCCCCCTACTCCGGCATCAAGGCCGAGATCGCCCGCATCCTTGCAGAGGAGGGCTACATCTGGTCCTACGAGTTCTCCGGTGAGGGTAAGGACAAGGTCATCAAGGTGAAGGTTAAGTTCACCAAGCAAGGCAAGTCCATCATCACGAATGTCAAGCGCTGCTCCAAGCCGGGCCGCCGTCAGTACGTTCATTCCGCCGATATTCCGACCGTGATGAACGGCCTGGGTATCTCCATCGTGTCCACTTCCTCCGGCATCATGACGGGCGCACAGGCCCGCAAGAAGCAGGTGGGTGGCGAGCTCCTCGCTCTCGTCTGGTAACCCCTAACCACACTGCAACACAATGTCACGAGTAGGTAAGAAAGCCATCACCATTCCCGCCGGTGTCACCGTCACCATCGATGGTGCGAAGGTCACCGTGAAGGGCAGCAAGGGCGAACTCTGCTGGACTCTGCCGGAGGGTATCTCCGCTGCAGTGGAGGGCAGCTCGCTGAATGTTTGCCGCGCTTCGGAGAACGATCGTCGTCTCCGCGCACTGCACGGCACGAACCGTTCCCTCCTCTCCAACATGGTAGAGGGTGTCTCCAAGGGCTTCGTGAAGGAGCTGGAGATCGTCGGCGTGGGCTTCAAGGCCGCCGTCAAGGGCAAGGCTCTGGATCTGTCGCTGGGCAAGTCCCACCCCATTCTGCACCCGATTCCTGCGGGGATCACCGTCACCGTTACAGACAACACGAAGGTGAAGGTAGAGGGCGCAGACAAGCAGGTTGTCGGACAGTTTGCCGCCGAGGTGCGCGGGTACTACCCGCCGGAGCCCTATAAGGGCAAGGGTGTCCACTATGTGGGCGAGCACATCCGCCGCAAGGAGGGCAAGAGCGTTGGTAAGTAAGCATTAACAAACAAGCAAATCGTTTTACATACATGAGCACGATCAATCGCAAAGCCATCCGCAGCCGCGTCCATGCGCGCATCCGCAAGAAGCTGGCGGGCACTCCGGAGCGTCCGCGTCTGGCTGTGAACTTCTCCAACCAGCACGTGTATACCCAGGTAATCGATGACACGAAGGGCATCACGCTGTGCAGCGCGAGCACGCACAATCTGGAGCTGAAGAAAGCGAACGCCGAGACAGCCGCGAAGGTTGGGGCCCTGATTGCCGAGCGCGCCTTGGCAGCGGGCATCACCGAGGTGGTCTTCGACCGCGGCGGTTTCCTGTACCACGGGAAGGTGAAGGCGCTGGCTGACGCTGCGCGCGAGGCCGGTTTGAAATTCTAAAAGAAAGACGTAAAGAATGAACACAGAAGAAACACAGGCACCTGCTGCTGCAACAGAGAACGCCGCACCGGCAGCCCCGATGCGCCGCGGTGGACGCGGTCCGCGCCGGGACAGCAATCGCCCGGGGCGCGGTCCCCGTCGCGACAATCGTCGCGGCGCCGAGACACCTGCGGAGGAAGGTCCGCAGCTGATGGAGAAGACCGTGATGGTCAACCGCTGCGCCAAGGTGGTGAAGGGTGGCCGCCGCTTCTCCTTCTCCGTCCTCATCGTGGTCGGCGACCAGAAGGGCAAGGTCGGCCTCGGCATGGGCAAGGCGAACGAGGTGGCAGACGCCATCCGCAAGGCCTCTGAGGCAGCTAAGCGCTCGATGAAGACGGTGACGGTGGTCAACGAGACGATTCCGCACGAGATCTACACGGAGTTCGGCGGCGCCAAGATCGTCCTGAAGCCTGCTGCGTCCGGTACGGGTCTGGTGGCCAGCGCGAAGGTGCGCGCGGTCCTGGAGGCTGCCGGCGTGAACAACGTCATTGCCAAATCCCTGGGCTCCTCGAACGGTGCCAATGTGGCTAAGGCCACGCTGAAGGCCCTGCTTTCCATGCGCACGGCGGACGAGATTCTGTCTGCGCGCGGCAAGAAGAAGAAGGAGACCACTCTGTAAGGAACCCCAAACACTGATAGAATATCATGTTGACACTTCACACACTTCAGCCGAATCCGGGTGCCAAGCATCGCAAGAAGCGTCTTGGCTGCGGTGAGAGCTCCGGTCTGGGCAAGACCTGCGGCAAGGGCAACAAGGGTCAGAAGGCCCGCTCCGGCGGCAGCATTCGTCCGGGCTTCGAGGGTGGCCAGATGCCCCTGCATCGTCGTCTGCCCAAGAAGGGCTTCAACAACGCCCGCTTCCGCTCCTGCATTCAGATCATCAACCTCTGCCAGCTCGAGGCCTTCTTTGAGGCCGGTGCCGTGGTGACGGAGAATGAACTGCGCGCTGCGGGCCTCATCAAGGGCACCTGCGATGCCGTCAAGCTCTTGGCCAATGGCAACCTGTCCAAGGCTCTCAACGTCAGCGTTGACTTTGCCAGCAAGGCTGCTGCGGAGAAGATTGCGGCTGCCGGCGGCACGCTGACGCTGCTTTCTGCGGCGCAGGACTAAGTACCTGCGAGCGTTACTCCCCCGGCGGGGTAACCGACCATTCAACACAGAGCCGGGCAGCGCAGCGCTGTCCGGCATCTGTGCGGGGCCTCCACCCCGAACGGGCACAGGCCGCCCGGGCGCAAGCCGAAGAGCCGCGCTGCACACACGTTTTCGCAACATCAAACCATTCACGGAAGAAAGATGATATCCGCATTTGCCAACAGCATGAAGGTTCCGGAGCTCAGGAGCCGCATCCTCTTCACCTTGGCCATGATCGTAATCGTGCGCTTGGGTGTTCACATTCCTCTGCCTGGGGTGGATGTGCCGGCCCTCACTCATTTCATGGAGACGAGTGCCAAATCGAACGGCGACCCGTTGGGAGCATTCGGTGCCATTCTCACGATTTTCTCCGGTGGCGGTCTGCAACAGTGCGGTATCTTCGCCTTGGGTATCATGCCCTACATCTCCGCATCCATTATGACCCAGCTGCTGGGGGCCGTGGTTCCCAGCCTGCAGAAGATGATGCGAGAGGAAGGCGGGCGCCAGAAGATGACCAAGTACACGCGTATTCTGGCCATCATCATTGCCGTTATTCAGGGCTACATGCTCACCAGCCTGCTCATGAACCCGTCCAACCTGCCGGGTATGCAGGGTTGCCCGGACATCGTGATGACCCCGGGTGCCATGTTCAACATCACCACCATCTTCATCATCGTCACCGGCACCATGTTCCTGATGTGGATCGGTGATCAGATTACGGAACGCGGTGTGGGCAACGGCATCTCACTCATCATTTCCGTGAACATCATCCACGCCCTGCCGGGTGCCTTGGCCATTGCATGGAAGACCTGCGTGATGCGCGGTACGGAGGTGAACCCGCTCGGAGCCCTTGTCATGGTAGCCCTGCTGGTCTTCATGGTGCTGGTGGTAGCCTTCGTGGTCATCCTCTGCCAGGCGCAACGCCGTGTACCGGTGCAGTACGCCAAGCGCGTGGTGGGCCACAACAAGATCGCCCAGGGCGGCACGCAGTACCTGCCCCTCAAGCTCAACTACTCCGGCGTGATGCCCGTCATCTTTGCCACGGCCATCTTGGCTCTGCCGGGCATGCTCCTGCAGTACATGGTCTCCGGCGATAGCTGGTTGGGCCGCGCCATTTCGCTCATGATCTCCCCGAGCAGCATTTGGTACTATGTCTTCTGCTCGATCATGATCTACTTCTTCTCCTACTTCTGGGTGGCCACCATGTTCCACCCGCAGCAGATCTCCGAGGACCTCAAGCGCAACGGAGGTTACATCCCCGGCGTGCGTCCCGGCCCCGCCACGGCTGCTTACTTGGACCAGACGATGAGCCGCCTGACCTTCTCCGGCTCGCTCTTCCTGACGCTGCTCTACTTCCTGCCGAACCTGCTCACCGTCTTCGGTAGCATGCCCTACATCGTCACGCAATTCTTCGGCGGCACCTCGCTCCTCATTCTCGTGGGTGTGCTGCTGGACATGATGCGCCAAGTGGAGGCCACACTGCTGCAAAAGAACTACGAAGGCTTCATGAAGAAAGGCCGCATCCGCGGCAAGTACGCCCACCTGCAGGGCACCGGTCGCCCCGCCGACGACAAGGGTATCGTCATCCTCTGGATTGTCATCTCCTTCTTCGTCCTCGCCGGCGCCGTTATCCTCGCCTTCTGACCCCCTTCTTCTTCATAACGTAACTCCGGGCAGCTCACCTTCATGGGTGGGCTGCTTTTTTAGTGCTTGACGCCCCGTGCATTATGCTATCGTGTCAGGCATGCAGAGCCCCTCCCCCATCCCCTTCGTGCCCGTCCCGGAAGAAGAACTGCCCGACTTCATCCTACGCGTGCAGGAGTCCTTCAGCGTAGGCGTTCGAGAAAAATTCGGGACTGATTCCCCCATTCCCTCGGCGGCAATCATCCGGCGGAGTTACAGCGCCCCCGGTGCGGAGACATATCACTTGGTGCGAGAGGGGCAACGCATCGGCGGCGTCATTCTCTCCATCAATCGGCAAATTCGTCATAATGAGCCGGAGATCTTCTTCCTCTCCCCGCAACTGTGTGGGCACGGGTGGGGGCTGGAGGCTTGGCTGGCTATCGAGCAACGTTATCCGGACACACCGGTGTGGGAAACGGGCACGCCCTATTTCGAGGAGCGGAATATCCACTTCTACCTGAACAAATGCGGGTTCCGTATTGTTGAGTTCTACAACAAATACCACCCGGCACCCGAGATGCCGGAGTGAGAGGATGAGGACCCGGATGATGACTGCGGTTTCTTCCGTTTCGAAAAACTCATGGCACCGCAACATTAAGTGCCCTGCCCCCCCGAGGAAAGGAGGCAGGGCGGGTATAAGCGTTTTCAGCGCAAATGGGATCAGTAGTTATCCGCGTGCAGCTCAAAGAAGGCCTTGGGATAGAGGCAGGCAGGGCAGGTGTCCGGCGCAGCCGTACCCACCACAATGTGTCCGCAGTTGCGGCACTCCCACACCTTCACCTCGCTCTTGGCGAACACCTGAGCAGTCTCCACATTCTTCAGCAGGTCGCGGTAACGCTGTTCGTGTCGTTTCTCGATCTCGGCCACCAAGCGGAACTTAGCGGCCAGGTCCGGGAAGCCCTCCTCCTCGGCCGTCTTGGCAAAGCCGGCGTACATGTCGGTCCACTCGTAGTTCTCACCATCCGCCGCAGCACCCAAGTTGGCAGCGGTATCGCCGATGCCGCCGAGCTCCTCGAACCACATGCGGGCGTGAGACTTCTCGTTCTCCGCCGTTTTCAGGAAGAGGTCGGCAATCTGCTCAAAGCCCTGCTTCTGCGCCACGGCAGCAAAGTAGCTGTACTTGTTGCGAGCTTGGGACTCACCGGCGAAGGCCTCGTGCAGGTTCTTCTCCGTCTGCGTACCCGCATAGCGATTCACGCCCTCGGCGGCCTGCTTCACCTCATTCTCCAGTGGATTGAAGTCAGAGGCGGGGTGCTTGCAGATCGGGCACACAAAATCCGGCGGCAGCACCTCACCCTCGTAGATGTAGCCGCAAATGGTGCAGATCCACCCCTTCTTCTTCTCCCCGGCGGGCTTGGGCGGCGCGGGCTTGATGTGGCGATGATAGAAGGCATAGGTGGCAGAATCCGCAGCCTCATCCAGCACGGCGGCGTCCGTCACCTCCGCAATGAACATGGTGTGCGAGCCCAAATCCACCATGTTGAGCACCTTGGCAGACAGGAAGGCGTTAGCCCCTTCCGCAATGTAGATCAGCCCGTTCTCGGAGCGCTCGTAGGTAATGCCCACGCTCTTGTCCACCTTCCGCCCCGTCTGGAAGCCCCAGTGCCTGAAGGTGCTGAACTGCGACTTCTCGGAGAGCACGGAGACGTTGAACTCCCCGGTCTTCAGAATCATGTCATGCGTGAGGTTGGACTTGTTGACCGCCACACTGATGCGCAGCGGAGAGTCCGCCACCTGCTGCACCGTGTTCACGATGCACCCGTTGTCCTTGCCGCCGTCCTTCGCCGTCAGCACAAACAACCCGTATGAGAGTTTGAACAATGCTTTCTTGTCCATATCGCTTTTCCTGTGTTGATGTTCGCCCCTGCCCTCCGACGAACTCGGATGAAGCTTGAAGCATTAGAATTATTCCATTTTGAACCCACCCTGTCAAGCAGAAATCTCGTCAGATGCCCTCTTTTCCTACCTGAAATCTCCCTATTCGGGGCGACATATCATCCGCAGGGGGGTACTGCAAGGGGATGACAAGTCGAGATGGGTGTGATGAAATAGAAACCGGCAAGGGCAAAAGAGAGTCAGTAATCCGATGGACCTGACGAACCGAAGCCGAGCGGCAGACCCCGCCCGGGTAATCGCAGACCGCAGTTGCCGATTCACAAACTGACAAGAAAACAACATCATGGCTACAAGCATTTCAGATAACTATCAGATCAAGTACAGCGAGAAGTGGGGGAGCTACCTGCAGCAGGAGGCCTCCCGATTGGAGAAATACGTGACGGTCGAGACCGGGCTCTCCGGCAAGATGGTGGCGTATGACCAGTACGGCCTGCTCGAGTTCGAGGAGAAGAACGGGCGGATGCGCCCCACGGGCCTGAGTGAGGCCCCGACGAGCCGCCGCGTGCTCTTCCCGCGCCTCTTCTCCAAGGCCGTTGGCTTCGATGAGTTCGATGCCAAGCAGCTCGCCAACATCGACCTGCCCGTCAGCAAAACGGTGGAAGGTCTTCGCGCAGCCGCCGGTCGGCAGATGGACCGCGTGATGCTGGATGCCTTCCTGGGCACCTGCTACACGGGGGAGCACGGCACGGTGAGCGTACCCTTCGCTGCCGACCGCGTGGTACCCCACAACTATACGGAGAGCGGCACGGCGGAGACGAGCAACCTCACCATCGCCAAGTTGCGCCGCGCGCTCGACATGTTGATGCAGTCCGAGGCATGGAGCGAGGACCGCCGCTCCTACGGTGACGAGCTCGTGCTCGCCTGCTCCGGCAGCCAGATCTCCGCCCTGCTCCGCAGTCAGGAGGTGACCAGCTACGACTTCAACACCGTGCGAGCCCTGGCAGAGGGGCGGGTTGACTCCTTCCTCGGCTTCCGCATCATCCGTACCGAGCTCCTTCCCCTCGACCCCGACTCCGGCCAGCGAACCTGCCTCGCCTGGGTCAAGAGTAAGGCACAGTTCGGCATTTGGGACGACTTCCGCGTCAAGATCTCCGTACGCGATGACCTCGAGGAGACCCTCCAGGTACGCGCCAAGTTCGCCTGCGGTGCCACCCGCCTGCAGGAGGAGGCCTTCGTGAAGATCATCTGCAAGGAGTAGTGCCCCCTGCCCTTCCCCCTCTCTCCGAACCCCGGGGAGAGGGGTTTTCTATTTCACATGTCCTCCGCTCACCAAGGCGAGAGCTTTTGTTGCAGAGCGCGGGGAGAGTGAGCAAGCAAAGGGCTTGACAGCGGGGGAATGGGGTGGTAGGATGGGGGAGAGATGCTGGGTAAGGCACTATTGGTGCTGCGCGCGGTGGGCTCATGGGTCGCTGCGGCAGGGTTGATGCTCACGCTGGCGTATCCGGACAGGTTGATACCGGACACGCCGGAGGCGTACTGCACCCCGGGGATAACGCCGATGCTGCTCAAGCCTTACCTGTGGCTGCTGCCTCTGGCAGTGCTGGAACTCTTCAGCAGCCTAGGCCCGCACCGCAACCGACTGTACTTCGGGGCCCTGTTGGGGGTGTTCATCCCGGGACTCTTGGCTTGGCCGGTGCTGCAGGCACATTGGCCGGAGCTGGCCTCCCCCACTTTTGCCTATGAGGACGGTAAATTGACCTTCGCACTGCTCTGCATACTCGCGCTGATCGTCTGCTCCGTAGTCTTCCGCTTGGTGATTCTCAACTACATGCTCTACTACCGCGTGGGCGTTCGGGATGACGTTGCGGGCTCCGTGGAGGCATCCGTCCTGGACCCCGCGAAGGGGCGCACCGTGCAGGAGATTGCGGCGGACCCTCGGCGGGTGAAACCGAACTTCCGCTTCGGTCCGGCGGACAAGGGGCTCATCGACCGCTTCACTGCCTTCATGCGGCGCATGCTGCGGCTGTACGCGCTGCGCTGCTACGCTATCTGTGCATTCTGGCTGTTCTGCCTGCTGTGGCTGCTGCTCTACCCCCGCCCGAATGAGGCCGAGGCGCAGGAGAGAGACCTAGCGCGCATGTATGACACCTACTGCCCGCGACCGGGGCTCTGCGTGGCTACAGAGCCGGCCCTGCACGCCGCCGTCCGCGTCTTCCGCCGGGTAGATGCCGAGCAGAGCCTCTGCGGCTTGCAGGCGGATGAGGCCCTGCAATGCCTGCACGTGCCGAAAGGCTACGCCACCGCCGGAGTCCGCACTGTGCGCCCCATGGATTCCGAGCCACTGCTCACCGTTGCGGCCGGACCGCGTGCCGTGGCCCTCTACGCCTATATCAATGAGGAGGACGGTAGCATCACCACCGTCTCCTGCATGGAGAACGGCTGGAATCCGCTGCGCGATACCCAACTGCAGCGCACCCTCCAAGGCCTGCCGCCCCTGACACGTCCCCGCGCCGACGCCCCTTCCCCTTACTTACCACCACGACAATGAACTCGCTCGACATACAAACCCGCGTTGCCATGCATGATACCGATGCCTGCGGCATGGTCTATTTCGCCAACTTCTTCCGCTACGCCGAGGCAGCAGAGATCCACGCCCTAGAGGCCACCTTGGGCGAGGCCTGCGCAGACCCCACCGCCTTCCGCTTCCCGCGCGTGCACGCGGAGTGTGATTACCTAGCCCCCCTCCGCTTCCGTGATGAGGTCACCGTCTCGCCCTCCCTCACAGCCATCGGCAACACATCGCTGCGCTGGCAGTTCATCATCTCCACCTCCCGCGGCCCGGCAGCAATCGTCCGCGCTGTCTCATCCCGCCGCTTCCCGGATGACTCGCCCGCGCCTTTCTCTGAAGTGGAAAAAACGGCCTTGGCACCGCTTTTGCGGCCGACTCGGGGCTGAAATTTGCAAAAAAGTGTGTCTTTCGCGCATATTTTGATTGCCAAGCCCGCATTTTAGGTGTATACTTCCGCACCCACAACGAGCCGAGAGGCTTCCGGAACATTTAATCAACAAGAAGACTGAGAGACAATCATGAACATTCTCGACACTATTGCAAAGGAGCAGCAGAAGGACAATGTGACCCCCTTTAACGTGGGTGACACGGTGAAGGTGCACTGCCGCGTTATCGAGGGCGGCAAGGAGCGCGTCCAGATCTTCCAGGGCATCGTGATTGCACGCCGCGGCTCCGGCATCAACGAGGCGTTCACCGTGCGTAAGGTGGCCTACGGCGAGGGTGTCGAGCGTTCCTTCCCTCTTCATTCCCCCAAGATCGCCAAGATCGAGGTGGCCATCCGCGGTAAGGTTCGTCGCGCCAAGCTGCACTACCTGCGTGACCGCGTGGGCAAGGAGGCTGTGACCGTGAAGACGGCCCGCTGATCCCGGAACTGCCCCATCGCATTTCCTCCCCCGCTGTGCTGTATTGCCGGCGGGGGTTTTGCGCTAAGGCGCGGGCTGCGTCATTCTCTGTATTGAGGATTGACCGCGAGGGGGCGGGGGCGTATAATAGCGGCAAAGGAGAATCGAGACCATGGATAACGATGCAAAGAACCTGTTACTGCCGGTAGGCACACCGGTGGGCCCCTACATCATCCGGCGCCATTTGGGGCAGAATCAATGCTCCGCGACTTATTTGGTGGAGGATACACGGAAATCCGGTTCCTTCCTGTGGATGATAGAAAGCCTTCCGGTGTCGCTTGTCAAACGCTCGGGCTCCGCTGTTGCGCCACGCCAGCGCAAGCTCGCTCCCGTGCTGCAACAGGCACACGCCTCGTTCGTGAAGTCGATGCGCGAGGCTTCCATGCGTCCCCTGCGGGAGCTGCACCGCGGCTACTCTGCTCTGCAGGCCAATGGTACGAATTATGTTCTGCTGATGCCCCCGAGCGGCACTTCCCTGCAGGAATGGATGAATTCCTACGCCGCGACCCCGGCGGATCACGTGCGCCGTTTCATGGATTCCTCGCTGAAGGCACTGAGTGCCATCCATGCGGCAGGACTGCTACACTTGGATATCTCACCCTCCACGCTCTTCCTGCAAAACAACACAGTACTTTTCTGTGGCTACGGGCAGCCCCGGCAGCTGTTGGCTCAGCTGTGCGAACGGCCACTCACCACGCCCTATTATTCTGCACCGGAGCTCGGCAATTATGCTACCCCACCCACTGCGGCGGCGGATATTTTCTCACTGGGGGCTACAATGCGCAGCCTCATCACGCGCAAGAGTTTGCCCGCCCTGCGCTCTGCGGGGGATGGTCTGCTGTTACTGTCGGCGGATGACCGTCTCACTCGTGTATACGGGGCGCCGCTGTTGGCCTGTATCGATAAGGCCTTGGCGGTTCAACCCGAGCGCCGTTGGCAGAGTGTGGAGGAGTGGGCCCTCTGCCTGGCGGAGGGCCGTGTACCGGAGCTCATCGGTATGTCTGCAGCGGAGCCCTCGGTGGAGGAATTGCCGCTGGATTTCACGCCGCCGCCTGCAGTAAAGGCCGAGCCGGTAACCGGGATCGGGCCGATGCCGAAACAGGAGGAACCTCCCACGCCTGTCAAAGTGACTACGGAGGCAACAACAGCCCCGGTGGCCAAGGAGACGCCGCAGCAGGCACCCGCACCGATGGAGGAAGAATCTCCTCGGAAGCCGGAGCTAACATCGTCTCCGATTGAGGAGCCGAAACAGGAGGCTCCTGAGCCGGTAGCCCCGCCGACAGTGGCACCCGCATCTCCCGAGCCCGATGCCCCAGCCCCGGTGAAGACACCCGAACCCCGTGCCCCCAAGGCAGAGGAGAAGCCTGCCGAGAAGGTGGAAACACCCCAAGCGGAGGAGCATTCGATTTACGACCTGATGGAGAAAAAGAACAGGAACCGGAAGGTTACCATCTGCGCGGCCCTTGCCGTTCTGGGTTTGGGTGTCGCTCTCTATGCTTGGCTGAAGGATACCGAGGTCCCTGTAGGGGGAGACATTTTCGCACCCACAAAAGCGGTCCGCGAAGGTGCCGAGGGGAAGACGGAGAAACCGGCGGAGCAGAACAATCCTAAGGAGGAGCCCGTGGCCGGGCCGTCGGCAAAGGATGCCCCTGTACTGCCGCTCGAAACCACCATTTCCCTTCCCGTTCCCGAGCCCACAAGCCCGGTAGTCGTCACACCGCCGGTTCTCCCGGATCAGCCTGCAGAGCAGCCTAAGGAAACGGAACCGACACCCGCCACACCGGATACACCCGTGGCAGGCAATGAGCCGCAGCCGTCAACCCCGACGGAGCCGGCCCAACCCAATCAGCCGGATACACCCGTGACCGATAACGAACCGCAGCAGCCGCAGTTCCCGGATGATCAACCCACCGCCCCCACCCCAACGGAGCCAACTCAACCTGCTCAGCCGGATACACCCGTGGTCGACAATGAGCCGCAGCCTACTCCCCCGACGGATATCGCGGCCGAGCCGGTGAGCGATTTCGAGGCCTTGGTGCAGCAGGCCCAGCAGCCCGGCAACGGTAAGGCCATGCTGCAACTGGCGCAGGCCTATGCAGAGGGCAAGGGTACCGAGAAGAACGATAAGAAGGCCTACAAGTGGTTCTATGAGGCCTCCCAAAAAGCCAATGGGGCCCAGGGCGAGGATTTGTCGGAGGCACGCTACCAAACCGGTCTCTGCTACCTGCAGGGTAAGGGTACAGCACGCCGACCGAAGGAGGCCGCCTTCTACTTCACCCTCGCCGCCGAGAAGGGCCATGCCCAAGCGCAGTACAACCTCGGCAAGTGCTACTTGGAGGGCATCGGTGTGAAAAAAGCGAACAAGGATCTCGCACGCCGATGGCTCAACAAAGCCGCCCAAAAGGGTGTGCAGGAGGCCAAGGAGCTGCTGAAGTCCCCGTCCCTCAGGGAGGAGCCTGCTGACACACGCCGCAGCAATCGCCGCACCCGACGCTGATTTTCTTAGCTTGACACAGCGGCGGCCCCGAGTATAATGGTAGGGTATGAAACGCACATGCCTTCTTCTACCGGCGGTCGCCGCGCTTTTTGCGCAGGCTCTCTCGGCGGAGCCTACCTCTGCTAAGCCTTCTTCCGTCGGTAACATTATGTACGTGGGTGATTCCATTACCCATGGTGTCAACAGTGCCTCTTACCGCTGGCAACTCCACAAGGTCTTCGCGGACAACAACCTGTCATACACGGAGCTCGGCATCAATACGGGTAACACTCCCGGTCATCTCGGAGGATCCGCCCTCAAGAACACAACGGCGGACTACGCAGGCTCAACTTTCCGCAACACCCATTGCGCCCAATCCAGCGGCCGTGCCTGGGAGGTCTCCGGCAATGCTTCCGGCGGCAAACCCGCTAACCAAAAATACCAGCGTTACAATGGTACCAATATCAAGAATTGGCTGGGGCTGGACAAGAAGACTAACCGAGGGGAGCCCTACAACGGGCCCGTGTTTACCAAGGATGACACGCCCGCACGCGTTTGCATCATGATCGGTACCAATGACTTACTCTCCGATACCAAACAGGGTTCCACCCTCGTAGCCAACAAGGACAAGGAGATGACCGATCTGATCAAGGACGTGGACGCCATCGTGGCCACCATCCGAAAGGTCGCGCCCAAGGCTCAAATTTCCATCAACGAGATCCCCGCTTGGTGCATGGCGGGCACCATGGCTAATGCCGATGTGCACGAGGCGGTGCAGGAGTACAACAGCCGCCTGCGTAAGTGGGCTCAGAAGAAAAAGATTACTGTCATTAATGTCAACCGCGGACTGGCAGATGTCACCTCCACCAAGCCGCTGGACGGCATCCCCTCCATGTTCACGGCGGATAAACTGCACCCCGCAGCCCAAGGTGACCTGATAATTGCAGGCAACATGGCGCGAGCCCTCGGCTGGGGCGGACGTACCGCAGGGCTGCCCCGCAAGGCCGCTTCGGCTCTCGCCCCCCTGCCCTCGTTCTCCGCAGACGGCGCGAGCGCGGATGGGCAAAATGCTTACAAACTCAAGGACGGTGACTCGGTCTCGGCCTCCTTCTCCCCCGCAGCGGAGTTCACCGTAGAGTTCACTCCCACCCTCGGCAACGGCAGCAAGGACGGATGGGATGCCGACTCCGCCCTCTCCGCCACCATCCCCGGCGCAGGGTCACTCTCCATCTCGGAGGGCTTCATCCGCTGGAACGGTACGACGCTCTTCTCCGCCGATATGTCGGCTAACAAGGAGCCCATCCGCATCTGCTCTGTCCCCGGCAATGATGACGCCACCATCCCCGGCGGGATCTATGTCTGGCTCGGCGACATGCTCATCGGAGAAGCACTTCCTACCTCCGCCCCCACCGGTGATACCCTCTCCTTCTCCCTCACCGGCTCCGCCACCGCCCACCTCATCCTCCACGCTGCCGACCCCGGCCACGCCTTCGCTCCCACCACCACACCTCCCCCTGCCTCCCCCAAATCAAAATCAAAAAAGCGCGGCTGAGTTCAATTCGTCGCCAATACAGAACAACCGCACCCGGCTTTTCCACGCCGGGTGCGGTTGTTTTTCACAATTTCGGAGCAGAGAATTCCCCCTTCATTTCTATAGAAAACATCAGAAAATCCGTGGGAGGTAGTAGACACAGAGCCCCCACTGGGAATGGCTGCAAATGAAATACACCCCCGTAGGGTTATTCGGAAGCACGGGCGGCGAGAGCAATCCCGTTGAAGGTGAGGTAGGGATCGATGGTTACCTTGCCGGTAAGGTGGGGCGCAATGAGCTCGGCATCGCCGCCTGTGAGGACAAGCCCGGCCTCGGAGGCAAGCTCGTTACGAATGCTGCGAACGATGGTACTTACCATGCCTGCAAAGCCGAGATGGACGCCGATTTGCATGGCCTCTCGCGTGTTGCGACCGATGGATTGCGTCGGCTTAGAGAGGGCTATTTGCGGAAGGCGGGCGGTGTTACGGTGGAGACTGCCGGCAAGAGTCATCAGGCCGGGAGAGATGACGCCTCCGATGAAGCACGGACGGTGATTGCGCTCTGCAATGACATCGAAGGTGACGGCTGTTCCCAGGTCGATCGCGATACAGGGGAGTGCGTATTCCACGGCAACGGCCAAGGCATTCGCCACGCGGTCAGCACCCAAGGTCTTGAGACCGGGATAATCGAATTCCAGTGGATGCGGGCAGGTCTCAGCGGTGAGAACCGTAACAGGACAGGGAAGGACCTCCTGCAATACCTCAAGGGCACAAGGAACGACTGAGGCGATGACGGCGCGGCGAAAGGACCAGCCTGTGAGAAGAGCAGCAACGGAAGCCGGGGTAATCTCCACTGTGGGGATGGAGCGCATGCAGCCGTGCAACAGTTGCCCCTCCTGCATCAGTAAGAACTTGGTACGCGTATTAGAGTTATCAATCAGCAGCGTACTATCCGGCGGTGGGCAGCTCATGAGAAGAAACGGTGAAAGACGGCGTTGAAAACGGCGGCGGCAGCCCCGCGAGTGTTATTGGCGGACATGGCTGCAACCATACTCTGCCAGCGGGCGGCCCCGGAAGCAAGCAGGGTGTCGATGGTGTGCAGAAGGTCGGGAGCACCGCAAGCGTAGACACCTGCGCCGTCCTGCTGCAGCTTCTGAAGGTTGCCTTGCTCCTGCCCGGGCAGGGCGTAGTTAATGATGACAGGAAGGTGGCAGGCGTAGGCCTCAAATACCGTAGCGGCCCCGGCCTTGCCGATGTACAGGTGATTGCTGCGGAAGAGAACGTCCATTTCGTTCGTGGAGTCCAAGATGCGGAGACGATCGCTCTGCACTTCACGGGACAGCAGGCAACGCATGCGGACCGCGCGCTTGCCGGCAATCAGGGTGATGCGGCAGCCGGGATATGCTGTAAGCAGACAGCGTAGGTCATCCACGACTCGACGCGTGCTGTCATAGGCACCATAGACAATACCCAAGTCCTCCCGGGTCGGCAGGCTGCGCTGCTGCGGAGGGGTGAAAGCCCGCCGAACCGGGAAACCCGTGGTACATGCACTGTCGAAAAAGCCGAAGCGGGCCTCCATCAGGCGATAGGACTCGGCATCCGGCAGACAGACAAGCCTCGCGTGGGACTTGATCCAAGGGCGGCTGATTTCTATGGCATCTGTTACCACCATGGCACAGGGTATGGTGATGCCGACGTCATCAAGCATGTAGGCATACAGCGGGTAGGTGCAGATGATGGCATCCGGAGCGTAAGACTTCACCTCCTCTGCCAGACGCCGGGTGCAGCCGCGCAAAATCGGCAGGCGCACGCCCTCCGCCCAATCCGCCGTATCCGTTTGAGCGTAGGTTACCCGCCACAACCAAGGCATACGACGAACGCAGAAATTATAGAAATTCTGTGTGAGACGGAAGACGGCGGGGCTGCTCATAGCACAGGGATCCAGCGTCCGAGTGTCCCAGCCGCGGGCCTCGAACTCCTCCGCAATGGCGGCCGCTGCGGCATTGTGCCCCTGCCCGTAGGCAACGGTCAGAAGCAGCAGACGCTTTCGTTCCGGTTCCATCGTTGCATTTGTCTTGTGATAAAAAAGGCCCCGGTGCGAGCCGGGGCCCGAAGTGGCTGCGCCTCCGAAGACTACGGACCGATGCTACCGGGACGCCCCTCGTAGATCGGTCGACGCGGGACGTAAATCTCGTCATCCGGACGCAACTTCAGAGCACGATCACGGGCACTGAAGTAATCGTAGGTGCGGGTCTGCGTGCCGCGGGTCACCTGAATGTAACGGCTGCCCATATCCGAGATGTCGCCGCACTCGATGAGAGCCTGCAGCAGGGTGAGATTCTCGCGGAAAGGCAGGTTCTTCTTGGCACCAACGTAACCGGTGACCATCACCGTGCGACGCACTACGCTGCCCTCATCGGAGTCAATCTGCACCTGCACGATGGGGTCGGAGTAGATTTTCTGCGCCACATACATATCCCGCACCACGCGCTCAATGTCCCGAGCCGTTTTGCCGGAAACCTTGACGCCGCTGCTGAGGTAGGGCAGCTTGATGGTGCCGTCACCTCGGTTGACGGTGTACTTACCATTGACCGTGCCAGCGTCCTCTGCGGGCACATTCTTGACGGTGATGATCACATCGCCACCCGGCATGGCACGCACCTCCGTGGAGGTTTGAGCCATGGCCGGCAGCAGAAGAATCACCAAGGCCAAGAGTACTTGTATCCATTTTGTCTGCATAGCTTCAGTAGATATCACTTTCTGCATCATTCTTGACAACAACAGGCTTGGGATCGGGAGTCTCCGGTTTCGGATCCGAGTTTTTCGGCTCCCTGCGTGTCTTGTCGCCGCTGTAATACGAATAGTAGGTGGTGTAGTACTGGTATTGCGTGTCGCTGGAAATATCGACGTTGTTCATCACCAAGCCCATGATCTGACCTCCGGCGTTCTGAATGGTGATCTTCGCGCGCTGGAGGGCTTTCACCGGCATCTTGCGGGGCTGCAGCACCAGCAGAGTGGCGTCCGCCTTACTCACCAGCAGGGAGGAATCACTCACCCCCAAAGCGGGCGGAGCATCGAACAGGACGAAGTCGAAGCGTGCGGTCGCCTCCTCGATGAGATGAGTCATGCGGTGCGAACCCAGCAGGCCGGAGGGGTCGATCGGAATGGGGCCGGACGGCAGGAGGTACAGGTTCGGCACCTTCGTCTTGACCACCACGTCTCGCAGCTCTGTGTTGGAGGACAGGTAATTACTCAAACCGACATCTGAGGATATCTCACAATAACGAGCCAGACGCGGGCGGCGCATATCCGCGTCAATCATCAGGGTACTGTATCCACCCTGCGCCAACACATAGGCCAAATTGCACAGCGTAGTTGTTTTACCCTCACCGGCATTGGCAGAGCAGACGCAGAAGGTGGTTGCCTTCAAGACACTGCGCTTTAGCTCGATGTTGGTGCGCAGAATGCGGTAAGCCTCGGCATCAGGACTGTCGCCGTCCTGCAACATCAGAATACCGGCATCCTGCGGAATAACACCCAACACAGGCAGACCCAAGCGCACTTCGGCGTCCTCCAAGGACTTAATGGAGGTGTCGAAGTAGTTGAAGGTGAAAGCCGTGATAATGGCCGCGATGAGTCCGATGACAGCCCCAACAATGGTATTCAGGTTCTTATTCGGGCTACTGGGAGCACCGGCCTCATAGGGCATGTTATGTATCTTATAGCAGGGACGCGGCACCTCAAGACGCGCACACTCGCTCAGGAAGCGATCGTTCAGCTTGTCGTAGCGAGCCTTTTCGGCTTGGTACTCCTGAATGGCAGAGTTCACACGACGGTCATCCAGCGTCTTCTCACGCAGGCGGTCGCGTGCCTCATCACTGCGCTGCGTCAGCTTGGCAAGCTCGGACTTCTTAACATCAATCTGGTCGGACATGGCATCTCGCATACCCACCAGCTCGGCATACAACTGATCACGAGTAGTCTTGTGCTGCTCATCCAAACGCTTAATGTTGGGGTGATTTTCCCCATAGCCACTCAGCAACTTTTGGTTGCGCTCGTCGATTTCCTTGGTGAACTGCTCGTTCAGGCTGCGAACCTTGGCCGAGCAGTAGGACTCCGCCGTCAACAACCCGGTGCGGGTTACATAGCTCAGCAGGTCATCATCCTTCAGATTTTGCAGCTTGCTGATGTGCACCGTCATCTGGGAAATCTCATTCTCCAACCGGCGCTTGTCGCCCAACAGTTGGCGAACCTCCTCTTCCTCGGCATTAGCGGACGTTGCACCCACACTGGAGGTTCCCAAGTTGGAGACAATGTACTTATTAGAGCGGATGAGCTGTCGGATGACATCCTCTTTCTTCTCCAAGTCATCCTGCTTGGCGCGCAGCATTTCCTCCTGCTTCGCAATCACCTCGCGGATCAAGGCACTCTCCTCCTCGTCACGCAGTTCCTTATAGCATTCCAAGACAGCTTGGCAAATTCTCTTTGCCCGTGCTGCGATGCCGTCCGACACGATCAAGTCAACAATGTTGGTGTTTTTACGAGGCGAGACAATAATAGAGCCCATCAGAGCTCGCCCGGCCTGCTCCTTCGTCGTGTGCCACTCTGCATCCAACCCCAATTTGTGTGCAACGGCAGCCAGATTGCGCTCGGAGACCAAAATCTCGAACTGAGTCTGCATGTATGCCCCATCTCCGGAAAGTCGAGTGCTCACGGCCGGGTCCACGCCGTCCACACTGAAGAGATCTCGTGACGGGATGATTTCAAATGACATCGAACTCTTATAAGTCGGTGCCATCGTGTAGGTCATCAGAATACAACTCGTAAAAATCAGAATGAAGACAAGCAGAGCCTCCTTCCAGCGGTCGCGTATGACCTGCAGGTAGTCCTGCGCAATCAGAATGGACTCTTCTTTTCTATTGCCTGCGCTTTCTGTCATATTTGTTATTTGTGCTGTATACAGAAAGAAGTGGCCCCTCCCGCAGGGTTGGGAGAAGCCACTTGTTTGTAAAAATCAGTTCATCAGAAGGAGTACGAGACGCCGGCCGAAATCTTGTTGCGGTAATAGTCACCCGCATCCTTGTTAGCTTGGGTGAACGTATAGTCCATCGTCAGCGACCAGTTGCGCGCCACCTTGTAGCTGAAGCCGGCGTGAGCCATCCACGTCAGGCGAGACTGGTTACCCATGCCGCCTGTACCGCGGCTGTACTGCGCCAAATATACCGAACCACCGAAGTTGAAAGAAAGCTCCGGGTGGAAAGCATAAGAGAGATCGGCCCCCAAGCGCAGAGTCTGGTCAGAGCGGAAGTTAAACCCACTGTGATAGGTGTCCACGTTCTCATTCGTCCAAGAAAGGTAGGTGTTGGCACTCAAGCCATCCGACAGGGTGCGGCGATAGCCGGCCGTAATGTGCGGGGAGAGGAAATTGGTGCCGCTCACAAACTTGAGCTGCGTACCCATCGTCAGGCTGCAGCTGGAGAGCGTATCAATCGAGTGATCCACACCCACCGTGGTGTAGATGCTATCGCTGTCGAAGCCCGAACGACGGAAGTCGTGGGAGTAGGACAGGCTCACGTTGTAGGAGGTCAGCGGAGTATCCTTGTAGCTCAAGGACAGAGAGGAGGAAAGGTACTGACGGTTGTCATCCTTATAATCACTCTCCGTGTACAGGTTACCGCTGTAGGAGGCACTCGCCGACCAGCTGAAGCGCGTGTCAATCGGGCGGCTGTAGCTGTGCGACATACTCCAGTTCAACACATCACCCTGAGAGCGCGCTGCGGAAATGCCGCTCGCGTACTGAGGCTCCGGCTTGAAGCTGAGCGTGAGGGAGGTGTTGTAGGTGGCCCCGTCCCCGCAGTTATGCGTCAGACCTGCATCAACGGAGATATCACCGAACAGACGCTGATCGGAGCTGTTGGCCCGCTTGTTGTACAGCGTAGCACCCGTATGGGCAGAGAAGCGCAGCTTATCAACGGACTCATAGTCCGCATAGCTGGCACTCACACCCAAGTTGGTGAACATACTGCTCTGGCGGTCCGTGGCAGAGGAGTTAATGTTGTCATCCCAGCCCATGCCCACGTTGGCACCGAAGGTAAGCTGCTGAGACTCCGTAAGACCCACGAGAGGGGCAGAGTCAAACAGGGAGACACCCATCGCGGCAGGGGCAAGCAGCGACAAGGCTGCCATCTTGTAAAAAGCCGATTTCATGGTTCAGAATTGCTCTGTTTGTTCGTTAGTTCGAAGTGGGCGGAGACGTCGGAGGCACCGGCGGGGTGGTCGGAGCAATCTCGGAAATGCCACCCGCCACCTGCTCCGAGGGAGACGGAGCGGATGTCTGAACATTGCGAATGATGGCATTGTAGACGTTGCCCTCAATATTCTGCACTACAATCAGGCGGGCGATATTCTCCGCCATGCCGCGCAGGTGAGAGTCGGTGTTCGTACCCGTCTGCGGAGTGTTGCTCGCAGCACCACGGGCCGTGGCATTCCCCTGTACATATTCCTTAGCTACTTTCTCCAAGGCCGGGGGCATGTATTGGTCCAGTGCCGGAACTGCCAGAAGAATCGCACGCAGAATCGCGTACACTTCCGAGGATTTCCAATTCGTACGCTGCTTCAGGATACGTTCAAAAACAACATCCGCCTCCCCCGGGCTCTCGCTCGCGGCGATGTAGGCTCCTTGGGTGATCTTGCTGATACTCGCTCCGGAATTCGGAAGCGCATCCGCTACCACCACGTCTAAGCTCGGCCCTACGGCCAACGCACTGCCGCAGGCCATAGCCATAAGCAGGGCAAGTGATATGTGTGTTGCTCGTTTCATAAACTGTTCTCGCTGGGGTTGAAACAGAAAAGCGGGTAGCGGGAATCGAACCCGCATGGCCAGCTTGGAAGGCTGGAGCTTTACCATTAAGCTATACCCGCGTTGCACAGCTAATTTAGCACCTTCTATCTCGCTATGCAAGCCTTTTTTTACGCTTGCGCACTTTTTTTTAATTTTTTCTTGACAATACCCCCTCTCGCCTCTATAATCTCCCCGTCACCTTACCATGCGGGCGTCGTTCAATGGTAGGACGTGTGCTTCCCAAGCATGCGACACGGGTTCGATTCCCGTCGCCCGTAGCCTCGCCGCCGAGTCTTTTACCTGACTCGGCGGTGTTTTTGTAGTCCTGTGAATTTCTCGTGGACGAACTCACTCCACGATGTGTCCGGATGACTGCGCATCACCGGAGTCAGCGGCGCAGACGGAGGACGAATTGAGCGAGAACAGCGGCGAGGTCAGAGCAGCCGTAGTACTCAGCAGAGCCGAGGCGATCAGCTTGGTTGGCGATGCGTGAGTTGATGCGGCGAATGGCGGGAGCGAGTTCGCTTTGGATACGCTCGAGATCCTCGGGAGTCGGCTCCGGAAAATCAGAAAAACGAGCGGCCCAATCGTGCAAATCTCCGGTAATACGCACGATGGCCGGGATGGCAGCGGCAGCGGATTCTGCATCCTTTACCTCCAGCAAGACGCGATGCAGGTCATGCAATTTCTGCACCCCGGCCTGCAAGTGCAACTCCGCCGCACGAATTTGCTCTTGGTAGACCCGGTCTTGATCCTCGCTCTGCGACTCCTCCGCTGAGAAATCAGGCAAAGAAGGCAGTGACGGCAAGGGCGAAGCCTCCTGAGCCGAGGCCCCCGCCGCCAGTGCAAGACAGAGGAGGGAAATGCGAAGATTGATCATGAGGCCAACAACATCGACAGCATTTGGAAGGACTTGGCGAACTCCACGGAGCGGAAGCAATGTGCGGACTGAATGCGGAAGATCTCCCCGTACACCTTCCCCCACTTCTCCCGCATGGCCTGCTCATATTTACGGCAGATGAGCTGCTGCTGTTCCGGGGTGAGGGACTTGACACCGCTGATCTCGCGACCGAGTTTGAGAACCTCGACGGTCTGCAACCGCAGAGCCTCCGCTGCCCGATCAGCACTGGCCCGGTCCTTCACCTGCTGTAAGAGCGGCAGCAGAGTATCCGGTAGGGCCGTGTAGCGAGCAAACGCCGCATCCAGCTCCGGCGGCAGGGGCTCCTCCGCGCAGCAGAGAGCCACCGCCCCCGTCAACATGACGAGCACACGCGAAGTCGTTCCGCAGAGCATCACTCCTCCTCTTCCTTCGCCTTCTCCTCGTTGCGGGCCTTCTCCTCCGCAATCTGGTCCAACGTATCCGTCAGGCGTGTATCCAAGGTGTTTACCGCACGCTCAAAGTCACGCTCGCGCGCCTCCAGTCGATTCTGAACACGCTGCAGGTTCTGAGTGCAACGGCGAAGCTCAGCCTGCATATCCGTCAGCTGCTCGGTCATCGGGCGTTTGTATTCCTCCGGCAGTTCGAAGCGCGTCAGGCGCACGATCTGCTTGGGCAGCTCAGCATCGCGCAGCATGCGCTCGGCCTCTTCATACTCACCGGCGCAGAGCTTGGCGTGCGCTGCATCGATGAGCGCCCAGTACTCGGTAATCATCTTGGGCACATCCGGACGATCCTTGCCCGGCTTATCCCGCTCGGCACGACGGATGGCATCCTTCACCTTATTGACGGCGGTGGAAAGCATCTTTAGGTTACGAGTCCCCGGCGTAAACCACACGGTGGCAATCTGCTCCCCCTCCTTCGCCAACTCCTTCTTCACGCGCTCCAACTCCGCCTCATCCGACTCCTCGGCAGCCTTCTTCTTGGCAGCATTCATCTTCTCGCGAAGCTTTACCTCCTTGGCCTGCATCTTGGTCCATTTGTCCTGCAAGGCACGAAGGGTCTGCAGGTATTGCTCATAGGCCTTGCCATACTCCGGCATACCCTGGTAACGCTCACGGAGAATCTCGAACTTATCCAGCCCGCCCACCTTGCGGCTGCCTTTCTTCTGCTTCATATCCGCCTGCATGGCATTGTAAGCAGCCTTGGCATCCCTTGCGTAGCGGTCGCGATCTTCCGGCTTGATCTTGGTAAGCTCATAATTGCTCTTGGAGAGAGCCGTGCGGGAGGAATAAAGATCCTTCACGTCATCGCGCAGCTTCTCGATGCGGGCGAATTCACTCTCCAAGCGTCCCTGTACACTCTTACAGCGCGACTTGAGGGTGGCAGAAGGCTTCTCCACAGTGGCCAAGGCTGTCTCAATGCTCGCCGCTTTCTCCTTCAAAGCCTGCACAGTCTTGTCCAGCTCTTCAATGGCCTTCGCCCCTTCCTTGGAGGACTCAATGGCTGCTGTAGCGGGGCCGGAGGGATTTACCTGCTCGGTCTGAGCCGGCTTGGGGGCATCCTTGTCCTTGGTGGGGTCATAGCTCGCCGGACGGGTGGTGAGCTCCTCTTCCTCGCCCGCATCCTCATTGGGCTCCGCATCGCCTGCAGAGGACTCAGCCGTTTCATCCGGGGCAGGTGTTGCCGGTTGAGCAGGCTCGGACTTCGGCTGCTCCTCCGCCTTCGGTTTCTCAACGAGCTTGCGGAGCAGAATATCAGAAGACTTCACCGTCTTGGTCACCTCCTTGCCGGAGGGATCCTTGCCCCGGAACTTCGTATCGGAGGATGACTCATAGACAATGGTGCAGTCCGTATACTTATCAGAATTGGCTAGAGTAATGTCAAATACCTGCTTTGCCTGTGCCGCAAGGGCAGACACGGCACACAGGGCCAAACTCAGCAAAATGTTCTTCTTCATGGTTTCTTCAAGCTAGGATTCGGTGTGACTATGGTAGCAGATTCACTGTGGGAATTCAATCGAAAAGCGTGTGGAGGAGCAGAAAAAATTATGAAACGGGACAAGACTTGCGGATGGCCTCGGCACAGGCTCGCACCAACGCCGGACCATGGTAGATAAAACCGGAATAAATCTGGACGAGGGACGCCCCCGCGCGAATCTTCTGCACGGCGTCCTCCGGACAGGTGATGCCACCAACGCCGATGATGGGGATATCACTGCCGCGAAGCTCCTGAGCAAAAGCCTCCAGAGTCTCATTGGCTCGATTGTAGAGTGGCTTGCCGGAGAGTCCGCCGCTTTCCTTTGCCGCAGGGTGCTCCTCCACTCCCTCGCGCGTGGTGGTGGTATTGGTGCAGATGAGCCCATCCAACTGATACTCCCGGAACACCTGGGCGAGCGCGTGAATCTGCCCCTCTCCCATGTCCGGAGATACCTTCATCACCAGCGGCACACGCTTCCCGGTGTCGGCCGACAGGTTGGCCTGCTCACTTTTGAGTACGGAGAGCAGCTCCGCAGCCGTGTCTGCCCTGGCCAAGTCGCAGAGGTTGGGAACATTCGGGCAGGAGAAATTGATTGCGATGTAATCTGCTACCGGCCAAGCCGCACGCATGCAAGCCAAATAGTCCATGCGGGCCTCGCTGTTCGGGGTATCGTGATTTTTAGAGATATTGACCCCCAGAACGGCGGGACATTTGCCGGCCCGGCGCGTATCCGTGATGTTCTGCACCCCTTCCTCAATTCCGGGGTTATTCATTCCCATGTGGTTGATGATGGCCTGCTGCGGAATGCAACGGAAGAGACGCGGCTTGGGATTGCCCGGCTGAGGTCTCGGTGTCAGGGTTCCCACCTCAACAAAGCCGAAGCCGAGCTGCGCAAAGGCGGCTGACGTGTTGGCTTCCTTATCCAGACCGGCAGCCAAGCCCACACGGTTGGGGACACGCAGTCCCATGACGGTCACCGGGTCCTGGACCGGTCGGGGCATGAGTAACGGCAGGAGGCGCAGACGATCCGCTGCCCGAAGGCCTTTCATGGTAAGAACATGGGCCGTCTCCGGGTCCAGCCGGAAAAGGAAGGATTTTGCGAGGTTGTAGAGAATCGGGTTCACGATGTGAGGTTCGGGTCTCGTGGGGAGGGTGCTCCCGCTCTGCGAGTATACTACAGAGACAATCGAAAAGCAATACCGAAATTCCTGAACGGTGCAGGATTATTCCGTCACCACGGTTTGGGTGACGCTGCCGATAGCGGGGCAACCGAATTCTACTACATCACCGGGGCGCAGGTAGCCGGGGGGCTGCATGCCCATGCCCACTCCCCCGGGGGTACCGGTGGAGACCACGTCCCCTTCGTTGAGCGTCAGGAATTGCGAGACGTAGGACACCAGCTCCGCCACAGGCATCAACAGCTCTGCGGTGCTGGCCTGCTGGCGCAGCTCTCCGTTCACCTTCAGGTACAGCTCCAGCTTGTCCGGGTTCGGCAGCTCATCCTTGGTCACGAACACGGGGCCGAAGGGGGCGAAGGTGTCGTAGCTCTTCCCCTTGGTCCACTGCCCGCCGTGCTCCAGCTGGTAGGCGCGTTCGGAGTAGTCGCACATGAGGGTGTAGCCGATGATGGCGCGCCGCGCTTCCTCCGGAGTGGCGCGGTGCAGGGTTGTTCCCACCACGGCGGCCAGCTCTACCTCGTAGTCCAGCTTCTCGGCTCCCGCCGGGTTCAGCACAAAGGAGAGGTCGGAGCTGATGGCGGACGGTGCCTTGAGGAAGAGGGAGGGCTCGGTGGGTGCATCGCCGCTGAACTCGCGCGCGTGCGCGGCATAGGTTTTACCTAGGCAAGCGATGGTACAGGGCTGCACATGCAGGGCGCTGCTCGTCACCAAACCCTCGGGGTCTACGGGTACACCGTCGGGGGCCCCTTTAGCTATCCAGGTTTCTATTTCCTTGCGCAGGCGTTTGCCGCCGGGCAGCATGGCCGTCCACAGTTCGGCATCCTTGGCCGTTACATCGATGAAGCACCCGCGCCTGGGCACCCAAAGCCCCACGACGCTCTCGCCGTCCTCGTCCGCATAGTATTGCAGTCTCATGGTTGTATCAAAAATCGCGTTACATGTCCGAGATGGTTTCCGGTATGTCCTGTATGTACTTGGGCGGCTCCGTGTTGGCGGGGGGGGCGGGGGTGGTGCTTTCGCCCTCCTCCGTCTTGTCCTTGAGCCCGAAGGGATTGCTCACCGGGCCGCTGTTGCTCGGGGGGAGGAAGGATGGGGTGTCGGCCGGGGCGTCCGGTAACAGGGAAGCGATGACCTCCGGCTTGGTGGGAGGCTGCTGCTCCTCGGAAACCTGCTGGTCCTTAGACTCCGGCTGCGCAATCTCGCGATAGCGGTAGACGCGGTCGCCTCCCACCACGGTGCCGCTGCGGACGGTGGCTGCCACAATACCGCTGCGAGCATTGCGCGAGGCGTTCACCGACAGATTGCCGATGCGTTCCGTAGAGCCGTTGGTCGGGTGGGTGATGAGGGTCTCTCCTTCCTCCGGAATCGGGCCGATGATGCGCAGCAGTGCCAAGCCCTTGTCCGGGTACACTTGGAAGACGGAGCCCAGATACTGCGGCGGCGGAGTCTTCTTGGTAGCAGTCGCTTTCGTGTCAGTGGGTTTCTGCTGCTGTTGGCAAGCCGTCGGCAGCAAAAGCAGCAGGGCTGCGGTCGGCAGGAGGAGGCACTTCATCATAACCGCCATCCTACACTATTTCTCCGCGCGCGTCAAGGCCCCTTTGCGGCACCGCCGCCCCGCCGCATGTGTTTTTTCCTGACATACGCTCCGAACCGCGCCACAATGTCCCCATATACACTATGCCGGCCGTCATCACCTCCCCTTGGCAGTGGACCATCCTCCTGCTCGCCTGCCTTCTTGTCTTCGGTGCCAAACGCCTCCCGGAGATCGCACGCGCCCTCGGCAGAAGCCTCGCCGAATTCCGTAAGGCTCGCCGCGACTTCGAGGATGAACTCACCCGCACCGAGCACCGTGAGGACGCACGGGAGGAAAAGGACGACCGCAAGTAGAGGAAAATTGGGGATGATGTAGATTTTTTTGTCCTTTGCAAGCCTAAATGCACCATATGACGTGATTATTGACATGCCTCCTTCTTTTTGCGAAAATGGAATCCAAAGGCTTTTGTTTTACTACGGGATGATTGATCTCCGAAGATTGCACACGGATAACAATTTATCCACATGGCAAGGACGTCGACATCTTCCTGCTTGAGGTCAGATAAAGGAGTTCCCTTCGGCAGGAAACGACGGCAGCAGCACGGTGAAGACCTACGATGCCATCAACCGCCTGAGCACCGAGACTTCGGCGCGTGGACTCGTGGCTACCTACGCATACGAGACGGCTCGCGGGCTGTTGACGGGTATCAGCTACAGCGATACCACCCCCGGAATCGCCTACAGCTACAATCATCTCGGCGCGTTGACACAGGTGACCGATGCCGCCGGGATGCGGAGCCTCGGTTATAACACCTACGGCGAAGCGGAAAGCGACAGCTTGGTCGCCGGGGAGAAGACGCATCTGATCACGGAACTGCGGGACTCGCTCGGGCGTTCGGTGGGGTATACCTATGCCAAGGACGGGGCGGTTCAGCAGACGGTCGGCACGAGCTACGGCACGGACGGGCGTATCACCGGGGCGGGCTTCCTGCACGGCGGCGAACTGAAAGAGTTCACGTATACCTACGTGATCGGAAGCCACCTGCTGCAGGGGCTTACCATGCCGAATAACATGGCCCTGTCCCTCAGCTACGAGACGCAGCGCGACCTGATGACGGGTATGGTCTACACGCGTGGAACGACCACGGTGGTGCAGCGCGGGTACAGCTACGATGCGCTCGGGCGTCCGCTGACGCGCACGCAGTCGCGCCAAGGCGGCTCACGTCATGAAAATCTCTCACCGAGAGATGAAAAAGAGTTGACAAATCGGGGCTGAAGTGAGAGAATGCTCCCATCGCCATGAAAAAACGCCTTCTCTGTGTATTCGTTTCCTTTCTCCTCGGCTTGGGAATTCTGTGCGGTATTTATATCATACATGAGCAAACGCTCACTCGCTATGAGCTTCGTATTCAGGATTTTTACACGGATTCTCACTCTGAGGTCCGGACGAAGCCGTGCTGCTCCCTGTTGGCGTTGCAGGGAGACATCGCGGATGTTGAAAAAAAGATTCCCCTCTACGGGAGGAGAGAGGACGATCTTTCTCACGAACATTTACAATATGAGCTTCAAGCGGCTCGCAGTAATTGGAACCGGAGAAAGTGGCGTTTCTATGCGGATACCTACTTGGATGATAGATACAGCGTAGAGTTCTTTACTCAACCCTTGTACCCTGACTATTTGGTTTTTCCCGAAAAACCTGCGGTAGGCATATCCGACGGGAAACCCATCCCGGAAGGAACATACGGAGTAAACAATTTGATAGCACACAGGGTATCTCTCATACAGCTCAAGAAGGATCATTTTGAATTACTCCTTCTCAATGAGTCTACCGATAATCCCAAGGTGAGCCTTAATTTCTATCGGCTGCGTGAGGACTGCGGCGATGTTCCTTTCAATAAACTGAAGAAGGAGGATTTTGTTTTATATTGCAGCATTCCCGGCGACCCATCACCGCATGTTGCGACAACGCATGTAGAACTCCCGTTCGGAGTGTACAGAATAGAAGGTACATACGGTGGTTCGGCACACATTATGGTTAAGAAAAAAAAGAGTAAGGAAGATACAGAATAGAAGATACATACGACACATACTGCGTTGGTTCGGCACAGTTTTTGGTTAAGAAAAAAGTAAGGAAGGTACGGAAGCGATGCCGGGCTTACGGTGCCCCGGAAAAGGTTACGAATGAACAGACCCCGCTCCGAGAAAAACACTTTTCCTGATTTTTGCGCCTGATCCGGAGCAACTCAAATTTTCATACCCCGGGGAGGTGGCGGAGAATGAGTTTGATTATCCGCGAGGACTCGAAAGATGCTTCCCCGCTCGGAGGGGGAGTAATCCGCATTTTTCAGACTAACCGCTATTGAATGAGCGGGGCGGGCAGGGTGTCTCACCCTGTGCTATGAACTGCATTTGTTTACAAGGATACGCGGACGGGCGCTATGTGCTGCCCCCTTTGCCCTACGCACCCGAGGCCCTGGAGCCCATGCTGGATGCGGAGACGGTGCTGCTGCACCATGACAAACACCACGCGGCATACGTGGCGGGTGCCAACGCGGCGGCGGATACCCTGCGCCGCATGGCTACGGGAGAAATCTCTGCGGAGTCTGCCCCCACGGCGGCGCAGAACCTCGCCTTCAACCTCGGCGGGCACATTCTGCACTGCCTCTACTGGGCGCAGCTTTCCCCGGAGCCGACATCGACGCCGCAGGGGCCGCTCGCGGTGGCCATCAATCGGGCCTTCGGGTCGCTGGCCGGGTTTCACCGTGTCTTTTTCAGTGTTACCCAAGCCATACAGGGCAGCGGTTGGGGGGTGCTGGGGCTGGACACCCTAAGCCGGCGCTTGCTGGTTGCGGGTATTTCCCGCCACCAGGATGCGCTTTCCCCCTATCTGGTGCCGCTGATGGTCTGCGATGTGTGGGAGCATGCCTACTACCTGCACTACCGCAACAACCGCCGCGCCTACATCGAGGCCTTCGCCCGCTTGGTAGATTGGTCCGTGCCGGAGATTCTGTACACCCGCACTCTTCGTCATCTTACGCCTTCCTCGCCATAAATGCTTGACATCTGCGCCGCTCTCCTGTAGACTGGAGGTAGTTTATGAAGCTGAAGGATATTCAACGCTTGGAGCAAGATGGCTTCATCAGCCCCGAGCTGGCGCAACAAATAGCGGCGCATTATGCTTCTGCAACCGGCAACGGTGTATGGCTGCGCCGGTTGCTGATGCTGCTCGCCGGGTGCATGGTGCTGGGGGGTATCATCTCCCTCATCGCCGCAAATTGGGAGGAAATTCCGCCGCTGCTCAAGATGCTAGCGGGTATCGCCCTTCTGATAGGTTTTTGGGTGGGGTTCTTCCGCCTGCGTCAGGCACACCCATACGCCGCGGAGGTCTGCGCGCTGCTCGGTTGCGGCATGTGGGCGGCGGATGTGGCTCTGTACGGGCAGATTTTCCAACTGCAAAATGCGGATGTGGACGGTCTCTTCGTTTGGTGGCTGGGGGTGGTCGCCGTGCCTTTTCTGGTGCGCGCGCGTGCGGTGATGTTCGGCGTAACGGTGCTGACCTACGTGCTGGGTTTTATGGCGCTGGACACAAGCTCCCGACACTCCGTCCTGGGTCTGCGGGATGTGTTGCCCTCGGCAAGCCTTATGTATTGGGGGATGCTCTACCCCTTGCTCGTTTGGCTTGTGGCCGAGAGGCGTCGGCGGGAGGGGGAGAGTCTTTGGGAGGGCTACAACTGGCTGGCCGTCCCGGCGGCCCTTGTATTCCTCTGGGTGTGGTGCGGGATGAGTATGTACTCAGCGGTATTCTCCCCGACGCAGAAATACATGCCGTTGGCAGCGGTTATTGCGGTGGCCGGTTTGTTACTGCGCCCGCGCGGGGTTTCGCTGTGCCTGTGGCTCACCCTTGTGTGGGGCGGGGGTGCGGCACTCTTCCTGCTGTGCATGCTCTTGGCCGGTGATACCTCTGTTTACAGGCTGCTGCGTGCCGCTTGCATCTTCGTTTTCGGAGGTCTGTTGATGTACGTCGGCGGCTCTGCCCGGCGCGTGTCGTGGGTCAATTACGGCACGATGCTCATCGTGTTGTCCGGGGTCATTGTGTTTTTCAACTTTGCCGGCTCCCTCTCTGCCTCCGGTTTCGCACTTGTTTTGATGGGGCTTCTGCTTGCTGTCGGAGCCTATCTCTTGCATGACCGCCGTCAGAAGCTCATAGTCCGTATCAAAAATTCAGCTCCCTCTCCCCGTCATGAATAAACGTTCTCTGTGTCTCATCTTCGTTATCGTTGCCCAGGTCGTCTGGCTCGGTGTTCAGTACGCCCTGCGCACTGTGGAGCTGGAGCAATCTCCCTGCTTTCGCCTGCGTGTCAGGGATGATGATCCACAGGACCTCTTCCGGGGGTGTTATCAATCCCTGACCTTCCGAGAGCTGATTCCTATCGAGTCTCCCAAGCTCGGCAAGTCTCTTTACATCGGGCCGGAAATCGCCGCGTCTTATCGAAATCTGCCGCGCACCGAGACCCTGACTGACGATGCCGCTCCCTTGGAGGAGTACGGGGCGCCTACACCCATCGCGGTTTTCTATACAAAGGGGGCGGATGATTGCTGGGAGGTCGCCCGCATTGAGGCGCGCGGCAGCAAGGAGGATTCCGCCGCCCCCGGTGAGGTGCGCATTGTTTCCGAGGGCGATCTGTGCCGGTTCTGGCAGGGCGACAGCTTCGTGCAGAATCACCCGGAGGCGCACTTCTACGAACCAACCGAGGCAGACCTGTCGCCCTGTGCTGTTTGGGTTTCGTTCCTCTGTTCCGTCCGCCACTACCTGCCGGAGGATAAATGTAACCTCCCGCGTATATGGAAGGAATGCTACGGCTACGATAAGCCCTTTCCGCCCATAACCGTTACGGTTGACCTCATCGCCCGCCCGGACGGATCCGTCGTTACCAAGCAGCTCTACTGCAACGGCGTTCCCTGGACCGAGGCCATCGACCGCATCCGCTCCGGCTCCTTCCTCCGCCCGCAGTAAGCCCTTGCTCCCCTGCGAAAAAACGTGCGGTCGGCGCGAATTAGCTTACCAAGGGGCGGGAAGGAGAGTAAGTTAGGGAGCGGATATGAGAAGACCTCCGATACCGGGATTGGTGCTGGCCGATGGTTGGTTGGCGCCGTATGAGAGAGAAATACAGGCGCGGCTGCGTTTGTATGGTTCGCGAGTGGCGCAGTTGACAAGGCGTTACGGCTCGCCGGAGGAGTTTGCCCGGGGTTATACACGCATGGGCTTTAACCGCAACGAGCAGGGTGATGCAAGCCTTTTTTCTGGAAAATCTCTGCCATCAGAAAAATTCTTTTTGCCAAACCTGTGTTTTTGTGGGTTACTCAGCTATGTTCGGGGTCGGCTGAGGTGCCGCTGACAGGGCGGAATCAAATATCCAAAGGCAACAGCGTCACAGTAATGTGGGGAGGAGAGGAATACGGAGGCGAAACTAAGACAAGAAGAACAAGAACTGAACACAAGCCCAAAGCGCACGAGGTGAGGCAGCAATGAATGCTTACGCCCGATGCACTGTCAATGGACGTATGTAAAGACGGTATGCACTATGCGCAAACGGGAAGCTTTATCCTGATAGCCTTGACTATAGCGTGAAAGCGTTGCTTAATAATCTGTCTGTAGAATGTCTGCAAAGACCATAGTACAACTAAGGAAACTCAAATACGACCTAAGAATCTGCAGGGTTCTTCACCGGGTGATAAGCCTAAAATTAGAGCCCACCTTTTTCATCGTTTCCTTAAATTTCAATGCATCCCACGCGAATCAAACAATATATTATCAATTTTAGAAGAGGTTTAAATGTAATTGCAAGAATTAAATATGAGACAAATAAAAGCATATAATAATTACAACGAATAATAAGTATAGTTAATGAGGCTAATAGCAGTAAAGCATATATCTCCACAGGGGAATCAGCATAACTTTCATGACAACAAACAGAGTCTTTTAATCCCTCGACTGGTAACATAAAGGGGCACCAAGTAAGTATAGCCAAAAAAGTTTTCCACTTTGTATTTTTAATTAATAAAAAAAGAGTAAAAACTGGAACTGATATGAATAAGATAATTAAGCTAAGATGAATACAACTCTCGACGCTTTCAGGATTGCATGATTCTGTAGCATCCGCGTATTGCAACATAACGATTTTGGCAGCAATAAGCATATAAACTAATAACGCATAGCCATTTGCCGCCATATTTCTTGTCATCAGCAAGTTCATAAGAAACTGTTTCATTTTAATTTATTTAACAACGTAGACATCTCGTTGAGCTGTCGCCCTCCTTTTGACACGAACAAGCCATTTCTTCGTGTTTTTGCCCGGATGCGCGCGATGTTTTTATAGCATGGCGCAGATGGTCTGTCAATCCATTTTTTGGTGATGCAAGCCTTTTTTCCGGAAAATCTCTGCCATCAGAAAAATTCTTTCTGCTAAACCTGTGTTTTTGTGGGTTACGCAGCGATGTTCGGGTTTGGCTGAGGTGCCGCTGCCTTAAGCACCTCGGCTATGATTTCGAGCTTCTCCGGAGATATGTAGGTCCTGCCGTAGTTACCTTCCCATTCATCGGAAAGGTCCATGAGCCGAGCCGTCAGCAATCCTAGCAGAGATGCTTCGGAAGGGAAGACAGGAATGAGTCTCGTGCGCTTCTTGAGTTGGCTGTTGACGCACTCCATCATATTGGAGGTCCTGATGCACCGCTGAACCTCCGCCGGGCAATCGATGATGGTGAGGCATTGCTCGATATTCTCCTCTAGCCAATCCGCGAGCTTATCCTGCTTCTTCTCTCGGAAGAGGGAGACCGCCATCGCGGTTCTCTTCATGGCGGCTTCTCGATTGCCGGAATTGAAAATAGCGCGGATCTCTCCTGCGACAAAACTCTTGAGTCGCTTACTGGTAACATAACTCTGCGCGTTCTGTTGAAAATGGAACTAACAGCGTTGCCATGGCACTCCGGTGAGCGTCTTGGCGACGGCTCCGCGGATACCGGCGTGGCTGTCACTCACAACAAGGGCGGGCCGATTCATTCTTCTTGCCATCAGGCTCTTGAAGAAGTTAGACCAATGTTCTTCCGCATCGGAGAGGGAAACTGAGATGCCGATAATGCGTCGTCTGCCAGTCTCGCTGTCGACGCCGACCGCGATGAGAACGGCGCAATCACGAACAATACCTGCTTCGCGAACCTTGATATATGTGGCATCGAGGTAGAGGATACTGATGGGGTTGATTTTACGATTTCTCCACTTGTCAAAAGTCCCGTCCGGCTCCTGTGCGCATTTGCTCACCGTGTCAGCAGAGATAGTCTGTCCGGGGAAGAGTTTCCGGACGATCTCGGTGACCTTCCGGGTGGAGACACCCTTGAGATACATCTCGGCGACAGCGGTACGGAAGGCATTGTTAAGGCGAGACCCGTCGTTGAGGGTGGGGATGATCGGGTGGAAGCCGCTCTTGCGGGTTTGAGGGACGTTGATGTCGACCTTGCCGGCCGGGGTCAGGATGGCGCGTTTCTTGTAGCCGTTTCGGTAGTCGATGCGGTCATCCGAGCGGTCGTGTTTCCGGCAGCCGAGGTAGTCATCCTGCTGAGAGCGGAGGCAATGTTCGACAATGAGTCGGAAGGCATCGAGTAGGACGGCGCCTACATTTTCTCGGGAGTCGTTGGAGGTGAGGCTCTCAAAAAGCTTGAAAATGTCGGCGAATGTGGTATGCTTGGTGTGTTCAGTCATGATGGTGTCTTTTTGTTTTGGTTTTGAAAAAGAATACAGCTAGTGGCTGAACACTTCAAGCTTATTTCCCCGGGCATGGCAGCCGCGCGCCGGCGCGCGGCTGCCATGCCTCCGAGGGAGAACGCAAGCTCCTTAAAAAAAGAAAGCGCGCGAGTAGCAAAGAGGTGCTCAGATTTTACAGACAAGATCTTACACCCCCTTCAGGGAAAGTTCCGTCAGCAAGGCGTCATAGCTAACCAGTTGAACCCGACTATGCAGAAGGGGAGCTTTTTCATTTATATTAACAAAACGGCATATCCATTAATGAGCCACGTTATAGACTCTCATAAGCTCCCAAAGATATCCGAACTTCTGTTGTTCCAGACGCAAAGCGTCTATGAAATCCGAGAGTTGTTTGAATCTTTTCCCATAGCTCATTAATATAAATTCTTCCATTACTCTGGTATGAGCAAGGCGCAAACCGTATTGCAAGGAGTTTTCTCCATTGCAGTTCCTTACAGAGACATCGGCACCGGAGGAGATGAGTAACTCTATATTGGAATAAGAATCTTCTTCTGATAGGAGATATTTATCCGTCAAATGATGCAGAGCTGTATTTCCTTCAGTATCTTGGGCATTTATATCGGCGCCATTCTCCAGTAGTAAGTGTATCAATTCCGTATTGGTAGGATAAACATACATGAGAGGTGTACACCCAAACTCATCACGAGCGTTAGGATTTGCCCCTTTTGCAAATAATTGCTGTATTAACTCAACTGAAACGTCTCTTGTTTTTACTGCCTGTAATAACAAGTAATCAACTTCCTCAAACTTTGTACTTTGGTTAATAATAACTTCCGTCAAATCTGATACGTGTTCAACTAAGTACTTTATGTGACAAGGAAAAATCTCATCAACAGAAACCCAATTATGTAAAACAGTGTTAAAATCGTCTTCTGTTTGAATTGCATAAATGGTATCTCTCAGATCTACAGTTGAATCTACAGCTCCATGCTTTAGTAAGAGATTCACGATGGGGATACTTCGAGCATGGTATACCGCATGATACAAAGCCGATACTGGCTTACCTTTTTCATACGCTCTGTCGAGCCGAGTTTTATAAAAAGATGATTGTATATTCGGATTGGCTCCATGTTCAAGTAGTAAACGAACCATTGGAACATTATTCCATAATATAGCTTCAATTAAAATGGGTCTACCAAAGGGAATATCATTCAATCTTTCTTTGGATAGATGCAATAATCTTGTCGCTTCTGGCTCAGAATAGGTAAAGGGCATTGCCATATCCCTTAATTTAAGCATATCATCAGATGGCTGCATTTCTCGAAGTTGTATTGACGTCAAACCTTGTTTATTGCTCAATGTTCTATCAGCCCCCAAACTGATAAGAGTTTCGCAAACATCATCTCGACCAAACTGTGAGGCAATCATCAATGGAGACATGCCTTCATTATTAACTGCATTGATATCGACACCTTCGCATAAAAGCAATGGTATTACATGTTCACACCCCGGGCGCATTGCTGCAATGTGCAAGACCGTATCCCCCGTTTGTGTTCTCACATGTATGTTTGCACCATGACGAATTAATAACTCAACCATACGTCCCGGCAAAGTTTTGCCATCTTGGGCATCGTCAATGCCAATTGAAGCAGCCTCTAATATAGCAATAATTCTTTCATTTCCCTGTCGGATTTCAGAATTCGGATTCCCTCCACTCTCAAGAAGTTTTTGCAACAAGTCAATGCGGCGTCCCTGAATTGCTGCTAAAACAACTTCATCTGATGGATTGCCGCCAGAAGAAAGTAACATTTCTAAAATCCGCGTTGAAATACGATTTTGAACAACATATGACAACAGAGTGCAACTTTCCCCGCTTGCCAATTCAAGTTGCACATTGGGGGAGATACCACTCTTGAGCAGCTTAGATACAATATCCTCCGCGCCATATACACATGCAATCGCAAGCTGCTGTTCAGGAAGCAACCCTAATTCCGTGGTAGTCTCTTGCGGATTATGAGTTGATGGTAAAGAAGAATTCATACAAGCTCTCGAATTTCCGACCATAGAAAAAACGATACACACACCCATTACTAAATAGAAACAACGACTCGTCAGCATATTTAAAGTCATCAATAAAACATTTACACAGAGACGCAGTCGACTAAAAGTTGAACCATTTACACTAAGATTTCTATCCACGATTGATGTCATCATAACTGCATGATATTGTAAGGCGGTATCCTCTTCTCGACACCAAGTAGGCCTTGCTTCTGATTACAGAGTTCGTTCCAAAACGTTTTACAGCATTCAGTTTATACCTCAGGAAAAGCTATTTCAAATTCATATTCGCTGTTGTAGGACTCAAGCTTCTTCAACACATACAACAAAAAATCAACATTAGAAGGAGACGGGATCCACTTCAACAGAAAATAATTCTCGGTTTTTTTTGATAATTGTTCCACTAACGTTTGTTTTGCTTCATCAAAACCATATATTTTGTCTACGCCATCGAACGTATGCAAAACATAATCATCATGAATAGTGAACATATGGTAATCAGGGCCAATATGTGAAGGTGATATTGTAGTGTATGTATCCTGAGTACCTATAGATACAACCAATGGGAAATCCAGTAATTCGCTAATAATGATAGATTCGTATAAATGGTCTAAATTCTTCCTGAAAGTCGCCTTTTCCGCAGAATCCAGGATAGCAATAACGTGAAAATTATGAATAGATTTCTTACATTCTCTCAACTCTAAAATATGTCTCATAAGTTCCTCCCTTGTCTGAGGCCAGACATGAGAGAAAGCCTCGCCATTCCATTTATAAGCGCACGGCTCTGTTGTATACACCTCTTCAATGCTTGCAGAATTACGATATATCGGCAATATACATACGGTTTTATATTCAGGATTCTGACATGTATCCTTTTCCTCATCTGCCGAGGAAAACAGGGAAATTACGACAGCGAGGAGAGAAACAACACAAAACAATTTGACAGGGAAATTTTTCATAGTAGCTACGCGCTGATAAACATTTGAATGACTTGGTTCCTAAGGCATGTACCTTTCTCGGGCACACCCACCCGGGCTGCATTCCAGAGAGAGTGCGGGAGAATGGTCGCACATTCGGATAGGCTTGTCAACCTTTTTTTCGATTTCGGAGTTGAAGTGGAGCATCATGCGCTTTATGAGGAGTCGTTGTACAGCGGAGGAAACCCACACCGGGCGTCATTTCAAGAAAGCAACGGTCACCTTCTCTGCATCCAAAATTCTAACGAGGTCGATTGAGCTTGCGAGGGGGGAGTGGAGTGTGGTACAATGGGGGCATGAAGATACTACGCTTTCTGACGATCACTGCGGTCATGGCTGCGGCTTCCTGTACGCACGAAACGAAGCAACTGCGCATCTATACACAACCGCAGGGAGCGGATGTGTCCGTGAACGGCAAGTATGTGGGCAAAAGCCCCGTGGAAACCGAGATCATGCAGAGGCACGACCAAGGCATCACCGCTTCGAAGGAAGGCTATGAGAACACATCGAGCGTACTCCGAACCAAACGAGATACCTTCTTGGGTCTGGTGTGGGGCAAAGAAGATCCGCGGAGCAACTACATCGAAGAGGATGAGACAACGCTGATTCTGCGGCCCGTGCCGACAATCAACAATTACACCCCGACCAAGATGCCGACCTTTGAGACGGAGAGACTGCCGACACCGAAGTGGGAGGCACCGAAGCTGCCTGCCAAGCCGAATTAGGGGGCGGTGCGGTTCAGATAGTCCGCAATGCCATCCGTGGGATAGCCCAAGTCGTTGCGCAGCAGATTGCGCAGGTGGGTGCGGGCGGCCTGTTCGCTGCCGTAGAGCTCAGCCGGGCTCATGCACTCTGCGGGGGGCAGGTTGAGCCGGTTCTGCAGCACGAAAATCAACCCGCACACCGAGGGGGTACGATGCATCGGCTCGCGGAAAAGACGGCGGCCCAGCTCCAGTGCCTTGCGCTCATGCCCGCGCAGACGGCAGAGGTTATAAAACACCCACCGTTCATAACGCGGAGCAGCCCCCATGTCCAACGCTCGGCGGTAAGCCGCCGCAGCCTTAGCGTAGTCGGGGTGCTGATAAGGATCCTCATAGTATCGAGCCAACTCCAATTGCAGCAGCACACTGTCGGGGTTGTTTGCGAGACCCGTTTGCAGAAAATCCACCCCCCGCCGCCGAAAACTGCGCTCCAAGATGCGGCGCTCGCGGTCCGTGCGCCCCTCGGCACTGCGGGCCCAAGCGGTGGCATTGTAGAGCATATCATAGGCGGCGCGCATCCAGTAGTTAGGACGACGGGGAGCCAGGGTAGTAATCTCCTGCCAGCGCTTCTCCGCCTTGTCCCAGTCTTGGGCAATCCAAGCATCCGTGGCACCGATGGCCAGAACTTCCGCTGCGGGGGAACGCAGCCCTCCCATGGCCAGCAGGGCGATCTGCTGCTGCACCAAGCTCCCCGTACCGATGGACGGCGGTGGCAGCAGCAGCCCCCTCTCCTCCTCGATACCCCGCAGAGCCACGGCCCCCGCGCCGACCGCTGCCACACCCGCCGCGACCAAGGCGAGAGGCAGCAAGCGAGCGCGCAGGCCTATGGTAGCCCCGGACCTCATACCATGCCCAAGCGCGCACGAATATCCGCACAGAGCCGCTCCGTCTCCGGCACGGGAACCCCCGCCGCCAGCGCACGCCGAAGCGGCTCACCCCAAATCGCTTCGTACTCCACGGGGCGCCCCCGCAAGTAGTCAACCGCGCTACTGGGGATGAAGTCACCCATCACCCGCGTGCGCTCCATCTGCGCCTGCACAATGGCCTCCGGCGTGGGGTGCCCGCGGCGTGCCGCAGCCAAGCACACCTCCTCCATCACACGGCGGGAGCGCTCCACCTCCTCCGGCATGGTGAAGAGCTGACGCACACTGATACCCCCGTGCGCCAAGCACAGGCCGTTGAAGGGAATGTTCCAAGTGAGCTTGGTCCAGAGCGTCTGCTCCGCATCCCCGGTCGCCATGCTCGGCACCCCGGCGCGGGTCAGGTGCGCAGCGAACTCCTGCGCGCGGGCCAATCCATGCGCCCCCGGCACCAGCGGAGCAAAACGGATCTCCCCGCCCTCCAGGTGGCGGATTACGCCCGGCTCATCCATCATGCAGCAGACGAAACACAGGCCGATGTACACATCCTCCGCCGGCACAATCTCCGCGATCTTCTCCGCATTACCCATGCCGTTCTGCAGAGTAATCACCTCCGTACCCGGACGCAGCAGGGGCGGCAGAGCCTCCGCAAAAAGCCCGTTGCAGCAGGTCTTCCACGCCACGAACACGCGGTCCACCGGCCCGCAATCAGCCGAGCTGCGCACGGCATGCACCCGGGGCAGCACCACATCACCATCCACACTCTGCACACGCAGACCCTGCTCCTGCATGGCCCCGCAGGCGGAACGCCCGATGAACCACACCTCATCCCCCGCTGCTGCCAGGCGCGCGCCGTAGTAGCAGCCCAGGGCCCCGGCTCCTAAAATGGCTGTCTTCATGCGCCCAGTATAGCCTTTTTGCCCTCTTTTTGCAATAAAAAATCCCCGCACACGCATTTTAGTCTTGCCTTCCCGCGCAGAAAGTTATATCCTCTCCCCACCTATCAACCTCGGGCGGGCCCGTTTCCCGCCCTACAAACATACAGAGTACCGACAATGGGTCAACAGCACCGTAAGGAGACGAAGCGCCGCCGCCGCTGCGCTTACATCAAGCGCCGTAAGGAAATCGCCAAGAATGCCAAGAATGCCATCCCCGTTACACCCGCGCGTAAGGTCACGGTGGCCGGCAGCGATTCCCCGGCTGCCGAGGCCTAAGCCACGCAGCGTTCGCTTCCTTTAATCCTATCGGCGCTGCTCCCGCTTCCCCGGGGTCAGCGCCTTTCTCTTTTCCCTTGCAGCAGGAGCCTCAGAAGATACCATGGTGGATGCTTCCGCCCCTTTGGGGGTTGGATGCTCCTCTCGTCGCTGCTGCTTGGGGTATTGCCTTTCTGGGCTTTTACGGGGTAAACACAGCCTCGTCCGATCCAATCATCCTACTAGTAGCGGTCGTGTGGTTGACGAACCTGTTGCACCGCGTGGGCACTGCCGCGATGAACCGCACCGTGTGGTATGCCTCCTACTACCGCAGCCATGCCTTCCCCATGCTGCTGCTGGTGGCGGCTCTGCTCTTCGCCGCCGTGTGGATGGGACTCTACGTGGTGGGTGCTGCGTGTATGATGTATGCGATCATGCCTCTCATCTTGCTCTTCCTCTCCGTGTTCCCCATGCCCGTGGTTCTGCGCAATGCCTTACGTGCTCTGGCACTGGCAGAGGGCTGCCAAGCCCCGGCCTGCTACTTCTCCTTCATGATTGAACCGACTGAGGCCTTCCTGCAGACTGCTGTGTTTGCCTTGGGCGCGCTGTTCTTCCTTTTCCTGACGGAGCGCTCCTCCCTCCGCCTCAACGGCCGATTTCTGCAGGGCGAGAAGGCTTCCTTCTGCACGATAGCCTCGGTGGTTCTCTTTTTCTGCTACTGGTGCGGTGCCTTCCCCGCCCACACTCACCACTGGACGGATGTCTCATCCGTCTTCAAGACGCTTATTCTGGGTCTCGCCTGCCTGCATCTTTACCGCACCCGCGGCACCCGCCTCCCCCTCTACCTCTCCTTCTCCATCGGCTGGCCCGCCCTCGCCTTCCCGGCCATCCTCGCCCTTTTCTTCCACTCCAACCCCCACTTCTTCTTCTGAGCAGGAAGGGGGCTCTGTACACAGCATCCGGCAGGGACTCACTCCATCCGGGCACGGGAGGGTCGGTGGGAGCCGAGAGGCGTGAGGAAACCATGGGAGGCGGCCTCGGCGAAAGTGCGGGCAGCATCGGCACTGTGGGAGAACGCATCGTGCAGGGGAGCCTCGCGGCAGGAACCGGAGGCTGAAGGCGGCGCGGTGCGGTAGTTCTCCAAGCAATCAAGACCGGAGGGTTCGCGGTGCCCGGTAGGATCAAGGCGACCGAGGAGCGTATTTCGATGGAACCAGCTGTACTCCAGCAGGCGGCGCAGGTCGTTGATACCGCGCCACACATCCGTAGTGCGCGGTACAACCCGAACGGCCTTGATTCCCAAACGAGCCAGAGACGCCACATAGGACTGCCCATGCGGGTCGCGGTGCGCGGCATCATGCGGCAAGAAGTGAGCGGTGAAAGGCCCGAATTCCCTCTCCCACTCCCGGATTTTGCCTGCGTAGTGCTCCAGCGGCAGCTGATTGGCAGCATAATGCTGCAACCAGTAAATCTGCCCGCCGATGACCTGCACGAGCCAAATGGCCGTGTGATCGCTCATCCCCAAATCCCAAGCCGAGTAAAGCGGCGCGTGAGGATGAAAGGGGAAATCCGCCCCGATGCGCCCGGACTCCCGCAGGCGCATGAGCTGCGCGGCATAAATGGCACCCTCCTGCACGATGTTGAAGGCCTCCTGCGGAGAGGATGGGTACTCCCAGCGCATGGCGGCTCCCATCGTGCGAGACATACGCGCATACCAAGCCTGCTGAGCCGGAGAAAGCCGCACCCCCTGTTCCGCCTCCAGCTGTGCGAAGTACTCCCGCAACTCCTCCCCCGGCGACTCTCCGGGCAGTGCGTACTCCGGGTTATCAAACCAACTGAAGAAGAAGAAGCGGAAATCAAGAGGTGAGAGCACGCGCCGCGCGCGGTTCTCCATCGCGCGGCACATGAGCTCATAGTTCACGCCGAAGCGGCCGCCCTCGTGGGTGCTCTCCAGAATAACACGCCCGGAGAGCGGCACACTGTTAATGGCCCCCGTGAGCACCTCCCGCGCCCGGCGCGGGGCATGCACGGCGGTATGGGCCAGCTCCGAGACATGCAGCAGGCTGAGGGTACCGCCGCGCATGGTGGTGCCCAAGCGCACGTCACTTCCGTTGGCAAAAGCCAAGCGAGAGCGCGCGTCCGTCGGCAGAACGGGGGAACCGTTGCGCATCTCTGCCGAATGCTGCTTCACGAGCCCTCCCAGAAAGGCCAGAGCACGCTCCTGCGCCCCGGAACCCGGGGGCTGGTAGTCCAAATGCTCCCAAGCAAAGCGGATCTTCTCCAGCTTCAGCTCGGCATCCGGCAGCGTCTTGTCCACGATACCGGCGTGAAAACCCGGGGTAAAGAGGCAGGAATCCAGCATGAAGATCGCCACATAGGTAGAGATACCCAACTGACGCGCCTTGAGCACGGCGTTACGGGCCCAGAGGTTGCGGTGCAGGCGCAGCTGCGCCTCATTCATGGAGAAACGCTGCATCTGTCCCTGTTTGTTCTCGATCCAATAGAGGTGATTGAGTCGCCAGAGGGGAGAATTGAGCCGCCCGCGCAAGCACTCTGCAAGTTGTTGATACGATGTAGTCATGGGGGGGGCCTTACCATCTGCGGTATCTCGAACGAGGACGATAACGCCTGCGGCGACGCACCGGCTCGGCCGGGTCTCGTTCACAGTTAAAAATCTCGATGAGTTCCGTTCGCAGCTCATCCTTCCGGCGTATTTCAGCGCAGGCCTCAGAGAAGGCACGCAACGTCTCCTCCGTGGGCTTACCCAGGGCTTCAACCATGGTCTGCACCCACGCCACGGCGCGCGCCTGCCCCGGCGAGAGCTCCTGCGGTCCCTGCCCCTCCAGGAAGTAGGAGAAACCGGTATCCTCACAGAGTCGGCAGACACCCTCCTGCAGAGAGAAACTCAGGAAAGCGTCCGGCTGAGCCCCTGCGTACCGCTCCCCCAAGTCCAGCATGTCCTCCACCGCTCGGGTCGTAGCGGCATGGGTGTTCTCATAGGCCTTTTGCTCCGAGCAGCTCTGAAAACGAGTCCGCACAAAAGTGCGCAGCGGCTCGGCGTAGGACTCCGGGGGCGGGGAGCCTGCCTTCAGCTCCTCAGCCTGAATGCCACCGACACCCCGACACAGGATGCCGTCATAGCTCTTCACGAGGTATGGCTCCGACAACTTGAACGAGGGCAGCTCCGGCTCCCCCGGCATCAGCCGGAAACAGGCACCCGCCACCTCCGGATGTTTGTAGACGGTGATGTTCGACAGAACCCGCATGTCCATCTCCCGGAAGTCAATCCCACGCAGCGGCACCCCGCACACGGACACCGGCTCACCGCAGCCCTCCGTGTATGCCTCATCCAGAATGCGGAGGATATTCTGCAAGCCCGGACGCGAGCTCCAGCCCGGGAAGGAATCCGGATTCCGCCCATACGCCCCGCCGATCAACCCCTGAGCCGAGAGAATACCCCAAGGCGTGGCGCGCGGTCCATCCACAGCCGACCAACGCAGGGCATGCAGAGTGTGGAGAGCCGGAATGGCCCGAGGGTCCGTGCGCATCCACTCCGGCATAGCGGCGTTCGTCTCCAGCGTGTAGCCCCCCTGCATCCGTGTATCCCGCGTGGCCCAAGTGACGAACGAACCGGGGTCCTGCAGCTCAGGGAAGGGTTTCACCTGCATGTGCTGCACGCGGTAGCGATCCGTGGCGGGGGCATATTCATGCAGCTCCGGATGCTCTGCCAACACCTCCGCCAAGTTGCGCAAAGCGGCGGCAGGGAGGTTCTGAGGGGCCTCGCCCGAAGCAGAGGGCGGCGGAAAGTCGCGACAGACGGTTGCCAGAGTCGGCTCCAGGAACGACAAGTCCTCCGGGGTCAGGCGTGACAGCTCCTTCCCCGGATCCATCAGCAGGCGGCGGAAGGCATGACCGGTCACGGACAAAGCCTGCTCACCGTTGATGTGGAAGGCCCAGCCCTGCTCCATCTGCTGCTGCGGCGGCAGGGTGAAAGCCGCCTGCAAGTGCTCCCGGAAGAATTGCTCGGTCAACGGTGTCACCTTCTGCTGCTGATTGCGGCAGTCTTCCGCCCACTGTTTCACCTTGAGGGCTGCCAGACGATTGGAATCGACACCGATCCGCTCCATCTTCTTCCCCACCTGCCGACTCTGTCGATCCTGCGTAATCTTGGGTTGCTCATACGGGGGCATCATGGTGGCATAACCCAGCCAGCGGTGCACAGAATCCGGCAAGGGTACGGCGTCCGGATGCTGCACCAGATACTCGGTCATGTACTGCGCCATACGCCCCGCCAAGGCATTGTGCATCGCCGGGTAATTCGGCGGAATAATAACACGCGGTCCGCCCGGCGGATAATAGGAGCGGCCCGGCGCAATGGATTTGATCGCCCAGCGTTCCTTCGTCGTGAGTCGGCCATGGGCCTGCAGAAAGTCCATCACATCCACGGCACTCATCGAACCGCCCTCCATCTGCCCTCGCCAATAGGCCATGAGACGCGCCTGCATCATGGAGAGAGGGTTGAGGACGGAATAAAGATCTGCCGTGTACTGCTGCGGGCCGCGCTCCTCCTTTTGCAGGATGGGGGTGACACCATCGCCGCGTCGGTAACCGCGCATCGATCGATTCAGACGCTCCGGGAGCACCCCGGGCACCCAGCCGGTCGCGCATCCGAACCACTCCCTCCCCAACTCCTGGACAGTCAAGGCGCCGAGTTGGTCGAAGTTCGAGAATGCCTCCGGGCGCATCGCATTCGTGCCCTTCGTGCTCAGATAGCCACCGAACATGAGGGAGGCATTCCCGACGACATCGTTCACCGCACGCTCTGCCGTGGTATGCCAAGGGGTGTAGGAGCCATCCGGTCGCCGGGCCCGCCATCGTGTCACGCCGTCCGGCCCCACGGCAGACTCCGCCTCGCGACCGGTCAGGGCAGAATAGCGGGCAAAACGGACCGCGTTGGACTCCGCCTCCGCCGGAACAGTAAGAGGTGGACTGCCGAAGTAGCGTTGCGAGAGCTCCGCAAAGGCCTGCGCCGGTGAAAGGCCCTCTGTCAGCAGCTCCCGGAAGGCCGTGCAGCGGGGCATCACGCCGTACAGAGTTTCCACCCATCGGCGTGTGCCCAGCACCGCCATCTGCTTGGCCAAATGAGGCTCCGCCCCGGAGGTAGCGAAGTCATCGTAAGCTGCCATGCGCGGCAGCATGTAGTGCCGGACAATGTTGGACAGGGGCTTGTCCCCCATCAAACGGGCCTCCAAATCCATAAGGACACGGAGCGTCAGCTCCCCCTGCGCACAACGAACCAGAGCCCGGCCCACATTTTCCGCCACCTCACGTTTCATCTCCTCCGCCGGAGCGAGGGCTTTCTTACCTGTGGCCAGCTCCCCGGCGGCTTGGGCACTGAGCAGACGGCGGTAACTGAGCATGCGCAGATCCTCCGCCCCCTGTTGCACGATGGCTTCACACTGCGCGGTCTTTTCCGGCGGGGGGAGCTCCTGCGGCAGATGCAGGGGCTCGCGAGGCTTGGCGTGGGCCGTCCATTCATCATTCTGCGCCAAATTGTCGGGGAGGGTGCGGCGCGCAGGCGGCGGTGCGGTCGGCTTCACGCCTTCCCCGAAGTCGGAGGGCATCTGCAGGAAGTCGCAGAGTTCTCCGGTGCTGTAAACCGGGCGGAATTGCTGTGTGTGGAAGAGGTTGAGTACGCGATGAACCAACGGTATCAGGGTCTCGGCATCGTTCCAGCGCGGTGAGCGGCGGATGGCTTCACGCATCATCTCGCTGCTGCGCACGGCGTCCGGCTCTGCGGCAATGCGCTCGAGCTCCTGCGGTTTCAGGCCCCATTCCGCCGCCGGACCATCCGGGGACAACAGCTGGCTGCGGCAGCGGAAATGGTGAAGAGAAGCCTTACCGGCCCCCATGAGCACGAAGGGGAGGTTTACGGCGGCCTCTCGCATATTGACCTCGATATCCGTCATGTTATCTCCGAACTCCTGCCAGTTGATGTTCGAGGCAGCACCCTCCAGTTGCGCCGCGAGCTCCTGTGCTCCCAGCTCGGTGGCTTGTGCAGCCTTGCCGGCCAGCAGCAGCTTGGCACTCTCCGCAGACACACCGGCCAAGGATCGAAGGCCTGCCAGAGAGTACGCGCCCACGCCCTTGCCGTGTGCACGGGCAAAGGCGGTAAGGTTCTGCTCCAGCACCCTGCCGCCCACTCGCCCCATGAGGGCATAGATACCGGCCTGCACACAACCGCCCACCGCACCGGCAAGCAGTTGTAGTTCTTGGCTGTTCTCCGGTGCGCGGCGGCGGGCCTCTGCCACGCTCTGCCCCATGCCGCTGAAGGCCAACACCCCGAAGCCTACGCCCCCGCAGCAAGAGAGGGCGGCAGCGGGTACATTGTGCATGGCTTCCACAAAGTAATGCTCTGCCAAAGTAGCTCCCTCATCGAGCTCCAGCGGCAGGGCCTCCTGCTGAGCGGCTTCGCGCATCTCATCCAGCACAAGCAGGCTGCCTTCCGCCGTGTCTGCCGCGATGTTCAGGACGGGGGAGTTCAGTTCCTTCACCAGACGGCGGCCGGCTGCCACGCCGATGTGCCCCACGCCCTGCACGATTCCGGATTGCAGGTCTACCACCCCGCGTTGCAGGGAGCGGCGGGAGAGGGAGAACAGGCTCTCCTGCTTTCCCTTCTCAACGCCGGCGCGTTTCCGGGCTTTCTCGGCGGCCAAGTAATACAGCAGACGGCGGTCAGCATCCTTCATGTGGGACAGGGCCAGACAGGTGGTGGCCAGGGAGGGATAAGCGGCGTAAAGACGCGGGCTGATGGTTGCCATAGTCATGTTCGGCAGGATTTCCTGCTCTGCACCGATGAAGTAATCCATGCCCTCGGCCACCCTGTCCACCAGCGGTGCCACGCGCGCCAAGTGTCGCTCGGCGTCCTGCGCGGCTTGGCGGCAAATGGCCTGCAGGCGCGCGCGGTCCTCCGGGCTTGCGGTATCATCCGGCGCAGGGGCATCCGCTCCGGTCAGGGCGGCTCGATAGGCGCGGCTGTAGGTATCCCGCGCCAGTCGGCGGCGTTCTTCTTTCTCTTTTTCATCAGCCAAGGCAGTAAAGACCTCACGCTCATCGTCTGCCACGCCCAGGTTATTTGCCAGGTCGCGGCGCATATCATCCCAGCTGACGAGGATTCCATCTCGGTACACTCCGGGGCTGTGGTCGGCGTACCAGGAGCGGTTGATAATCGAGAGAAGGTTGTAGGTATTTTCCTCATCCGTGGCATCGGCGTCATCGGCGCCGGCCTGCTGCACGACCTCAGAGGGCACGGTTTCGGGGTCACCGGTCAGGACTCGGTTCCAATAGCTCTCCTTCCCTTGCTCCTCTTCCGAGGCGATCGGGGTAGCGGTGTTCATCGCTTGCCTCCTTTCTGTTGCATGTCAGAGAAGCATACCCAGCGGCCGCCGGCCGCAGGCAGGATTTCGACCCAGCGGGCGGCAGCCTCGGCTCCGCCTTGTTGAAGGACGGAGAGGGACGCCTCCTGCAGGCGACTCAGGCGGCGGCTTGCAATGTCATCTCCTGGGCAGCCCAGAACTCCTCGGCGGTAGAGTTTGCGGAGACGGCGGCTCACACTGCGGCGGTCTGCAGCGGGTACGCCCAAAGTGGCGTCCATGCGTTGCAGCAAGCTGTTGCGCTCCTGAATCGGCAGGGGAGCCAGGGCAATCTGCAGGCGCAGGGTCTGCTCATCGGCCTCGTCTCGTTCATCAATGCGGCTCAACCACTCACTTTTCTCGCGGGGAGACAGAGGAGTCATTTCCCGTGCAGCAGGGGGTGTCACCAGCCCTGCCTCTCGTGCCAAGCGTACGCTTTCGGGGTCAGGTTCCATCCCCTGCGCCAAGGCTTGCTGCCAGCTCTGAGCCAAACCGGCGGAGGCACTCGATCGGGCGGCGACTGCTGCCTGCTCCAGGGAGCGGGCATCTCGTTCCCGCTCGGGGCGCGCGGCGTCTTTCTGCAGGTCGGCAAGGGCGCGAAGGGGCTCCTGCTGCAGGCGCTGCTGCCACTGTGCCAAGCAACTGCGGCTCTGCAGTTCACTCCGCATAGGCTCCATGCCGTCCTCTGCCACAAACACACCGCGCCCGGCCTGCAGCCAAGCCTCCAAGGCCTGTGTGTCACCACTCTTCACGGCGTTATCCAGGCAGTTCTGCCAGCTCATACGCGCGCTTTCAATGCGCCCCAGATCGTATTCCCGGCGGGCGCGTACCGCTTCCTGAGCGTTGTAGGCGCGTGCCAATCTGCGTCCGGCCTCGCGCACGTTCTCCGGCAGCTCGTTGACGGCTTCCGTCAGGAGGGGCTCACTGGTCTGTTGCCAAGCGGCGTCCCAGTCGCGGATGCTTCTGCCTGCCATCATTTCGCGGGTTTCCCGTCCGATGCTGCGGAGGCGCTCGGCGAAGCCGGCGAGCTCTCCGGTTCCTGTCACCTGTTCCTCCTCATGCAGAAGCTCGGCCGCGCCCTCTGTGGCATCGGTCAAGCCTTTTCCCAGTGCTCGGGCGGCGCTGTCCATGCCTGCTATTCCCTGCAGCATCAAGTGCGGTGCGGAGGGAGGCATGGGCGTCGTCCCCCATTCGTTTATCAGTATTGCCATGCCCTCCATCTTCGGATACATCGGTGTTTTCGTCAACAAATCGCTGAGCTGCGGACATCACAGACGGCCTTCTGCGTGTCCGCAGCTCACTTTTTTCCCGGCGATTTTTGCTTGCGCCTTCCTACCTGATATGCTAAGATGTCGTCACGATGAATGCACGCGCTCTCTTCGCCGCCGTTTGCCTGATTTTCTGCGGTTTCTGCCGCTCGGAAACCGTTACGATTATCGGGACGAATGACATCCACTCAGCGCTGGACATGATGCCGCGCCTACAGACCTTTGTGCGGGAAACGAAGGCCGCCGACCCCGGCGCCCTCCTGCTGTGTGCGGGAGATACTCGAACCGGGCACCCCGCCTGCGATCAATACAAGCACCCGGGACGTCCCGTCATCGACCTGATGAACCGCATCGGCTTTGACGCGGCGGGGCTGGGTCTGCACGATGCCGACGGCGGTCCGACTGCGCTGCGGGATAATATGCGTGCGGCTCATTTCCCCTTTATCTGTGCCAACGCTTTGCCGGATACAAAGAACGTGCTCCCTCTCCATCCCTATCGGATCTTCACACGCAAAGGAGTGCGCATCGGGGTGCTGGGGCTCACCTGTGTGGGCAGCGGAGGCTTCCCCACCGGACGCTCGGCGGCTCTGCCGGGGATCACCTTCCGCAATGCGCTGCAGGTGGCAACGGAATACCGACGACTCCGCAGCGAGTGCCATGTCCTCGTGCTGCTGACACACCAAGGTTTTGACCAAGACCGAAAGCTCGCGGCCCTCCTGCCGGAGGCGGATCTCATCCTCGGCGGCGGCAGCCTTACTCCGGTCAACCGAATTGCATCGGAAAACGGGGTTCTCATCGCCCATACCGCCGGGCGTGCCTCGCATGCCACCAAGGTAAGCCTGGAGGTGGAGGAGGGTAAGGTGGTATCGAAGAAGGCGGAGACCATCAGCATGGATCTCTATCCGCCGGATGCCGATCTCGGTGCTCGTGTGGCAGAATACAATGCTACCCCCGCCATGCAGCGCGTTGTCGGCCACAATGAGCTGCCCATGGTTCACCGCGAGGCGATCGGCTGTTTTGAGACGGATGCTATCCGCTACGCAACGCAGGCGGATATTGTCGTGCAGAACTACGGGAACATTCGCATCGGCATGCTGCCCGCCGGGCCCATCACTGTCGCGGATGTCCATCGTATCGATGTCTATGGTAACGATCTGGTCGAGCTGCGACTGCGCCCTGCCGAGCTCGTGCAGATGCTTACGGCCCTCACCAAGGCAGATGGTCATGGCTCCCCCTGCGTGGCGGGTATCACCTACAAGGGCATTTTGGACTCCTCGTTCAATCTCATCATTACGGATATTCGCGACCTCAACGGAAAAACACTCGACCCGAACAAACGCTATCGTGTAGTCACCAACGACTACGCCGCCGCTGTCACTCCCGGCCTGCCCGTCTCCTCTGCCCGCCGACTCGGGCTCCGGACCTCGGACGCCATCTTCCGCTACCTCGATAAGGTCAAATCCATCAACTACACCGACTCCGGTCGCGCCGTCATCCGCCGTCAATAAGGCCCGCCCATGCGCAGGGAAAAAGACCTGCCGCAGTAACGCGGCAGGTTCGTGGGTGTACTTCAACTCAGTTTCCCTACTCCGGGGTGACAGTGATGTTATCCTTGTCGGCCGTATAGTCAGAATACCCCAAGGTGTAAGTGAACGGCTCAACGCTGAACCATGCATCGGAGACCGGCATACCATCACGATAATTACTCACACCTCCTTCGGGAAGATGCAGTTCTACACTATCGGCCGGATTGAGCGAACGCCCCGAGATACCACCCTCAAAAGGCCCAACAAAACTTATCTTGAAACAGTCGCTCGACTCCGTCAGATCCTGCCACTGCCCCGAATAAGTAACTCCCATAACATTGATGGTACATTTGCCTGTACGCTCAAGTTTTATAGTATATTGATCTCGAATAATCGTGTTAATCATCATCCCTGATAGAGTCACAGCATCGCTTCCGGGATTAAGAAGTCCGGACACGGAGGAAGAAGAACTGTGTCCTTCTCCCTTGCTGCTGTTACCGCAGCCCGCAAGTGACAGAGCTGCCAAACAGCCCAGCATGATGTTGAACAGTGTGGATTTCATGTTGATAATATAGGCGTCTTGATAAGCAGAATCACTGCAGACTCGTGAGGTATCTTGCCTGTGATTTAGGGGTGAGGGAGGACATTAACGCTGTCATAGTTGGCTGTAGTTTCTGTGCTGCCGGACTTATAGGTAAACGGAGATTTGTCAAACGACGCATTGAAAACCTCATGACCGGCCCGATAGGACTCCATCGCACCCTCAGGAAAGGTAAGTCTCACTGTATCCGCCGGTTCGACCGAAGCGTTTTGTGCTGTTGTCACAAAGGGCTTGACAAAAGCTATCATGAAGGCTTCGGTAGAATCTGTCATATCCTCCCATTTTCCGTAAAAAGCGTAAAAAGATACAGTGTTGGAAACGTCTGTAATTCGGATAGTGCAGTTTCCGTTGTTGTAGAGGCGGATGTCATAGGTATTCAAGTCGCTCATTTCACCTACGATTTTCACATATGTATCATCCGGATTAAGAAGACCCGAAACGGAGGAGGACGATGACGAGGAAGAAGAAGCTGCATCATCGTTGTTGTGACCGCCGCAGCCCGCAAGTGACAGAGCTGCCAAGCAGCCCAGCATGGTGTTGAACAATGTGGATTTCATGTTGATAATATATGCGTCTTGATAAGCAGAAGTGCTAAAGAACAGTGAATGCGTTTTGACACGATGCCGTTGGACGGAGACGCCCGCATCGAAGCGATACCGGAAGGACTAATTCCCTACCCCTATCATAGATTGCTTGACTCTCAGAGGAGATACCGAGGTGCCTTCTTCTGTTCCCGCAGATAATCCGAGAAGGCAGTCGTCAGCTGCTTTGTGGGTAAAAGGAGGAGAATCAAAACTTGCCCCGGAGATTTCAGTGCCGGATCGATAACTTGGCAGCTGTTCGTCGGGAATGCGTAAAACCAAGGGATTGGAGATGTGAATATCGCATCCCGAATCCGTCTTACAGACATCGCTGATTGTGATATGATAGGAACCATCGGGCTTATGACTTCCGGACCAATGTGCACCCCATGTATCAATCCCTGACTGGTCTTGTATGCATTTGATGGTACAAGATGAGTTGCTACAGAGTCTAATATAATAACTTCCACTCCCGCCATTCTCCATTCCTCCGACGATTTCGACAATGTTGAAGCCGTCACTGATGAGGTCCATCGTTTCGGCGGAAGATGAACTGCTGACGTCTCCTTTGCTGCTGTTGCCACAGCCCGCAAGCGACAAAGCTGCCAAGCAGCCCAGCATGATGTTGAACAATGTGGAATTCATGTTGATAATATATGCGTCTTGATAAACAGAAGTGCTACAGAACTGTGGAGGTGTTTTGGCTCGGATTTAGCGGGGAGTTACAAGGACTCCGCTCTCCGTATTTACATCGCTATCCTCGCTGTCACACGCGAAATTGAATGGTGATTTGTCAAAACAAGCATCGCTGACAGGATTACCGGCCCGATAAGCTTCCAAACCGCCCCCGGGGAAGCTCAACTTCACCGTGTCAGCAGGAGTGATCCAAAAGTCCGATGAGTCTGACGTAAAGGGGCCAACGAGTTTAATCATGAATGCTTCGGTATCTTCCGTCGTCAAGGCCTGCCAAGAACCTCTGAATTCTCTCCTGTAATCCACGCTGATGATACATGACCCATCCTTCTTGAGGTCGATGCAGTAGTCCGAAGCGTTTACCATCTTTCCTTCAAGAGTCACACGTGCGCTCCCCGGGTTAAGAAGCCCGGGATTGGAGGAAGAGGTTGAGGAGGGAGAGCCGACGTCATCATTGTTATGACCGCCGCAGCCCGCAAGCGACAGTGCCGCCAAGCAGCCCAGCATGATATTGAACAATGTGGATTTCATGTTGATGAAAGATGATTATTGATGGACAGGATCTCACATAGACACCGCTACTCACAGTTCCCCGCCTGCCTGTGAAGAGTATACAGCATGCCCAATGCTGTATGCATTTTGGCTCGAAAGTTGTTCATAATCAAGGGCTTACGACTACACCCCCTCTTCAGCACATCTGATGAAAGGGGCCGCACCCCTTTATTCTACAAGTTTTTTTGATCATATAGCTTGACTACAGCATTGGGCATGCACCCCCCGAAAACTGCATGAAGGCTATTTCCCGCAGAAATCGGCGAAGCAGCTATTCGCCGACTCGGAGAGCGGAGGAAAGGAGAAAGAGGATGGCGCAATTTTCGGCGGGGCGGGGTCGGTTTACGCTTGCAAAAAGTGCCGTGGGGGTGTATAAGGCGCGCATGACAACGAAGGTACGCACGCGATTTGCCCCCTCCCCGACGGGGTATCTGCACATCGGCGGTGCCCGCACGGCACTGTTCAACTATCTGTTCACCCGCAAGATGGGCGGCACCTTCGTGCTGCGCATCGAGGACACAGACCGGGAACGCCATGTGGAGGACGCGATGCAGGCCATCTTCAAGGGCATGAGCTGGCTGGGGCTGGATTGGGACGAAGGCGAGGGCAAGGGCGGCCCCTACGAGCCCTACTTCCAGAGCCAGCGCGGCGACATCTACGACCGCTACTTCCAAAAGCTGGTAGACGCGGGCCGAGTGTATGAGTGCCCCGCCCCCAACAAGCGCGACAAGGACGGCAACGAAATCCCCGGCACCTCGGAGGGCACGGTGTGGCGCTTCCGCTTCAAGCGCGATGGCGTGATGACCCTGCACGACCTGGTCTGCGGCGACATCTCCGTGGACTACCGCAACGAAGAGAACACGCCCGACATGGTGCTGAAGCGCGGGGACGGCTCCTACATCTTCCACTTGGTCAACGTGGTGGACGACATCGAGATGCACATCTCCCACGTCATTCGCGGGGAGGACCACATCATGAACACCTTTAAGCACCTGCAGCTCTTCGACGCCTTCGGGGTGGAGCCGCCGGTGTACGCCCACATCCCGCTCATTCAGAACCCGGACGGCTCGAAGATGAGCAAGCGCGACGTCGGCGCCCAGCTCGGCAACTACCCGGAGGAAGGCTTCCTGCCCGATGCGGTCATCAACTTCATCGCCCTGCTGGGCTGGAGCCCCAAGAGCGACGAAGAAATCTTCACCAAGGAGCAGCTCATCGAGGCCTTCTCGCTGGAGAACGTCAACCGCGCCGCCGCCAAGTTCGACATCAACAAGTGCAAGTGGATGAACAAGCAGCACATCATGCGCCTGGCGCCGGAGCGCTTCACGGAGCTGGCCCTACCCTTCTGCACCGCCGCCGGCCTGGCAGACACCCCCGCCCTGCGCACCGCCATCCCCGCCGTGCAGGAGAAGGTACAGCTGCTCAGCGAGGTACCCGCTTGGGTGAAGTGGGTAGAGAAGCTTGAGTACGAGACCGAGGCCATGGCCAAGCTGCAGGACAACGCCCGCGAGATGCTCGACATCTTCGCCGCCGAGACCGAGAAGCTGACCGAGTGGAACGGAGAAGCCGCCATGCAGCTGGTGAAGCCCAAGACCAAGGAACTGGGCGTGAAGGTGGGCGCCATGATGTTCCCCCTGCGCCTCGCCCTCACGGGCAGCCACGCCGGCCCCGGCATCGACCTCATCATGCAGGTACTCGGCCGCGACGAAGTGCTGCGCCGCATCCGCATCTTCCCCCGCTGACCCCGCCCCGCCGTGCGTACCGTCGATTTTGATTATCCCCTGCCCGAGGAGCTCATTGCGGACCGACCGATGCCGGACCGCGATGCCTCCCGCATGCTGGTGGTGCACCGGGACACCGGGCTCATCGAGCACCGCAGCTTCCGCGACCTGCCGGAGTATGTGCGCCCCGGGGACCGCTTTGTGATGAACGACACGAAGGTGATCCCCGCCCGCTACTTCAGCAACGACGGCAGCATCGAGCTGGTACGCGCCGGCATGATGGGCGAGCAGGTGTGGAAATGCCTGGTGCGCCCCGGCAAAAAGATGAAGGTAGGCCGCGCCGTGCAGATGGGCGACTCCCTCGGCACCGTGGAATCCATCGATGACGAAGGTTACCGCTTCATCCGATGGGATCGCCCCGTGGATGAAACCCTCGGCCGCTTGGCCCTGCCCCACTACATGAACCGCGAGAGCGACCCTGCCGACAAAGAGCGCTACCAGACCGTGTACGCCGCACACGAGGGTGCCATCGCCGCCCCCACGGCCGGTCTGCACTTTACCCCGGAAATGCTGGCCGCCGTCCCCCACTCCTTCGTCACCCTGCATGTGGGCGTAGGCACCTTCCGCCCCGTCAAGACCGAGGTGGTGGAGGAACACCACATGCACACCGAGCACTTCTGCATGCCCGCGCAAACCGCGCAGGACATCGAGCAAGCGCAGCGCGTCATCGCCGTAGGCACCACCGCCGTGCGCGTGCTGGAGACCCTAGCCACCCGCCACGGACGCCCCCTGCCCCCCGGCGAGGGCGACACGGACATCTTCATCTACCCCGGCTACCGCTTCCGCGTGGTGGACGCCCTGCTTACCAACTTCCACCTGCCGCAGAGCACCCTCATCATGCTGGTGTGCGCCTTTGCCGGTAAGGAGCTGATCATGGAAGCCTATCGGCAGGCCGTCGAGCGGCGCTACCGCTTCTTTTCCTACGGAGATTGCATGCTGATTCTGTAAAAAAGGCTTGCAATTCCGACGCGCTCGGGGTAAACTTACGCGCGTATGAGAACGACCATCTCCCGATTCTTGCTGCTGATGCTGCTGGGCTGCGCCGTCGTGCTGCCCCCCTGCTCCGCGCAGACCGATGACGCCGGTGACTCCACCGAGCAGACCACCACCAAGGGAAAGAAGGCTAAGAAAGCCAAGAAGGCCAAGAAGACCGATGATGCGGCGGAGGACGAAGCCTCCGACGACAAGGCTGCTGAGCCGGAGAAGAAGAACGCCTTTGTCGCTGCGTTCAAGAGCATCAAGAGCCTCGGCGGCAAACTCAACGCCAAGGCCAAGTACTACATCTACTTGGAGTCCGCCAGCTGGTGCGGCCCCTGCAAGAAGATCATGCCCGACATCGTCAAGGAGTACAAGGGCATGCGCAAGGCCGGGGTGGAAATCATCCTCGTGGGCCACGACAAGACCGACGCCGAGGTGAAAGCCTACCTCAAGTCCCACCACGCCAAGTTCCCCGCCGTCTGCTCGAGCGGCCCCGCCGCCTCCAAGCTGCCCTCCTACAGCCAGGCCTCCGGCATTCCCCACGCCACCTGGATGGATGTGGAAGGCAACGTGTTCCTCAGCGGCCACGGGGCGGATGTGCTCAAGTGGCAGGAGATCATCAAGCAGAAGCAGGACCAAGAAGCCGCCGGCGATAACGGGCCCATCAAATACTGATTTCACTCCGAACCTTTACCGATTATGAAACTGTTTCATCTACTGATTGCAGCGGGGCTCCTGCTCGGAGTCATGGCTCCCTGCACCGCTGAGGCCCAGACGACGGCCCCCAAAACGGAGAAGCCCGCCAAGAAGAAGGTCAAGGCCCCGTACAAGGCGGACTCCGAGTACAAGAAAAGCAAGAAAAAGTCCGGCAAGGTGGGTAAGATCGGCGCGATGCTGAAGGAGATTCAGACCGTGAACGGCACGCCGGATTACAGCGCCAAGGTCTTCTGCTTCCTGCGCTCAGCGAGCTGGTGCGGCCCCTGCCGCAAGCTGATGCCGAGTGTCATCCAGAACTACCCCGCCATGCGCAAGAAGGGCATGGAGGTGGTGCTCATCGGCTTCGACAAGACACCCCAAGGCGTGCTTCAGTACCTGCAGAGCCACAAGGCGGAGTTCGCAGGCATGCACATGTCCGAGCCGAAGCTCAAGGAGAACCCGGAGCTCAGCCCGCACAAGCAGGTGGGCATTCCCTACGTCACCATCATGGATGCCGACGGGAAGATCCTCTACTCCGGCCACGGCTTCGAGCTGAACAATTGGCAGAAGTACGTTAAGTAAGCAGCCGCGCAGACCTTCCGCGCCCGCCCTCGTCCTCTTTTTGAAGTTGACAGGGCGGGCGCATTGTGCTATTTTTTTCGTACAGGCATATGGAGAAAAAGAAGATTCTGTTTGTAAAGCATGGAGCCTTGGGTGATATTGTGATATCCATCGGCACCATCCGCCACATTGCGGAGCAATTTCCGGGAGCTCAATTCAGTGTGATGACCAAGGCACCCTTCCGCAAGCTCATGGAGCACATCGGCATCTTCTCGCATTATATCATTGACAACCGCACCTCGTGGTGGAACATACCCGCCATGTATCGTGTGCTGAATGCCCTGAGGACAGGTGGGTTTGACATTATTGTGGACCTGATGGGCAACGCCCGCATGCACCGCTACCGCGAGATATTGAGCTGCACCGCCCCCAAGGGCAGCTGCTGGGAGTGGTGGGACCTGCCGGGGCGGACGCTCTACCGTAGCGAGAAGCGCAGCTGTCTGCTGCCGGCGCACACAGAGGTGCTGCCCGGAGATTGTTTCGAGTGGCGCAGGACAGATCTGAGCTTCATGCACGGCAAGGGGGAGCACTTTCACTTGCTGCCGGAGCGCTTTGTTCTGCTCATCCCCGGCTGCTCTCCCCAGCACACCTACAAACGCTGGCCCGTGGAGAACTATCGCGAGGTGGTGCGCCGACTGCATGCGCGCGGACTCTCCGCCGTCGTCATCGGCACTAAGGCCGAGGCGCAGGAAATCAATGCCATCTGCGCAGACAACCCCGGGGCAGTCAACATGCTGGGTCTCACAGAGCTCTTCGATGTGCCGCAGATTGCCCTGCGCGCCCTCGCCACCTTGGGCAATGACACCGGGCCTACACACATGGCCTCTTTGGCGGGCGGGTTCACCATCTCCCTGCTGGATCAACGCAACAAAACAAGTGCGCTGCGCGGACCGGACAGTGTCTCCATGACCTCCGAAGGGCGAGTTGACCTGCTTACCGTTGACCGGGTATGGGAGGTGTTGGAGCCGCGCTTGGGCTGAAGCACCGATGGTATTTTTCACAGGCATACGCAATTTATCCTTGCAAACGCCGAAAAATCGGTGTAGGCTATGGACTCGGGCAACGTATAACGCCCCATCTTTATCCGTCGCGAATCCTTTCTAACGAACCATGAGCAATTACGAAACGACACAGACCAACAAAGTCAAGGGAGTTGTGGACATCTGCTTTTTGCTGGATGCCACCGGTTCCATGCAGCCCTGCATCGATGCCATCAAGAATAATATCACGTCCTTCATTCACAGCCTGACCACACCGGATGACAACGGCGGCGTGGATCTGAAGAACTGGCGCGCCTGCGTATGGGGCTATCGCGACTTTGAGTACGAGCCCAAGCACGGTCGCGATCCCTTGGTGCGCAACCCCTTTACAGACAATGCGGAGGAGCTGAAAGCGCAGCTCTCCGCCTTGGTGGCACAAGGCGGCGGGGATGAACCGGAATCCCTGCTGGATGCCCTCTACGAGGTATGCCGGATGGGCAAGACCGATCGCGGGGCCGAGCCGCAGCCGGACAAGTGGCGCTACCGCAGTGAGGCGGCTCGCTGCATTATCGTGTTCACGGACGCCTCATTCCACCCGAACATGACTGTTGTACCCGGCGGCACACTGGCGGACATCATTCCCCTGATGCAGCAGGAGCGCATGCGCCTCTCCCTGTTTGCACCGGAGATGGAATGCCACTACGATCTCGCTGAAATGGATCGCTGCACCTACGACGCGATCGAGGTACCGGAGGGCAGCACCCCCGTACAGGCCCTCAAGGATTACACGGAGAACCGCGACCACTTCGCCGAGACTCTCAAGCTGCTCGCGAAGTCCGTCTCGCAGTCCGCCGCCGGCGATGTGGAAGAACTTTAACAGAAACAAACACTATGGCAGGACGAAACTGCGCAGACATTGTCTTCTGCATTGACGCATCCGGCTCCATGAAGCCGTGCTTTGACGCCGTGCGCCGCAACATTGCCGACCTGATGATCGGCTTGCAGGCGGATGGACAGACGAGCTGGGATGTCCGCTACGACTTCTTGGCCTTCCAAGACAACGAGGAGGGAGTACATGGCTACACGAGCACCCGTCTGGCCGGGGTGAGCCTCATCAACGCCATTTACCAAGGGAAAGATAGAGACAAACTCTTCACCCGCAACACCGAGGAGCTCTGCACCGCCCTGCAAACGCGAGTAGAGATCGAGGGCGATGAACAGCAACTCACCGCTCTGGACACCGCCATGGACTTCCCGTGGCGCAGCTCCGGCGACTGTCACCGCGTGGTGGTGCTGCTGACGGATGAGCCCGTGGAAACCGGTGTCTTTGTGGAGAAACAGAAAGCTGCCATCGACCGCATGATTCAGAAGGCGCAGAACAAGCGGATCAAGCTCTTCATCATCGCGCCGGAGAGTGAGGCCTTCTTCGAGCTCTCCGCGCTGGATCGCTGCGAGTACACCGACCTGCAGAACACACAGGACGGCATGCGCAGCGTTGACTTCTCCAAGCTACTGCAAACCATCGGTAAATCCGTCTCCGTCTCCCAGAACTACTCGGGCGGCGAGGAAGAGCCCTCCCCCTGTTTCGGACAGGACGAATGGGGCGGTTGCTCCGATGCTACCTTCACCGGATCCTGATAACCCTCAACACTTCGACTTCTGACGATGCCTCCGAACCCCAAAATAGGCAGTGTGATCAACGGCCGGAAGGGCCGCTATGAGCTTGTACGCGAAATCACCCAGGGCAACATGGCTTGGTCCCTCGAGGCGCGCGACTTGGACCACGGCAACCGTAAGGTCTTCCTCAAGTACTACAAATCCCCCACCCCAACGGTGGATTGGTATGAGGGCTATGTGCGCTACGTCGAGGAAATCAACCGCCGTCTGGAGCAGTCCTCCGCCGCGCAGTACTGCGTGCTGAGCACGGACCTCTTCACGGCAAATCCCCGTCCGGGCATGTGCCGCAGTGAGTTTCTGTATCAGACCTACGACTTCATCGAAAGTGGGTACGACCTGCGCGGGCTGCTGGACCGGGGCGATACCTCTTGGGAGAAGCGCAAGACCATGGCCAAGGTTTTCTTGGTGGCCATGAAGAAAATCCATGCCTCCGGTGTGGTGCACTGCGACCTGAAACCGGAGAACGTGCAGATGCTGCCGGATGCCTCCGTGAAGGTGGGACTGATTCCGCGCATGATTGACATGGACCGCTCCATCCTGAGCGATGTGGAAGCACCTTGGACGCGAGGGGAGATGAAGGAGGGTTACACGGGCACACCGGGCTACCTCTCCCCGGAGCATCTGCGCGGAGAGAAGCCCACGACGGCCTCCGATGTCTTCACTATCGGCATTATTCTGGGCGAATTGCTGGGCAACGGACATCCCTTTGACCGAGTTCGAGGGGATGCTGCCGCCTACAAGGATGCCGTACTCGCCGGGCGATTCACCCCGGTGCGCCTGCAGGGACCGCTGGGGGAGAGCGATGAGTTTGCGGCGGAATTCGCACGCTGGATTCAGCTCTGCCTGCAGCCGACTGCGGCAGCCCGCCCCACCTGCGAGGAGCTGCACAAGGCCCTGCTGCAACTGGATAAGGGCAACCCTGCCCCCGCGCCGGAGACTACCTCTCTGCCGCCGGATATGCCGCCGCTGCCGCCGGAGGCCATTCCCACTCCGGAGAAGAAGGAACCCGCAGGCCCCCGCGCTATAGCCCTCAAGCTGGAGGGCGATACAGGCAGACTGATTCAACGATTCTCCATGGACTTCGGCTCGAATATTCTGGGCGCTGTCTCCTCCCAAGCTCGCTTTGCGGAGAAGGAGCAGTTCCGCTTGGAATACCTTCCGGAGGCACAGGAATGGTACGCCGTACCGGTGGCAAGGGTGACCAAAAACCTCACAGCGCTGAATGGCTCCCCTCTCACCGAGCGTACACGCTTGGCGGATGGAGATGTGATCTGTATGCTTGGACGCAGCTCCGGCAAGACGGCTATGGAGCTCCGGGTCTCCCTCATTCCTCAAATGTAAAACTCCAAGATGCAGACGGCGAACATTCAGGAGCTGCTGCTCATCGAAGCATCCAAAACGATGAAGGATACATCATCCAATCCCTCTGAGCCGCAGCTCAGCACAATGTCGCTGGACTTTCTGTTGATGGCGACCATACCTGCGGTGTGTCTCACTTGGCTTATGTGCTCTACGCCTGCCCAACGGCGGCGTTTGCTCACGCTCCCCCGGCGGGCCGTGGACTTCATCCGCAGGCATATTCCTTCTCGTGCTAAGGCTCCGCAGTCGGCACCGGATGAGCACGCACAGCCGCACACGCCGCCGAATCCCGAGGCAAAGCCCCCGAATCCCGCGCCGGAAGATACAACACCCACCTCCGCACCTACCTCCACCCCCGCTCCTCCGGTCACTGAGTCGAAAACAGAGGAACCACCTCCGCCGGTTCTCCTGCCACAGCCGCTTCCGGTGCCCGCCCCCACGCCGCCGACTCCCGAGCAGCTGCCGCTGCGTGTTGTGCCCGCCGCCGCACAGGAGTCCCCTGAGTGCCACCTAACGGCGGCAGATCTGGACAGCATGGTGGATAGCCTGCCGCAGGAGATTCTGCAGGCACCGACCGAATGTGCCGAGATTGCGGAGAAATTCCGCGCTTGGCTCCGGAAGGGGAAGCCCTTCTCCGGACTGATGCCGGAGGAAGAGGAGAAGGATGACTACTGGTTCATCGGAGACCTGCACGGCTACCTCAGTGCTCTGCAGAAAATCTTGGCCTACATTCATCGGCATGCACGTCCCGGACGTCGGCAGAATATCATCTTCTTGGGCGATCTCATCGACCGGGGGCCGCAGAGCTGGGAAGTGGTAGCCACCGTGCAGCAGTTGATGATGATGCAGAATGAGTCCCTGCGTGTCCTTTTCATTCGGGGAAATCACGACACCTGCTTTGAATGCCGCGCGGACAACACCTACACAAGCGGGGTGAGCCCCTGCGAGTCCGTGCCGCAGCTGCAGAAAATGGCGCAGACGGCACCGCAGAAAGCCGATGCCGTAGCGCGAACCTTCTGCGAGATGGTCGACCGAGCTCCCTGCATGGCCGAGCTACCGATCGGGAACGACAGGGTGCTGTTGATCACACACGGCGGAGTGCCGCATGTGGATCTGCAGGAAAAGTTGCGCACCATCCCCACCGCGCCGCAGGGGACCCCACTTTTGCAAGCCGTGCCGGAGGATCTGTCCGAAGCCGTTGCCAAGGATTTCACTTGGGTGCGCTTCTCCCCCAACCTGCCGCGCAAGAAACCGAATCGCGGCAACAGCGGCTGCGAAATCGGCTACACGGATGTCAATCAATACCGCAGTCTGCATGAGCAGCTCACCGGCCGCCGCATTGCAGGCATTATCCGCGGGCACGACCATGAGGAAGCGGGCTTCCGCCTCGTCAGCTATGACCCGGAGCTGAACCCGCGCGGGCGGCAAAAGGAATGCTTTGTGCTCACCGTTAATGCCTTGGAACCATCCCTCGGCTCCGGCGGGCTCTTCCGAAAATGCGACATTGCGCTGCTGCACCACAGCCGTCAAGGCGGCCTGACGCTCCACATTCTCCCCACCCATCACCTCTGCTGATTGTTACCATGCCTCCCGCAATACACCGACTTAAAGGACTCACCTCCGCTGCCTTCGCCCGGAACTTCAGTGCGACTGAGGCCGCTGCGCAAGAGTGGCAGGATCTGCCGCCTTCACCGGACGGCACGCTGGACGCCACCGGGATGACGGGGCTGCGGCTGCGCTGCGCGGAATGCGGGGCCATCGCCACCTCTGCCGAGGCTGACGGCAGCTGCATGTGCGAGGACTGCGGCTGCGAGCACTTCATCGTCCGGAGGCTCGTGCAGCGCCGGGAGGCTCCTCTGCCGCCCGGGATGGCGATCCGTATTACCGGCAGCATCGCCGGGGCCTCTCGTTTCGTCCACATCGACTTGCCGAAAGATGCAGCACCCGATCTGACTGTTCGCTATACCACGGACGGAACGGATCCCACCTATCTCTCCCAGGAATACACACGCCCTTTCCGCTTGGGTAAAAATGTTACGCAAATCCGTGCGCGCGTCTACGGCCCGGACACCTTCTCGCCCGTGCTCAGCCATACCCCCAAGCGTGTTTTTTCCTGCGCCGACTGCGGTGACGTCTTCACACTCCCCACCGGGAAAAGTGACGAAACAAAGTGTCCGCACTGCGGTGCCGCCTACCACCGGGAGGGCAGCAAGTGGCTTCCGGGCCCCAAAGCACGCAAGCCGGAGCCGGTCCCGCTTCCGCCCCCCACACCTCCGACGCCCCCATCCCCCAGGCCCAAACCCACGCCTCCCAAGAAAGAGGAGGAGGGTGGATGCACTTGGTATGCACTCGGCATCGTTGTGCTCATCATTTATTTACTGATGAGCGCGGGCGATTAACCTGCGTCCCGTAAAAAAAATTACCCCGTTGCCACAATGCAGACTTGGCAGACGGGGTAATTTTTGCTATACTGCACGCCCGGGCCGTTCCTCGGCCCGCATCAAACGATAACAATTCAAATAAAAATGACACACAAGGACCTTATCGACAAAGATCTCATCTGTTACGCTTTTTATTTACCGAGCGGACAGGCCCGTATCTATCCGGAGATCGTTCAGGAAGAAGACGGCAGCATGCGTGTTCTGACGCGTGAAGAACGAGTGGAAGCATTCTCCCCCGAAGGGGCTATTTACTTTCCGGAAATCGGCCACCAGCGCTGGACGGATAATAAGGTGGTGCTGCAGATGCGCATTCTCAAGAACGGATTGGAGCCCAACATCAGCCCCGGTAATCACCGTGATGACTACATCGGCTACTACACGCGCAACACCCGCATCGCCCCCTACCGCTACACGGGCTGCTTCCCCTGCGTATCCCTGAAGGCAGATACCACGCTCATCTGCAACAGCCTGCGCTTCGCCTTCGCCGCCGGCCAAAGCTGCCGCCTGACGGCCTCCGACACCGGCCTCTTCGTGCGCTGCTTGGAGAACAAGCTCCTGGGGCCCTTCGCCTACCGCATGGAGGGGGACACCGTCATCCTCTCCGGCATGCAGACCAAGGATTACGAGGTCGACCTCTACAAATCCGATGCTCTGCCCGGCGTGACGGTTGACAAGGATGGTTTACCGGTGATGAACCTCATCACCGAGGCCGAGCTGCAACGCGCGACCCCCATCAAGCGCATCGACTGCGTGAGTGAGGAGACACTCAAAGACACCCTCATCAGCTGCCTGCGGGTATTCACCCCGGAGACAGTCACGAGCATTCGCGGCTTGAAGGATGCCTTGGGCGAGGTGATCGGGGAGAGTCACATGGTGAAGGTTAAGCCGGAGCGCATCAAGCTGTTTACCCAGCTGCTCGCCCGCTTTGACCAATACGAAGGCTTGCTGACGGCCGTGCGTGACTACATCAGCAAGCGGGAAGCATTCACCAAAGACCTGATCACGGCGCGACCGGAGCTTCTCAAGCGGGTGGTGGAAGGGAACCGGGAGCTGCAATCTTACCTTCTGGGCACGGACGAAAAGGTGAAGGCCCTGCGCGCCGAGCTCGCAGAGCTGGAGAAAACCAACGCCAAGCTGAGGAAGGAGAAAAACAAGCCCGCCGCTGACCCGGAGACCAAGGAGAAACTCGCGGCCGTGCAGGCGGAATTGCGCAGCACCCTGGAGAAGCAGAGCTTGTTGCAGCGCAACTATGAGGAGGCTCTCGGCGAGTGCGAGAATGTGCGCGGTCTCTCTGCCCGCAAACAAATGCTGCAAGAGGAGTGCGACACCATGGCCGCTGCGGAGGAGGGTCTGCGTGCCCGTCTGGAGGAGCTCCGCAGACAGTTATCCATGACCCGGGAGGAGCTGAATCAACGTGACGAAGCTGCGGGTGCCCGCCTCGTTGAGCGCATTCAATCCCACATCCGGGAGCTCGGTGAAAAAGCGGAGGAATACCGCGACACCTACGATGGCTTTGCCGCTGAGCTGGAGAAGCGACTTCAAACCTATGTCAAGGGAGTGCTCGGTGAGCTGCCTGCAGCCGTGTCATATGTAACACAGCCCTCCCCTGCCCCCGCACCGGCTCCGACAGCTGCATCGGAGGAGATTCCGGAGGAGAAATCAGCACCGGCTCCGACAGCTGCACCCTCTCTGCCGCTGGCCGATATTCCCCAAGACCTGACTCGCCGAGACCTCGGGCTGAGCATCATTAATCGAGTGGTGGATTACCTGAAGGAGTCCGGCCGGGAGATCTCGGCAGACGATGCGGCCAACTACCTCATTTGCCTCACGCAGGGCTTCATCACCACCTTCGCGGGTAATCCCGGATGCGGCAAGACCTCGCTCTGCACCCTGTTGGGCAGGGCTCTCGGCCTAGCCACTGATGCTCCCGGCACGCATTTTGTGGATGTACCCGTCAGTCATGGTTGGACTTCCGCCAAGGATTTCATCGGCTACTACAACCCCTTCACCCGCGCTATGGTCAAGAGTGAGCCGGCTGTCTATGACGCGCTGGCCCTTGCCGAGGGTGAGAACTGCGAGACAAGTGCTCCCATGGTCATCCTGCTGGATGAAGCCAACCTCAGTCCGCTGGAGCACTACTGGGCCCCCTTCCTGAAGCATGCCGACCCGACATCGAGCTCGCCGCGCACCTTCTCGCTGGGCGGGGATTGCATCCGCACCATCCGTCCCCACCTCCGTTTCCTGGCTACCGTTAATCAGGACCCGACCACGGAGGAGCTCTCACCGCGCTTCTTGGACCGCTCCTGGGTCATTGTGCTTCGAGAGCCGTCGGATGACGAGGCCCTGCCCGGGGATTGCCCCGCACCGCCAGTCAAGCCGGCTGTGCCTTTCGCGGCCATGCAGCAGGCCTTCGCCGTTGACGCACTCGATTCTCCATCCCCCGAGTCGGTGAATAAGTGGGACAAGATCCGCGCCATCTGCCGCAGGCACCGCTGCCCCATCATGCCGCGCTGCAGCAAGATGGTGGCAGACTACACGAAGGTGGCCTCCCTCTACATGGAGGACGTCTACCGCCCGCTGGATTACGCCGTGGCGCAGAAGGTGCTGCCCTGTCTGGCAGGCAGCGGTTCTTCCTTCCGCAGCATGTTGGATGAACTCCGCAGAGAGTGCGAGGGTACGCTGCCCGTCTGCTACAGCCTGCTCAGCACCATGATCTCCGCAGGCGACCAAAACATGGGCACCTATCGCTTCTTTGCACGCTGATCATCGGCCATGTTTCTCATTGCTACGGAAAATCCCGGCAACAGCAGAGAACGCCGCATCACCATCCCGCTGGAGCCCTCTGCCCCACCGCCGCCGCAGGATACCCCGCTCTATGTGTCCGAGAGCGCGCGCTACCGACTGGACCTCCACACCGGGGATAAGGAGTTCGCTCAGGCGTCTCTCTTCCTCGGCTCGCCGGAGGACGGCACCTGCTTGGCCAATGCCTACAAGGACGGCCCGATGTACACCCCGGAGACCCGACTCAGCAAGTCCTCGTCGGACAACCTCTTTGTCGGGCTCATCGATATTCTCAAGCTGACACTCCAGCTGAAATATGCCGATGGCAGCAGTGCCGTGTACTACGCACCGGACATCTTCTGCATCTTGGAAAATGAGTCGGAGGAGTATAACGTACTCGCCATCGTGGAGTCGCTGCTGAGCTTTGAGGACGATGAGGCTCAGCGCCGCTTACTCTGCAGGCGGCACCATGGATACAACGGTGTCACCTCCTATAAGCCGCTCACGGCGTACATACGCCTGTTCTCGGATCTGCGGGCCGCCTTCGTTCGATATGAACCCACCTTCCGCCGCAGTGCTCACGCAGCACCGGCGGCGGAGTGCGGGGTAGTAACCGCTCGGTCCTACTCGGCATCGGATTTCTGCTGGTTGGCCTCCCACCCGGAGGCCTTCGCCACTGCGCCGGATGGTCGGGGGCTGAACATCGGGGGGCATTGCCTTGTGCCGACAGCCCTGCCGCCGCGCTCGCAACACCGCGAGCCCTCGCAGGAAAACCGCCTCATCCTCTGCTTTCTGGCCACGATTATCGAGGCCGCCCGAAAACTCCTGCGTGAGGGGGAGAGTAAGGTTCAGCAATCGCGGGATTTCTTGCAGAATCTCCCGCCGCAGTCAAATCAGCTGCATCTGACCATCGTCACCATCCGCCGTGCAGCCGTTGAGCGGCACCAAGCGTACCTCGACCGTCTCTCCGGCATTGCCAACGACTTGGAGTCTCTGCTCCGCCGTTACCGCAATGGCCGTGGCTTTCTGCCCCGACCGTTGCATGCGCTGCCCGCCCCCACACATGCTATGATGTCCCGCCCGGAGTACCGGGAATTCTACGCGCTCATGGTCAACTGGTTCGAGCAGGGCGAGTTCCGGCTTTCCGGCTTGGAGCTCACGCATGATGTGAAGGACCTGCCGCAGCTCTTCGAGTACTACTGCCTGCAGCGGCTGTTGCAGAGTATCCTCCGAAGAGGCTTCGTCCCCACGGAGGATGGGGTGTACACCTACGTCTACCCCTCCCCGAACAGCAGTTATGTGCGGGAGGAATCAGTCGCCAATACCTACCGCTTCGTGCGCGGGGATACGCGGCTGACGCTCTACTACGAACCCGTTATCTACGGTTTCCTGCCGACGGATCGCGCAGAGACAACCCTCCCCAACGGGCTCACGCTCTTCCGTTGCAACTCCGGTGGTACTCGCCAAAGTTTCTGGGCCCCGGACTTTGTCATCAAGGTGGAGCGCCGAGGTAATGTCGATTACGCTATCTTCGATGCCAAGTACTCATTCACTTCCTCCATCCTCGCTAAGAACGGTACATCCGGTCTTCTGCAGGAGATTGTCTCGAAGTACTACCTTGATACCGCCACGTTCTCCGGTCATACTACCCGTATGGTCTGGACCCTGCAGGGGCGCGTTCAAGCTAAATTCCATCAGACCCAGCAAACCGACCTCCTTCGCTTCTTTACGCCTTCGCATTCTTTCGGCAACTGCCCCATCAGCGATAACCCCGCTGTCGATAAACTCTCCCGCCTTTGGCGCGAAATGGAGCGCATTATCCCGTCTCTCGCGCCGTCCTAGGCCCCTTTTCTGCCTCTTTTCGGGCGAACGGTGCGCTTTTTCTCGCCGTTCGCCCCTTTTTTTGCCTTTTTTTACAGAAAATTCAAATTATTCCTTGACTTTCACGATAGAAAACGCTATAATCTCCCCGCCGCAAGGGTGGAAACACCGAAAGCAGCAAATGCGCCCATAGCTCAACTGGATAGAGCATCTGACTACGGATCAGAAGGTTTGAGGTTCGAATCCCCATGGGCGTACTCCCCATCCTGCCCGATGGTGCCTGAACCGGTCTTCCGAGATCGGTTTTTTTGGTTCCTTCCCGCTCGATGCGGAACATCATGGGGGCGTCCCGGTTTCGACTGGATTCCTGAGACGTCGGCTGCATGTGGAGGTTGATCGGCTGGCCTCCCTAAAAGCCGCTCAAAACATTAAGTGCCTATTCCAAGAACGAATACGCCATGGCTGCGTAACTTTCGCGCCAAGACCGATTCCTGATGCCTACTGGGGATGACGTCTACAGCTTAGTAGGCAGACCTGCCACCGGGGGAACCGCGGCGCAGTGCTCTCATAACAGGTCCCTGACCCTCGGAAGGCTGACGCAGAGCTAACCGCCGGTGACTTTTTCATCTGCGTCTGAACATGGAGATGCCTGCGTCAACGGTGTTCAGGACAGGGGTTCAACTCCCCTCGCCTCCAGCCCAATAGCTCATCCGTCCCTCGCTCCACCGGGGGACGGATGAGTGCTTTACACACGACGCCCCAAGAGAACGGTGTCAGTCTTCGCCGCGGGAGCGGCAGCCCCAGCGGCAGGTGGGGTGTTTGATGGGAAGGGTGGTGCGGGTGGCGGTGTCGGAGAGGTAGATGGAGTAGGAGCGAGGGGCGGGGCAGACGCAGTCGCGAAGCATGCGGAGGAAATTCACGATGCGGTAGGAGAGTCCGTGGAGTTTGACCGTGTACCACGGCAGGGTGCGGAGGTAGGCTGCCCACTCGGAGCGCGAGGTTTCTGTCCAAGCCAGATTGTCACCGGTGATGGTGAAGCTGCCGGTAAAGACCTTGGGCAGGACGGCAAAACGCGGTCGGAGGTTGACGAGATCGCGGAAGAAGATGACATCCGCGAGGGCGCGGTAGCGGGTATCGAAGCGCACGCTGTGGTTGCGGAAATGGTCGGCGCGGTGGAAGCAGGAGCAAGTAATGATCTCGCACACCGTCACGCTGGTCCGGCGGTGGGGGAGCACGGGGCGGCGGTGGCAAATGTAGCGGCTTTCGGCATCCACGATGATGTAGGCCCCCAAGGCAATGTCCGCCCGGCTGCTGCGAAAAGCCCGGGCTATTTCTGCGAGGGCCCCGGGGAAGTACTGCTCATCGCTGTTCAGGTGGGCCGTCACATCGGCCTGCGGGGGCATTTGGGCCCAAGCGGTGTTGATAGCATCGTACATGCCCTTATCGGGTGCGCTCTCGAAGGTGAAGCGGTAGCCCGGGCAGTCGGCATGCTCCTGCTGCCAGTGCTGCAACCACTCCCGCGTACCATCGGAGGAAGCCCCATCCTGCACATGGTGGTGCACCTGCACGTCCTCCCCGACCTGGTCAGCCACGGAGCGGACGCAACGCGGGAGCCAGCGAAGGCTGTTGAAGGTGGGGGTGACGATGTAGAAGATCATATGCGTTTGGTGAGGCAATACCAGAGGAAAAGGGAATTGTGCACGAGGTAGCGGCGGAACAGGCGTCGCGGCTCGCGGCAGAGTCGGTAGGCCCACTCCAGACCGTGCGCACGCACCCAAGCCGGGGCCTGGCGCACCAATCCTGCGTGGAAATTGAAGGCAGCCCCCACGCCGAAGTAGAGCGCGGGCGGCAGCTGATCACGATGCGTGTAGAGCCAACGCTCCTGCTTGGGACAGCCCAGCCCCACCCAAACGCAGTGCGCGCCGCTGCTGCGTACAGCCCGGGTCAGCTGCTCCTCGATGTCCGCCGGCCAATTGCCCATGGGAGGGCACAGATGACCTGCAATCTGCACCCCCGGAAAACGCGCAGTGAGCCGCTCGCCCAGGGCAGAACAAGCCTCCTCCGTGCCGCCGAAAAGAAAATGCCGCAGACCGAACTCGCGCCCCTTGTCCCACATCCACTCCATCACATCGGGCCCGTAGAGTCGGTGGGCATCGGCCCCCTTGCGGCGCATCAGCCACACGATGGGCATGCCGTCCGGGCAGATGTAGTCGAACTGCGCCAGGCCTGCGCCGTAGTCCTTCTCACGCAACATGCGGGTGAGCACATGCACATCGGAGTGCGCGATGAGCACCGGGGCCGTGCAATGTGCCGCACGCCGCATCCACTCCGCCGTCGCTGCGTCCGGGTTGGCCTTCACGTAGGGGATGCCGAAGATCGTCTCTGTGGGCAAAGTATTCATATCAGAGCGCCGAAAGAAGGCAGTAATCCAAATATAAATCCGTGATTTCCGGGCCGTAAAAGAACCACACCAAGGCCGCCGTGATGAGCCAAGGACCGTAAGGGAGGGGCACCCCCCGTCCGATACGTGTTACCAAGGCCCACAACAGAGCAAGCAGGGTGCCGGCGGGCAGCATGAAGAGCACGCCCTGCCAACCGAGCAGGGCACCTATCCCCAGGGCTATCCAAGCGTCCCCGCTGCCCATGGCCTCCCGCCGGCAGGTGTAACCCGCGCAGGTGCCGCGCAGCTCCTCGAAGTCCTCCAGCCGCAGGGTGCGACCATCCGGCAGGCGGAGCCCCTCCGGAGAGAACCGCAGCTCCCCGGGCGTGTCGCAGTGCCCGGACAAGGTGGCAGCGGTCAGGCACAGGCGGTCGGCGGACTCACGGAAGAGCTCACTCCACAGCAGGGTCTCCTCACCCAGACTCAGCAGAAGGTCAGTGCCCTCCGGGTTCTCGCGCAGGTGCCATTCCCGAGGCGCATCGAACTGTTGCCCGCTGTGGCCGAAGAGACCGCGCCCCAACAGTGCCACCGCGCGCAGGAGGACGTAGCCCAAGGCCGCCCCTCCGATGCTCCGCAGCAGCCCCTCTGCCGTGTCCCCGCAGCTCGGCTCAAGCAGCCAAGGAGCCATGCAGGCCGCAGCCAGCCCGGCCACCGCCGCCACAAGCACCACCCGCACGAGCACGAGCATATGCAGGCAGTCGATGCAGAAGAGAACGATCATCGCCGCCAGCCACACACACACCGCCGCCGTCACCCACGGGCCCTCCCCCGCCAAATGCACTGCCGCGCAGCAGAACAACAGGGCCGTCCCCAGCTCCACCAGCGGATACTGCACCGAAATACGCCCCCCGCAGCAAGCCCCCCTCCCCCGCAGCTGCAACCAGCTCAGCACCGGTATATTCCGGTACCACGGAATCGCCGCCCCGCAGCGCGGACAAAACGACCGCCTCGGCTCATCCACCCGCATCCCCCTCGGCAGGCGATAAATCACCACATTCAAAAACGACCCCACACAAGCCCCCACCGCCCCGAACAGGGCGGGCAGCAGCCAAGCCTCAGCGGCCAACGCTTCCCCCATCTCTTGCAAGGTCTCTTCCATCCTCCCCCATAGTGTAGCATATCCGCCTGCCCATGGCAAGGCTTCATCACTCTCAACTCCGTTTCCGACATCCCGATCAGTTTCGAGCATAGCCCCCGCGCAGCGTCCTGCGCGGTCGGTGCTTCAGGGTATCACACACCCGAGGGCAGCGGCGACGGCGGAGGCGGGGGTGATGGGGGAGGCAAGGGATTCGGCAGCGAGGCCGCAGAGGTAGGCAGCGAGGGCTGCGGCGCGGAGGGGGGGCAGGCCGCGGGCGGCGAGGGCCGCGATGGCGCCGGAGAGGACATCGCCTTGGCCTCCGTTGGCCATGAAGGGGCCGCCGGTGGAGTTGTAGAAGAGTTGCCGGCGGTCGGCGATGACGGTGCGGCAGCCCTTGAGGAGGAGGGTGCAGTCGTGCCGGTCGAGGAAGCGCTGCACTGTCTCAAGGCGCGTGGCGGCGGGGCGGGGATCCAGTCGGCGCATCTCCCCGGGGTGCGGAGTGAGGATGAAGTTCGGCGGGAAGTCCCAGCCCTCCTCGGCGGCGAGGTTCAGGCCGTCCGCATCGAGCACAACGGTGCGGGGAAAATCGGCGGCGAGTTTGCGCAGGGCCGTGCGCTCGCGGGGCGGCAGGCTGCCCAATCCCGGGCCGATGACCAGTGCATCGGCTTGCGGCTCGGCGATGTCGGCGTAGGATGCCACGGGGCGCACCATTACCTCCGGCGGCATGCGAACCGCCAGCAGCGGGTAGGCCTCCGGCAGGGCGTAGGCCGCCACCAGACCGGCCCCCGCATGCACCGCCGCCCGCGCGCAGAGCTCCGCCGCGCCGAGCATCCCGATGCTGCCCGCCACGATGGCCACGCGCCCCCGGCGGTTCTTGAAGCACGAGTACGGCGAGCGCGGAAGCCAGCCCGACACCTCCGCCGCATCTAACACGCGGTGGGGTGAGCACGGCGCGATGGCGACCTCCGGCAGCGGGATGCAGAGCAGACGCCCCACGGCATCCTGCGCGCCATCCGCCAGCATCCCGGGCTTCACGCAACCGATGGCCGCCGTAGCATCCGCCAGCACCACCTCGCCCTCCGTGAAGCTGCCCGACTCGGCATCCAGCCCCGTCGGTATATCCACCGCCAGCAGACAGGAACCCGGTGACGCTGCCCGCAGGGCGTTCATCTCGCGCACGGCATCCGCATACTCCGTTCGCAGGCGTCCGTGCGCTCCGCTGCCCAACAAACCATCCAGCAGAAGAAGCCGCGTTCCCGGAGCCGGAAGCTCCGTTTCGTAGCCGGGTAGGGCCTCCAGCTGCCGCTGCGACTCCGCTGACAGTCCACCCCCGACAAGCCGCAGCACCACCGGCAGCCCCAGCCGAGCGGCCAGCCCAATGGCATCCCCCGCGTTATTACCGCGCCCCGCATACACCACCACGGCCTCCGGCTGTAACGCCCGCACGAAAGGATGGCGCGCCAGACGCTCCACCACGGCATCCATGAGCGCCGACGAGCTTGTGAGCCCGGCCGCGAAAGCCGCCTGCTCCGCTGCACGCACCGTCTGGGCAGAGGCTATTTGCATGGCACGGCTCGCAAAAGTTTCTTCGCCTCGCGGTGCTCCTGCATCACCTGCTCCTCCGTAGCACCGAACCCGCGCAGCAGGTGGTCATTCATGGAAAGCGCCACCTCCTCCTCGCCCGAGAAGACCGCCGCTGCCCCGCCCTGTTCCATGAGGCGGGCGTTGCGGATATACTGCGTCTGAGCCACCACGCGGATCTCCGGGTTCAGCCCGCGCGCGGCGGAAGCGATGGCCTCTGCCGGAGCGGCGGAAGTCGAGATGATGATGGCCTTCGCCTGCTCACAGCCCGCCATGCGCAGGATGGAACGCACCCGAGCATCGCCGTGCAGGGCCGGGATGCCCTCCTTCGCCAGACGGGTCACGGTGTTGATATTCATCTCCAGCACCAGCACATCCATATCATGCGCACGGAGAATGCGCGTCAGCAGCTCCCCGCAGGGGCCGTAGCCCACCACGATGATGCGGTAGCGGTCATCCGTGGGCGGTGCCGGGGCCGCCGAGGGATCGATGACCACCCCCACGCCGCGCCGCTCCAGCTTGTCCACCATCGGCGGCACCAAGCGATAGAGCATGGCATTCAGCGTGATGGAAATGATCGCCACGCCCGTGATGACATTGCAGGCGTAGTCCGGCAGCAGGTCGTATTTAGACGCCGCCAGCGAGGCGAGGATGAAGGAAAATTCGCCGATCTGGCAGAAGGACGCCGACACGAGCACCCCGAGGCGGAAGGGCTTGCGCAGCAGGCGGATGCTCAGGTAGGCGATGAGCGGCTTGAGCAGCATGGTGAAGCCCAGAATGGCCAGTGCCAGTTGCCAGTGATCCAGCAGCCCCTGCAGGTTGAACTCCATGCCGACCGACACGAAGAAAAGCACCGCGAAGGCATCGCGCATCGGCAGGGCCTCGCTCGCCGCGCGGGCCGCAAATCGGCTCTGACCCAGCACCATGCCGGAGAGGAAGGCCCCGAACTCCATGGACGCCCCGAACACATGCGCGGAGAGACCTGCAATGCCGATGGCAAACACCAGCACCGCCAGCGTGAAGAGCTCGCCGGACGCACTGCCGGAGAGGTAGGTGAGCACCTTTTTGATGACGTATTTGCCCAGATAAGCCACGCAGAAAATGAGCGCGAGCAGCTTCACCGCCATCCAGAACATGGCCTCCCACAGCGAACCGCCGCGCACCAAGGCGGGCAGCAGCACCAGCAGCACGATGGTCGCGATGTCCTCCACCACCAGCCAGCCCAGGGCCGTGTGCCCCACGGGAGTTTGCAGAATGCGGTTATCTTCCAACACGCGGGTGAGTACCACCGTGCTGGAGACACTGAGGCAGGCACCGAACATGGCCGCACACTCCCACGAGCAGCCGGTGAGGGCGTAGAAAATGGCCCCCGCCAGCAGGGTGCGCAGAACCATGTTGATGATGCTGCCCGGCACGGCTACCTGACGCACGGCCAGCAGGTCTTTGAAGTGGAATTGCAGGCCCACACCGAAGAGCAGCAGCACGATGCCGAGGTCCGAGAAGCCGTGCACGGTCTCGCCGTCCATGCCGCCGGTGCCCAGAGCCGCCGCTGCGATGCCGGCAAACAGGTAGCCCACCAGCGGTGAGAGGCTGAGTTTTTGCGCGATAATGCCGAACAGCAGTGCCAGCGCCAGGCCTATCATGAGAGTGAATATCATAAGCAGAATGTTGGGTTGGGAGAGGGTTTACGGGGAGAGTGTTCGGCGGAGTTGGCGGCGTTCCTGCATCACCTGTTCCTCCGTGGCGCCGAGGCTGCGCAGCAGGGTCACGCCCATGGTGATGGCCGCTTCTTCCTCGCCGGAAATCACATTGCGGGCCCCCTCGCTGCGCAGTTTTCGAGCATCCCGGATGTAGTGGGTTTGGGCCAGCACCTCGATTCCGGGGTTGAGGCTGCGCGCAGCAGAGGCGATCTCCTGTGCAGGAACGGCGGAGGAGGTGACGATGATCGCCTTGGCCTGCTCACAACCGGCGGCCTGCAACACGGAGCGCGAGCGCGCATCGCCGTGCAGCGCGGGGATACCCGCCCGGCAGAGGCTGTTGACGGTGTCGATGTTCATCTCCAGCACCACCACGTCCATACCATGATCGCGCAGAATGCGGGTGAGCATCTCGCCGCAGGGGCCGTACCCCACCACGATGCTGCGGTAGCGCGACTCCTCCGGCGGCGGTACGGCGGCGGGCGCCGGGCCTTGGCCGATGCCCCGTTGTTCCAGCACACGGATGAGCCCCGGCAGCAGGCGGTACAGCAGCGGGTTCAGCGTGATGGAGATGATGGCCACCGCCGTGATCACATTGACGGCCGACTTGTCGAGCAAGCCCCATTCCCCCGCCGCCAGTGCGCCCAGAATGAAGGAGAACTCACCGACCTGGCTGAAGGAGCCCGCTACCAGCACCGCCATACGCATCGGCTTGCGCAGCAGCAGCACGCTGAGCCATACCGTGAGCGGTTTGAAAATAATCGTGAAGCCCAGCATGGCCAGTACCAGCGGCAGTTGCTCCACCATGCCGTGCCAATCGAAGGACATGCCGACCGACACGAAGAAGAGCACCGCGAAGGCATCGCGCATCGGCAGGGCCTCGCTCGCCGCACGGGCTGCAAATCGACTCTGCCCCAGCACCATGCCGGAGAGAAAGGCCCCGAACTCCATGGACGCCCCGAACACATGCGAGGAGAGCACTGCAATGCCCATGGCAAACACCAGCACCGCCAGCGTAAACATCTCGCCGGAGGCACTGCGCGCCAGGTAGGTGAGCACGCGGTGGATGACATACTTGCCCACGTAGGCCACGCAGATGACCAGTGCCACCAGCTTCAGCGCCATCCCCAGCAGGGCCATGCCCACACTGCCGCCGCTCACCAGAGCAGGCAGCAGCACCAGCAGCACGATGGTGAAAATGTCCTCCACCACCAGCCAGCCTAGGGCGGTGTGGCCGGAGGGGGTGTGCAGCACGCGGTTATCTTCCAGCACTCGGGTGAGCACTACCGTGCTCGCCACGCTGAAGCACACGCCGAACATGGCCGCAGCCGCCCATCCGCAGCCGGTGAAGGCGTAGAAAATCGCCCCGCCCACCACGGTGTGCAGCAGCATGTTGAGCACCGACCCCGGCAGGGCTACGCGCTGCACGGCCAGCAGGTCCTTGAAATGAAAATGCAAACCCACCCCGAAGAGCAGCAGCACGATGCCCACGTGCGAGAACTCCTCCACCGTGTGGTTGTCCACGCTGCTCACCTGCGGCGAACCCGCTATCACTCCCGCCAGTAGGTAACCCACCAGGGGGGAGAGATGCAGTTTTTGCGCTGCCATGCCCAGCAGCAGCGCCAACGCCAAGCCGATGACCAGCGATTCGATCATGATAACACGCGCGCCCAGATCACTTTAAGATACCGACCCTCCGGGTAGGTGGAGAGGAAGGGGTGGTCCCAGCCCGGCCCGCTCATCTCCATGATTTGCAAGCGTTTGCCCAGCCGCTGAGCCGCCTTGATGACCACTTTCTCGAACTCCGACGGAGTGACCAGCCCGGAGCAGGAGCAGGTGACGAAGAGTCCGCCGGGGCGTACGCATTGCAGACCCAGCATGTTCAGGTCGTTGTATTTCTTGAGCCCCTCTTCTTTCTCTTCATCGCGGCCCTGCACGAATTTGGGCGGGTCCAGCAGCACGACGTCGAATTGCCGCCCGTTGCGGACCATTTGGCGAGCGTAGACGAAGGCATCCGCATGAACGAAGTCGATGCGGAGCGGGCCGTTGCAGCCGTTGATGTTGGCGTTGCGCTTGGCCATGGCGATGGCCTTTTCATCCAAGTCCACCGCCGTCACCTCGCCGGCACCGCCGCGCAGCTTGGCGAGGATGGAGAAACCGCCGGAGTAGCAGCAGAGGTCCAGCAGACTCTTGCCGCGCACCAGGCGGGAGAGCTTCAGGCGGTTGTCCCGTTGGTCGCAGAAGAAGCCGGTCTTGTGGCCCATGGCAAAGTCTACCTCAAAGCTCACGCCGTTCTCGGTGATGCGCACCTTGCGCACGGGCTCGCTCGGCGGGGCGGTCGTGGGGTCGATGCCCTCCATGCGGGCGATTTTCTCATCCACGCTGATGACATGGCGGGCGGTGCCGCAGAGCTCGTGCAGCAGGGGGAGCCACTGCGGCAGGCGTTGCCACACGCCCAGGGTGCTCACTTCCAGGCTCAGCACATCGCCGTAGCGGTCGGCAATCAACCCGCCCAGTCCATCGGAGTCGCCGTGCACCACGCGGTAGGCATCGGTCACTGCGTCCAGCCTGCATTCATCGCGACGCCAAGCCACGGCGCGGCGCAGGGCGTCCTCCAGGGCTTGCTCGGTGAGGGGCTCGGCGCCGTGGCGCAACATGCGCAGCGGGGTGCGGCTGTCCGGGTTCCAGAATCCGCCGCCGAAGAGTTCGCCGTTCTTGTCATACACATGGATGAGGCCGCCTTTCACGGCATCCGGGCTGACGGCCCCGAGCATGCGGGGGAACACGGCGGGGTTATAGGTGAAGTACTTGAGCTGCACCCAGGGGCGCAACCACTGCTCGCTGCCGTCCGGGGCAGGTGTTGCCTCCGGGGACTTGCGGGCGGGGATGGTGGGGTTCTTGCGCATTTTGTCGATGCGCGGCTGCATACGGAAATGGCTCACGGCTCTATCCTACCCCCGATTGCGGGCGGCGTCAACTCTTTTGCGCGCTGTACTCACACAAATCTCTCACAATGAAATCGGCGCGCTCCCCGAAAACTCTCAGGAGCGCGCCGACCGGCGGAGCCTGTGCCGAAACTACATAAAATCCACAGGCCCCACCATTCGTACCGAATCTGTTATGCCTTCCGGCGACGCCGCGCCGCCAGACCCATCAATGCCAACAGTGACAGGGTCGCCGTCGTCGGCTCGGGGGTGGGCGCATTTTGCACCATTTGCACGGTGTAGTCCCCGTCAGTACCCACCATCTGCAATTTGTAATTGCCCATACCCTCGTTGGCGAAGACAGAGGAAGCATCATACGTCTTGCCGACCTCTGCTGTGGTGGCAGTAGCACCGCTGACGAGGGTCAGGGAATCCACACCGGTGAACAGAGTCAGGGCCTGTGAATGATCCGCCCATCCCGTCAGCAGCGAGCCACTCAGAGTAATGCCACTGTTCAGCGTCAGCGTGCTGCCCATAGTAAGGCTCGAATTCAGCGTCAGCGTGCCGCCTTGGGTCAACTCCAAGTCAGCGTACAGCATGGAACTACCGCTTACGGTCAGAGATCCTGTTTGCACGGTTGCCTCGACGTTCTGAGCAGAGTAAACACCAACCATACCACCGGCCAGCACCACTTCACTGATGGAAACAGAGGTAACCGAGGCATCGCCAGTCTTAGCCCATATAGCACCTCCATCAGATTTCAGAGCAGCAAGCTTCTTCACACCAAAACCACCCTCTATATTGAGGGTAGCTCCTGCTCCCGACTCCAATGAACCGGAGAAGCCTGAGGCATTTGTCACCTTCGTATCACCGGAGGCCTTCAACGCGCCGCTGCCGGTGAGGGTGGTGATGCTCGAGTTTGTATCCTGCCCGGCTAGCTCCAAAGTACTCTCGGTGTCAACCTTCAACGCTGTGACAGTGGCCGCTCCACTCACAGTTACGTTTGCCTTCTTGAATGTGCCTTCCAGTTTTTGAGTTTCATCGCTAAAAGTTCTGTCGTCCTGCCCCACTCTCAGAGTGCCGTCAATTTTCATACCGGACAAGGTATCACTTTGTGCGGTCAACCAAGTTTCATGCCCTCCGGCATTAACCAGCTTAACATTGGTCAGCGTGGCACCTATTTCCTTGTAGCCGTCACGAGAATTCTCCTTCTGTGTCAACGTACCACCGCTGACGACTGCGTTGTTCCACAAGGAAAGCGCCGAGCCTGCATTGGACGTCGTGATGGTGCTGCCGTCATAGGTGAAGGCATCATGAGTCAGAGCAGCCCCGGAATTCACAACGACGCTCTTACCATCGGCAATCTTGATGCTCCCTGTAACCTCGGCATTGGCAGCAAACTTGATGTTACCACCCTTAGCCTCAACTCCACGAAGAGTGTTCGCGGCATTATTAACGGTGAGGACATTGGAAGAATCGTTGACAACAATGGCTTTGTCCAGCTTGTTACTCAAGGTGATGTCCCCCGCTGACGCATTGGCCCGGAACTCTGCTTTGGTAAGAGTAAAATCTGTGGAATTGAAGGCATAGTGTGCCCCGTTAGTAGCAGAGATAGAAGCATCCTGATCCGTTGCCGAGATGGTAGCACCCGCAGTTCCCGAACCAAAAGACAACTTGCCGCCGGACTTGATCAAATTCCCGCTCCCATCTCTCTCTTCCTTCAATATGTCGAGAGTGGAAGCCGTGTGCATCCACAAACCATGGGTTTGATCGCGCGAGGCACTGAGCGTCGTCGTGGAACCGGCAGCCAGCGTCATGTGCGCAGTAATACCATCAGACTTCAAATCGATCATCTGAAGATCATTGGTGCCGTAGAGGGTCACCATAGCTCCGTCTGCGTTGTTTTTCAGAGTCAGGGATTTACCGGAGCGGTTGATATTCCCGGTTATGTCAATATGGGCAGAACCGGAAATAGTCGTCGAATCTGAAAGCGTCCCAACCGCCACATTGGCGGTTCCGTTGATGGTTACCTCACCGGACAAGCTACTGACTGAAAGTTTGCCCTCGCCGTTGACAGTTTTCGTGCCGCTCAGGGAATTCATGGACAGAGTAGATCCGGCTCCGATATTGAAGGTCCCCACAGTTGTCGGCACCTCCGAGCCACCCTCGACGGTGAGATTGTCCGCAACGAACAGAGATGTAGCATCGGCGGCTTCAGTCCACGTAACAGACGCATTGACAACATGGTACTCGGTCGTAGTCAGAGTTCCAAACCCGCTTAAAACACCGGCCGTTTTTATCAAATCAGTTGTTCCGCTCTTCCAGGTGATACCATTACCAAGGGTGAGTCCACCGGAGATAATCGATGAAATATCGGCACGGCTGATAGTAGCGAATCCATTCTCGGTAGCAGAGAAGTCTCTGATTCCAACAGACCGAAGCAGTGATTCAGAAACATTGACAGTCGTAGAGTCCTTAATCTCCACTGTCCCCTTTCCTCCGAGCACCGTGCCGAGGGTAAGGGTCTTCCCCTCTCCTCCGATGGTAAGGCTGCCGGAATTAGTGAAGGCGGTACCGGAAAGGGTCAGGTTGCCCACAGTAGCCGAAGCATAGTTCATTGTTACGTTGGTGCCGGAAACAGACAAACCGCCCAGTTTCAATGTCTTTCCTTCACTGCCGGTACCCAAGTTGAGGTATCCTGCTGCATCCCCGTTCGAGCGGACAACGGAAAGCGTTTTGCCTTCACCGCTGATACTTCCGGAAATGAAGGCAGAATTAGCCCCACATGTCTTATCCACCCCGATCTGTGCATTCTGCGCCAAGGTGATGTCACCGGAAATCGTGATTGTTCCACCTTTTGAGGCATCCGCTGTGCTATCTGACAGCCGGATTACATTTGTCATAGCAGACTGTCCGATGATGAGATTGTTGGTAATCTCCAATGCTGAAGATAGATAACCTGAAGTGATCCACCTAGCCAGATACAGCTGTCCGCCAGACGCCAGGCTCCCATCAACGGAGGCTTGAGCAATCACCAAGGTCCCCGCATTTGATACAGTGTCAGCAGAGGTTACCTTAAAACGCTGATTATCCTCTCCTGAGCCGTTTGATTTGAGTAAGGTTGCAGCGGCCTCCTCCAGCGTCGTCATGGAGTCTTTATTGGTAGTCGTGACCTGTTTGTAAGTTCCTGTGGGCAGGGTAACCCCCTCAACCTCAAGCGAGGTCAGAGGTGTTGTCGTGATCGCTGCACCGGCAGGCAGGGCGAAGCACGCTGCGAGGAGAGCAGCGAGAAGTCCTTTCGGTAAATGTAATCTCATGATTAGAATGAATTGAGTTGATGAGGCGGGAGGCGCAGCTTTCGGGCTCGGGTACGAAGCGAGCTGAGGAATACGCCTCCCTATGGGAGGGTGCAGCGATAGCCCGCGTCCGGACGTCTACACCCTCCCACTGGTTTTAAGATACAGCATTCCTTATGCTGAGTCAAGCCTAAAAGTTGGAATACTCCCCATTTTTCAGTAAAATCTTGTATTTTTTGCCCCTCAAGCAGCAGGTGCACTGCACACTCCTTTTACACCCATTTTCTCCGTAAGTTCTTGATTATCAACAACTTACAACTCCCTATGCATAAGGAATGCAGTAGGCAAACCATAGGGCAAGGTGAGGGCAGAAAGAAGCCGCAGTCGCGGGGAAAGGAGCGACTGCGGCTTGAGAAAGCGGATGCTCGCGGGGCGATCAGGAGAAGACACCCACGGCCTCGGAGGCGCAGGCGATCATGTAATCGCGGTTGAGCTTGGCGATGTTGTCCACGGTGATACCCTTGGGGCAAGCGGCCTCGCACTCGTATTGGTTGGTGCAGTTACCGAAGCCGAGGGCATCCATCTGGCGGACCATGGCTAGGACGCGCTTATTCTTCTCCGGCTGGCCCTGGGGCAGCAGGTTAAGGTGAGCGGCCTTGGCGGAGGTGAAGAGCATGGCGGAGCTGTTCTTGCAGCTGGCCACGCAGGCACCGCAACCGATGCAGGCAGCGGCATCGAACGCGGCGTCCGCCGTCTTCTTACGCACGGGCACGTTGTTGGCGTTCGGCGCGGAACCGGTACGCACGTCAACGAAACCACCGGCAGCGATGATCTGATCTAGGGCCTTGCGGTCCACCATCAAATCGCGCAGGATGGGGAAAGCCTTGGCGCGGAAAGGCTCGATCCAGATGGTATCACCATCCTTGAACTGACGCATGTGCAGCTGGCAGGTGGTGACATGCTTACCGCCGTGGGGCACACCGTTGATGGTAAGGGAGCACATACCGCAAATGCCCTCGCGGCAATCGTGGTCGAAGTGGATGGGCTCCTTCCCCTCGTGCACGAGGCCCTCGTTGACGATGTCCAGCATCTCCAGGAAGGAAGCCTCGTCCGGGATGTTGGTAGCCTTATAGGTTTCGATGCGGCCCCGGGCCTCGGGATTTTCCTGGCGCCAGACCTTGAGTGTGAGATTGAGGTTAGCCATAATCGAGAAAATGGGTAAAAAGTGAGCTTAGGATTACTTGTAGGAACGGATGGCAAGGTGCACGTTATCGAAGGTAAGCGGCTCCTTGTGCAGCACGGGCAGCTCGCCGGTACCCTTGTACTCCCAGCAGGCCACGTAAGCAAAGTGCTCGTCATCGCGCTTAGCCTCACCGTCGGCCAGCTGGTGCTCCAAGCGGAAGTGAGCGCCGCAGGACTCCTCGCGGGCGAGAGCGTCGTAGCACAGCACCTCGGCGAAGTCCAGGAAGGCCGCCACGCGCCAAGCCTTCTCGAGCTCGGCATTGATACCCGTGGTAGAACCCACCACCTTCACATTCTTCCAGAACTCATCGCGGATGGCGGGAATCTTGGAGATGGCATCCATGAGGGACTCCTTGGTACGGCCCATGCCGACATCCTCCCAGATGAGCTTACCGAGCTCGCGGTGGATCTCATCGGGCGTCTTGTTACCCTGAATGCTCATGATCTTGTTGATACGAGCCTTCACCGCCTCCTCTGCCTCCTTGAACTCCGGCGCAGCCGTGGTGACGGAACCGGGCTTGATGGTGGTGAGGTAGGTCGGCAGGGTGGAAGAGATGACGAAGTAGCCGTCCGACAGACCCTGCATGAGGGCGGAAGCACCGAGACGGTTGGCGCCGTGGTCCGAGAAGTTCGCCTCACCGAGCACGTGCAGACCGGGGATGGAAGACATGAGGTTGTAGTCAACCCAGAGGCCGCCCATGGTGTAGTGAGAAGCGGGGTAGATCATCATCGGCTCCTTGTGGGGATCCACATCGGTGATCTCCTCGTACATCTCGAAGAGGTTGCCGTACTGGCCGTCGATCCACTCCTTGCCCATGCGAGCGATAGCGTCCTTGAAGTCCAAGAACACGCCGCGGCCGGTGTTAGCCACACCGCGCTCATCGTCGCAGGCCTCCTTGGCAGCGCGGGAGGAAATATCGCGCGGGGCCAGGTTACCGAAGGACGGGTACTTGCGCTCCAAGTAGTAGTCGCGATCGCCCTCGGCCACATCGCTGGCCTTCATCTCGCCCTTGCGGATCTTCTCCGCCACCTCGCGGCTCTTGGGAACCCAGATGCGGCCATCGTTACGGAGGGACTCGGACATGAGGGTGAGCTTGCTCTGATAGTCACCCTTCACCGGAATGCAGGTGGGGTGAATCTGCGTGAAGCAGGGGTTGGCGAAGTAGGCACCCTTCTTCCAGCAAGCGCAGGCAGCGCCCACGTTGCAGCCCATGGCGTTCGTGGAGAGGAAGAACACGCGGCCGTAACCACCCGTGGCCAGCAGCACGGTGTCGCCGGCGTAGCTCTTGATCTCGCCGGTCACCATATCGCGCACCACGATACCCTTGGCGTGGCCGTCCACCACCACCAGGTCCATCATCTCCGTGCGGGTGTGCATCTCGATGTGGCCCTTGCCGATCTCCTTCTCCATGGCCTGGTAGCAACCCAGCAGAAGCTGCTGACCCGTCTGACCGCGGCTGTAGAAAGTACGCTTGAGCTGGGCACCGCCGAAGGAGCGGTTGTCCAACAGACCGCCGTACTCGCGGCCGAAGGGAACGCCCTGAGCCACGCACTGGTTGATGATGTTGGCGGACACCTCGGCAAGGCGGTACACGTTGGCCTCGCGAGCGCGGAAGTCACCGCCCTTGATGGTGTCGTAGAACAGACGGTAGACGGAGTCACCGTCGTTCTGGTAGTTGTGCGCGGCGTTGATACCGCCCTGGGCAGCGATGGAGTGCGCACGGCGCGGGCTGTCCTGGTAGCAGAAGCATTTCACGTTGTAGCCCAGCTCGGCCAGCGTGGCGGCGGCGGAGCCACCGGCCAGACCGGTACCCACGATGAGCACCGTGTACTTGCGGCGGTTGTTCGGGTTGATGAGCTTGGCCTCGCGCTTGTACTTGGTCCACTTCTGCTCAATCGGGCCCTCCGGAATGCAGGAGGAGGGCATGTAGTCACTTACGGGAAACTTAATATCGTTCATGGTCGGAAAACGGTGAGGGGGTTAGCGAAGGAAACCGGTGAGCACGGCCACGGGGATGGCGATGAAACCGCCGCACACCGCGATACCGAAGAGAACGGCGATGATGTTGTAGAGCGGGCGCACCTTGCGCGTGGCCAACCCGAAGGTCTGCATGACGGACTGAACACCGTGGCGCACGTGCATGAAGAGGCAGCAGATAGCCACAATGTAGAACAGAGAGCACCACTCATTGCTGAAGGCCTCCACCACATGCCCGTAGCAGTCTGCGGGGTCGCCGTTGATGGTGAGCTGCCAGAGGTGGAAGAGCAGGAAGCACACAATCATCACGCCCGTGTACACCATCGTGCGGGAGGAAAGCGTCGCCTTCATCGTGCCTTCCATCTGGTACGGCGTGCGGGCACGCGTGTTTTCCAGCTTCAGCACCAGCGTGAGCACCACGTGGATGAGCACAATCGCCAGCAGACCCAGGCGAATCGCCCAAAGCAGCCAAGCCGGCATCGTGTGCAACCCGGTCGCGTATGTGTTGATCCACTCGGAGCCGCCCCAGATGGTCATGTTGCCCGCCAGGTGACCCACGAGGAACAGGAGGAGACACGTGCCCGTCAGTGCCACAATGATCTTGCGGCCGATCGAGGACGTGACGAACTTGCATGCTGTCGTGATAATGTCGTTCATATCTGCAATAACGTCTTTGCTCCACCAGCTTACCCCAAACCGCCCCAAAATGCAAGCACCAATCCCCATTCCCCCGCTTTTTTTCTCCCCGGAATGCAGCTTTCTGCCGTATTTCATTCGATTAGATTATTCTAACTCGCCTTAGAATCCCCTCTTGACGAGAAAAGAGTCCAACAGGCTCAGAGAAGGTTTGACACAGCGCACGAGATGCGGTATACTGCTCCGATATGGCAGCGATAAGCATCATCGGCAAGGAGAATCTGGCGGCGGCACCGGCCTTATACATACCGAATCGGCTGGACGAACCGACACTTCGCGCCGTAGACAAACTGCTGGGGGGAGCGCGCAAGGTAGCCTTTCTGGCAGAGGAAGGGCTTGTACCGGAGCCGAAGATGCTGCGCTACATGCGGGGAGAAGGGCGCAAGTGCCTCTTCTTCAACTTCCGCAAGGCCGATGTACGCGCCCTCCGCGAGCAGGTGATGACGCTGATGATGAGCGGGCGGGATGTTCTGTACGTTCCGGGGCGACCGCGCCGGAACATCGGCTGCATTTCAGACATACCGGAACCCTTCATGCGCGAGCTGGCCGCGCTGCATATTTCCCCGCTGCCGCTGTATGTAGGCATGTACCGCCGGGAGAGAGAGCGAGCCTATGCCACGGAGGCACCGTACGACTTTACAGAGATACAGATACTGCCCAAACTTGCGCCGGGCACGCACATGGGCGAGCGTCTGCTGCAAGCTTGGCTGGAGGCCTCCGCCGAGGGATACCGCCGGCATGCCCCGACGCACAAATCCCTGGCCCGCATGATCATCGAGGGTCTGCGCAGCAACCCCGGCGGGCAACTGACGGACGGGATGGACGGCAGCAAACTGCCCTACTACAAGGTGCTGGGGGTATCCCTGGCCTTGGCCAAGCGCCTGCGCAGCCTGGTGAAAGAGCCGCGCCTCGGCATCCTGCTGCCGCCGGGCAAGGGCGGGGTCATTGCCAACTACGCCTGCATCATCGCGGGCATCGTTCCCGTCAACATCAACTACACCTCCTCGGAGGCAGCGTTCCGCAGCATCGTGAAACAGAGCGGCATCCGGCACTTCATCACGGCGCGCGCCTTCATGGACAAACTGCCGAACTTCCCCTGGCCTGCGGAGGAGAGCCTGCTGCACCTGGACCGCACGATCAAGGGAATCGGTGCGGGCAAGCTGGCGTACTGGGTGGGCTTGGCGCGCTTGGCACCGGCGGGGCTGCTCTGCCTTCTCTCCGGCGCAGACCGGCAGAAGCCGGAGGACGAGGCAGCCCTGCTCTTCACCTCCGGCTCCGCAGGCGAACCCAAGGGCGTCTCGCTCAGCAACCGCATGCTGGTGGGGCATGTACTGCAAATGCGCAGCATCTGGTACTTGGAGCAGCACGACAACGTTCTGGCCAGCCTGCCCATTTTCCACAGCTTCGGGCTCACGGCCAGCACCCTCATGCCGGCTTTCTTCGGCTACGGCATGGTCACCTACCCCTCCCCGCTGGAGGCCAAGAAACTCGTGGAGCTCATCGAGCGCGAGCACTGCGCCCTGGTGTTCAGCACCCCCACCTTTGCCCGCAGCATGCTCCGCCGCGCGAACCCAGAGACCTTCCGCCACGTCAAATACTTTGTGGTGGGGGCGGAGAAGTTGCAGAAGTCCCTGGCAGACGAATTCCTCAGCAAGTGCGGGATGCAACTCCTGGAGGGCTACGGGCTCACGGAATGCTCCCCCGTGGTGGCAGCCAACCTGCCGGATCCCCCTCCGGATGACCGCATGCCCTACTACATTCCCTCGCTCAAGCCGGGCTCCGTGGGGCACATTCTGGCGGGCATGGCCGTTCGCATCACGGACCCCGATGACGACACCCGGGAGCTGCCCCTCTCCGAGCAGGGCATGATTTGGCTGAAGGGAATCAACGTTTTCAACGGCTACATCGGCGACCCGGAGCTCAACGAAGGGATCTTCCGCGACGGCTGGTTCAAGACCGGTGACCTGGGGCGGGTTGACCTCAACGCCTTCATCACCCTCGGCGGACGGCGGGCGCGGTTCTCCAAGATAGGCGGCGAAATGGTGCCGCACGAGGTGGTGGAAGACGCCATCACGGATATGCTGATGCTGCCGGAGGGCTTCAGCGGCCGCCCCATCGCGGTGCTGGGGGTGCCGGATGAACAGAAGGGCGAGGCACTCGTGCTTCTCTCCGCCGTGCACCCCACGCAGCATGCCGAGGCCCTGGCAGAGATACGCAGCTACCTGCAGAGCCGCAAAATCCCCATGCTCTGGTGCCCGCGCCAAATCATCGCCGTGGAGGCCATCCCGGCCCTGCCTTCCGGTAAGCTGGATCTGAAAGGCTGCCGCTGCCTAATCAATGAAGTCCTTAAAATTAACAGCTGATTTTCCATGAAAAAACCGCTCAACGTACGCCGCAGTGATGTGATGCCCCGTGTTCAGGAGGCCATGCAGTGCTTCCGCAGCCCGCTCATCGACTCCATGCGGGCGAACGGTAACCGCTTGGAGCTGCCGGGGCTGCACATCTCGCTGGCTTCATCCTTCGGCTTCTGTGATGGGGTCAGCCGTGCCATCGAGATCGCCTATGCGGCCTGCCTCGCCTACCCGGAGCGGCGCATCTGGCTCATCGGGGAAATCATCCACAATCCGGAGGTGAATGCCAAACTGGATGCCCTCGGACTGCGCCGCCTGCCCTGGAACCCGCACGATGCCGCCTACGAGCTTGTGCAGGAGCAGGATCTCGTCATCATCCCCGCCTTCGGAATCACCCGCGAGCTGCGCGACACCCTGGAGGCCAAGGGGGTTGACTATGCCGACACCACCTGCGGCAATGTGATCAAGGTGTGGAGCAAGGTGCAGAGTTATGCGCGGCGCGGCATCACCAGTATCATTCACGGCAAGGCGCGGCACGAGGAGAGCCTTGCGACGGCCTCCCGCTCCCGTGGGGACGATGGTTGCGGCAAGTATCTCATCATTTACAACAAGGCCGATGCCGAGTTCGTGGCGGATTTCCTCAACGGACGGGTCAGCACGGCGGACTTCAACAACCGCTTTGCGGGCTGCACCTCGCCCGGCTTCGACCCGGAGCAGGATTTGATGAGCATCGGCATGGCCAACCAGACCACCATGCTCAAGGGCGAGACCGTGGAGATCCAGGGAATCCTGCGCCGCGCCGTCATTGAGCGTGATGGCCGCGAGGAGCGGTTCCACGCCTGCAACACCATCTGCAGTGCCACCCAGGATCGCCAGGACGCTCTCTTTGCCCTGCTGGAGGAGCAGCCGGATGCCATGTTCATCATCGGCGGTTACAACAGCTCCAACACCACCCACCTTGCCGGCATTGCAGCGGAGCGCGTACCCACCTTTTTCGTCCGCGATGCGGAGAGCCTCCTCAGCCTGCAGCAGGTGCGCTGCCTCAACCTCCGTACCCGCACGGAGGAGCTCACCCCTCTCCCCCCGCAGGCCGCCGACCTCACCCGCACTTGGCGCATCGGCATCACCGCCGGTGCTTCCTGCCCCGCCAACGTCATCGAGCAAGTCATTCGCCGCCTCGCCGACCTTCGCACAGGCACCACGGACTCCGTTCTGCCGGAGTAACGGAGCCTCGCCAGCGGCGATTCGGGAGCGGGTGGGGCTTGACAGGGGGTGACGGGAGGGGTAAAATGGGGGCGAGATGAAGGCAAAAGAGGAAACCTTGCTGGAGTTGGAGAAGAAGCCGGTGAGGCGGCTCCTCTTTGAGTATTCGTTACCGGCGGTGGTGGGGATGGTCGCGATGTCGCTGTACAATGCGGTGGACAGTGTGTACGTGGGTGCTTGGTGCAGTGCGGCATGCATCACGGCGATGGCACTGATTTTCCCCCTGATGAACCTGACGGCGGCCATCGGGACGCTGGTGGGCTTGGGCGGCGCAGCGACCGCCTCGATTACGCTGGGCCTGCAGGAGTACGACAAGGCGCGGCGCGTGTTGGGGCATTGTGTGTTACTGGGGGCGGGACTGAGTATACTGTGCTGCTGGATACCCCTGTTTTGGCTGGATGAGATCCTGATCGCCTTCGGTGCGGATGCCGAGACCTTGGAGCCGAGCCGTGACTTCATGCTCGTGATGGCGCTGGGCTACCCGATTTTCTGCACCTTCCTGAACCTGAACCACCTGGTGCGCGCGAGCGGTTACCCGCACAAGGCCATGGTGAGCCTGCTGATCTCCATGGCGGTGAACGTGGGCGTGGCCCCCATCTACATGAAGGTACTCGGCTGGGGCATGGCGGGAGCCGCTGCCGCCACCATCACCGCGCAGACTGTGGGCTTGGTGTGGGTGCTCATCCATTTCCGCAACCGACAGCACGTGCTGCACTTCTGCCGAGGCGACATGTGGAAACTGAACGGCAGCATCGTGCGCCGCATCCTGACGGTCGGCCTGCCCCCGTGCCTGCTGAACCTTGTGGCCTGCGGGGTGGTGGTCTTCTTCAACATGCTCTTCATGCAGCACATCGGCCCCGCCGGTGTGGGGGCCTACGGCGTGGTGAACCGCATTATGTTCATGTTCGTGATGGTGGTGCTGGGCATCACCCAGGGCATGCAGCCGATTGCCGGTTATAACCTGGGCCTGGGCGAATACGGGCGCGTGCGCCGCGTGCTGTACCTGGCCATGATGGTGGCGAGTTGCGTGACGCTCTCCGGCTTCATTCTGGTGCAACTCTTCCCGCATGCCTGTGTGTACTTGTTTGCCATGAACGATGCCGACCCGAACGCGGCCCGCATCATCGACGCAGCCGAGCGCGGCATTCGGCTGATCTCCATTGCCTTCCCCCTCGTTGGTTCCCAGATTGTCATCGGTCACTTCTTCCAGGCCATCGGCCGCCCCGCCATGAGCATCTTCCTGAACCTCACGCGCCAACTCATCATCCTGGTTCCCCTGCTCTGCGTGCTGCCGAATCTGTGGGGAGCGGACGGCATCTGGCTCTCCCAGACCTGTGCGGACGCCCTCTCCGCCGCGGTCGGCTTCATCGTCCTCTACCTCTTCCTGAGGCATAACCACCTGAGCAAATCCGTTTTCAGCAGCAAATAACATGAACACCGTTCCCCTGATCATTGCCACCCGCAACCGCCACAAAGCCGAGGAAATCGCCGCCCTTCTGCCTCCCTGCTACAGCGTGCACACCCTCGATGAATATCCGGCAGCCCCTGCCGATATCGAGGAAACCGGCCGCAGCTTTGCCGAGAATGCCCGACAGAAAGCGGAAGCCGTCTCCCGCGCCCTGCCCGGCTTGGTGCTCGCGGACGACTCCGGCCTGTGCGTAGACGCCCTCTGCGGGGCTCCGGGCATTCTCTCCGCCCGCTTCGCCGGAGAACACGGCAACGATGCCGCCAACAACGCCAAGCTGCTGAACGAGCTGGCCGCCCTACCCTCCTGCGCCCCCTACACCGCCCGCTTTGCCTGCGCCCTGAGCTTGTCGGAGGGCGGGCACGAGGTCGCCGCCTTTTACGGCACGGCGGAGGGGCACATCACCCTGCATCCGCGCGGACTCACCGGTTTCGGATACGACCCTCTCTTTGTACCGCTCGGGCATGACGTGACCTTTGCCGAGATGAAGCCGGAGGCCAAGAACGCCATCTCGCACCGCGCGAAAGCCCTGCAGCAGCTCGCCGCCTACCTGCGCGAGCGCGCCTAACGCAGCTCCAGCACATCCACCTGCGGCGGACAACAGATGCGCGCAGGCAGGGTGCTCACCCCGATGCCGGCAGAGGTGTACATCGGCTTACCGGAGGCACTGCGCGCCAAGCCCTTGCGCTGCACCTCCGCCGGTCGGCCGAAATTCGAGAAAAGCGGCCGACCGTTCGGTGCGCAGATTTGCCCGCCATGGGTGTGCCCGCCGATGATAAGGTCCGCATCCGCCGGGTACAGACGGAACTCATAGGTATCATGCGCCACAGCCACGAGCGGCGCATCCGGGCTGCGCTTGCCCTCCAGTCGCTTCCCCAGGCCCGGACCGAAAATGCCCACATAGGGCAGGCCGCAGAGGTCCACCGCTCGCCCCTCGGCGTTCCAAATGCGCACGATGTGGTTCTCCAACCCATGCGCCCCGGCCTCCCGCAGGCAGCGGCGCATGTCCGCTCCCCACGCATCCCCGTCGTGGTTCCCGCAAACAAAATACACGGGTGCCACCTGCATGAGCGGCTCCAGGTGCCGCGCCACCTCCTCCGGGGACATAGAGGCCTCGTAGTTCAGGCAGTAACGGTAATCCCCCAGCAGCAGAATGGCATCCGGCTTCTGCTCCGCCAGCAGGCGCACCGCTTTGTCCAGATACTCACCCTCCCACGCCCCGGCGTGCAAGTCCGCCAGAAGGCCCAGCCGCACGGGCGAAGCGGTTTCCCCCGCCGGGGACAAGCGCACGCTCTGCCTGGTCAGCCGCAGGTTATACAAACCGCTGCCAGCCCACGCCACAAGTCCGCCCACCGCAGCCAGCGAAGCTGCGGCAGCCATCATCAGGGCGTGGCGGTACTTCATCATATGCTCAATTCCAGCGAAATCGGGCAGTGGTCGGACCCCGTGATGTCCGCGTGGATGGAAGCCGCCTGCACCTGCGGCATGAGGGAGGGCGACACGCAGAAGTAGTCGATGCGCCACCCGACGTTCCGAGCGCGTGCACCGCCTCGGAAGCTCCACCAGGTGTAGGCATCCCTCGCCTCCGGATGCAGGCTGCGGAAGGTATCACAGAAGCCCGCCTCCAACAGGGCGGAGAAGCCCGCGCGCTCCTCATCCGAGAAGCCTGCGCTGAAGTGGTTGGCATCGGGGCGCGCGAGGTCGATCTCCTGATGCGCCACATTGAGGTCCCCGCAGAACACTACCGGCTTGACGGCAGCGAGGGAGGCCACATAGTCGCGGAAGGCGGCATCCCACTGCTGCCGATACGGCAGGCGGGCCAGCTCATTCTGCGAGTTCGGGGTGTAACACCCCACCACATAAAACTGCTCGAACTCCATGGTTGCGACGCGCCCCTCCGTGTCATGCTCCGGAATGCCGATACCCAGTGAGGTCGAGAGCGGCTGCACGCGGGAAAGCAGCAGCACACCGGAGTACCCGGGACGCTGCGCGGGGTTCCAGAGCGCGTGGGGCCAAGCCTCCAGCCAAGCGTCCTTCACCTGCTCCGGGCGGGCCTTGATCTCCTGCAGGCAGAGCACATCCGGCGCCAAGGCATCCATCTTTTCCGCCAGCCCCTTGCCGAGGGTGGCGCGGATTCCGTTCACATTCCAGCTGACGAGTTTCATCGCTGCGTATGATAGCAAAGAACGGGGGCGGTGTCAATGCTGCGGTGCGGTCGCGGCCTGCATTTCCTGCATTCGAGCGTCCCAAATCTGCTTGGCGGCCAGAATGGCCTCGCGGCTCACGGAGCGGGAGAGCTCCCAGCTCATGGGCATCTCCGGGCGCATGTGGCGACAGATGAGGCCGAAGAGGTCCATGCAATCCCCGCCGCCGGGGGCGCGGTGGTCGCGGGCAGGCCACTGCACATCGTTGATGTGCGCGCCGTAAAGGAAAGGTTGCATGCGGCGCAGATACTGCCCGTGGTCCAGCAGCAGCAGGTTGTGCTTGCGCTGGATGTGCCCGAAGTCGTGCCAGTAGCGCACATGCGGGTCATCGCGGAACTCCTCCAGCAGCGCAGGGAAGTCCTCCTCCCCGGGCACCTGCTCCAAGTGGCTGCGCCCCTCCACGGCCAGCACCAGGTTCAGCTTGCGGGCTTCCTCCGCCAGGGTATGCAGAGCCGCGAGGGCGCGTTCTTCGTAGATGGGAGCCAGGCGACGGCGACGACGCACCAGCTCGCCCTTGGCGCGGGCATACTCCTTGGTGCCCAACAAACCGTGACGCGCCATGCGCTCCAGCTCCTTGGTGCCCTTAAAGCCGCGGAAGAGCTCCACGCTGCCCATGTGCAGCACCACATAGCGGGCCTCCAAACGCGCCGCCACCTGCAGGGTCTCGCGCGTCAGGCGCAGGGCGCGATCCCGCTCCTCCGGCCGGTGCGAGGTGAAGCGGTAGGCGTCCGGCACATCGCCCTCCACATCCATGGGCGCGGGGCAAAAGTTGTGAACACCCGCCACGCGGATTCGCTTTTCCTCCACCGCGCGGATGATTCCGGGCAGCTTGCTGAGCGGCAAGCCGTGCGAGGCCTCGATGCTCTCGAAGCCCAGCTCGCGGATTTCATCGCAAATAGCCCCGCCGTCCTTGTGGCGGGAGCTGTTCCAACAGGTGGAAAAGACGTTCATCTCCCCCAAGAGTAACAGCCGCCGGGCCGTTTAGCAAGTGTTTTGTGCGTGCGCACGGCGCAAAGAGGGCCCTCTCGTGCAGAGAGGACCCTCTTGTTCCGTGAAGCAAGGGGGGAGAACTTATGCCTCCTCCGGAGCAACGTTGACGCGGCGGCCTTCGCGATCGAAGAACACGCGGCCGTCAACCAGGGAGAAAATCGTGTAGTCACGGCCCATGCCTACGCCCTTGCCGGGGTGGAACTTGGTGCCGCGCTGGCGGACGATGATGTTACCGGCGATGACGGACTGGCCGCCGAACTTCTTGACGCCGAGACGCTTGCTGCGGGAATCGCGCCCGTTGCGGACGGAACCTTGACCTTTTTTATGTGCCATAGCGAGATAAAAGCGGTTTAATGGTGATGATGATGAATCAGGCGTTGATAGCGGTTACCTGCACCTTCGTGAGGGCGGCACGGAAGCCGATCTTCTTGTGGAAACCCTTGCGGCGCTTGAACTTGAAGGCAACGCCCTTCGGGCCGCGAGCCTCAGCATCCAGCACCTTAGCCGTCACCGTCGCACCGACAACCGTCGGGGTGCCGATCTTAGTCGTCTCGCCGTCCTCCACCAGAAGCACTTGGTCGAAGGTGGCCTCGCCGTCATTCTCCAGCCCGCTGATGCGATCGACCGTGAGGACGTCCCCCACCGTCACGCGGTACTGCTTGCTGCCCGTCGTAATTACTGCGTATGCCATGATTTTTTAATTTTTTGTGTTGCACCCGCTCGTGCGGGCTGGCACATTATAGTCATGCCGAGACTTTTGGCAAGTAAAATTTTGCAAATTTATGAAAAAACTTGAAGAAATTTTCCAAAATGGCCCCATTTCGGTTCATGGGGAGGGAGAAATGCTGGCTTTGGGCGAGCGATTGGCGGATACCCTGAGCGGGGGTGAGGTCATCGGGCTGGTGGGTGAGCTGGGTGCGGGGAAGACTCACTTGGTGCAGGGGATTCTGAGGGGACTGGGGGCAGGACAGGCCGGGGCGAGTCCGACTTTCTCACTGGTGCATGAGCACCGGGATGGGCGTCTTCCGGTCGCGCACTTCGACTTCTACCGCATGCGCAGTCCGCAGGAGGCAACGGGGCTGGGCTGGGAGGAATACCTGGCGGAGGGGGCTGTGCTGTTGGTGGAGTGGGCGGACCGATTCGACGGCGTTCTGATGCCGCCGGATACGCTTTGGCTGGTGCTGGAGCACACCGGAGAGGAGACTCGGCGCGTCTCTCTTGCAGGGGTATGAGCCGCTTTTCCTTTTGTCATACCGCAGACAAGACGCATTTTGAGCTTGCATCCTGCCGCGCATGTGGTAAAAAAGAGCATATCACCCCGCGCGTTGCGGGACATCAACTCAATTCATAACGATTGTAACCATGGATATTCAAGTAGCGGTCCTTTGTGACTATGCCGCCGATTATCAGGGCAAGCTCTGCGTGCAGGGTGCCTTTGATACGTTGTTTGCCCGCCAGTTCCCGGTGGTGCACCCCGCCTGTGCTTTGGCCCTGCGCCTTTGCCTTACCCCGGAGGATTCCGGTGACCACAAGCTCGGCATTTCCATCGTCGATGAGGACGGTGTGGCGCTGGACAAGGAGCGCATGCCCATCGTGGGTGACCTGAAGGTCGGTCTGCCGGAGGGTGCTTCTTTCCTGACCCGCAACCTGATCATGAACTTCCAGGGTCTCCGCTTCGAGAAGTCCGGCAACTACAGCGTTGACGTTACCTTCGATGGCGAGCTCGTTGCCCGCACGCCGCTGCGCCTCGTTCTGGTGCAGCAGGATGCTCAGGCCTGAGTCTTTCCCGACATTTCTCCCTGCCGTCCGTACTCTCCGTGGGTGCGGGCGGCTTCACTTTACCCCGGTGGTGCGGAATATGCCACGCAGCGGGCTTGACAAGTGGGCTGCGCGGCGTATGATGTCCCTCGTGAAGAAGCGTATACCATTGCTGACATTGCCGACCGATGATTTTGCCGAGTTGATGCACATGAACAGCCGCCGCCTGATTGCCGTGCTGCGGCAGTCCGTGCTCGCCCCGGATCGGATCGGCCGCTTCTCGCCTCGTCCGCCGGCAAATCACGATGCCTACCTCGTGCGGCATTACTCCACCCGCATCTCCGTCTCCCTGTTTACGGGCGGGGACGAGACGTTCCGCCTCGAATTCGTACCGCCGGCGGAGTAAGCCCCCGATTGACTCGAAGCTTTCACCGGATTGCGCGCATGAAGTTCCTGATTACCGCCGGCCCGACGCGGGAGCCGCTGGATCCCGCTCGCTATATAACGAATCGCTCCTCCGGGCGCATGGGCTACGCTTTAGCGGGGGCTGCCCGCCATGAGGGGCACGAGGTGATGCTTATCTCCGGCCCGACGCATTTGGATGTGCCGCCGGGGGTGGATTTTCTGCAGGTGGAGACCGCGCAGCAGATGTATGAAGCTGTGCGAGACTACAGCAAGGGGGCGGATGTGGCCATCCTCTGCGCCGCCGTGGCGGATTATCGCCCCGTGGCCTACAGCGAGCAGAAGATTAAGAAGGTGGGTGAGCGTTTGGTGTTGGAGCTGGAGCGCACGCCGGACATTCTGGGCAGTATGCGCAGTGTCTTCGGCTTCCGTGGCTACCTCATCGGCTTTGCGGCGGAGACGCAGGACGTGGAGACCTATGCGAGGGAGAAGCTGGTACGCAAGCAGTGCGACATGATTGTGGCCAACGATGTGTCTCGCAGTGACATTGGCTTTGACTCCCGCGACAACGAGGTAGTGCTGGTGTTCCCGGACCGGTGCGAGTATCCCGAAAAGGACACCAAGGAGCACATCGCCATGCACATTATCGAGCACGCAACCATCCTGCGGCCATGAAGGTGACCCCGGAGATGCTCGGGTGGAGCGAGGAGCTCGCGCAGGCCATGGCCGCCCTGGGGCAGCCGACTTGGTACCCTGCGCGCATCATCCGCGAGACGAAAATTAACTTCACCGTCATCGCACGAGGCAAGGGAGACCACGAGGTGGTGATGAGCGGCAAACTGTGGCACGAGGCTGCCACGGACGCCGACCTGCCTACGGTGGGGGATTGGGTGGCCGTAGACCCCGGGGAGGGCGAGGATCTGCCCGTGATCCGGGCCCTGCTGCCGCGCCGCAATCGCTTCTCGCGCAAGGCTCCCGGCCGCAGCTGCGCCGAGCAGGTTATCGGAGCCAACGTGGATATGGTGCTGGTGGTGACGGATGCCGAGAATGACTATAACCTGAACCGCATCGAGCGCTATCTGACGCTCATCCGCCGTTGCGGGGCCAAGCCTGTGGTGCTCATCAACAAAATCGACACCGCTGCGCCCGAGGCTGTGCAGCGCGCCGTGAACGAGGTGTCTGCCTTGGGGGTGGAGGTTTATCCCATTGCGGCCTGCCGCCGTCAGGGATACCCTAAGTTTCTGCGCCGCGTTCCCAAGGGGCTGACCATCACCATTGTCGGCTCCTCCGGGGTGGGCAAGAGTACCCTCGTGAACTCCCTGCTGCGCGACAATTGGCTGGAGACGGGTGAGGTGAACAGCGTCACCGGACGAGGCCGCCACACAACGGTGGCGCGTGAGCTGGTAGTGCTGCCGGGCGGTGGTGTGTTGATTGATAATCCCGGCATGCGCGAGATTCAGATGTGGACGGATGCCGCTACCCTGCGCGCCCAATTTACGGACTTGGAGACCTTGGCGGGTCAATGCCGCTTTGCGGATTGCAGCCACAGACGCGATGCAGGCTGTGCCATCCGCGCTGCGTTGGAGTCCGGTGAGCTCTCCCCGGAGCGTTACGAGCACTTCCTGAACCTGGATGCCGAGATTGCCGAGCTGGAGAGGCGCGCTGAGAAACGCCGCATGACGGTTGAGCGCGTCACCAAGCGCAAAAAACACCATGATTACCGCAACCGCGAGGACCGGGAGGAACATCACAGTGCCCCCGGACCGCGCCGCCGCAAGCATCGCTGAGCAGCGTGACGCACAATTAGTCGGAATACAGGCTTGCTTATCGGCGCGTTCGCTGCTATAATCCCGCTTGTGAAACCTCTGCGTAAACTCGAAGAATTCCGCTCGCCGGACGGCGTCTGCCTGGAGCTGTGGGAGCGCGATGGTGCCCTCAGCCTGCTGCGGGATGGCGCGCCTATAGCCGCTACCTATTCCTACGGCAGCGAGCAATCCCTCGCTGAGCTGGCTACTGCGCCCATCACCCGCGCCTCTCAACCCTGCATCATGCTGGCGGGGCTGGGGCTGGGCTACGGTCTCGCGCAGGCGCAGGTCTCTCTTCCCCGCGAGAAAGCCCGTTTCATCGTGGCCGAGCCGGTACCGGAGATTGTCGAGTGGAACCGCCGCTACAGCCCGAATGCGGCCGCGCTGGAGGACAAGCGCGTGACTGTTGAGCCGACGAGCGCGGCGGAGCTCTGCCGCAAGCGCACCGGTTCCCTGCATGCTATCATCATGCGCCATACTCACGCCGACTGCGTGATGAGCCTCGGGGATGCGCAGGCCTACTTCAACGCCCTCAAGGGGGGCAGCCTGCTGGCCATCAGTCTGGCACGCCCGGACCGCCGCTTGGAGGGGCTGCTGAGGAAGGCAGGCTTTGATGTGAGTGTCTCAGCCGCAGCGGCCTCCGCCAAGGGTAAGCAACAGCGCATGCACACGATATTATTGGCTCGCCGGGGGCGCTTCGTGCCCTTTGCCGAACGCTGAACCACCCCTTTCTTCCTATGCCTGACCAACGCCGCCGATACATCTATTATGACAGCTCCGAGCCGGAAAGCCCGGAGAATGCCCGCGAGAGGGGGGTGAACAGCCTCATCCGCGTCTTTGCCATTATCCTTCTTTCGCTTTTCTTCTTCGTCGGCGGCTCCATCGTGCTCACCCCGCTCATTCAGCTCCACGCCCTGCGTCAGCAGCAGCAAGTGGCAGAACAAACACTCGAGCGCGTGAAGGAGGAGGAGGCCGAGGCTATCAATCGTTACCTCTGGATCCAAGACCCCGAGTATTACGAGCAGATTGCCCGAGACCGTGCCAACATGGCCAAGCCCGGCGAGGTCGTCGTTCGTCCCCCCGCTTCCTCTGTCCCTGCTGCCACCCCCCGCCCCCGACAGGGCAGGGATTGAGCTCCCCCTCCTGCAGAGTGGGGAACATGCTGCGGCCGGAGAGGGTGCTGCGCAGAGCCCTCTTTTGAAAATGGGGATCACCCCACAATGATGGCAGCAGAGCCGGACCTCCTCCCCCGGCGGCATGCAGTCTGTACCAAAGATGAATCAGAAGTCGGCGAGGACAGATTCCGCACCGGGGCCCGGGAGACTTCTCTCCGCCGTGGTGATAGTGAGGGAGAGATGATGGGACGCGGAATTTTCGGAATTTTTGGAAACTTAAATTTCATGCTCTTCTTTGGCAAGACTTCAAAGCAAATTCATCATAGGTAGCTATAGAAATTTATCAAAAAGATCAAGGAAACTACTATTCCGGCGGCATGCAGCTTGTACCGAGCCAAGCATACCAATCAGTTTCCAAGAATTCCAAAAATTCCGCGTCCTCCCCAACACCCCCTTTCTACTGCCGCAGCGGCGTGAAGTCTTCGCTCGCCTCCGCACACCACTTCCTTTCCCAACCTTCTCAAAATTCCGCGTTCCCCAATAAACACACCCTCTCTATTACCCAAGCGGTAGGATTTGCAAAAGGGCCTGCCGCGGTGGAGGCGGCAGGCCCTGTGGCTTTCTCCCGGTAGAGGGGATTAGAAGTTGACGCGGTAGCCAACGGAACCGTTCACGCCTATCTCGTCAGCGTTGAAGTCGGCGTTCACATCGAAGAAGATGGAGCCTGCATCCTGCGAGATCGGGATGGTGAGGGTGGCACCTACCTCGGCACCGATGACGCCCTTCTCGTTGCTGCGGGTGCTGACCGTGGCGGTCGGCAGGGCGGCAAGGGCGGTGTTCAGCTTACTGTAGCGGTCGCCGAAGTCCAGCTTGAGCAGCGCGCGGGCCTCGAAGATCGAGGCGCGGTTGTACTCGTTCTCACCCACGATGCTCTGGAGTCGACCACCGAGGCCGAGGGAGAATTGCGTGAGGGAAGCCGAGTCCGTGGTCAGGCGGGTGTCCGCCGTGCCGCCTTCCGTCGCGCTGTCCAGCGTGGTGTGGCTGAAGCTCATGTTGAACAGGGGCTGCACGCAGGTGGTCGCCTCATCGTTCAGGGCGAAGGTGCGGGCCACCTCATACAGGAAGCCGAACATCATGCCGTTGGTCTTGTAGGTGGTCTTGCCTGCAACACCCGGGATGGTGCGCTCCAAATCCACATCGGCGCGTCCGAGGGTTCCCACGAAGGTGTTGACCCAGGAACCGGTCGAGACGCGGGCGAAGAGCGAGACGTACTGGGTGTCCAGGTTGCCCGTCAGGGTGTCCTCAGCCTTGCCGGTGTAGTCGCCGAACAGGGCACTGACGGCCACGCCGAGGGTGAGGTTCGGGTTCACGTCGACATCAACGCCGACCGTGCCGCCCCAGGAGGAGACCTGGTAACCTGCATCCGTGCCGCTCTCGCTGAGCTGGCGGTAGTTGCCGTCGCCGCTGATCCAGCCGTTGACGTAGGGCATGTCCTCGTTCACCTCGCACTGGTTCACACCCATGGTGGTGGTGCGGTTGCGGATGGAGCGGAGTTGACGCTGCACATCGTCAGCCACCGCCAGACCGACCGCCGACAGCGAGCTGCCTGCCAGTGCCGCACCCAGCTTGTCCATCGCCCCGGTGTTGCCGGTGTCGATTTGGTTATCCAGCATAGTGAGTACCTGAGCCAGCTCGCCGTTGGGTGCCGTTGCCCGCGGGTTAAGGTGGAACATCGCCTTACCTGCCAGAGCCAGACCCGCCGTGCCGTTCGGCGTCTGACCACCATGCGAGACATAGTATCCCGTGTTGGCATCGGCGATGATATCAACGGAACCCTCCACCGCGCGGAAGTTGGTGAAGTACTTGGTCATCCACGTGCAGTCGCTCATGTCCACCGTCACGTTGCTCACCGAGCAGCCGGCCTTATCGTTCAGCACAAAGAGCAGGATGTCCTTCTCCTTACCGCCCGCATTGAAGTCCAGCCCCGTGTTCTCCACTTCGTGCACCTTCAGCGTCACGTCCTTCAGGCTCAGGGATGCACCCGTGGTAACCGTGGGCTTGCCGTCAGTCTTAAGGGCGGCATTTACCTCCGTGGCGGAAACGGTGAAGTCCAGCACGCCGCCGTCCTTCATGGAAGAGTCCTTCTTCAAACTCACCTTGGCCGCCTTATCGTCATTTGTCTTGTTGTTCAGCAGAACTGTCGCACCCGTGGTGTCAATTCCGCCCAGAGTGTAACCTTCTGCGTTAGTATATATCAGATCCACCTTGCCCTCATTTCCGATCACCATCAGGTTCGCACTCGCGCGAAGAACCTGGTGTGCGTCCTTATCCGAGGTACCAACACGAACAGGATTGACGCCTTCGTAGGTGCCGGTGAATGTGCCGCCGTTATCAACAAGAACATCCTCAACTGACGAAATCTTGCCGTCACCATCGAGCTTATCAAGAACAAGGGCAGTCCCGGCACTCTCCAGAGTCAGCTTAATTCCATCCGACACCTCTAAAGCAACGTCATCCAGCTTACCGCCGACATCCAAACGGATTGTGGAACTTTTCTTCACGCGGATACCGTTCTTCTTTGCTTCCGCCTTCAACCCGGTCTGCATGTTCAGAGTACCACCCATCAGGACGATGCCCGTTGTATCCGCATCCGCAGCTGAGTTGTCATTCGCGCCATAGTTGACTGTACCCTCAGTGATATAGTAGTCACCGGGACGGTCCATATCGTAAATGACACCCGACTTGACACCTGTGGTGGCATCCGTATCCACTCGGACTTGATACTCCAGCGCATTATCGCCCGCGCCCACAAACACCTTTTCTAGGGTGAAATCCGAACCAGTATAACCTTGGATCACATAGTAAATACCGGAAGCGTAACCATTGTTCAGACCGGCGGTTGAATTATCATCCTTGTAAGAAATCTCACCCTGGTGGTCCAGCTCAGCAAGTGACTTGAAGGAAACCTTCCCTCCTCCACCCAGTTCCAGAGTACCGGAGTTTTGGATGGTCTTGTCCAATGTAACCTCGCTCTGAATGGTCAGGCCGGCACCGCTCCCCACCTTCAGGGAGCCACCCTCTACGGAGGCATTCAGGACAGAGCCTGCTTCGGTAAAGACCAGCTGAGTATCCTTGCTGCTCGCCGTGTAGCTGCCCGTCCAGTCTTCAATGTCTCCACCGAGGGAAACATTCCCCTTGGAATTATTGACGATCGAACCGGTTCCGGACAGCTTACCATTGAGGGCAAGAGTACCGGCGGCAAGGCCCGCATTCTCCGGAGCGTCAGTCAGCGTCAGTGCGGCAACAGCAGGAGTGTTTTCGTCAGCAGCGGGTATGTCCACCAAGACCAAATCAGCAGTCACTTTCGGGCTTGTGCCGTTCGTCGCATCGTAGGCATAGCCGCTCAAGCCGGAAATCTTGATGGTGCTGGTCTGTCCGGTTGTGTCGGATGATGCCAGATGGTTCAGCTCCGTGATGGAGAATCTACCATCATTCTTCCCGCCCAATTTGGTGTTCGTGACCTCCACCGTACCCGTCCAACCGGGATCGCCGGGGGTAGTATCCGTAGTCGCTGTCGGATTGACAACCTGTGTTGCGCCGGCTTCCAGCCCCATCGCATTGTCCATAACATAGGTTCCCTTGCCTGTTAGCTTCAAGGTCGGCGTGACGGTGACGATAGAGTCATCCGCTGCTTCGATTTGCTTCTGCAGGATGGTCGCCTTATTCAAACGAATTTCTGACCCATCAAGCTTAATGGTAGCGTCGCTCAATACAATAATCCCATCCGTCGCATTCTCGTTCAGATTATTCTTCAGAACGAGAGTCAAGTAGGGGAGACCGGACGCCGTATCCAGCACCAAGCCAGTTGTATTATCAGAGGCGGCGAGGTTGTTCTGAGAGCCGGTCTCGTACACAAACTCACCATCCACGAATGTAGTAGTCGTAGTTGTTGTTCCGTCATCCCCGGTTACCGTTTCCTTCACATGTCCACCACCCAAGGTGATATAGTAAAGACCTCCCAACACTGCTGCTTGGTTCTCATCAATAGTAATCGTCCCATCAACTCCGGCATCCACACTCCATTCTGTACCTTCATTGACAAGATAAACCGAACTAATGCCTGTAGTCGATGCGTTATCTCCGATTGCCTTTACAATGAAGTACGAACCGGAAGAATAGCCATTGCCTGCAACCCCCGGCACTGATTTATCCTTATATACCACGTTGGTATTTTTCTCAAGGATATCGCGGGAAGTGAATCTCAACTCCCCACCGCTGGCAAGATCAAACGTTCCGGCGTTCTCAATACTAGCCCCGAGGGTCACATTGCCGGTTACTGTCAGATTACCGCCTGCAAGAATGGAAAGAGATCCGGATCCGGTAACGGTATTGGCTAATTCTACGCTGCCATTACTCTCCAGTTTCGCGCCTGATGTTAGGTTAACAATACCGGTGCCGACCTTGGCTCCGGTCTCGAGTCGGAGCGTACCTTCCTCAATATTCCATTTTCCTGTGTATGAATCAGAGGAGTCGGATTTGATAATCAGCGTGCCGTCCCCGATCTTCTTCACATCTGCCTTGTTAATCCATTCGCCGGTCGCATCTAGCAGGCGTCCGGATATGGACAGTTCACCACCTGCGGCGACATCAAAGGTGGCGAAGCTGCGTGCCTTTCCCCAGTCCTCACTGGGAATCCACGCGGGGCGGTCGCCCGAATTGGCCTCCCGGATTTTAAGATCCAAGCTGATCTCATTGTTTGTCCCGGAGGCTGTGACCGTTGTGCCGTAAACACAGATACCGCAGTGCGCATCTGTTGCAGCCTCCACTGAGGTAAAGCCCTGTAATACCAGCTGGGAGGACAGCGTCATGAAGTTGTCGTTTCCGCCCAGTTTGTCGTTGATGATAAGTTTTGCAGGAGTAATCTCGGAACCATTCAAATTAATGGCGGATGGAGAAACATTTCCCCAACCCAGCATATCGTGTCCCGTTAGTTTCAGGGTTCCGCCCGTAACTTTAACCTCAGACCCGGCTTTGATGCAACTCTGACTACTCAAAGTACCGCAATTGATCTCGAGTGTTCCCCCGGAGACAAGCAATTCGGAGCCTGCAAACGCATTAGCCCCACCGACAAGGGTAAGCTCCCCTCCTTCAACAACGAGCTTACCACCTTGCACTACCGGAGTACCAGTACCAGTCAAGGTCAGGTTGCCGGATTTAAAGGTAAACATGTCGCCTGCGATCTCCAGCGGAGTATCGAGGGAAAGCGAGCCAGTGAGAGCCAAGGATGCATCATTACCCTCCGCCCGCAGATAATCGGCATTCAAGGAGCCTGTCGAGGCATCTATGGTAGCTGCTGCCCCAAGGACGAGGGTCTTTGCACCAACCATCTTCCCATTCAGATTCAGAGATCCGCCGTTCAGCGTGAGGGTGGCCGCCGTCACGTCCGTCTGAGCTGTGACCGTACCCGCATTGATGGTCACGCTATCGCCGTCACGATACGATGTTTTTTCTCCGTTGGCTTCGGCATCATCAAAGAGTGTGTTGTCAGCCGTCCCATCTTTCGTCCACTGCACATCGGAATTGGCGTACAAGTCCATGGCCTCATAGCCTTTCCATGTGTAATTGAGAAGGATGGCCGTGCTGTCATCAGACTTAGTCAGTGTAACGTCCGAGGCTGTGAGCTGTTTGCCCTCCAGATCATAGATGACGCAGTTGGATGAGATGGTGCTAAACACGTTCCCATCCCCCGTCATCGTCATGATCGTGCGGTTGACCTCCTTGCTCGTGTAGTCTCGATTGACGAGAGCTGTATTCTCAGCACTGCCGTAATCTGTCACGACCTCAAGGTAGAATTGACGTCCTCCGAGATCGAAGGTGTCTCCCCCGAGATTGATAGTACCTTTAGCTCCAATGTACCAGTTATGATAGCGTTGGCCATCATTGAGACTCATTCTTGAGAGATTTAGGGTGCCTTCTACGTAGACGTTGGCATTAATGGGAGATCCCGAGTTAGATCCCCAACTCTTAAGGGCTGCGCTATAAGAGGCATTCAAAATCGCATCTTCTCCCACGTAGATAGAACCCGCCCAACTGCCGATGTGGCACGTCACTATGCTGTTGCGCGTTACTTTAACACCTCCGTAGTCAGAGGTATCCACCCCGGCATTCCCGGTTACAGTACCGACATTGTCAAAAATGAGGACCGGACCTTTCGTGTTGTTGTCGCCTCGTGCAGGGTTCGACGCTTTACCATCGGCATTCAGGAAACTGCCCTGAGCCGTTGAGTAGGTATACTCCGGACCGGTAAAGATGGGTTTATCGAATCTCACGATGGGAGCGTTGGTGACAGCAGCCAAGAAATCATCGGTAATCCAAGTTGTTGCGCCTACTCCCACCTTGCCGGCACTGATCAGGGAGACATAGTTGGCGGGGCCATTGGCACTATTGGTCCATATCCGAGAACCATTGACACCGGAAGTCAGAGACGTATTGGAGAGAGTATCGCTTACAGTGGCCGATGTGCGATCCATTGAGGGTGACGTAAGGTCGATGATGTAGGCTGTCTTATTGACGCTGTCAAAGGCCAAGCGATAGGTGTGACCGGCAGCAACGGGAATGGAGCTGCCCGTTGTTGTATTACCCTGATAAATAGAGAATGTTTTATCTGCGCCGGTGCCGTCGATAAAAGCCACAAGCCCTACTGCACTGTTGGTACCTTCCGTGTACGTAGCACCTGTTCCTGCGACTTGTTCAAACCGCACATCCAAGTACCAGCTGGTTGCAGTCTGAGTGCCGTCAGCAAACGTGAATGTAACGTTGTTATTACTTTCCTTTATGGTATGAGTGCCATCATTGAACTGGAGGTCGTTGGCAGGGGAAAGCGTCAGCGTCTCTGCATAGGCGGGAGACGCAGCCAGTATGCATGCGAGAAGGGCGGTGCGAAGGCCCTTAGGTAAGTGTAATTTCATGATGAGAAAGGATATGTGAGAGAACGCACAGGGGTAAGGGGATACATGCTCAGGTTCCATCTTTCTCTTGCTCTCAAAACCGAAGCAGGCATCCGGAGTCTTACCCCTGCGCCTAGGTTGAGAATACCGCATTTTGAATGCGGAGTCAAGCAGGAAAGTGAAGAAACTCGGCAAAAATGGGCAAATTCTTGATTTTCGGGCGGTGGAGCCCGGGGAGTGCATGGGGGAATTTAGGCCATAAGCCCCAGAAACTCAGCGACTGCCATGCGGTGTGCATTCAAAAAGCTGTATACACAGGGGAAGGGATGCGGGGACACACAAGCGGCTTGCAGAATAGGTCGGTGAGTGGTATGATGGGTGGGCATGGAATGGGGACGGATGACACGACGGGATTTTTTGAAAGGCCTGGGGCTGTTGGCCCTGGGGGCGATAGCGTCGTGTCGGCGAGCGCAGGTGTACGCGGTCGAACCGGAGGGGTGCCCCGAGTGGATGCGGTCGGGAGAGCTGACGGCCTTTGCCACGAGCATGCCGTGGCCGCGCGGGGCGTACCCGCTGCTGGCGGTGTGCAGCGCCGGGGTACCGATACGGCTTGAGCCGAATCCCCACGCGGCGCAAGCGGGGCTACCGGCGCATGTGCAAGCGAGCATCACGGACCTGTATGACCCCACGCGCGAGGCCGAGCCCACCTTCTGCGGGAAGCCCTACCCGGCGGGCGGCATCGCGGGCGGCATCCGCGCTTGGTCGGACGGCCTGCGGAGCGGACGGCGCGTGGGCATTCTCTTTCCCGAAGGCTACTCCCCCCTGCGCGCTCGGCAAGCCGAGCAGTTGCGGCAGGCGGGAGCCGGGGTGCGGCTGTACGCCTACGACCCCTTGGCCGAGTACGGAGACTGCCCCGCCCCCGAGCCCCTGAACACCGCCCGCCGCCTCTCCCTGGGGGAACCCCGACGCTTTGCCCACGGCTTCGGCAACCTTGAGGAACTGACACGCGACCTGCCCGAACTGGAAGCCCTCTTCATCTTCACCCCGGCCGACGCCGCCGCGCAGTCGAGCACCTTTGCCGATGCCCTGCAGAGCAGCAACGCCGAGGTCTACCGCTTTTGCCTGCGCCGCGACCGAACCGCCGAGCTGAGCACCTACACCGTACCCGCCACCCACTTTCTGGAAGAATGGGGAGCGGAAGCCGATGCGCACGGCCACCTCTGCCTGCGCCAACCCGTCACCCTACCCCTGCGCCCCGCCGTGGCAGAAGCCGAGGTTCTGGAAGCCCTGCTGCACGGCAGCGACCTGCACCCGAACACCGGCGACAGCCCCGCCCGCCGAGCCCTGCTCGAGCTGCTGCCCGATGCCGACAGCATCCTGCGCCGAGGACTGACCGACGGAGCCCCCCTACCCGAGCTCCCCTGCCCCCGCAGTATCGACCGCTACTTCCACCCCCTGTTTGCCGACGGCCGCAACGCCCACAACCCCTGGCTGCGCGAAGCCTACGACCCGCAGAGCGGCACGGCAGGAGGTCCCGTGAGCGTGGAGGGCCTGCACCCCTTCTCCCCTGCCCCGGCACCGGACAGCCTCCCCCGGCAACAAGCCCACCCCGCCCGCGAGCTACCGCGCACCACCCTGCACCCCCTCCCCGGCCCCGGCCCGCAATGGGGCCTGCTCATCGACCTCTCCCGCTGCTGCGGCTGCAACGCCTGCACCATCGCCTGCCGCGCGGAGAACAACATCCCCACCGTGGGCGCCGAACAACAGAAGGCAGACCGCGACCTGCAATGGCTGCGCCTGCGCCGCTACGGCAGCACCATCGTACCCACCCTGTGCCGACAATGCGCCAACGCCCCCTGCGAGGCCGCCTGCCCCGTGCACGCCACCATACGCACCCCGGAGGGACTGAACGCCATGGTGTACCCCCGCTGCATGGGCACCCGCTACTGCGCCGCTGCCTGCCCCTACGGCGCGCGCACCTTCAACTTCTTCGACTATAATGAACGCGCGCGCGCGAGGCTTCCCCTGCCCCCCAACCCGCGTGTGAGCGTGCGCCCGCGCGGCGTGATGGAGAAATGCACCCTCTGTGTGCAGCGCATCAACGCAGCCAAGACGGCGAGGAGCACCCCGACCACCGCCTGCGCCCAAGCCTGCCCCGCCGGGGCGATCCGCCTGGTAGACCTCACCCGCATTCCCCCCACACCGGGAGTCACACGAGCCTTCGACGTCCCCGGCACGGAGCCCCGCGTCTTCTACCTGGCACCGGGAGATTAGGGCTGCAGCCGCTCGATGCTCCAGCTGCCATCCGGCTGCAGAGAGTACATGAAGCGATCATGCACGCGCCCCGGGCCACCCTGCCAGAACTCCATGTGGTGCGGCACGATGCGGAACCCGCCCCAGAAATCCGGCAGCGGCACCTGCCCCTCCGCGAACTTACGCTTGAGCTCCTGCAGCTTCATCATCAACAGCTTACGCGTGGATACCACCCGGCTTTGGTGCGACACCCAGGCCCCGAGCTGAGACTCCCGCGGGCGCGTGAGGAAATACTTGAGCGTCTCCGCGCGCGAGATCTTCTCCACCCGCCCGTAGACAATAATTTGACGCTCCAACACCACCCAGGGCAGCAGCATGCAGACCTCCGGATTGGCCGTCATCTCCTGCGCTTTGCGGCTTGTGTAATTTGTGAAGAACACGTAACCGCGATCATCGTAGTACTTGAGCAAAACCGTACGGAGAGACGGCATTCCGGCCGGCGTGCAGGTGGCCAAGCTCATGGCATTCGGCTCCGGAATCCCGCTCTTGAGGGCTTGGCGAAACCAGACATCGAACTGCTCGAAAGGCGAAGCTGCCAAGTCCCGGCGATGCAGCGTCTCCTTGAGGTACTCTTCTCGGAAGGCAGATAAATCCATGCACGCACTATACCACCGAGGGAGGCGGCCTGCAAGCCCAAAAGAACCCCCGAGAGGGGGTGAAAAGCCCCCGGAAAGCATTTTTTTTGCAGAAAAACGAACTTCTTGCTTGCCAAACGGGCAGAATGTGCTTAAATAAGAGCTGTCAATTCTGCAAACAGCACATATTCAGACAGATATGAAAACGACACTCACACGCTTCGGTATCCGCTCTCTCACCTGCGGAATGATCGCATTCGCAGCCCTCGCTCCGGTCATGGCGGAGGAAGGGGGAGCCAAGTCCAAGAACATGCTCGACACCTGGGTGATCGCCGGTGGTTGGACCATGATTCCGCTGGTCCTTCTGCTGATCTGGTGTCTCTACCTGCTCACGACCTGCCTCATGAGCCTGAAACGCGAAAAATTCTGCCCGGAGGCACTCCGCGGCCAGCTGATCGCGCTGATGGGTGAGTGCCGTGTGCAGTCTGCCATTCAGATGGCCACGGAGAGCCCGACCTACTTGGGCCGCCTGGTAGCCTACGCCCTGCCGAACGTGGACGCCAATCGTCCGGAGGACCTGGGCAAGGACGCCGTGGAAGACTCCGTTGTTGAGTTTGCCGGCAACGAGCGCCCGGCGGTGATGCTCAACGTTGACATTCTGGCCCTGATCGGCGCCATTGCTCCGTCCATCGGCCTGTTCGGTACCATTCAGGGTATGGTGCTCGCCTTCGAAACCTTGGCAACCGCCGGTTCGGCAGACCCGAGCCAGCTGGCAGGCTCCATTTCCGTGGCCTTGCTCACGACCTTCTGGGGTCTGATCATCTCCATCATCGCCCTGCCGGCCTTCTTCTTCCTGAAGAAGCACGCCCAGAAGCTTGAGTCCGAGTGCGTGAACACGGTGGCCGAGATGATGAACACCTCGATCAACGTTATCAACGCCGAGGCCCAGCTTGCCCGCATTCCGGAAGGCTTGAACGCCGAGGAAGGCGAGGGTGAGGGCGAGATCGCCGAGGGACAGGAAGCCTAAGCCGGGACGCCCCGGATGAGACAGGCCTGCCCGCAGGCAGTAACAGCGGGCAGGCGTTCACACCGAAAACACCATTCAGACTATGGGAAAGAAAAGAGTTAAAGTTGAGGAGATGGAGTGCAAGCCCAACATGTCTCCCATGATTGACGCTTGCTTCCTGCTGCTGATCTTCTTCGTGGTGAATGCCACGCAGATTACGGTGGCCAAGGACCCCTTCGTCAAGATGCCCAAGGCTGTGAAGTGCGATGACCTGAAAGACGCGCAGAACTGCATTGTGGTGGACGTCTTTGCGGATGGGGAGAAGATGGACCAGAAGGCCAACGGCGACAAGCCCAGCGAGGCGGTGCGCTTTGCCGAGAAGCACGGGCAGGCGATATGGCACGTAGCCAAGAGCATGACCGACGGCGACAAAGTAGCGGCAGCCTTGAAGGACTACCAGCCCAAGGGCTACACGGAAGACCAGTTTGACCAGATGACGGAGTGCATCCGCAGCTACAAGGACCACATTGCGCAGCGCGTGGAGAAAGAGAAGATCGTTCTCTACCTGCGCGGTGACATTGCGGCCCCGTGGGCACGGACGAACAAGGTCATTGCGGCAGCAGCCAAAGCAGGCATCACGAACATCGTGTTCGCTAACCAGGAACTGAAACAGTAACACCGCGCAAGACTATGGCAAGACGCAAACAGAGACCTGTGGAGGAACAGGAAGATCCGGAGATGAACATCTCCTCCATGATCGATGCCTGCTTCCTACTGCTCATCTACTTCTTGGTAGCCACCTCCTTGGTGCAGGAAAAGAAGCTGGACATGGCCATACCGGGCAGCTCGGCCGCGAGCGGCACACCGCCGCCCATTGAGCCGGGACGCATCCGCGTGGAGAGCTCCGGGGCTGTCTTCTGGATGGGCAGCGGCAACAACATGCCGGTGGGCGAGGCCCTCACCATTATGGACCGCCAGGGAGTACCCAAGCCCACGGATTCCAACTACAAGACCTACACCAACGAACGCAACCTCGATTCCTTGGTGGAGCAGCTCAAGGAGCTGAAGTCCCAAGCCCAGAGTGCCGGACAGGAGCCCATCGTGCAGATCATTGCAGACGGCGATGCGTGCCACCAGCGCATTGTGGACGTGATGGGGGCGCTGGCTTTGGCTGACATCCACACCGTCGGCCTGCAGTGTCCCGAGAAGTAAAGAATCCCTTCCCCGAATAACACAAACAACTTCAAGGAGGGGGGTAGGCGGCAAGCGGCCGATGCTCCCCTCCTTTTTTCACGAAACAGCACAACGAAACATTTTTTTCACAGCAACAACCGAACGAAGACAATGAAATTCAACACAACACTCACGCTTGCGGCACTGGCGCTCACGACGCCGATGCTCTGCCAGGCGCAGGATCCGGTGGGCTCCTTGGCGCAGGTAAAGCAGCTGGCTGCCGCCGGCAAGATTGACGAGGCTGCTCAGCTGGCGGACAAGGTTGTCGCCAAGTTCAGCGGCGAAGGCAACTTAGCCAAGCAGTACTGCTATGTGATTCCCTTCTACCTGTGGGAGAAGGCGACGATGTATATGAAGGCAGGCCGCTATGACGAGGCCGTGAACGCCTTCAAAAAGCTGAACCCCGGCCAGCGCTGGAGCAGCAAGGAATTTTTGAATACGGCCCGCGCCAACCTGAGCGAGGAGCAGATGGACTATGTTCTGATGTACTCCACGGCCTCCATCTTCCAGCAGGGGCACGCCCGCTACAAGCAAGCCATCGGCACCGAGGGCAAGGGGGGTGACCTCTCCAAGCTGGATGAGGCCATCAAGTACTTGGACGAGTACCTCAAGCTGCTGGAGAAAGGCAAGGTCTCCAAGGCAGAGAAGAAGATGAAGGTAGAGAGCCAGGTGTGCTTCCTGTTGATGCAGGCCTGCCTGATGAAGCCGACTCCGGACATGGAGAAGGCGAAGGCGTACTTGGACAAGAGCTCGCAGGGCAAGGGCAAGTTGCCGGATGACATGGCCATCCAAGGCTTGGAGTCCATCATGAAGGTGGCCACGACCAAGCCGGAGTACATCGACTGGGCCTACAGGATCATCGAAGGCAACCCCTCCAGCTACAACTTGGGGGCCCAGCGCTCCGCCAAGTTTGCAGGCAAGTTCCTGAACATGGGTATTCGCGTGGCGAGTCTGGTGCCCAAGTTCATGCAGAACAACAACCCCAAGGGCATCGAGCAGGGAGCCCAGGCTGCTCGTGCCGCCGCTGCCCTCTTCAGCATTATGCCGGACCTGCGCGAGGTGGTCAACGTGACCGGCGCGCTGGATAAAAATATCGGCAAGCTGAAAGACGAGCGCCGCCCGGTCATCAGCGACTCCGGCACCGGCGAGACCATCCGTCCGGATGTGAATAAGAAGCTCCTCGGCCAGTACAAGGACTTCGTCTCCAAGGGCAAGTACACGGAAGCCTACGCCATCATGACCCAAGCGAACGTGTACTACCAGTGCTTCAGCAGTGCCCGTCTGGGTCGCGCCGGCTTCCAGGTGATCGTCGATCGCTATCCGGACCTGCAGAAGGAGGAGAAGGACCCGAAGAACAAGGACAAGAAGATTCTCAAGCCCCAGAGAGACAACAACCTGTTCCTGCTCTCCCAGTTCTGCTCTGCCTGCGGCGATGAAGCGGCACAGGAGAAGTACCAGTCCATGATGGACCAAAGCTCTGCCGACGGCAGCATGAAGAAGTCCCTGGCCTTCGGCGAGCTCAAGAAACTCTGGAAGAAGGCAGAAGAAACCTACAAAAACCCGAAGGCAAGCGATGCTGACAAGCGCACGGCCTATGAGAAGGTGATCAAGCAGACAGAAGTCGTGAAGGAGCAGATGAAGGACAACAAGTCCATCTGGGCCTACGCGAGCATGCTCTCCCTGACGGCCAACTTCCGCATTGCCAAGTACGCCGAAGCAATCAAGATCGGCGATGAGTTCCTGAAGTCCGAGGCTCTGACGGCGAAGGGTGAAGGTGCGATCAAGCCCGCAACGGTGGACCAGTTCACCACGCAGGCCCTCTACTTCATCTCTGAGTCCTACATCAATTTGGGCAAGGCCGGTGATTTGTCCCAGTACGAGAAGGCGAGCAAGCAGTTCGAGAAGTACGTCACCTACTTGGGCGGTGCATCCTTCAAGCCGACAACGGAGACCCTGCCGGACAAGCTGCTGAAGGACAAGATTGCGCCGAACTTCTACTACAGCATTGCGAACATGCTCATGGATCGCGGTCGCCAGCAGGAGGACACGCAGAAGCAGGACTACGAGATGGCCACCAAGCTGTGCAAGATTATTGCCGCTTCTTGGAAGGACAACGCAATTGCCCCGCGAGCCGCCCTTACAGCCGGCAACCTGCAGATGTTCATGGCCCGCGACGGCAAGCTTGACAAGGCCGTGGCCGATGAAGGCAAGCGCGCCAGCTTGGCTCTGTTCGACACCGCCCGCACGTCCGCCTTTGCCATGGCGGAGAAGGACCCGAAGCAGGCAGCCAAGATGAAGGACGTGGCCTCCCAGGCCCTGTTCTTCTTGGCCTCCTACTCTGCGGACATCAAGATGACGCCGGAAGAGACCAACGAGCAACAGGCCGCCCGAATCCAAGGCTATGTGGATGAGTTCTGGAGCAAGGCCGACAGCGAAGGCAACGCCAGCTCGCTCGACATGTCCGACTTGTCCTTGGCCCGTGCCTGCAAGGCCACCAAGGAGACACCCGGAGCCGTTGAGGCCTTTGATGCCGCCGTGAAGAAAGACGAGGAAATCATTGCCCGCGAGGCCACCTACGCCTTCAATCGCGGCGTGCCCAACTCCAAGCTGGAGAAGTACATCAACTCCTATGTGGAGAAGTACACCAAGGGCATGGCAACCTTCCACGGCAAGAACATGACCTTGGCGGACAAGAGCGAGAAGTTCGGTAACTTCCCGGGCTTGGATCCCAACGACAAGTACACGGGCTCCATCTTCCGCATGGCCATCATCACCGCCATGGGTGAGGAAATGGCTGCCGCGAAGGACCCGGAGGTCAAGAAGAGCCTGCGCAGCGACATGACCAAGGCCTTGGAGGAAATGGCCCTCAAGTATCGTCCGGACGACCTGACGAACTACAACTGCGTGCAGGTGGGCGACTACCTGGTGAAGTACGTCGGCGAGATGAGCGATCCGTCCTCCATGGAGCACGAGCTCAACCAGGCCATTGCGTACTACAGCAAGGTCATCGAGCGCAAGGGAGACTTCTTGGATAATGCCCGCGTGGGTAAGGCACAGGCCCTCGCCTACCGCAACAAGGGCAATGACAAGCAGGACGCCATCGCCCTGTACCAAGAGGTATCCGAGTGCGGCGACCCGATCATCATGGCCCCTGCCCTCTACGGCATGGCGGAGAACTACATGTCCACCGGCAATGTGAAGCAAGCCATTGCCTGCGCCGAGAAGTTCCTGAACAACCGTCAGATGACCTACAAGCGCCTGGATATGATCCTGCTGGCCGGTGATGCCTACCTGAAGGATCAGAACTACAACAGTGCCCTCATTCAGTTCATGAATGTCTACAACCAGAACAAGGGACGCTTCGAGTACTCGATCCCGGCCTGCATCAAGATGATGGACACCTGGGCAGCGCGCAACACGCCCGCCACCGGTGACCGCATGAAGGGCGACTTCAAGCACTCCGACGCCTACCAGGCCTGGAGCACGGGTAAGAGCTTCAAGGAGCTCATCGATCGCAGTGTGAAGGCCGGCGGCGACAAGTTCAAGCTCACCGGCAGCCAGATGAAGCTGCTGAGCGACTTGGAGGCCAAAGTGAAGGCTGCTTACACCCCGCAGGTGCAGCAGGAAGAGAAACAGCGCGTTGACTTCGCCAATCGCGTTCACAAGAACTAATCACCCCACACTTCTTACACAAAGATGAAATTCTCACACATCAGCACTTTGGCTTTCGGAGCATTGGCCTGCGCCGGCTTGGCGCAAGCCCAGCAAGCCGGAGGTCCGGAGCTCATCATTCACGTGCAGTTCGGCAAGGGACAGGAAGTCCTCAAGGTAACCTCCTGCACGGGGGACTCCTTCCAGTTCACGGACCGTCAGGGAACCCCGAAGATGGCCACCCCGAAGGACACCTCGGTCTTCTACATCGACACCCCGAAGGACTTGGTGGAAGCGGAGGAAGCCTTCCGAGGCAATGAACTGGCCGAGGCTCGCAAAAAGCTGGCTGCCGTCAAGAACAAGTACGCCATGTACAACGCCCTTCCCGGCAACCCATCCACCAAGGCGGCCCTCATGGAGCTGGAATGCTGCGTTCGCATGCAGGACTGGGCAGCCGTCAAGCAGCTGACCCGCACCTTCCCCAACTTCGAGCTGCTCAAAGGCGAGGAGTTGGGCCTGCTGGAGGCGGCCCGCATCACCGGTAACATCACCGATGATCCCTCCTGCGCCAACAACATCAACAAGGACTACAAGTACCTGACGGGTAAAGGCAAGGAAGCCCTCAAGAACATGCCGACGGACAAGTACGCGTGGGTGTGCTACGCCCGCGGCCGTGCTCTGGCTGCCGGACTGGGGGAAAGCATTCCTGCCGACAAGGTGAACACCATGCACGAGGCGGTCGACCTGCTCTGCCAGTGCGTGATGGCCTCCCGCGGCAAGAATCCGGAGCTGGTAGAGGATGCTCTCTCCCGCAGCATTGACCTGCTGGTAGGGGCACCGGGCATCAAGGAAGCCATGGGCAAGTTGCGCGGCAACATCACCAAGAAAACTTGGGAAGATGCTCCCTTTGACCTGAAGGACGCCGTGGCCATGGCCAAGATTTACCGCACGATCGTGGCCCCCAAAGGCAAGAACAAGAATGCGGATGCACTCTGCAAGCTGTTCTACAATGCCGCGCCGGACCGAGTGAAGGACAACAAGGGCGGCGGAGACAACAAGGCCAAGAAGTAAACGAGAACATTAAACCGGGCCGGGGGTTACCGAACGGAGCCCCCGGCCTTCTGATACCTTATTCCGACGATGATTGACATGCTCGTAAGGCTGTATGACCTACCGGATGGGGCGCCGCTGCGCGAGGCCCTGCAAACCGGGGGCATCACCATCCGACGCTGCAACCCCTTCGAACGCCACATTCTGACAGACTGGGTGGGCCGCACCTTCAGCCCGAAATGGGTGAGTGAGGCCAAGGTGGCCATGGGGCACCAACCCGCCGCCTGCTACATTGCGACAAAGGACCGGACCATCGTGGGCTTTGTGTGCTACGACACGACCGCCCGCGGCTTCGTGGGCCCCATGGGCGTGGACCCGGAGCACCGCAGCCACGGCCTCGGTAAGGCCCTGCTCGTCACAGCCCTGGAGAACATGCGCGCCCTCGGCTATGCCTACGCCATCATCGGCGGGGTCGGCCCGCAGGAGTTCTATGCACGCTGCGTGGGTGCCACACCCATCGAAAACTCATCGCCGGGTATCTACAAAGACCTGCTGCCGGACCCGCCGCAGCACTCATAATGCGCTTTTTTTACGAAAACAGGCAACTTTACCTTGACATACCAAAAAAAAGCTGGTAAAAATAGCCCATAGCTTATCTATTTCTCATGAAACGTTTCTTTTCAATCGCATCTGCACTCTGCGCAGCAGCCACGCTTTTGACCTCGTGCCAAAAGGAGGAGGACTCCACCATGAAGCTGGCACAGGAACTTACGGCGGAGCTGCAGTCCGTCACGAGCAAGTCCCAAGCTGATGCCTCGGCCGAGCGAGTGAAGGTTCTCTACGAGCGCTTTATCAACTCTCTCAACCGCCCGCTGACGGGTGATGGCTCCGCCCTGTACAAGAGCTGCGGGGATAAGGAGACCGACCCGCGCAGCGAGGAGTTCGCCAAAGCCCTGCAGGCCTTGGCCAAGGAAATCGGCCGCGTACGCGCCAGTAAGCCGGTACCGGAATTCGACCAGCCGGTGGATGACCAAATTCTGTATGCAGCCGTGGAGAAGCACCGCCACCTGACCCAGCCGGAGCGCCCCCGCAAGAATTACGGCGAGGCCTCTGCCGAGGAGATTGAGGTGGTGAAGCAGCACAGTGACCTTGCCGGCGGCATTGCGGATGAGAACAAGCAGCGTTGGCTGAACAACACACTCTACGGCAGCACGGAGTCCGAGGGTGAGGAATTCAAGGAGCTGACGATGTTTGACGAGTGCTACGGCTCGACAGCGATGCAGGAGGCCTTGGCTTACAAGAGTACCCCCTCTCAGCAGGAGCTCTTCTCTGCCCCCGAGGCCCCCGCCGCCCCGGAAAAGAAGGAAGCCCAGCCTGATCCCGAGCCCGAGACCGCTGAGGCCCCTGCCCTGACCGTTACGGACGGCGACAGCAGCGACTCCGGGGATGACGAGGACTCCGGGGACTCCTCCGACTCTGACAGCGACAGCGGGGATGACTCCTCCGACAGCTCGGATTCTGACTCTGACTCCGATTCTGACTCCGGATCCGATTCCTCCTCCGATTCCGGCGATGACTCAGGCTTGGACATCGACACCGATGACTCCTCCTCTGACAGCAGCTCGGATGACTCCTCCTCCGACAGCTCGGACAGCGGCACGGACGACACGTCCACGGACAGCTCCGATGACAGCGGCACGGACAGTGGGGATTCGACGGACAGCACGGACGACTCCTCCTCCGATGACGGCGGGAGCAGCGACTCCGGGAGCGATGATGGGGACGACTTTGACATAAGCCTCTGAGCCGCTAACCGCGAACCGACTCTTCATGAGATAGACACTGCAGGGCTCATCACCGCATGAGCCCTGCCCTTTTATTCACCGGGCATGAGCAGCAGACTCCTCTTCACCTGCGCCTACGACGGCACACCCTATCGGGGTTGGCAAAGCCAAGCCGGAGGGGGCACGGTGCAGGACACCATCGAGGCGGCGGCGGCCGATATTCTGCGGCAGCCCCTGCGCATAGCCGCCGCAGGACGCACCGATGCCGGGGTTCATGCCGAGGCCCAGTGCTTTCACGCGGATGTTCCGGACAGCTGCCGCATGAGCCCGGAGAACTGGCAAGCGGCGATGAATGCCCACCTGCCTGCCACCATCCGCATCTGCGGTGTGCGACGGGTCGAGCCGGACTTTCATGCACGCTTCAGTGCTGCGGGTAAGATTTACGAGTATCTCATCTGCCGCGCCCCGGTGCAGAGTCCCTTCCTCTACAATCGCTCTTGGCATGTGCCGCACCCCTTCGATGTCGATGCACTGGAAGCGGCCCTGAAGCTATACACCGGCGAGCATGACTTCCGCCGCTTTGCCGCCAACCGAGGCAACGAACCGGACGACCCGCCGCCGGACTTCTACCTCCGCACCATCCACAGCACTGACGTACAGCGCGAGGGGGAGCTGCTGCGCCTGCGCTTCTGCGGCAATGGCTTCATGTACCGCATGGTCCGCATGCTCACCGGCACCGCGCATAGGGTGGCGACCGGCCGCATGTCCCCGGGGGAGCTGGAGTCGATGCTCACCTGCCCCACCGGCCCCAAGACCCGCTTCTGCGCCCCCGCCTGTGGGCTCTACCTGCACCGCGTACTCTATTAGGGTAAAATGCAAAGCACCCGCCCCGGCCCGGGTGAGGGGCAGAGCGGGTGCGACCGGCTAGAGGAGCCGGGACTGTTTACTTCTCAGCGGGTGCAGCGTCGGCCTTGGGTGCGGGCTCGGCAGGCTTCACGTCAGCTGCGGGCTTCTCAGCGGCCTTTTCGGCACAAGCCTTGGCGGCTGCGGCGTACTTCTCCGCCAGCTCGGGGTTCTTGGGCACCCCCTTACCCTCGGCGTACAGGTGCGCCAGTGCCCGGCAGGCAGCGGGGTTACCCTCTGCAGCAGCCTTCTCCAAGCCCGGGATCGAGGCGGCGTACATGCCCTTCGCCTTCTCGGCGTCCTTAGGCGTGTTCACCCCGTTCTCGGTCAGCCAGGCCAGCGTGAACTGCGCCACCGGGTCGCCGTTCGCTGCCAAGAGGGTCACGCTCTCAATGTTCAGCGTCTCCTCCGGGCAGGCCGGGCAGCAGCACGGCGGGCACTTCTTGCCCTCGTCACACTTCTTCTCGTTGCACGCTGTCGGCTCGGCTCCGTTTGCGCCGAAGGCCGCCAGCACCATCGCCATGATGAATGCGTTGTTCTTCATAGGCCTCCATTTTGCCCGCGTTAGTCCCCCTTTGCAATCTATCTTGCCAACTGTTTATGAGGGTAAAATGAGAAAAAATTGCAAAAAATGCAAAAAAATGCAGAATTAAGATTGACGTGCGGGGAAAAATCGTGTATACTGCCCCTGCTTTCATGTCTTCCCTTCGAAGACATACGGAGTCGACGCTTCCGTAGCTCAGTGGTAGAGCGCATCCTTGGTAAGGATGAGGTCGCGGGTTCAAATCCCGCCGGAAGCTCTCCGGCTCTTGCAAGAATAAAGCAGCCCAATACACAAATCCATTACAATTATGGCAAAAGAAGCATTCCAGCGCACCAAGCCCCACGTGAATGTGGGCACTATCGGTCACGTTGACCATGGCAAGACTTCCCTTACCGCTGCAATTACCAAGGTTCTTGCAGAGCAGGGCAAGGCTGAGTTCAAGGCTTACGACCAAATCGACGGCGCTCCCGAGGAGCGCGAGCGTGGCATCACCATTTCCACCGCTCACGTGGAGTACGAGACGGACAAGCGTCACTACGCTCACGTTGACTGCCCCGGTCACGCCGACTACGTGAAGAACATGATCACCGGTGCTGCCCAGATGGACGGCGCTATCTTGGTGGTTTCCGCCGCTGACGGCCCCATGCCGCAGACTCGTGAGCACATCCTGCTTGCTCGTCAGGTGGGCGTGCCCTACATCGTGGTGTTCATGAACAAGATGGACCTCGCTGATCCGGAGCTCGCCGAGCTCGTGGAGATGGAGATCCGCGACCTGCTTTCCTCCTACGAGTTCCCGGGCGACGACATCCCGATCATCAAGGGTTCCGCCGTCAAGGCTCTGGAGGGTGATCCCGAGGCCAAGAAGGCCATCCTGGAGCTCATGGATGCCGTTGACGCCTACATCCCGACTCCGGAGCGTCCGGTTGACAAGCCCTTCCTGATGCCGGTGGAGGACGTGTTCTCCATCTCCGGTCGTGGTACGGTGGCTACCGGCCGTATCGAGCGCGGCATCATCAAGAAGATGGAGGAAGTTGAGATCGTGGGCATCAAGCCGACGGTGAAGACGGCTGTGACGGACATCGAGATGTTCCGCAAGCTGCTCGACAGCGGCGAGGCCGGCGATAACGTGGGCGTTCTGCTCCGCGGCATCAAGAAGGAGGACATCGTGCGCGGTCAGGTGATCGCCAAGCCGGGTTCCGTGACGCCGCACACCAACTTCGACGCCGCCGTGTACGTGCTGACGAAGGAAGAGGGTGGCCGCCACACTCCGTTCTTCAACAACTATCGTCCCCAGTTCTACTTCCGCACGACGGACGTGACGGGCACGGTGACCCTCCAGGAGGGCACGGAGATGGTGATGCCGGGCGACAACGTGACCATCAGCGTTGAGCTCATCACCCCGGTGGCCATGGAGGAAGGTATGCGCTTCGCTATCCGCGAGGGCGGCCGCACCGTGGGCGCCGGCAAGGTGGCCAAGATCAAGGCCTGATTGCTGCAACACTTAACGTAGGGCATCGGTTCCCCTGCCCGGGGAATTGAGTCCCGGCCCCGGGAGGCACCCTCGGTAACGAGGGTGTCTCCCGATGAGGCCGAAATAATCAGATAAGGTATATAGGGTACTAGCTCAATCGGTAGAGCAGCGGTCTCCAAAACCGCGTGTTGGGAGTTCGAGTCTCTCGTACCCTGCCACCTTCTCTGATTTTTTATCTCTGAACATAACCTGACGTCAACAAAGAATGTTCCGCAAATTATTCCAGTTCATAGCCAACGTCAAGGGCGAGCTCAAGAAGTGCTCTTGGCCTTGGTCGAGCGACCCCAAGGTAAAGGGGTTCAAGAAGTACAAAGAGCTGTGCAGCTCCACGACGGTGGTGCTGATTGCGATGGTACTTTTGGGTGCATACGTTGCGCTGTTTGACCTCATCATGTCAACGGTGGTGAGCTGGGTGATCGTGAATTGTTCCTGACGTTCCACGAACGACACATTGCTATGTCCCGCCCGCACGACCGTAAATCGACAGGCACCCGCACCGTACCGGAGTCGGGTGCACAGTGGTATGTCCTGCACGTTCTCTCGAACAAAGAGGGGCGCACGGTGAAGAACCTGAATCGACTTTTTGAAACGGATGAGGAGATGCGCGTTCTGCTGAAGAGCGCCCCCTTGGTACCGACGGAGAAGGTGGAGGAAGTTCGCAACGGCAAGAAGCACGTCTTGGACCACAAGCTCTACCCGGGTTATGTGTACCTGAACGTGGATCTGCGCCGCCCGGACGGCTCCCTGAACAACGATGCTTGGTACAAGATCCAGGCGGTGGATGGGGTGATCAGCTTTGCCTGCGGCCGCAACAGGGAGCCGCTTCCCATGTCGAAGACCGATGTAGAGAACCTGTTGGCGGAGGCAGCGCGCTGCAGCGGCGCGGCTCGTCCCAAGGTGGATTACAAGGTGGGCGACATTGTGGTGGTGCTGGACACGGCCTTTGCAGGCGAGCACGGCAACGTGGAGATGGTGGACGCGGAACGCGGTCGTCTGCGCGTGGGTGTGAGCATGTTCGGCCGCACCAACCAGCTGGATTTGGACTACTCGCAGGTATCCCTCGTTCCCCCCGGAGAGGAGGGCAAGGAGCTTCCTACGGGCATCTGAGACAATTTTCCCCACTGCCGGGAGTCCGGGTAGGCTACCGGGCGAAGGCAGCATAACCAAACTAACACAACCATGGCTAAAGAAGTAGTTAAAGTCATTAAGCTGCAGATTCCTGCCGGCGATGCGAAACCCTCGCCGCCCGTGGGTCCTGCTCTTGGTCAGGCCGGTGTCAACATCATGGGCTTCTGCAAAGAGTTCAACGCTAAGACGATGAAGCAGAAGGGTGATGTTCTCCCCGTCGTGATCACCGTTTACAAGGACAAGTCCTTTGACTTCATCACTAAGCAGCCGCCGGCTGCCATGCTCCTGAAGAAGGCTGCCAACATCGAGTCCGGTTCCGGTGAGCCGAACAAGAAGAAGGTCGCCAAGATCACCAAGGAGAAGTTGATGGAGATCGTCAACACCAAGATGCCGGATCTGAACACGAAGAACCCGGAGGCCGCCGCCCGCATTCTTGCCGGCCAGGCTCGCCAGATGGGTATCGAGATCACCGGTATGTAAGCCCTTCTCTGCAGGAGGATTTGAATATTAACCCGAACGTACTGCTACAACAATATGTCTATTAAACGCTCCAAGCGCTACAACGAGGCTGCTAAGCTCGTTGATAAGACCAAGACCTACAGCGTGGACGAGGCGGTGGAAGTGATGAAGAGCTTCCCTGCGCCCAAGTTCGACCCGACGGTCACGGTCTCGTTCCGCCTGACGGTGGATCCCCGTAAGTCCGACCAGATGGTGCGCGGCTCCGTTGCCCTGCCCCACGGTACGGGTAAGAATGTCCGCGTCATCGTGTTTGCCCAGGGCGAGGCTGCCCAGGCTGCCCTTGAGGCCGGTGCCGAGAAAGTCGGTTTGGATGACCTGATCAAGGAAATCCAGGGTGGCTTCCTTGATTTCGACAGTGCAATTGCCACGCCGGGTGCCATGGCCCAGGTGCGCAAGATTGCCCGAATCCTCGGCCCGCGCGGCTTGATGCCGAACCCGAAGACCGGTACGGTGACCGATGACACTGCCAAGGCGGTGCGCGAGGTGAAGGCCGGTCGTGTGGACTTCAAGGTCGACAAGAACGCCAACATCTCCGCAGCCATCGGTAAGCTGTCCTTCGACAACGAGAAACTCGCCGAGAACGCCCGCGCCTTCATCGGTGCCGTGGTCAAGGCTCGTCCCTCCGGTGCCAAGGGTGCCTACATTGCCGCCGCTACGATTGCGAGCAGCATGAACCCGGGCCTGGCCCTCAGCCAGGTGGAATTCACCAAGTAAGAACCCTGATTCGGATACAAGACTATGAGCACTGAGAAGAAACTGAATCCCGATAAGACGACCATCATCGAGCACCTGACGGAGAAGGTGAACGCCTCTCCCTTCGTGCTGGTGATCGACTACACGGGCGTGACGGTTCCTGAGTTCACCGAGCTGCGCGCTGCCCTGTCAGACGCAGGCGCTACCTGCATGGTGGCCAAGAACACCTTTATGGCTAAGGCCATCGCTAAGGCCGGTCTGCCGGACATCTCTGCCTCCCTCAAGGGCCAGACGGCCTATGTGATGGGTGAGAAGGATGTTTGCGCCGCTGCCAAGGCTATCAACACCTTTGCCAAGAAGTCCAAGAAGACCGCCTACAAGGTAGGTATTCTGGACGGCGCCGAGCTGACGCCGGAGAAGATCTCCGCCCTGGGCGAGCTGCCCAGCCGCGAGGTTCTGCTGGCTACCTTGCTTGGTACCATCAATGGTGCGGCCTCCGCGCTCGCTCGCGTCATTCAGGCCTACGTGGACAAGGAAAACGGTGGTTCCGCCGAAGAATCTGCGTCTGCGGAGTAAAAAACGCTTGACAAGATGGCGGCGTTGTGGTAAATCACTCGCCGCCTGAAACAAAATTAGGTACTCTGTCGGCTCTCCGGCCGGTGAGAACTGAAATGGGTGGGGGGCCCCCGCCCGCGACTAAGAACCAATTAAATACAACACAACAATGGCTGATTTGAATACAATCGCAGAAGAACTCGGCAAGCTGACCATCCTCGAGGCTGCTGAGCTGGTGAAGATGCTCGAGGAGAAGTGGGGCGTGTCCGCCGCTGCTCCCGTGGCTGCCGCTGCTGCTCCCGCCGCTGCCGCTGAGGCTGCCGAGGAGAAGACGGAGTTCGACGTTGAGCTCACGGATGCCGGTGGCAACAAGATTGCCGCCATTAAGGCCGTCCGCGCCATCAAGGCCGGTCTCGGTCTTGCCGACGCCAAGAAGCTCGTTGAGTCCGCTCCCGCCAAGGTGCTGGAGGGCGTCTCCAAGGAGGAGGCTGAGAAGGCCAAGGCCGAGCTTGAGAAGGCCGGCGCCAAGGTCACGATCAAGTAAGCTCTTTTTCCCGTGCGCAGGGGGGGATTTTATCCTCCCCTGCTCTCGCGTCCCCTCAAATTTCCTAATCATCTCTATACACCGTAAAGCCTTGATACTCAACAGGTAACAGCAGTTTCGGGCAGGCAGAATCGACCCGAGGAATGGCCTAAATGCGACATTCTCCGGGTCGGTTTTACCCCGACGGCAAACCGAGCCTGCATCCGCTCACGGATGCATCAAACCTCATCTTCGGCAACTTATGTCAAAGCCCACACAAGAGCGAATTAGTTTCGGTAAGATCAAGGAGGTCATTGAACCGCCCAACTTGATCGAGATTCAGACGAAGTCCTACGAGGAGTTCCTTCAGCGATTCACCGAACCCGACAAGAGACTCAAAATGGGTCTCCAAGCCATCTTTGTTGAGAATTTCCCGATTCAGAGTTACGACGACCACATCCGTCTGGAGTACATCTCCTACGAGGTATCGCCGCCGAAGATGTCGGACTATGCAGCCATCCGCGCGGGCGAGACGTACAGTGCCTCTCTGTATGTGAAGTTCCGCGTGGTGTGTGCGGACTACAAGTCCGAGGAGAACGTGTACATGGGAGAGATCCCGATGATCACGGATCGCGGCACCTTCGTCATCAACGGTGCGGAGCGTGTAATCGTGGCTCAGCTGCACCGCTCCCCGGGCATCTGCTTTGAGAAGACGCACCACACGAACGGCAAGGACATTTTCTCCTTCCGCATCATCCCGGACCGCGGTTCGTGGCTGGAGGTTCAGTTCGACACGAGCGACCTGATGTACGTCTTCTTGGATCGTCGTCGCCGTCGCCGTAAGTTCTTGGCCACCACCTTCCTGCGCTACTTGGGCTACGAGACAGATCGTCAGCTGGTGGAGCAGTTCTACACGATTCAGCGCATCAAGCTGAAGGATGTGACGGCGGACGAGCTGGAGAACCTTGTTCCCTTTGAGGATGTGAAGTACGGTGAAACACGTGTGAACGTGATCGCCAAGGCCTACGAGCCCATCAGCGGGGTGGCCCTGCGCCGCATGCAGGATCTGGGCATCGATGAGATTGAGGTCATCGACCAGCGGGAGGAGGAAACCCTCATCAAGACACTCAAGAAGGACTTGGCGCACGACCGCGAGTCCGCCCTCAAGGAGATTTTCCGCAAGTTCCGCCCGGGCGATCCGACCTCTGTTCAGCAGGCCGGAACGGCGCTGGACCGTCTGTTCAAGGAGGAGAAGAAGTACGATCTGACGCGCGTGGGCCGCTACAAGATCAACCAGAAACTCGGCTTGGACGTGCCGGAGGACGTGCGTCTCATTCAACCCATCGACTTCCTGACGGCCATCAAGTACATGCTCAAGCTCAAGCACGGCGAGGGCCAAGTGGACGACATCGATCACTTGGGCAGCCGCCGCGTTCGTGCTGTGGGTGAACTCATTGCCAATCAGTGCCGCGTGGGCTTGGCTCGCACGGAGCGTCTGGTGAAGGAGCGTATGACCCTGTGTGACCCGAACAAGCAGGATCTGACGCCCAGCAAGCTCATCAACCCGAAGGCTCTCAGTGCCGTGATGCGTGACTTCTTCGGTCGCAGCCAGCTTTCCCAGTTCATGGACCAGATCAACCCGCTGGCCGAGCTGACGCACAAGCGTCGTCTCTCCGCCCTCGGGCCCGGTGGTCTGAACCGCGACCGCGCCGGCTTCGAGGTGCGAGACGTGCACCCCTCCCACTACGGTCGTATCTGCCCGATTGAGACCCCGGAAGGTCCGAACATCGGTCTGATCAACTCGCTTTGCACCTATGCCCGCATTGATGAGTACGGCTTCATCGAGACGCCGTTCCGCCGCGTCAAGCACGTGGAGAAGAAGAACAGCAAGGGCGAGGTGGTTGACACCGAGGTTATTGTGACCAATGAGGTGGATTACCTGACGGCGGACAAGGAGGAGTACCACATGATCGCCCAGGCCAACAATGAGTTGGATCGCGATGACGGTACCGGACACTTCGTGAAGAGCCGCATCACGGCTCGCTCCAAGGGTGAGTTCATCGAGGTTGACCCGCGCAAGGTGGAGTACATGGACGTCTCCCCCAAGCAGATCATCTCCATTGCGGCAGGACTCATTCCCTTCTTGGAGCACGATGACGCCAACCGTGCACTGATGGGCGCGAACATGCAGCGCCAGGGTGTGCCCCTGATGGTGAACCAGGCTCCGCTCGTGGGTACGGGCATCGAGGCCAAGTGCGCCCGCGACAGTTGCGCTGTGGTCTGCGCCAAGGGGCCGGGTGTTGTTGCTTCTGCCACGGCAGAGTACATCGTGACCACTCCGGACGGCAACCTGCCGGTGCCCCCGCAGCGTTGGCTTTCCGAGCCGAGCTGCATCACCACGGATGTGGATAAGGGTATCTACGTCTACCAGCTGCGCAAGTTCATGCGCTCCAATGCCTCCACCTGCATCAACCAGCATCCCATTGTGGAGCGAGGGCAGACGGTGAAGGCCGGTGATGTGCTGGCCGACGGCCCCTGCACCGATGGCGGTGAGCTGGCCTTGGGTCGCAACGTGCTGGTGGCTTACATGTCCTGGTACGGTTACAACTTCGAGGATGCCATCATCATCTCCGAGCGCTTGGCTCAGGAGGACGCCTACACGTCCATCCATATCGAGGAGTTCGAGGAGAAGGCTCGCGACACCAAGCTCGGGCCGGAGGAGATCACGCGCGACATTCCCAACGTGGGCGATGATGCCCTCAAGAACTTGGGACCGGACGGCGTGGTGCGCATCGGCGCCGAGGTGAAGCCCGGCGATATCCTCGTGGGCAAGATTACCCCCAAGAGCGAGACTGACCTCGCCCCGGAGGAGCGCCTGCTGCGCGCCATCTTCGGCGAGAAGGCCGCCGATGTCAAGGACACCTCTCTGCGCGTGCCCCCGGGTACCACAGGTGTGGTGATGGATGTGCGCATCGTGCGCTCCAGCGCTCCCGGTGCTCCCGCCACCGATGTGGAGAAGGAGAGCCAGAAGCAGCGCCAAAAGGTCGACAGCGACTACGAGAGAAGCCGCTCTGACTTGATCACGCAACTGACGGAGAAACTCTCCGGCCGTTTGCTGGGCGAGAAGATTCCGTTGGAGGTGACGCGTGTGGGCTCCGGTGAGACCATTCTGCCGGCCGGCAAGAAGATCACCAAGACCCTGCTGCGCAAGCTCGCCGAAAATCACGGTCAGGTGGAGATGAACGAGAGCCCCGTCCGCAACCAGATCTTCGACATCATGAACAGCTTCGAGAGCCGCTTCGAAGAGCTGGACCGCGAGCGTGAGCACAAGTTGGATCAGATCGAAGCAGGTGCGGAAATGGATCCCGGTGTCGTCACGGAGGTGAAGGTTTACATCGCAGCCAAGCGCAAGCTCGGTGTGGGTGATAAGATGGCAGGCCGCCACGGTAACAAGGGTGTCTGCTCCCGCGTGCTGCCGGTGGAAGATATGCCCTACCTCGAGGATGGTACTCCGGTGGACATCATCCTGAACCCGCTGGGCGTGCCTTCTCGTATGAACGTGGGCCAGGTGTTGGAGGCTCACTTGGGTGTGGCTGCCAAGGCTCTTGGCTTTAAGGTCGCTACCCCGGTGTTCGATGGTATCGATGAATCCCGCATCTGGGACTTCATGAGCAAGGCTAAGCAAGTGCCCGGCTTCTCCTGGGTGGGCGACGGCAAGGACGGCACCGTGGCCGGTAAGAGCCGCCTGATCGACGGTCTGACGGGTGAGTACTTCCACTATCCCGTGGTGGTGGGTTACACCTACATGCTCAAGCTCAACCACTTGGTGGCAGACAAGGTGCACGCTCGTGCCGTGGGTACCTACTCTCTCGTTACGCAGCAGCCCTTGGGCGGCAAGGCCCAGCGCGGCGGCCAGCGCTTCGGTGAAATGGAGGTGTGGGCCATGGAGGCATACGGCGCAGCCTACACCCTTCAGGAGCTCCTCACCGTCAAGTCCGATGACGTGCAGGGACGTACCCGCATCTACGAGAACATCGTGAAGGGCGATAACTCCCTGGAGGCCGGTACTCCGGAATCCTTCAACGTGCTCATCAAGGAAATGCAGGCCCTCTGCCTCAATGTGCAACCCATGGAGCGCAAGGACCGCGAGAACGCGCCCAAGACCACCGACGAGCTCTTCGACTTGCTCGCTGCCGGTGAGGACGAGGACGAGACGAGCGACAACGATGTGGACTTCAACGAGGATGACGATATCGACTTCCACGATGAGGACGATGATTCCAATGAGTAAATCAACCAAACCTTTAACAAATCACCCATATGGCTTATATTGACCTCAACAACGAGAAGCCCAAGAACTTCGACCAGGTCTGCATCACCGTCGCAAGCCCGGAGGACATCCGCTCCTGGTCCCACGGCGAGGTGAAGAACCCGGAGACGATTAACTACCGCACGTTCAAGCCGGAGAAGGGCGGTCTCTTCTGCGAGCGCATCTTCGGCCCGACGCGTGACATGGAGTGCTCCTGCGGCCGCTACAAGCGTGCCAAGAACAAGGGGACAATCTGCGACCGCTGCGGTGTGGAAGTCACCTCCTCCCGCGTGCGTCGCGAGCGCATGGGCCACATCGAGCTGGCCGTGCCCGTGACTCACATCTGGTTCTATAAGTGCATGCCCAGCCGCATCGGTCTCATGCTGGATCTGACCACGCATGACTTGGAGCGTGTTATTTACTACGAGGACTTCATCGTCATCGACCCCAAGGGCCTGCCGGGTTACTCCGTCAACCAGATCCTCACGGAAGAAGAGTACAACGAGCTGAAGGAGGACTACGGTGATGAGGCTCCGGAGGCAGAGATGGGCGCCGTGGCCATTCAGAAGCTGCTGCACAACCTCGACCTTCAGGCCTTGGTGGACAGCCTGCGCCAGGACATGGCCAAGACCAGCTCTAAGCAGAACAAGCGCAAGATTGCCAAGCGTCTGCAGCTGGCCCAGGGCTTCCTGAACAGCAAGTGCAAGCCGGAGTGGATGGTGCTCACCGTGCTGCCGGTCATCCCGCCGGATCTGCGCCCGCTCGTTCCCCTGCCCGGTGGCCGCTTCGCGACCAGCGACCTGAACGACCTCTACCGCCGCGTCATCAACCGCAACAACCGCCTGCGCGAGTTGGCAGCTCTGCAGACGCCGGAGGTTATCAAGCGCAATGAGCGCCGCATGCTGCAGGAGGCTGTGGATGCCCTGTTTGACAACGGACGCCACGGTCGCCACGTCACGGGGGCCGGCAACCGCCCGCTCAAGTCCCTCTCCGATATGCTGAAGGGCAAGAGCGGCCGTTTCCGCCAGAACCTGCTCGGCAAGCGCGTGGACTACTCCGGTCGTTCCGTCATCGTGATCGGTCCGCACCTCAAGATGAACCAGTGCGGTCTGCCGAAGAAGATGGCCCTGAACCTGTTTGAGCCCTTCATCATCCACCACCTCAAGGAGCGTGGGCTGGTGCACACCGTGCGCTCTGCCAAGAAGATGATCGACCGCAAGGAGCCCGTGGTGTGGGACATTCTTGAGCAGGTGACCAAGGGTCACCCTGTCTTCCTGAACCGTGCCCCAACGCTGCACCGTCTCTCCATTCAGGCCTTCGAGCCTGTGCTCATCGAGGGTGACGCCATCCGTCTGCATCCGCTCGTGTGTACCGGTTACAACGCCGACTTCGACGGTGACCAGATGGCCGTGCACGTCCCGCTGAGTGTCGAGGCCCAGTTGGAGGCTCGCCTGCTCATGCTGGCACCCAACAACATCTTCTCCCCGGCTTCCGGTAAGCCCATCAGCACCCCCAGCCAGGATATCGTGCTCGGGTCTTACTACCTGACACACACCCGCGCCAAGGAGGTGAAGGAGAAGCAGGACAATCAGCACCTGCTCCCGCTCTTCGAGTCCATCTCGGAGGTGGAGTTCGCCATCGCAGCTCGTAAGATCGGCTACCACGAGTGGATCCGTCTCAAGAACCCGGACTACGGCAAGACCGGCCGCGCCTTCGACCGCCTTTCCTACAACCAGGAGAACGTGGACAAGAAGACCATCGTGACCACTGCCGGCCGCGTCCGTTTCAACGAGATCTGGCCGGACGAGATCGGCTACATCAACCGCAACATCGGCAAGAAGCAGCTCGGTGACATCATCTGGCGCTGCTACCAGACCTGTGGTCAGCAGAAGACTGTTGAGACGCTCGATGCGCTCAAGTCTCTGGGCTACAAGGAGGCTACGCGCTCCGGTTGCTCCATCGGTATCGTTGATATGGTGGTGCCGGAGAGCAAGAACGAGCGTATCGCTGCCGCCTACGAGGAGGTTGCCAAGGTCACTCAGCAGTACGAGGAAGGCCTCATCACCAACGGCGAGCGCTATGATAAGGTCGTGAATATTTGGTCTGCCACCACGGATGACATCCAGAAGGAGCTCTACACCAAGCTGGAGTACAACAGCGGTTCGGCTGTCGCCAGCCCGCTCTTCATGATGGTGGACTCCGGTGCTCGTGGTAACAAGGCCCAGATTAAGCAGCTCTCCGGTATGCGTGGTTTGATGGCTAAGCCCTCCGGCGAAATCATTGAGCGCCCCATTACGGCTAACTTCCGTGAGGGTCTCAGCGCCTTGGAGTACTTCATCTCCACTCACGGTGCCCGTAAGGGTCTTGCCGATACCGCTCTGAAGACGGCCGACTCCGGTTACATGACGCGTAAGCTCGTCGATGTGGCTCAGGATGTCATCGTGCGTCAGGAGGACTGCGGCACGGACCGTGGTATCACCATGACGGCCATCTACGATGGTGATGACGAGATTGCCACGCTTTCCGCCCGTATCTACGGCCGCGTGACCTGTGATGACATTTACGACCCGACGACCCGCGAGCTCATCGTGGCCAAGAATGAGATCATCACGGATGAGGCTGCCAAGAAGATCGAGCAGGTCGGCATCGAGAAGGTCAAGGTGCGCTCCGTGCTCACCTGCGGCTTGGACAAGGGCTGCTGTGCGAAGTGCTATGGTCTCAACCTCGCTTCCGGCAAGGCTGTCAAGGTCGGCGAGGCTGTCGGTATCATCGCGGCTCAGTCCATCGGCGAGCCCGGTACCCAGCTCACCATGCGTACCTTCCACGTGGGTGGTACGGCTACTGCATCCGCCAGCCGTCCGGAGTACATCTCCAAGTCCACCGGTCGTATCATCTATGACGAAAACCTGCGCGGGCGTTGCGTAGAGGATGAAAACCACAACTGGGTTGTGCTCTGCAAGAACGGCGGCCTGAAGGTGTATGATGCCGAGGGCAAGGAGTTGGAGTCCTACCAGCTCACGCTCGGTTCCATCCTGCACATCAAGGACGGTGGGGAGGTCAACGAGGGCGATCTGATCGCCGAGTGGGATCCCTACGCCATCCCCGTCATTGCGGAGGTCGGCGGTACCGTGGAGTATGTGGACATGATCGAGGGCATCACCTATCGTACGGAGTCCGGCCCCGGCGATGGCGGTCGCGGCACCAGCTGCATCATCGAGCACCGTCAGGACCTCGCTCCCCGTGTCGTCATTCACACCGGTACCCGCGACAGACGCGATAAGACCAAGTGGAACAACGATAAGCCGCGTGTGTACTCTATCCCCACCGGTGCTTACCTCGCCGTGGCGGACGGGCAGAAGATCTTTGCCGGTACTCAGGTGGCCAAGACGCCCCGCAAGGTGCAGAAGACCAACGATATTACCGGTGGTCTGCCGCGCGTGGCCGAGCTCTTCGAAGCTCGCCGCCCGAAGGATACCTGCACGCTGGCCGAGATGGATGGCATCGTGGCCATCGATGACGCGATGATCCGCGGTAAGAAGGTCGTCAAGATCTATCGCGATGCCGAGGCGAAGGAGGCTGCCGGCAAGAGCCGTCGCCGCTCTTCTGCCAAGCTCGTGGAGAACGATGACAACGAGCGCGCTCTCTGCATCAAGCACCTCGTGCCGATGGATCGCCACATCATCGTGCACGATGGGGACTACGTCCATGCCGGCGAGCCGCTCTCCGATGGTTCAGAGGCCTCCGATGAGATCCTCCGTATCTGCGGTAAGGAGAAGCTGCAGGAGCACCTCGTCAACAAGGTGCAGCAGGTCTACCGCGTCCAAGGTGTGGAAATCAACGATAAGCACGTGGAGATCATCGTCTCCCAGATGCTGCGTAAGGTTCGCATCAAGGACCCCGGTGATACCGGTCTGCTCTGGGGCGATGAGGTGGATACCACAGCTCTGAACCGCATCAACGCGCTCACTGTGGAGATGAACGGTCGCCCGGCGGAAAGCGAGCCCATCCTGCTCGGTATCACGAAGGCTTCCCTCAAGACGGATTCCTTCATCTCCGCAGCATCCTTCCAGGATACCACACGTGTCCTCACAGAGGCCGCCACCCTCGGTAAGGCGGATCTGCTGGAGGGCTTCAAGGAGAACGTCATTCTCGGTCACCTCATCCCCGCCGGTACCGGCTTCGATAAGTACCACAACATCGTGGTGGAGGCCGCCCCGGGTGCCGTGCCCATCCCCCGGGCCGTACGCGCGGAGGAGGAGCCGGAGGATCTCGACCGTCCGGATGATACCCTCTCCGTCGGTGTCGATGAGTAATCCGCTCGCCTGACCCCTACTCACATTCCCGGGCCCTGCCTCCCAACGCAGGGCCCGGTTTTTTATGCTTTCTCAGCCCACCCTACCCGGAAAAAATGATGTTTTTTTGCTTTTTTGCAGAAAAAAGCTTGCATCGGCTGCGTTTTTCCTGTATACTCCTCCTGCGTTCAAGGTTCAACCCATGCTCGGTTGGCGGAATTGGTAGACGCGCTAGACTAAGGATCTAGTGGGGAGACCCGTACGAGTTCGAGTCTCGTATCGAGCATCGCGAACACAGGAGCGACCGACAATTTTCCATCGGTCGCTCTTTTTGTGTCTTAGCTTCTCCTCCGGTGGTGTTTCCCCTTGCCACGGCATCGCCCCCGTGCTATACTGGGGAAGGATAGAGAGGAGAATAAGCAAGGTGTACATCAATCGGGAATTATCTTGGCTGGAATTCAACGCGCGGGTGCTGGACCAAGCGCGCCGCCCGGAATTACCCCTGCTGGAGCGCATCAAGTTTTTGGCTATCACGGCCAGTAACCTTGATGAGTTTTTCCAGGTGCGCGTCGGCGGTCTCCGCCTGATGCGGCAGTCCGGCAAGAATACACCGGATGCAACGGGACTCTCCCCGAGCGAGCAGCTGGAGCTCATCCGCGCGCGGGCGAATGCTCAGGTGCAGGCGCAATACAGTCTCTTCAACGAGGAGCTGCTGCCGATCATGCGCGTCGCCGGTATCAGCCCGCTGAGTATCGCTTCCCTGCCGGAGTCCCGTGTAGCTACCCTGCGCCGCTATTTCGAGGATAACGTTGCTCCCCTGCTCACTCCCTTGGCCTTGGAGGTGGAGCAGCCACCGGTGCTACCCTCCCTCAGTATCATCATCGCGCTGGAGTTGGCCGCTCCCGGGGAGGAGAATTCGCGCTTGGTGGTCGTTCCCCTGCCGGATTCTCTTCCTCGCCGTATGCACTTCGCCGCATTGGATGAGGGCTATGTGCCGGCGGAGGATCTCATCTGCGCCTTCATTGCCGGGCTCTTCCCGGGGGAGGAGCTCCGCGCAGCGACTCCGTTCCGCGTCACCCGAAACAGTGACATCGCTGTATCGGAGGAGGGTGGAAACCTTGCGCGGGATATGGAAGCTGTCTTGGTGGCTCGCAAGTTTTCTGACTGTGTTCGCTTGGAACTGCCTACGGGCCCCCCCCCTGCCCTTGCGGACCGCATTGCACGCGCCGTCGGAGCCGGGGAGGAAGATACCTATCGTGTACCGGGGCTGCTGCGTTTGACGGATCTGGGTGATATGGCTCAGGAACCCGGGCACGACAATCTCAAGCAGGAGGCTTGGCCGAGCTATCCGGCAGCGGATGTAGACACCTCGCAAAGCATGTTTGATAACATGGCCCAAGGGGATATTCTCATCCTGAATCCCTACGAGAGCTACGAGCCCATCATCCGCCTGCTGGAAGAGGCGGCAACGGATCCGGATGTCTTGGTCATCAAGCAAGTACTCTATCGTACAGCGCACGGCTCCCGCTTCATCAAGGCCCTCTGTCGCGCAGCAGAGGCCGGCAAGCAGGTCACCGTTCTGGTGGAGCTCAAGGCTCGCTTCGATGAGGGACACAATTTGGTGCAGGCGGAGCGTCTGCAGAAGGCCGGCGTGCAGGTAGTGTACGGCGTAAAGGGCTTCAAGACGCACGCTAAAATCACGCTCATCGTGCGGCGGGAGAATGGTTTCCTGCGCCGCTACTGCCACTTCGGCACCGGGAATTACAATGAAAAGACCGCCGGTCTATACAGCGATGTAAACCTGCTCACCTGCAACGAGAACCTCGGGGCAGATGCCTCGCAGTTCTTCAACTCCGTCACCGGTCTCACACGGCTCATGCGTTTCCGCCGCATCTTCCCCGCCCCTTCCGGCATGAAGGAGAAGCTCCTCTCACTCATTCGCGCAGAGACCCATCGTGCCCGCCTCGGGGAACGAGCGGAGCTCACCGCCAAGATGAACTCGCTGAACGACCCGGACATGATGCAGGCCTTGGAGCAGGCCGCAGAGGCGGGGGTGCACCTGCGGCTCAACGTGCGAGGCATCTGCTGCTGGGCACCGAGTACCCCCGGCGCACGTGCCCGCACGCGCATCATCAGCATCGTGGATCGTTACCTAGAGCACGCGCGCATCTTCTCCTTCCATAACGGCGGGGCTCCCTTAGTCTTCATTGCCAGTGCCGACTGGATGCCCCGTAACCTCGAGCGCCGCGTGGAGCTCCTCATTCCCATCGAGGACCACGCTGCAGCACGACGGCTCCTCGATGTCTTGGATGCTTGCTTCCGCGACAACACTCGCGCCTACGTCATGCAGGAGGACGGCACCTACCTCCCCGTGCGCAGCAAGGCCAAACCTTTCTCCCTCCAATCGCATCTCCAACAGCTCGCTCGCCTCAAGGCTCACGACCAAGAGCGCGCCGGGCGACTCCTCCTCGAGCCCCACGTCCCCATTCCCTGACCCGACAAGGGAGGGCGGCTGCTTTATTGGTCGTTCCTCAGATTCTCCTCCAACTCCAGGAGGTAACGATCAAAATCGGAGACATAGAGTCTGTCCTGCTCCACCCTGTACTTCTCGAACTCGGTCTTTGCATGCAGCCTTGCAATGGCGGCGGAGACACGACCGGCATCCTTCAGCAGACCGTACTCGAACATTTCGATAAACGTATTGAGACGCTTCTCCCAGTCCTCCATGGTCAGTGGTATCTTTCGCTGCGCCATGCTCTCTGCAAAATCAAGGTAGGAGCTCACCAGACGGTTCAGCTGGGTCAACTCCTCGGCGCTCAGATAATTCTTTGCCACACAGGCATCGCTGAGCATGAGCTTCCCCTCCGGAGCGGCCTTCCAAGTGGTGAGCCCCATGTGCGGCTTTTTTGCATCGGCGCGCTCCACAATCAACTCGGCGGCGGTGTGCCCGTGCACGGCAAAGTGCATCTTGTTCTGCACGCTTGCATAAAAACGGCGGGTCACGGAGGCCTTGCGGTCGTAGTCCACCGCAGTGGCATAAATATCCGTTATCTTCTGATAAAAGAGGCGTTCACTGGCACGGATTTCCCGCACGCGCTCCAACTGCTCCTCAAAGTACTTATCGGAGAGATACGTACCCTGCTTGAGCCTCTCGTCGTCCATTACCCAGCCCTTGATGGTATACTCATGGGCGATGTGATTCACCCACTTACGGAACTGCACGGCTCGCTCGGAGTTTACCTTGAATCCCACGGCGATAATGGCTTGGATGCCGTAGTGGAAAGCATGGTAGTTCTTGCCGTCCGAGGCAGTTGTCCAAATTTTTCGGACAACTGACTTTTCATCCAACTCGGCATCCGCAAAAATCTTCTTGAGATGGTAGCTTATCGTTCGTTTATCAACACCGTAAAGTTCGCCCAGCATCTTCTGCGTCAGCCAGATATTCTCGTCCTCATAGCGAACCTCGAACTGCTCAGCAGCCTCACCCACGCCGGCGATATAGGTCAGATATTCTGCTGCGGAACTGCGGATGGAAATTTGATTCTTCATAACGTTCGTGCCAGTATTATATCACATTTTCGAGAGAAAAGTCAAGCCGGTTGCCCCGATTACCCGGTTCCGAACTGTGAGAAGTCCGGTCGATTTCGCTTGCGTCGAGGGCAGGGATGGTGTACGATAGGGGCAAGCATGGATATAGCATTGATTGAAGAAAGCTTGGGGTATGTATTCACGGACAAAGTGTGGCTGCAGCAGGCCTTGACGCACCCGAGCTACGACCAGCGGCGAGCAACGGGCTTGGCATACGAACGGCTGGAATATCTGGGGGATGCGGTGCTGGAGCTTGTGGTGAGCCGAGAGCTGTTCACGCTCTTTCCGCAGAGCGATGAAGGCGAGCTGACGAAACTGCGCTCCGGCATCGTGAGCCGTCAGCACTTGGCAGGACTGTGTCGAGAGCTGGGCTGGTGTGAGCATCTGGATATGAGCCCGCAGTTGGAAAAGGCCGGCGGGCGCACCACGATGTCCATCATGGCCAATACCTTCGAAAGCGTGATCGGTGCCGTGATGATGGACTCCAACTACAACGCTGCGCGCAAGGTGGCCCTGCGCCTTATGCAGACGAGCATTAATAACGCGCGGCAATACATGGATGTAAACTATAAGGGGGCCCTGCTGGAGATTTTGCAAAGCATCGACAACACCCCGCCCGTCTATACGGTGGAACCTGCGGACCCCAAGCACCCGGAGGGTCCCTTCTGCGGGCACGCCCTGTGGCACGGGCGAGAGCTGGGCAGCGCCGTGGCCCCCAGCAAGCACAAGGCGGAGATGGCAGCGGCCGCAGCCGCCCTGCAGGCGAAAATCTGGCTGAAGAAGGCATGAAACAGCCCTTTTTTCGCCGCTAGCGCAAAAAAAGCTCGCATTGCGCGCGGAAAAGGGTATAATACTCGTCAAAACAGACTTCAAACAGATTGAGCGAATTATGATAACAAAACAGATCACCGTTTTGAACAAATTGGGAATCCACGCCCGCCCGGCGGCCAAGTTCGTCCGTGAGGCGGCACGCTTCGAGGCCGATGTGACCGTGGAGCGGGACGGTGAGGCCGTGGACGGCAAGAGCATCATGTGCCTGATGATGCTGGCTGTGGGCTGCGGCTCGACCATCACCGTGACGACGGACGGCCCGGATGAGGCCGAGGCCATGGAGGCGCTGGAGGCCTTGGTGGACTCCAAGTTCGGCGAGGCCTGATGCCCGGGTGCTTCTGCCCCCCACCCCGCCGCGACAGGTATGACAGAGGAGCATTTCGAGCACATCCTGCAGGGCATGCCCGTGTCCCCGGGCATTGCCATGGGCACCATGCTGGTGGAGACCGCCAAGAACGCGGCCCCGCCGGTGCGTCGTGTGGCGCAGGAAGCCATGCCTGCGGAGTGGCAGCGTCTGGAGGCAGCGCTGGACAAGACAGAGAAGGAGCTGGAGCGGCTAAAGGAGCGTGTGCAGGAGCTCTCCGGCGAGACGGAGGCGGCTATCTTCGACGCCCACCTGCTCTTCGTGCGCGACCGCCTCATCATGAAGCGGCTGCAGGCGGAGCTGCCCAAGCGCGGCCAGAACATCGAGGCGGTGTACTACTCCGTGGTGATGAATTTCATCGGCACCATGCGGAAGGTAGACGACCCCTATCTGCGCTCCCGTATCGCGGACATGGAGGACGTGATGCGCCGTGTGCTGCGCAACATGGAGCCCGTCACCCGCACCGAGGAAGAGGAGGACACAGGGGAACGCCGCGTACTGGTGGCTTATGACTTGGCACCGAGTGACACGGCAGACCTGGACAGCCGGAATATCATCGGGTTCGTAACGGAGGTGGGCTCTGCGGTGTCGCACACGGCGATTCTCTCCCGCTCGCTCGGGCTGCCGGCCGTAGTGGCCGTTCCGAACCTCATGCTGGAATCCCGCATGGGGCAAAGTGCCATTGTGGATGGCTTCAATGGGTTGGTGATCATCAACCCGACCGCCGAGACGGAGGAGCGCTACCGCCGGATGCGCACGGAGAAGCAGCAGGCTTATGAGAGCCTGGAGGAGCTGCGCGACCTGCCGGCCGAGACTCTGGACGGACATCGAATCCGCTTGGCGGCGAACGTGGAGTTTACCCACGAGTCCGATGCCATACGCCGCAGTGGTGCGGAGGGCGTGGGCCTGTACCGCACGGAGTTTTTCCTGCTGGGCGAGAACCGGGAAATCCCCGGCGAGGAGGAGCAGTACGCCCACTACCGCAAGCTGGTGGAGAACTGCGCCCCGCATGAGGTCATCTTCCGCACGCTGGATGCGGGGGGCGATAAGCTGCCCTGCGAACCTGTGGGGGAGAAGGAGGCCAACCCCTTCCTCGGCTGGCGCGGCATCCGCGTCTCGCTCAGCCGTCCGCAGATGTTCAAGGAGCAGCTGCGCGCCATTCTCCGAGCCTCGGCCCACGGCAAGGTGGGGGTGATGTTCCCCATGGTGTCCGGTCTGACGGAGGTGTTGGATGCGCGCAGCCTGCTGGAGGAATGCCGCAACGAGCTGCGTGCAGAGGGGCTGCCTTTCGATGAAAAGATGCGCGTGGGCATCATGATCGAGGTGCCGGGGGCGGCGGTGATGGCGGACATTTTGGCCAAGTATGTGGACTTCTTCTCCATCGGCACCAATGACCTGACGCAGTACACCATCGCGGTGGACCGCGTGAACTACCGCGTGGCTTCCATGTTCCGCACCACGCATCCGGGGGTCATCCGGCTCATGCACGGCACGATGTCCGCGGGGATTCCCACGGCCATTTGCGGCGAGATGGGGGCGGACTTGACGTTGACGCCGCTGCTGGTGGGTCTGGGCGCAAGCGAGCTTTCCGTGGGCACGCACCTGCTGCCTGCCGTGCGTTTTGCTGTCCGTCACCTGAACTACGAGGAATGCCGTCGCATGGCGGAGAAGGCTCTGGCAGCGGAGGACAGCCGGACCATCCGCAAGCTCTCCAAGGAGCTGGCACTGCGTTCTTACCCGACCTTGTTTGAATGAACCTGACGACGCGACGCCTCACGGAGCCGCAGGATCCTCTCTTTGCGGAGCTGTGGCAGTTATACGAGTCGAGCTTCCCATGGGAGGAGCGGCACGATGCGGATTGGCAGCGGCGTGCCATGAGCGATGAGACTTTCCGCTGCATGCGGGTGGAGCAGGACGGGCAGGCTGTGGCCCTGCTCTTTTACTGGGTGCGACCGGGTTATGTCTACCTTGAGCACTTGGCCGTGCATCCCTCGCGGAGGGGGCAGGGTTTGGGCACGGCGGTGCTGGAGCTTCTGCCTCCCCTGCCCATTGTGCTGGAGATTGAGCCGGTATGCGATGACGCCACAGCGCGCCGCCTGCGCTTCTATGAGCATGCGGGCTACCGTCTGCTGCCCTGCGCACACACTCAGCCACCCTACCACCCCGGGCTGCCGCCTCTGCCGCTTTCACTGCTGGTGCGCGGGGATTTCTCGGAGGAGATGCTGGCGGACTTCCGGACCTGGCAGCCCTCCATCGGCGCGGGAGCGGACACATTTTAGCCTTGCAAATAACGCGCGGCGGGTGTACCCTCTCCCCCGCTATGTCGGGCTTATCTGTTTTTTTCCTCTGTCTCCTGCTCTTGGGTGCCGGTTATGTGGTCTACGGTCGCCTAGCGGAGAAGCTGTTCGGAGTTGATTATGAGAAGGTGATGCCCTGTGTATCCCGGGCCGATGGGGTTGATTATGCGCCCTTGCCGTGGTGGAAGATTTTTCTGATTCAACTGCTGAATATCGCGGGACTGGGCCCGGTGTTCGGGGCACTGGCGGGGTGCCTGTTCGGGCCTGCCTGTCTGCTGTGGATTGTGCTGGGCTGCATTTTTGCCGGGGCCCTGCATGACTTCTACGCCGCGCTCATCTCTGCCCGGCATGATGGGGAGAACCTGCCGGAGACCATCGGTCGTTATCTGGGCAAACCGGCGTTATACGCGCTGCGCTGCGTGTGTGTGCTGCTTCTGGTTCTGGTGGGCGTTGTGTTCACCAAGGGCCCGGCAGGCATGCTGCACAGTCTCTGCCCGGGAATTTCCGTTACCTGGTGGTGTGTGATTATCTTGGGCTACTATTTTGCCGCCACAATTCTACCCATCAATACCATCATCGGGCGGGTGTATCCCCTCTTCGGGGCGCTCTTTGTGGTCATGGCTCTCGGGCTGCTTATCGGCCTTCCCCTCAGTGACCTCCCGGTCCTGCCGAACTTGGATGTGATGACCAACGTGCACCCTAAGGGAATTGGCATCTGGCCCATGATTTTCGTGACGATTGCCTGCGGGGCTATCTCGGGATTTCACGCCACCCAGAGCCCGCTGATGGTACGCTGCACAAGGCGTCCGCAGGAGATGCGCCGCATTTTCTACGGTGCGATGATCTGTGAGGGGGCGGTGGCTCTCATTTGGGCCTGCGTGGGGCTCACGCTGCGCGACACGCTGACGGCCTACGCCATGGGGCCGGACGGCCCCGTGTTCGGCGCGGGGGGCGGGGCGCTCTCATTCATGCAGCTTACCTTGGCCTCCCCTGCCACGGCGGTTACCTCGGCATGCGATACGCTCATGGGGGGCTTCGGCACTGTGCTGGCGGTGCTGGGGGTGACCATCCTGCCTATCACATCCGGTGATACGGCTATGCGCAGTTGCCGCCTGATGCTGGCGGACACGCTGCGACTGCGTCAGAATACGCCCCTGCCGCGTCTGGCAATCGCCCTGCCCCTCTTTGCGGCGGTCATCATCATTTCTCAAATCGATTTCAGCCTGCTGTGGCGTTACTTCGGCTGGAGTAACCAGGCACTTTCGTGCATCACGCTTTGGATGATTACCGTCTTCCTGCGCCGCAACGGTCGCTGCTTCTGGCCGGCGCTGATACCCGCGCTCTTCATGACGGTGGTTTGCACGGCCTACCTGCTCACCACCAAGGACTGCGGCATCGAGCTACCCTCCGCCGTCGGTACCTGGGCCGGTATCATCCTGGCTTCCTGCGCCGCCGCCCTGCTCTTGCTCCGTCGGCAGAAGCAGGATTGAGCCTCACGCCTGCGGCTCGGTGAGGCGGTTGACGGTGATGCCGGGGATAGAGAGGATGCTGCCGTCCGACTGCCGCAGGAGGGGGGAGCCGTCTTCGGCGATGCCGGCAAACAGGCCCCGGTAGCGGGTGGTGTCGGTTTCGACCTCGGACAACACGCTGCGATCCCAAGCGGCATCCAGCAGCGGGGTAACGGCGGCGAGGTCGCCCTCACAGAAGGCGGTGAAGACCTCGGCGAGGTGCTCCGCGAGTTCAGCGCGGAAGTCATGCACGCTCGGGCAATGCGGCACGAGGTCAGCCAAGCGCACGGCGACATCCTGAGTGCGTCCGGCAAGTCCGGCGACGTCGTTGGCAATGTTGACACCGATGCCGATCGAGGCCATGCGGAGCGCGGGCCGTTCCACCAAGATACCTGCTAACTTTCCGCGTCCGACCATCACGTCGTTCGGCCAGCGCAGGCGCAGCCCGGGGATACCATAGGGGGACAGGGCCTGCATCATCGCCGCACCTGCGACCAAGGGAAGCAGACCCCAGTTGCGCTCGCTCTCAACGTCCAAGGGCACGTTGTAGCAAATCCACAATCCGCCCGGCTCCCCGAACCAGGTGCGGTTGAAGCGGCCCCTCCCCCGATGCTGTGTGATGGCGTTCACCGCCGACCAAGCGGGCAGCCGGCGGGCCTCGAGGAAGGTGGAGTCGCACTCCGGCAGCTCATGGAATGTCCATTGTACTTTCATGAGCATCATCATACACCATCCGACGCGCTGTGTCCAACGTATTTTGCTTGCCAAACGTCGCCGATTATGCTACAAATGACTCATGCAATCCACCGAGCAACCGCGCACGCTGTGCCGCCGCTTGGCCATTGGCCTGCTGAAGGTCGTCGCTGCGCTCATCAGCTTGGCGGCGGTCTGCCTGCTCGTGGATGCAGCCCTGCCGAGACTCATATGCCGCCCGGGTTCGTGGAGCGGTCCCGTCTCCGACTACTTTGACGGAGAGCGTTTCCACAATGGGCGCCCCGCTGCCAAACTGCATGCAAGCTGGAAAAAATGGCTGGCCGACCGCCCCACACGGGGCGAGTATCCGCGCACGGATCGCAACGAGCACACCCCTCAGCTAGCCCCGCGCGTGGAGGGTGCGGAGTGGGAGGCCACGCTCGTCAATCACTCGACTTTTCTCCTCCGCACCGCTGGGCAGAATATCCTGACGGATCCCGTCTGGAGCGACTACACCTCCCCCGTCCAATTCGCGGGGCCGAAACGTTGTCGTCCCGTTGGAATTGAGTGGGATGCCCTACCCCGCATTGATGTGTGCTTCCTGTCGCACGACCACTACGACCATTTCGATGCCGACACCCTGCGCCGTCTCACGAAGCGAGATAACCCGCTCTACATCGTCCCGCTCGGCCTGAAGAGCCTGCTGCGCTACCACTGCGGCCCGGTCCGCTGCATCGAGCTGGATTGGTGGCAGTCGCATACCTATAACGGTATCACCTACACCCTCACCCCGGCCCACCACTGGAGCAACCGCTACAAGGGTTCCGCCGCCGCCCGACGCTCCCTCTGGGGCGGACTCTACCTCACCTCCCCCGGCGGGCCTTCCCTCTACTTTGTCGGTGACTCCGCCGCCTCACCCTTCTTCGCGGACATCCGCCGACGCCTCGGCCCCCCGGACCTCGCTCTCATCCCCATCGGCGCCTACCGCCCGGACTGGATTAAGAATAACCACATGGGCCCCTACGAAGCCGTCGACTGCTTCCGCACCCTCTCACCCCGCCTCGCCCTCGCCTGCCACTTCGGCACCTGGCAACTCGCCAACGAAGGCTACCAAGAAACCCTCGACGACCTCGCCTCCGCCCTCCGCCTCTCCCACATTCCACCCCACCTCTTCCTCCCCGCCCTCAACGGCCAAACCTTCCGAGGGAAGGCAAACGGGCAATAAATATCCCCCACGCCCAAGAAGGCAGGGGGATTTCTTACAGCCCCGGTAGGCGGATCAGGAGTGTGCGAGCATGGAGGCGGCCATGAGGTTGCCGCGGGCGGCGGCGAGGCGGAGGGCGGCGAGGGCCTTGTCGGTGTCTTTGTCGATGATGGTGCCTTGGATGAGGCACATGGCGAGGACGAAGAGCGCGACGTGGTCGCCCGCTTGGGCGGCAGACTCGAGGGAAGCCAGGTCTTGGCGCGATTTGGTTTGGGCGAAGTAGATGCGGGCCAGCTGATTCTGCGCATCCGGATGCCCGGCGAAGGCGGCACGGCGCAGGTGATCTGCGCCGGCCGCGGCCTGACCTGAACGGAAGCACTCGGCACCGAGACGGAACTCCTCGTCAGCGTCCATAGTCGGGTTAAAGTTGGGTGGCCTGCCCCTCCTTGATGATACCCGCAGCGGCGTTCTCACCGGGCTTGGAAGGAACGACACGGAAGGAAGACACCGTACCGCGCAGGTTCATGCCGATGGTGTTGAGCGGCAGGATGAAGGTGGAACAAAGGTCCTTCTTATTATCATGGAAGGAAACCAGCGTCAGATCCTTCGCCTCCTGCCCATCGATGAACAGACGCGTAGCCCCCGGCGTGCCGATAAGCTGCAGCTTCACCTTCTTACCAACGGGCAAAGCCACACCGAAATCGAACTCCATGGTATCATCGCGCACAAAACCCACATGCCCGCAGCTGTTCACCGCCAGCAAGCGACCGGAGCTGCCGCTGAGCAGCTCCTGCCCGGGCGTCTTATTATCCTTCAGCTCCACCTCCATGGTAAGCTCGTAATTCGGCCCGAGCGCAGGGCGATTGAGCCGGTAAGGCATGGAAGTCACTTTCGCCTCGATGGGCTTGTACTCCTTCGGAAGATAAAGCGGGTTGCACTGCGGAGCGAAGCCGAGCTTCTCAATCAGCGCACGATGAGCCTCAAAATCACGCGGCACCGACGTCGTACCCCACATCTTCTGCGAAACAATATCGGACGACTCACTGATGGTCTTCCAGAGGTCATAGGCCCCGTAGCCCGTGTGCTTGCGGTCCGTCATATCATTCCACACAGCGAAAGTCGCACCGATCAACTGCGGATGTCCGGCAGGCAGCGTCTCGTTACCAATGCGGTTGGGCAGCCAGTGATTGTACACCCACTTGTGATTCTTATCCATGCGGTAGTAGGGCGCAAAAGGCACAATGTACAAATGCCCGTCATTCGTGTTAATCACATCATAGCCCTGCTCCACGGAATCCCAAGCCTTGGCCCAGCCGCCGTTCCACAGGTTCATCTGCACACCCTTAGCCTGCACGGGCGTCTTGCCCTTCTTGGTATTCAGACTACCCCAAATACGCGGCGTGTGGTGCTTGGAGAGCACATGCTTGAGCAAACCGTCCGCAAAACGGCGATAATCCTCCGCCGCGCCGAAGAACTCATCCGCCCCCACATGCACCACCTTGCAATCCCCGAACACCGCCTTACCGAGCTTAGCATCCTTGTTCAGGAACTCATCGAACACGCTGTTCACGAAGCGCAGCGTCTCATCGGACGAAGCATCCAGCATCTCGCAGCGGCGCTTCTCGAAATGCGCCATCGGCCCCTGATAAATGAGATCCGGGCGAACACGGGTAAAGGCCAGCGCATGTCCGGGCACATCGAACTCCGGCACGATGTTCACCCCGCGCAGCTTCGCGAACTTCACAAGCTCCATGAATTCCTCCTTGGTGTAGAAGACATCCTGCGCCGTCAGCTTATGACCGTTGGCACCGACCACATTCGACTCCAAGCGGAAGGCCGCATAGCTCTCCTTGAAGGGGTCCTTGCCTTCATCCACATACTGCTCGTGGAAGATGTAGTTATCACTCAGGTGCAGATGCAGGTCATTCATCTTGAACCACGACATCATGCGGATAATGTCCTTGATCGCCTCAAGCGTGATGGGCGTGCGGGCCACATCCAGCATGAAGCCACGGACCTTGAAACGCGGCATATCCGCCGCCCGCCCACAGGGAACGGCACCGCCTGTTTGGCGCAGAATCTGCATGAGACTGCGGGCGCCCCAGACCAAACCGGCCCGGTCACCGCCCTTCACCACAATCCCTTCCGGCCGGATGTCCAGCGTGTAGCATTCCGCATCCAGCGCCTTGTCCACCGAGAACGTGATACTCCCCTTCCCCGCCTTATTCTTCACGGAAACAGGCTGACCCACAACGGCACCGAACTCACTGCTGAGCACCTCCGCCAGCTCCTTGGGCGCGACAATGCTGTTGCCGAAGGTGAAGCTCCCCTCGCCTCCGCGCCATTCCAACAAAGCCGGCACCACCACGGGCTTGGCATTCCCCTGCGGCGCCGCATCAGCGGGCTGCAGTTTCAGCTCGTAATCCTTGCTGATGACACTCTTGCCATCCGCTCCAGTCACCTTGAAGGCCACGTTCACCGGCACCTCACTGAGGAGCGCATCGGCCTTGATGTTGCCTTTCTTGTCCACAATCTGCTCGTAGTCCGCGCACAGGAACTCCACCTTGGCGTCCTGAGCCTTGGGCAGTTGCAAGGCCTTGGCACCGGGGGCGGGCGAGGCCACCTCGAGGGAATCCGCAATCTTCTGCAACGGCTCCTGTCCCTGCATGGGAGCAGCAGCGAGTGCAACGGCAAGCGCTAGCATGGCTGTTTTAGTCATGCTCCCAGCATAGCAAAAGCATCCACCGAGTCAAGCAAAAACTACGCCCGCATCCCCAATTTCGCCTTGCCATTCTGCCGGAAAAGGAGTATAAAGAGCGCGATGAACATTCAACTCTTCAAGGAATTGTGCGAGGCCTCCGGCGCCCCGGGCTTCGAGTACGGCATCCGCGAGCTCATCCTGCGCGAGATGACTCCGCTGGCCGACAGCGTGGAGGTAGACAACATCGGCAACGTCACCTGCCTCATCAAGGGCAAGAGCTCCGACAAGAAGATCATGTGCGCCGCTCACATGGATGAAATCGGCTTCATCGTGCGCCACATCGATGACAACGGATTCATCCGCATCCTTCCCCTGGGCGGATTTGACCCCAAGACCCTGACCGCCCAGCGCGTGACCGTGCACGGCAGCAAGGATCTGCCCGGCTGCATGGGGGTGAAGCCCATCCACGTGATGACCCCGGAGGAGCGCACCAAGATGCCTGCCCTCACGGACTACGTGGTCGACTTGGGCCTTCCCAAGGAGGAGGTCGAAAAGTACGTCTCCATCGGCGATGCCATCACCCGGATCGGTGACTTGGTAGAGATGGGCGACTGCCTGAACGTGAAGAGCATCGACAACCGCGGCGGCTGCTACATGCTCATCGAGGCCGTGCGCGACATCCGCAGCAAGGGCGACCTGCCGGACTACGACCTCTACGCCGTCTTCACGGTGCAGGAGGAGGTCGGGCTGCGTGGTGCCCACGCCGCAACCCTCAAGATTCAGCCGGACTTCGCCTTCGCGTTGGACACCACCATAGCCTTCGACACCCCCGGCTCCGGCGCGCACGATAAGTGCACCGTGCTGGGCAAGGGTACGGCCGTGAAGGTGTACGACGGCACTCTGGTAACAGATAGCCGCATGGTCAAGTACATGACCGCCTTGGGCAAGGAGAAGGACATCCCTTACCAGCTTGAGCTACTCGCCGCAGGTGGCACAGACGCCGGTGCCATGCAGAAATTCACCGCCGGCGGCGCCATCACCGGGGCTGTTTCCATCCCCGTTCGCAATGTCCACCAGAGCATTGAGATGGCCAACAAGTCGGACATCCAAGCCTCCGTGGACATGCTGGCCGCCTGCTTCACCAACCTCACCCGCTGGGACTGGTCTTGGCAACAGAAGACCCGCACCCTGAGCTGAGGTCCCCTCACCTCTCTTCCCCCGCCGCCGAGTTCCGCAAGCCGAGCTCGGCGGCGTTATCTTGCTAACGAGACGCTCAGACGCCTTCTCGCTCACACCCACCCCTTACCGGGGATCCACCTACGATAGGAAGCACTCGTCATAATTGGCTCAAGCCAGAAGAGAATTTCTCTCATGACGTCCCCAAAGAAGCGGGATGGAATCTCAACAGAATCCCTTTTTTGATAGCAGGACGCCTTCAGCTTTCGAATATAGGCGGACCATTCAGGTTGCTGCGCCTTGTAATAATCCTCTGTCTTCAGCACTGCGTAGTCCTCTATCTGTGTACTTCTGCGCACAAAAGTACGATGTACCGCAGTTCTCAGAACAACATAATCAAACTTGCAATGGCGAGAAAGAAACCAAAGATCATAGAAATCCTTCATGCGTGAGCTCATCTCTTTCAGCTGAACCATAGCCTGCCATTTCTCTGCAACTATAGACTCCGGAGAATAGCATTGAACCCGAGCCATCGGAAGGCCCTCCAACACGGATGGATAATTCAAAACAACAGGCATGGGGTAGATTTCATCGCTGAAACCTATATCAACCTTCATCTCCATACAAGCACCGAAAACGTCGGCTTCAAAGGACACACGGACACCGACATATAACGCCTCCTTAGCTATCTCCTCCACACGAAGATTAGTCGAAAACCTCACTCCATCCGACACACCGGGTTTCGTTCGAAGTATTGCAGTCACAACACTCCTTATATTATCCGGACTGTTTGATACTCTACCCAGCAGGTCTATATCCATGGTCGTTCTGGCTACACCGGCACCCATTCCCATGAGAAGCATACCTCCCTTCAGGTAGAAACGATCAGACAAAGGCGAAAGGGAAAGCCTGTAAAGAAATCGTTCCATGGCATAATGCCGCAGAAGCTTGGGCAAGGCGATGTTCAACTCTCGTGCTCGTTTTTGTAACTCTTCTTTCGTATTCATGAGAAAATATATTTCAGATAGGGTGCCATCTTGTTCAGAACGCGCAGTCGCTTGGCTTCGGAATGCAGGAGGGACGGATTCAATTTCTCCTGCCCCAGTCTCAAAGCCTCGAGGAATATGGAAAGCCCTATCTTATTGCGGTATTTGAAGCAATCCACCACGGTACGTTCAGGTGTCGTAACACGATAGGGTCCGTACGCTCCCGCAATCTCGTCCCAGCACCCTTCCAACAATTCCGGAGTCGTGTACCACACCCGGACAGGCATGGCGTATACACACGGCATGCGAACACCGCGCGGCAGTGCTACATAAAGAGCATCGGGTATCTGAGTCGTCATGCGGTGATGAGACAAGGCTGATATGAGATTCATCACGGCCAGGGGCTGCCGAGCATTCAGCAGAGCCATGACATCGGCCTCGCCCAACAAGGCATCACCTTCAACCAAGACGCCCGACAACACGCGCTGTGCCTTCCCGGCAGCGAGACGACGGTACATCCGACGTCTCGCCGTTTTACCCTGATCAGACAACTCAGCAGGAAGAGCGCTCATGGAACAAATTGTAGACAAAAAGACTCTGTTTGTCAACATTTTTCTCACGCTATCACCGAAAAAGACGGCATCATGTCAAATGAGGCGAGGGCATCCGCCTGCGGGGTGTGATTTTCTTGCTGATTTCCGCATTTTCTGCTTGAAAGGCGGTAGGGATGGTGTATACTGGGGGAATACGGATGAAAGACGACGGCAATGTAGCACGCACAGCTCCCGGTGTATTCGGGTGGCGCCTTCTGAGGAAAGCCCTGAAGGCGGCGGAAGAGGGCGTCTATTGCTGGAACCTGACGAACAACCAGATTTACTACACAGAGCAGTGCATGCATATGCTGGGCATGCCCATCCACGACATCGCTCCCAACATCTTCACGGAAGCGGACATCTGTATCCATGCGGAGGACCGTAAGTTCTTCCTCTCCACCGTGCAGCACTACATCGACCGCCCCACGATGAACCCGCTGCGCGTGGAGGTGCGCCTGCTCAACCAAAACTCCCGCGGCTGGCGCTGGGTGCGCGTCAACGGCCTGCTGGAGAAAAACGCCGAGGACGGCAGCGACTGCCTGGTAGGCGTGTGGGTCGACATCACGCGCCGCAAGATGGCCGACTGGCACGCCATGGAGGAGCGCGACCTTTTCCGCACCCTCATCAACCACCTGCCGGACAATATCTACTTCAAGAGCCGAGAATCCCGATTCGTCATCGCCAACGAAGCCACGGCCCGCAAGATGGGCGTCCCCACCCCCTCCGACCTCATCGGGTGCCGGGACGACAACTTCTTCTCCGGCGAAATGAGCGACATTGCCCGCCGGGAGGAGCTGCAGATCATGCAGACCGGCAAACCCATCACCAACCGCATCCACCACGAGACCTGGAAAGGCGGGGCGGACTCATGGAGCCGTGTCTCGAAGTTTCCTTGGTACGACACCGCCGGACGCATCAAGGGCATTGTCGGCATCTCCTCGGACGTCACGGAGCTTATCGAATCCCGCCATCGCTACCAACGCGCGGCGGAGGAGCTGCAGCAAAGAACAGATGCCTTGGAGCAAGAGATACGACTGGCACGCGAGCTGCAGCTGGCCCTGCAACCCCGCAGCATTCCGGATCGCATCTGCACGCGCAAGGACGGTAAGACCGGACGGGCACACTTCCACCACGTCTACAGACCCTGCGACGGCGTGGCGGGGGATTGCTACGCCGTCTTCCCCGTGGGGGAAAGCGGCCTCGGGATGCTCATCTGCGATGTGATGGGGCACGGCGTGCATGCCGCACTCATCGTCTCCATGCTGCGCGGACTCACGGAGCAGGTGACTAATCTGGCAGACACCCCCGGATTACTGCTCAACTCGCTCAACTACCAGCTTAACCGCATTTTCACGGAGGCCAACATCTCCATGTTTGCCACCGCCTTTTACGTCTATTTGGACTTGGAACGAAAGCGCCTCACCCTCTCCGGAGCCGGGCATCCCGCGCCCATCATCATCGAGGCGGACGGCAAGGCGCACCAGCCCATCATTCCCCGCTCCCCGGCTCTTGGATTACTGCCCCGCGCCAACTTCCGCGAAAGCGAGCACAAACTCGAACCGGGCATGAAGCTCATGCTCTTTACCGATGGGCTGACGGAAGCACGGAATGCCGAGGGCGATGAGCTGGGTGTCAACCGCCTCCTCCGCCTGCTGCAGGACAATCCTCCGGAAGGCATCAAGGATGTTATCGATGCATCCTTGGTTGCCATGCGCAACTTCGCGGGCAGAACCGAGCAGGACGATGACATCTGCCTGCTGGGCGTTGAATTTACCGAGGAGTAGCCCCTGCAATCCCGCGAAATACCCCCGTTTCCGGCTTTTTTTGCATCCGAACCGTAGAATTGTATTGCCAAAAAGCGTTTTTAGGGGTAGGCTATAGTCGAGCTAAGTGATATTCAACATGGGTGAGAAACCACAATTTGACCTTTCGGAACTGACAGAATTCCGCTTTGCGCCGGACTGGGCCAAAGAGGGAGCACCGACAACACCGATAACATACCGAGACTCCCGAGACCCCCGGCGAGACGGAGAACGCAGAGGCGGACGTCCCGGTTCCCCCGGACGGAGACCCGGACGAGACGGAGCGGCACCTTCCGGTGCTCGGCGTGAGCGCACGGAACGCGGTGCTCGCCCCGATCGAGGCGATCGTCGCCCCCGTAGGGAGGATCGGCGTCCGGTTCGGCAGCAAGTTGAACCGGCGGAAGGTTTCCGTGTAGAGCTGCGCCCCACCAACAGCAGCCTGCAGGTTTTCGCCAAGGAGGTGCAGGAGCACAAGCGCGTTTACCCGCTCCTGAGTGTTGCCGGTTTCATCATGGCCGGCAAAGATCGCTATGACCTCGTCTTCATGCGCTTGGAAAACGGCCCCATGCTCATCCATTCCAAGAAAGGAGACGGTGCCTGCTGGCTGACGGAGGAAGAGGCCCTCGCCTACCTGCCGAAAGCCCCGTGGTTCTCCGAGTTCTACACCACTGAGCAGCAGCAAGCGGAGCCCCCCAAGGGCAGCTTCTCCGCCATTGCCAAGTGCAGTCGGGGCGGTGAGCTCATCGGTCCGAACAACTGGCACGGCTACCAGGCGGCCCTCATGCAGCTCTACCGCGCCAAGTACGCCCATATGCCGCTGGATGCTTTCAAGAACAGCATCGTCACCGAGAAGGGCGAGGAAGTCGTCGCTCAGTGGCTGCAGCAGGTCAGCACCAAATCCGTTTGGCGTCCCACCCGAGAAGATGCCGCTGAGACCGTTCTGGAGAGTCTCAAGGACGTTCAGGCCGATTTCCGGGCCCATCACTACGAGGACGCCTATGAGGTCGTGGATAAGGTCTTCGTGAACGGTGCCACGCCTGCAGAGGTCCTCTCCCCCGGATTGGAGGCCCACCTTTACACACTGGCGACCCGCACGCGCAAACACCCGCAGATTCTCATCCCCAATCTCTGCCACGGGATGGCCCGTAATCATGTACCCATCTTCAAGTGGCAGGGCAATCACTACACCGGCCCCGGACGCGTACGCGCCATCCCGGCGGATACCACCTTGGCAGACCGCATGGCAGCCATTGTCGCTTGGGCCAAGGAGCACTCCGGCGAGCGAGTGGATGCCATGTTCGCGGCCCTCTCCGGCACGGCTGCCGGTACTGAGGAGGCCACTGCAGCCTTCGCCCCCTATGCGGCAGACCTCATCTGGCTGCTCGACCAAGGCTTCCTCGTGGTGATGAACGACAATACGCTCTGGTTCCCCAAGGGCGAGGTTGCGCCGCCCGCACCCACTCGTGACCGTGAGCGTACCCACCGCAAACGCTCCAAGAAGACCCCTTCCAAGCCCAAGCAGGCTGCTCCGTCCGCTGATACTCCGGCCGACACTACGGAACAGCAGTCTCCGGTACACGAAAGCGAATAATCAGGAAATAACGCGTTCCATTCCGGGCCGTTTTGCGTGCCAAATGAGGAGATTTTCCTCTCTTTGCATCCAAAACGGCCTTTTTGTCGGTCAAAATAGGCCTATTTTCAATGAGTGTACTTAATAATAACGGTTCTGAAGCGCAAAAAAACGAAAAAATTTGCGACAGCGCGCATTTTCTTCGTTGACATTCAAAATTTTATCGTTATTATAAGGGTATGCTTTTGCACGAAGTAGAACGGCTTTCTCCTTGGGTCAACTCTGTTGGTTGATCGGTGCAAATCATGTTTCTTACTTAAACAGACACATATTATGAACGAACAGTACCTGACAAGCCTGCCCCCCGGAACAACGCTTCGCAACCTCACGCGCTACGAGACGGAGGGCAAGTACTTCCACGGTTGGCGCGTCTGTATCTCCCGCCGGGGATATCAGTTCATCCGCTACGTGGCCGACAGCATGCATGATGGTTCCCCCGTGGAAAGCCTTCGCGCCGCTGTTGCCATGCGCGACGCCATTTTGGCGGATCTGGCTACCACGGAAAACGTTGGTCGTTGCCTGCGCAAGTGGCAGCGTGAGACCAAGGTAAAGCGTCCCGTGAAGAACCCGCGCCGCGCCATGTACATGCGCCGTCTGCGCAAGCGTCATAAGGAGGAGGCCGCAGCCAACGCTCCCGAGACCCCTGAGACCTCCGAGCCGCAGGCCTAATTCTTCTTAACACGAGAGATTTCAGAACCGTCCTTTTCCTCGAAAAGGCGGTTCTTTTTATGCAAACCGGAAGGAGAGAGTACAGAAGACGGCTCGAAGGGCAGCAGGATCCTTGCGACCGGGGGAGAGCTCCACGCCGCTGTTGAGGTCGATGCCGTTCGGGTGGCAGAGAGAGAGGAGGCGGGGGAGATTGGAGAGAGAGAGACCGCCGGCGAGAAACCAGGGGTGGGGGAAGCGGAGGCGGTCGAGGGAGGCGACGTCAAGGCAGCGGCCGAGGCCGCCGGAGGCTGCGGCACTGCCGGCATCCAACAGGTAGTAGGCACAGAAGGGAGCCCATGCGTCAATTTGCGCCTGCAGTGACTCGATGGGGATCTTCTCCGGCCAGAGGACTCGGATGATACGCTCCGGTCCCAGGAACGCGGCATCCTGCGTGCTGTAGGGGCCGTGCAGCTGCAACAGGTCCAGACGAGCTGTACGGGCGATCTCCGCTATCTCCCGCACCTCGGTGCGCACGAAAACGCCCACGCGACGGCAGGGGCCGGTGGGGATGGCAGCCGCCAGCTGCGGCGTCACGCAGCGCGGGCTGGCGGGGTGGAAGATGAAGCCTAGGAAATCCGCCCCGCAGGACGCTGCCACAGCGGCGTCCTCGGCGTTGGTCTGGCCGCAGACCTTCACAAGGAGACGTCGGCTCATGGCAACAAGAGGTGCTGTAACATCTCATCCGGCGCAGGACTGCGCATGAGAGCCGTGCCGATCAACGCCGCCCTGAAGCCGGCCGCCCCCGCCTGCTGCAAATGCTCGCGAGTGCTCATGGCACTGGCAGCAATGCAGCACTCACCGGGCAGGCAGTGCGCCGCCATCCGCAGACAGGCCTCGCGGTCGGTGCGGAAGGTCTCAAGGTTGCGGGCGTTGATTTGCAGGATACGCGCCCCCGACTCCCGAGCGATGTCCAGCTCCGCTTCGGTAAACACTTCCACCACCGCATGGATCCCCTGCGACTCCGCCAGCAAACGCAGGTCCCGCAACTGCTCGGCATCCGGGGTGAGGGCCACGATGAGCAGCAGGGCCGAGGCGGGCGTGGCGAAGGTCTCGCGCACCTGCAACTCGTGGAATATGAAGTCCTTGCGCAGCAAAGGCAGCACCGCCCCCGCCGCTGCTGTCAGGTCTGCGGTGCTGCCGCAGAAGTAACGCTGCTCGGTCAGTACGCTCATGCAGGTGGCCCCACCGGCGGCGTACAAACGGGCGGCATCCTGCGGGGTGCGCGTGTTGTTAATCACACCCTCGGAAGGCGAGCTGCGCTTAAACTCTGCGATGACATGCAGCGGAGCCCCGACGCGGGGAGCGGCTCGCAGCGCGGCTTCGAAGTCCGGACGGGGCAGCTGCAGGGGAGCCGGCATGGCGCGGCGCAGGGCAGCCAGCTCCTCCTGCTTGGAATCGATGAAGCATTGCAGGTTCATAATTCCGCGAAGTGTTGCAGCACAGGCAGAGCCACGGCATCCGCTACAGCGCGTCGAGCCCTGTCAGCGCAGTCCTTGAGGGACTCATCGGGCTCCAGCAAATGCAGCGCAGCCGCCACATTCAATGCCACCATATCCCGCATGGCCGGCGCCCCCTGACCATGCAGCAGGTCGCGCACCGCTGCGCGTGCGTCCTCGGTAGTCGACACAGTCAGGGCAGCCTCTCCCCCGGCGGGCGGGATAAAGCCCAACTCGGCGGGGTCGAAATCTGCCTTGTGCACCTCCCCGTTCACTACCAAACGCGCCTGCACAGGCCCGAAAGTCGTGGCCTCGTCATAGCCCCCTGCTCCGTGCAGCACCAAAGCGCGGCGGTAGCCGCAACGCGCCAGCACCGCCGCAATGCTGTCCAGCATGGCAGGCTTGGCCACACCCATCATCAGGAAATCCGGACGAGCAGGGTTGATCATGGGCCCCAGTACATTGAAGAGGGTCCGCACCCCGAGCTGCTTGCGAATCGGCACAATGGCACGGAAACCGGGGTGAAAGTTCGGGGCAAGACAGAACGCGAATCCGCTCTTCTCCATGCTGCGCCGCACTCCCTCGGCATCCAGCCCCAGGGGGTAGCCCACGGACTCCAGCGCATCCGCCGCGCCCGAGGTGGATGAAACGGCGCGGTTGCCGTGCTTGCAGACCTTGTAACCCAGCCCCGCCACGATCAGCGCGCTCACCGTGGAGCAGTTGAAGCTGTTCTTGCCGTCGCCGCCCGTACCGACGATGTCGATGCAGCCCTCGGGCAGCCCCTTCACGGACACCGCACGGCTCAGGCAGCTCTGAACGGCAGCGGTCAATTCGGTAGGCGTCTCGCCCTTCACGCGCAGCAGGAGCAGAAAAGCCCCCGCCACCGCCGGCGCCAGTTTGCCGTCCATCAGCTCTGCCATGCCGTAGGCGGCTTCCTCAGCCGTCAGGTCAATGCCCTCGGCCAGTTTGTCGATAATTGCAGTGATGTTCATATCTCAGAGAATGTTGTTCGGAAAGTTAGCAATCAAATCCAGACCGTTCTCGGTCAAGATGGACTCCGGGTGATACTGCACGCCCACCCAGGGGCGGTCGCGGAAGCGCATGCTCATCACCTCCCCATCCTCGTCACGGGCAGTCACCTCCAGCAGCGGATGGTCGTCCGGCACCTTCACCACGAGCGAATGATATCGACCGATGGTCATCGGCGAGGGGATGCCCGCATACAGACCCGTTCCGGGGTGCTCGATGCGGCTGGTCTTACCGTGCATCACACGCGGCCCCCGCACCACGGGACAGCCCGCAAAGGCTCCCAGGCACTGGTGCCCCAGGCAGACACCCAGCACGGGGATATGCTTCGGCAAGCGCGCCAAGAACTCAAGACAGCAACCGGCGTGCTCCGGGTTACTCGGTCCCGGGGAAAGCACCACGGCCTCCAGCTCCGGCGAGGTAGCCAGCCCCGGCACGCGCGGGTCATCATTGGTCAGCACCGTTGGCTTGCGTCCCGTGCGGATGAAATACTGCACGATGTTATAGGAGAAAGAATCGTAATTGTCGATGAATAAAAACATGGCATGAAAAGGTTAGATATGATCCTCGGCGAGAATGGCATCCACAATACGCCCCTTGTTGCGGCACTCGAGCCACTCCTGCTCCGGCACGGAGTCATAGACCAGCCCGGCTCCCGTCTGCCAGTAGAGGCGCTCCCCGCGCTTCCAGAGCGATCGGATGGTGATACCGGTATCCAGGTGCACGGCATCCTTATCCAGCCCGAACCAACCGATGCACCCGGCGTAGGGTCCACGGGGCACCTCCTCGATCTCGTGGATAATCTGCATAGCCCGCACCTTGGGGGCACCGCTCACCGTACCGGCGGGGAAGGTCGCGGCCAGCAGGTCCCAGCCATCGCACTCGGGGGAGAGGTCGGCGGAGATGCGGCTGGTCATGTGCATCACATGCGAGAAGCGCTCCACGTCCATCAGCCGCTCCACCTTTACGCTGCCGCCCTGCGCCACGCGTCCCAGGTCGTTGCGGCCCAGATCCACCAGCATCACATGCTCGGCTCGCTCCTTGGGACTGGCCGTCATCTCCGCCGCTAGGGCGCAGTCTTCCTCCTCGTCCCGCCCGCGGCGGCGGGTGCCGGCAATGGGCGAGAGCAGCAGGCGGTTCTCCGTGCAGCGCACCATCACCTCCGGCGAGGCCCCGAGCAGCTCCAGGTCATCGAAGGCCATGCAGAACATGTAGGGCGAGGGGTTCAGGCGGCGCAGGCGGCGGTACAGGGTGAAGGCGTCGCCCGCAAACTCGGTGCTGCACTGCGACGCACCCACCACCTGAATGGCCTCGCCCTCGTGCAGCATGGTGCGCACCTTCTCCACGCAGCGGCAGTAGGCCTCGGCAGAGGGGCGGTAGCTCACCTCCCCCGTGCGGCAGGGCGTGGGATGCGTATCGCGCAGCGGCGGCAGGCAATCCAAGCGGCGCGGAGTGCCGATGCTGAGGTGGTAAAGCCGGTTGTACAGGTGGTCGAAGAGGGCAATGGTAGCAGGCAGCACCAAGCGGCACTCTGCGGATGCGGGGTCGATGGTCTCGGCCATTTTCGGCTGAAACACCGCCACCATCTCATAGCCCCAGTAACCGTACAGCGCGCGGGTGATGGGTGGCAGGCCCGGTTTGTCCTGCACCAGGTTCAGCATCGCGGTGGCGGCGCGCATCCCTGCGATGTAGGGCATGCCGTCGCAGGACTTCAGCGGCTCCAGCTCCGGACTGTGCGTCTGCACCGCCAGCTTCCCGCCACAGCAGGAGAACTCGGCCAGAAAGTCCGTGGCGATCACGCTGTACCGGCCCCAGCGTCCGTCCACCTCCGCGCTTTCCAGCAGCAGGGCGTTCGGATTCGCCTGCCGCAGTTGCATGAAGAGCCGGATCGGGGTCTGCGTGTCGCCGTCCGGCACGGTATCGCATTGCTGATGTAATTGAATCATATAGTTTGAATAGGAATTAGAAAAAGGGAGAAATAAAAAAAGCCTCGGCATCCGTTCGGGAAGCCAAGGCAACCGACAGCCGTTCGCTGTTCTTGTCACTCAGAAAAGAACTTCCCGTCACCACCATGTGCTGCGCCAAAGCCAAGCTCCCATCTGCTCAGCCGCCTTATTGCGCGTGTGGTTTAAGAAAGTCATCGCCGTCATTTTATTCCACCTATCCACCATTGCAAGCAAAAAATGCGGCAGTGCCCAATTTTTTCCTCAGAAAAGGACGCCGAGGACTCAGTCGGCTGCCAAGCGGGCGCAAATTGCACAGGTGGGACGGCAACCGCGTGCGGGACAGAACGCACGCCCCCAGAGAACGAAACGCAGGTGCAGATCCCCCCAAAGATGCTGCGGGTAGAGCTTCTTGAGGTCCGCCTCAACCTTTTCGACCGTACTGCCGGTACTGAGTCCCCAGCGGCGGGCAAGGCGGAAGATGTGCGTATCCACCGGGAAAGCAGGGAACCCGAAGGCCTGGTTCATCACCACGGAGGCCGTCTTGTGCCCCACCCCGGGCAAGGCCTCCAGCTCCTCGAAGGTAGAAGGCACACGCCCGCCATGGTGCTCCACGATTGCCTGAGCCGTGGCCACCAGACGCTTGGCTTTGGTCTCCGTGAGCCCACAGGAGGCAATGTGCGTGCGTACCTCCTGCCAACTGAGAGCCGCCATTTTCTCCGGAGTATCCGCCACGGCAAACAGCCCCGGAGTCACCAGGTTCACCCTCGCATCCGTGCACTGAGCGGAGAGCATGACCGCCACCAGCAGAGTGAAGGCATCCTTGTGGTGCAGAGGAACCTCCGGATCAGGGAAGGCGCGCAGCAGCTCCTCCGCCACCAGCTCGGCACGTTCGGCGCGTTTCATGCGCGGCGTCAACGGCGGTTGGTACCGAAGGGCAGTATAGACTCCGCCTCCTGGCGAGACATACCGTTCCACGGCTTCTCCTGCTCCGTGCTGCCGCGCGGGCCGACCACCGTGCGCCCGCTGTCCGGCACAGGCGGCATGGCGGGGGCGCAGGACGGCAGAGAGATCGCCAAGGCGGCCGGTACGATCATCATCGCAATAAACTTCATACTGTGTTGTAGATTTGTGGTTCAGATAAAAACCCGCCGCCGATGACACCACCGGCAGCGGGGAAAAACAAGCCGGGCGGGGGCTTTACTCGCCAATGGGACGCCAACGGAACACCGTATCACCCACGCGCGGTGTCGTCATCTTGAGGGTGGAGGGGTACTCAGCCACGACCATTCCATCCTGGATGCTGATGATACGAAGGTCACCCACAAAGTTGTCCCCATCCTTCACCAACAGACCATTCTGGGTCTGACCCACGCTCAGACCGGACTCCTTACCGGCGCAGAACACAATGTAGCGCCAACGCGGATCCACGGCAAGGATCGAGAACTCCTCGCGGTTCTTGCAGTATTCGTTGAAGAAGTGAGCGTTGATGGTCGTCTGGTTGTTGAGATCCTTCGTGGTATTCGACACACGCACCTGGGCTGCCTTGCGGGCGGTCTTCTTGTCCGTCCACTCCACATCCAGTTGCTTAGCGCGGTCCTTCTGCTCCTGCACAAAGGTGCGTACCTTCTCCACCACGGCAGAGAGCTCCTCGGTCATATCAGAGAAGTCGATGTCGCTGTTGGTAGCTAATTCCTCCATCTGGCTCTTGATGGTGGTACGCAGCTCAGTCACCTTCTCCTCCAAGGCCTTGTTCTGACGCTTGGCCTCGGCGCACTGACTCTTCCAGTCCTGGTACTCAGCAGAAGCCTGCTTGAAGCGGCCCTGGGAGGCTTTGTCCGCCATGCGGGCCTCCTCGCCCAGTTTCACGGCGTCCGAGCTCTTACCGGCAGCGGTGTTGAATTCCGAGTCCAGCTGCTGGTTGTGCATCAGCAAGCTGTTCTCGGAGGCCGCATTCTTGTCCTCCATACCGCCGTGCACGTTGGTGAGCATCGCCATCGTGTCCTTCTGCTGCAGGGAGTAGTAGATGCCCGTGGCACCCAGAAGCAAGGCCACGCTGACTGTGATGATTTGGGAAGCTTTCATGTATATGAGTGAAGGTAAAAGGTTACTTCTTGCGGACGGCGATGACGGTATCGCCCACTTGGACGCGGTCGCCCGTGCGCAGCGTGTTGTAGATGACCTTGGCACTGGCTCGCTCGCGCTCCACGGTCGTCACATTCAGTTCAGCCACCTGCTCGCCGTTGCGCATGACCGCCAGACGGGAACCGATGACGATACCCTCGTTAATACCGGCGTTCAAGATGACGTAGTCCCAGAGCGGATCAGCCTTGAGAACAGCGCACTTGAGCTCCTCCGGGGAAATGCGCAGCTGACGTTCCTGGTAGGTCTTCTTGGCCTCCTCCAGCAGGGAGCTCAGACGCTTGTTCTGCTCGTCGAGGTTCTCGATGAGCTTCGACTCATCGGCCACCTTCAGCTCGGTCGTATCGTTGTTGTGCTTCAGGGCAGCCACCGTCTTGCCGAACTCAGCCATGTTGAAGTCATCGGAGACCTCCATCTCCATGATGGCGGCCAACTCGCGCTTGGTCTTATCCAGCTCATTCTTCAGACGGTCGATGTCCTCCTGAAGAGCGCGGTTCTTCTCGCGGGTGGCGTTCGTCTCGCTTTCGTACTGCTCCTTGAGCTCCTTGGCACGCTGCGTTACCTTGTCGTAGTACTCCACCTCAGACTTGTACCACGCCTCGCGCATCTCGGCGTAGCGCTGGGTTGTCTCGCTGAAGTCGCGCTGCTTGTTCTTCTCGATGGCGGTCAGGAAGCGCTCCTGAAGGGTGATGATCTCGCCGTCCACGGTCTCGGCACCTTTCTCCGAGACCATGGCATCAAAGTTCTTGTAGAAGACGAATGCACCGAACGCGAGGCCGATGTATGCGAAGATGGTGATGTATTTCCACATGGTGTAAGTTTAGTGAGTTGCGAATGTACCTTTCTTTTTTATACCATTCTCTGCGCCTTGGCAATCAAAAAAGCAGGTTCGGGGCAAAAAAAGGTGATTTTTTCCTTAATTCGGGACCGCTGCGGGGGGGTGAAAGGGACAGAAGCACCCCCGCAGCGCTCCGAAAGTACGTTCAGCGGCCGGGAACCATCTCGAAAGTGAAGCCCTTGAGGTACTCCGTCTCGGGGATGTTCAGCAGCACGGGGTGGTCCGGGCTCTGCCCGTGATTGGCCACCAGGCGCAGGGTGCAGTGACCGTCCACGGCGGCATCGGCAATCGTCTTGCGGAAGAGATCCGCTCCGGCGTGGTGCGAGCAGCAGAAGGTGGAGAGAACGCCGCCGACGGGCAGCATCTTCATGGCTCGCAGGTGAATCTCCTTGTAGCCGCGCAGGGCCCCGGCCAGACTCTTCTTGTTGCGGGTGAAGCTGGGTGGGTCCAGGATGATCATGTCCCACTTCAGCTCGCCGCCCTCGCGCACCAAGTCGCTCTCGCGCTTCAGGAAGTCAAAAGCGTTCTCCTGCACGGTGTTGACCTGTACGCCGTTGAGCTCGGCATTGCGCCGCACGGCCTCCACCGCATCAGCAGAGATATCTACGGCCGTCACGGAGGCGGCCCCGGCGCGGGCGCAGGCCAAGGCGAAGCCGCCCTGGTTGCAGAAGCAGTCCAGCACGCGGCGGCCTCGGGCGAACTCGGCCACTTCGCGGTAGTTCTGCATCTGATCCAGGTACAGCCCCGTCTTCTGGCCGGTGGCGGTATTCACCAAGAAGGTGGTTCCGCGCGCCTGTGCGGGGAATGGCTCCGGCTCCTGACCTGCGGCGATGTACACCTCCTGCGAGATCCCCTCGGCGACCAGCATGGGCGAATCATTGCGCACGATGATGCAGCGCGGCTGCAGCAGGTCGCCCAGAATGTCACGGATGAGCCCCAGGCGCAGGTACATGGCCAGCGTCAGGGTCTGCACCACCAGCACATCCCGGTAGCGGTCCACGATGAGACCGGGCAGGCCGTCGCTCTCGCTCCACACCAAGCGCATCAGCTCCTCGCCGGGCAGCAGACGCTCGCGCAGCAGCATGGCCTGCGAGATTCGCCGGGCGAAGAAATCCCGGTCCAGATCCTGTTTGCGGCGGGAGAAGCGGCGCGCGACGATCTGGGAGTGCGGGTTGTACATGGCAGAGCCCAGATAGCGGTCCCGCTGGTCCTTGAGGGCCACCACGTCCCCCGGTGCCGGGTTGCCGTAGACGTTGCGCACCTCGGTGCCGTACACCCAATCGTGCCCGTGAAAAATCCGTGCCTTCGGCGAAATAATCAGCCCGCCCATAGTCAGTCCGTGCGTTGGGGGTTATTGTTGCTTCTGCTGAGCCTTTCGGGCAGCCTTGGCCGCGGCCTTGGCGGCGCGCTCGGCCATCTTCTGCCGCTCCTCTTCCGTCATGAGGCGCGGGAACACCGGGCCGATCTCCTGCGCCACGGAGTGACCGGGCTTCATCACGCCCCACTGCAGGGTCTGCGGGGTGATGCCGCTCATGTCAGCGTTAAGGTACTTCAGGATGAGAGCCGAGGCCTCCGGCAGCACGCAGCCCAGCAGGTAACCCACTTGGGCGCAGCACTCCAACAGGTGCAGCAGCGTGCGCTGAAGCTCCTCGGCGCATGCCTCGTCCTTAGCCAGCACCCAGGGCTTCTTCTGCTCGATGTAGGCATTGCAGCGGCCCACCTGCTCCACCAGTTTGCCCAGGGCATCCGCCGTGTTGCACTCATTCATCAGGCGCGTGAACTCCGCCACCGTGGTCGTCATGCCCTCACGCAGCGCGCCGGACACCTCGTCATCGCCTACCGCTGCGGGCACGATGCCGCCGCAGTAACGCAGGCACATGTTGAGCGTGCGGTTGCAGAGGTTGCCTAGGTCGTTGGCCAGCTCCGTGTTGTAGATGGACTTCATGCGGTCCGCATCGTAGTCGCTGTCGTAGCCCGTCTTGGTATCGCGTACCAGGTAGTAGCGCAGGGCGTCCGCGCTCAGCGTGTCGCAGATGTCGTTCGGATCCACCACGTTGCCCAAGGATTTGGACATCTTCTCACCCTTGATGTTCAGCCAACCGTGCACCAGCAGCTTCGGCATCTGTTCGTCGGTGAAGCCCATGGCATGCAGCATGCAGAACCAGTAGATGCCGTGCGCAGGCACCAAGATGTCCTTGCCGATGACCTCAAGGGCCGCCGGCCACAGTTTATCGAACTCCGGCAGATTGCTCCCTTCCTCAGCCAGATAACCGGCAAAGGAGATGTAGTTGATGAGGGCATCGAACCACACATAGGTCACGAAATCCGGGTCGAAGGGCAGGGGAATCCCCCAAGAAAGACGCTCCTTCGGGCGGGAAATGCACAGATCCGTCCCCTCCGCGCGCTCAATGGCCTGCAGAAGGTTCTTGCGGCGGAACTCCGGCTGCACGCAGTCGGGGTGGGTGGTTACGAACTCGCGCAGCCAAGCCACATGGGCACTGAGGTTGAAGTACCAGTTTTCCTCCTCCAGCTCAATGACTTCGCCCCATTCCTCGCCGAATTCGCCCTGCTCATTGCGATCCTTGTTGGTCAGGAATTGCTCCTGGCGCACGGAATAGAAGCCCTTGTAGGTCTTTTTGTACAGGCAACCCTTATCCCGCAGGTCGCAGAGGATTTTCTGCACACAAGCCTCGTGCCGCGGGTCCGTGGTGGCGGCCCAACCGTCATAGGCTATGCCCAGTCGCTTCCAGAGGGCGATGAAACGCTCCGTCACCTTGTCGGCGTATTCCTGCGGGGTGATGCCCTCCGCTTCCGCCTTCTGTTGTACCTTCTGGCCGTGCTGGTCCACACCGGTCAGCAGATACGTCTCCTCCCCGCACATTCGGTGCCAACGTGCCAGCACGTCTGCCAGCACCTTCTCGTAGGCGTGTCCGATGTGGGGTTTTCCGTTCGTGTAATCGATTGCTGTCGTGATGTAGAACATAGCGATGCTATTCTAGCACTGTTCGGGCCGCCGGGCAAGGCTAAATTGTGCCCGCGCGACAACTGAACACCCCGCGCCCGCAGTTTTTCGCGGGACGGGGCGGGTAAGATGATGTCGTCCGGGAGTGGCTCAAGCCTTCGCGAGCATATCGGCCAGCATGGCCTCCAGCTTGCGAATGTCGGCGGAGAAGCGGCGGATGCCCTCGGCGGTCTTCTCCGTGGCCATGGCGTCCTCGTTCATCAGGAAGCGGAAGCTCTTCTCGTCCGCCGGGATGCGCTCGATGTCCGCTGCCTTGGCTGCGGCTTCATTCAGCACGGGCTGCACGGGGCTGTCGTCCGCCGCCAACTCGGCCAGCAGCGCGGGGGAGATGGTCAGCAGGTCGCAGCCTGCCAAGGCCAGCACCTCGCCCTTGTTGCGGAAGGAGGCACCCATGATCTGGACGGGATAGCCGAACTTCTTGTAGTAGGTGTAAATCGTGCGCACGGAGACCACGCCGGGGTCGTCCTCAGCGGTGTATTCCTTGCCCGTCGCGCCGCGATACCAATCCAGAATGCGGCCCACGAAGGGGGAGATGAGGCGCACGCCGGCCTCGGCACAGGCCACGGCCTGCACCTGGCTGAAGAGCAGCGTCAGGTTGCAGTGAATGCCCTCCTTCTCCAGAATCTCGGCGGCGCGAATGCCCTCCCAGGTGGAGGCTATCTTGATGAGCACGCGCTCGCGCGGCACCCCGGCAGCCTCATACAGGGCCATGATGTCACGGGCCTTGGCCACCGTCCCTTCCGTGTCGAAGGACAGGCGCGCATCCACCTCGCTCGACACGCGGCCGGGCACTCGCTTCAAAATCTCCAGACCGAAGGCCACGATCACGCGGTCCATCACGGCGTCAATCAGCTCCTTGCCCTTCAGCGGGCTGTCCGCAAAGGAGGCAATTACGCCGTCGATGATGGGGCGGTACTCCGGCTTGTTGGCCGCCGCCAAAATAAGAGAAGGATTCGTTGTGGCATCCTGCGGAGTGAATTCCTCCATCTGACGAAAATCACCCGTATCGGCCACCACGGTGGTATACTGCTTCAGCTGCTCAAGTTGTGTCGCCATGTCTGTTTTGTTCGGTTAAGCGCCCCCATTCTACCACACTCCCCTCCGCACTTCAAGCCCATTTCCCTCGAACGCCACCGTATGAAGAGATGTTCCTGCCGGAAGAGGCCGTTTTTCCGGGTTGTCGGGGTTGCAAAAGGGGGTGCAGGGTGGTATAATGGGGGAAAGGAGATAAGACGATGGCAGATAAAATACCTGTACGCAACCCGAGTGAGATTGCAAAGCTGAGGAAGGCGGGGGAGGTTTCCGCCCGCATCTTGATGGAGCTGATGCCGCTGGTGAAGCCCGGCGTGACAACGGGGGAGATCGACCGCTATGCGGCGGAGCTCTTCGCGCGCGAGAAGTGCGGCAATGCCTTCTTCGGCTACTGCGGCTACCCGGGGCAGCTCTGCATCTCCGTGAACGAGGAGGTGGTGCACGGCATCGGCGGCAGCCGCGTGCTGCGGGAGGGCGACATCGTAAGCTTGGATGCCGGGGCCATCGTGGACGGCTGGTACGGGGACAATGCCATGACCGTGCCCGTGGGCAAGGTGAGCGAGGACGCGGCGCGGCTGTTGGCCGTGACGGAGGAGGCCCTCTTCCGCGCGATTGCGCAGGCGCGCCAGGGTAACTCGCTGGCCGATGTCTGCGGCGCGGTGGAGGACTTCGTGAAGCCCTTCGGCTTCGGGATTGTACGCGAATACGTGGGTCACGGCGTGGGCCGCCACCTGCATGAGGAACCGCAGATCCCCAACTACCGCCCTCATTACCCCCTGCCCCGCCTCAAGCGCGGCATGATTCTGGCCATCGAGCCCATGATCACCCTCGGCAGCTACAAGGTGAAGGTGCTGAAGGACAACTGGACCGCCGTAACGACAGACGGCAGCCCGGCGGCGCACTTCGAGCACACCGTCGCCGTCGGCAGCCACGGGGGGGACATCCTCACCGAACGCCCCCGCATCGCCCTTCCGGAGCAACTCGGCATCACCCTGTAACACCGGGGAGTATTGGGGAACCCAGCTCAGCGGCGGGAAGCCTCGCACCACATCTGCACGGCTCCGATTTCCGGGCATTTCGAAAGCAACGGGAAGCGGGTTTACGCTTGCGCAGGGGGAGGAGCTGTGCTATACTGGGGGCGATGGGAGACAGTGTTTACAAGAACCCCGGATGGCCGGATGCCGTTTGGGATGTGTCCGGCGCGTTCGTCAACGACCGCGAGCTGATCGCCTTCTACGACTTCTGCAAGCTGCTGCTGGGCTATGAGCCCTTCCGGATTGTGCATGGGGCGCCGCTGTGCGTGTGGAACAGCGGGCGCGTGCTCAAGCATTTGTTACGCGATGCCGAGGAAATCCGCACCGCCGGCTTGGCCTACGAGCAGCGCGGCATCGCCATGTACCTGACCTTCACCAACCTGTTGCTGCAGGAGAAAGACCTGAACGACAAATTGGGCGAGGCCCTGCTCATCTTCTGCACGAATCACAACCCCGGCAAACGCAACGCCGTCATCGCCGCCAGTGATGTGCTGCGCGACCATGTGCGCCGCAACTACCCGGACCTGCGGCTCGTCTCTTCCATCCTCAAGATCACCAACGAGCACGGACGCGGCAAGGAAGAGGTCTACCGTCGACTGGCAGAAGAATATGATGAAGTGATGGTGCACCCGGACGACGTGCTCAATTATCCCCTGCTGGAAAAACTGCAGGACAAAGAGCGCTATATCCTCCTGATTAACGAATACTGCGTGCGGCAGTGTCCCATCCGCCACCTGCACTACGCCGCCCTCTCCCGCCAGGCCAAGGACTTCCTGAATGCGGACAACGATGAGTTCGACAAACGGCAGGCGAGCAACGGCTGCCGCAGCCTGTACACCCTGCTCACGGATGCCAAACACGGCGTACTCGCCCTCAACACGCCGGAGATTCAACGCCTGCGTGACATGGGCTTCCGCCACTTCAAGCTGCAAGGGCGCGGCCACGCCAACGCCTCCGGTATCCTCTTCGACCTCATCCGCCTGGCCTGGCGCAACGACGGCCCGGACGAGAACGCCATGCACGCCCTCGGTCACCGCTTCTGGGAATCCCTTTTACCTGACGAAACAGCATGAGCAACGCCCCCACCATCAGCAATGAAGAGGCCATCCGCAACCTCCGCTACCTGGTTGACGACTTTCTGCCGGAGGCCCGTTGGACACTCGGCGGGGCCTTCCGTTTCGACACCTCACTGCAGACCATCGCGCGCTTTCTGGAGGACTACTTAGGCGTGCGCCGCGTGGCAGAGGTAGCAGGCAGCGTGCCCTGCCTGTGGAGTTTGGACTGGTTTGTGCAGCGGCGTCCCCTGCCCCTGCAACGCTACGCCGAGCTGCTGGAGGCCTACGCCAAGCAGAACAGAGGCGTGATTCTGGTATTTGACAACCCCTTCATTACCCCGGAGATACTGGAGGACGCCTACTCCAATCGTCTGGTACAGGAACTGTATGACCGCGACCGCGTGCGACTGAACGCCGTGTGCGTGGCGAGCGACTGCCTGGCAGAGCACATCCGCAGCCGCTGGCCCAAGCTGCCCCTCCGCTGCCACCACAACCGCGCCGTGACGGCACAGGGCCGCCGCTCCGCTGCCATGTATAACAAATGGCTGGAGCAATACGCCCTCGTGGACCTGCACCCCGCAGACGCGGCGCGTCCTTCCGTGTACGGCGGCATTACCGAACTCGGGAAATGCACCGCCGTGCTGAACGACGCCTGCCTGCGCACCTGCCCCGTGCGGCGCGAGCACCTGCAACTGCTGACCGCCATGCGACAGCACCCCTACGATGCCGTGCTCATGCAGCGGCGGGCGGATTTGTTAGCCCGAACCGGCTGCGAAAAAGTACACCCCGACGAGCTGAAACAGAAGGCCGTCTGCGCCCTGACCCGCAACGAAGCGAAAGCCCTGTATGCCGCCGGCTGCCGCCGTTTCATCATCCAGGCCCACCAATTCCGCAACGAAATGACTTTCCTCTGGGACATCTTCACCTGCCTGTTCCCGCCCACGCCGGAGCTGAGCAACCGCTGCGCGCTCATTGCTTCCTCCGCCATGGCCGAGTTCGGCAAGGCGCAGTACCGCCTCAGCAGCGGGCTGGGCAAGTTCTCCTTCAGCAACGCAGAGTGAGGCTCCCTCAATGGCGTGCCAAGCAAGCGGCAATGCCTGCTTCGTAGAGCTCCGGCTCTAACAAGAAAGAATCGTGTCCCTTCTCCGAGCGGATGCAGGCATAGCCGCAGTCAACGCCGTTCTTCACCATGCAGCGGTGGAAGTTCGATATATCCCGCGGCTTGAAGCAGCAATCCGTATTGATGGCAAACAGCATGAAGGGGATGCCGTGCTGCGCAAAACGCGCGAACACCTCATCGCGCTTCTTCGTCCCCGTAAAGGCACACAGATCGAAACCGGACCACATATTGATGATGCGGATGTAACAATTCGCATCAAATCGCAGAGCAAATTTAGTTCCCTGGTGCAGCATATAACTCTCCGTGTTGCGGGTAGGCATATACCACTCCAGCACACCCTTACGATCGCTCACCCCCTTGCGCGCACGCTTCTCCAGTCCGCGCTGGTAGACGAAAAATTTGTGGCTGATGATGCGCCCCAGAGCCAGCCCACGGTTGGGCGGGTCGTCCTCCGGGTAATCCCCACCGCGATACTTGGGGTCGATCTCCACGGCAGCAATCTGCTCGAAGCCCGCGAGGCGGTGCTCGATGGTCGGATTGCAGGAAGCCGCAATGATGATAACGCTGCGCACGCGCTCCGCAAAATGGTAGGCCAGCACCAGGGAGATCATCCCGCCCAGACTCGGCCCCACCACGGCCACTTTATCAATACCCAGATGGTCCAGCAGCAGCATTTGGGCGCGCGATTGATCACAGGCATTCACCAAGGGGAAGCGGTTACCCCAGCGCTTGCCGTCCGGGGCGATGGAGGCGGGCCCGGAGCTACCGTAGCAGCTTCCCAAAAAGTTAGCACAGATGATGAAATAGCGGTTCGTGTCCAGCGGCTTGCCGGGCCCGATCATGTTATTCCACCAGCCCTCGTAGTTCTCCGGCCGCCAATAACGCCCCGCCTCGGGCAGGTCATCATTGTAGCCGTGCGCGTGGTGGCTGCCGGTCAGGGCATGGAAGAGCAGGATGGCGTTGTCCTTCTCCGGCGACAGGGTGCCGTAGGTCTCATACGCCAGTTGAATGCCGGGCAGGGTTTCACCGTTATCGAAGGTGAAATCGCCGATGCGGAAAATATGGGTGCGGACGGTGCAGGACATGGTGGAAAGAAAAGACCGGCGCGGAAACGCCGGTCCTTATCATAAATCGCTATGACATGCGCACGCGCAGGGCATGCGCGGGAAGAGGGGAATTACTTGACACCCTTCTTGCTCAGGCGAGTGCCGGCGGTAGAACCCTGGCGAGCCTTGAACTTAGGATTGCTCTTGCAGATGACATAAAGCGTACCCTTGCGCTTCACGATCTGGCAGTCAGCGTGGCGGCGCTTCATGGAGGCGAGTGAGGAAAGAACTTTCATGTTGTGTCTTCGTTTTAGGTTAAAATCTGCTGTATCGGGCGCACATTATACTCCTTTTCAACCATTTGTAAAGACAAATTTATGGCAAAGGGGCATTTTTTCGCTGATTTTCGGGCAATTCACTGGGCTGTAGCGCGAAAATCGGGAGCTTGCTGCAGCAGCGCCTTCACCTCCCCGAGCAGGAAGAAGGAGCCGCAGATGAGCGTGCGGGGCGGCAGAGCAGCCACGGCCTCGGCCAAAGTAGCGGGGGTGCTCACGGGGGCAGAGGAGACACGGCGCACCTTCTCCGCCAGCTCGACGGGGGGCAGGATACGCGGGGACTGCACGGGCGGCAGCACCCATTCCTCCACGAGGGGGCTGAGCAGCTCCAGCACCTCATCCAGGGCCTTATCCGCCGCGCCCGCAAAGACGCAGCGGACCTTCTGCCCCGGGAACTCGCGGCGCCAGGTGGCGGTCAGCACGCGCATGGCGTGCGGGTTGTGCGCGCCGTCCAGAATCACCCCGGGGGCTATTTCCTCAAAACGGCCGGGCCACTGCACGCGTCGAAGGCCCTCCGCCAGCTCGGCCTCCGAGCACAGGAAACCCGGCAGGGTGCGCAGGGCTGCCACGGCCAAGGCAGCGTTGTGCCGCTGGTGCTCACCGCGCAGGCCGAGCGGCTGCGTGAGGGGCTCGGACACGATGCGGCACTCGGTGTCCATGGTCTGTGCTGCCTCGTGGATGGCCCGCCATGCCTCCGGCGACTGCGGGGCGGACACAGCGGGGCGATGCCAAGCGAGGATGGCTGCTTTCTCCCCTGCCACTTTGTAGAGGGTGTCGCCCAAGTACTGCGTGTGGTCCAGACCGATGGGTGTGAGCACCGCAACGTCCTTGGGTACGGCGTTGGTAGCATCCAGCCGGCCTCCCATACCTGTCTCCAGAACGATGAGGTCGACCTCACACTCTCGGAACCACAGCATCGCCAAGGCCAGCACCAGCTCAAAGAAGGTGGGCTTCACCTCCCACGGCTCGATGGTCTTGCGCAGCAGGCGCACCAGCCACACCACGGCGTCATCGGGTATCATCTCTCCGTTCACCCGAATACGCTCATTGAAGCGCACCAAGTGCGGCGATGTGAAGAGTCCCGTGCGGTAACCGGCCGCGCGCGCCACGCTCTCGGCAAAGGCACAGGTAGATCCCTTGCCGTTCGTGCCTGCTACATGGATAACGCGCGCGCGCGGGTAGAGCACGCCAAGCTCGCGCAGCAGACGGGTGATGCCCTCCAGCCCCAGCTTAATACCGAAGAGCTGGGTGGAGTACAGCCAGTCCAGCTCGCGTTGCAGCTCTGTGCTCATGGCTTCCGGGTATCAATAGCGGTAGGCGTCGTTCTTGAAGGGTCCCTCCACCGGCACACCGATGTAATCGGCCTGTTTCTGCGTGAGGGTGGTGAGGTGCACCCCCAGCTTGGCCAAGTGCAACCGCGCCACTTCTTCGTCCAGTTTCTTGGGCAGCACCTGCACCTTCACCTCGGCTGTCTCGCGCTGCTCCCACAGGGCCATTTGGGCGAGCACTTGGTTGGTAAAGCTGTTACTCATCACAAACGAAGCATGCCCGGTCGCGCAGCCCAGATTCACCAGGCGTCCCTCGGCCAGCAGATACAGGCTGTGTCCGTCCGGGAAGGTGTATTTGTCCACCTGCGGCTTGATATTCGTGCAGACGATACCCTCGCGGGCCTGCAGGCGGGCCACCTGAATCTCGTTATCGAAGTGCCCGATGTTGCAGACGATGGCCTGGTCTTTCATGCGCTCCATGTGCTCCAGGGTGATGATGTCGCAGTTGCCGGTGCAGGTCACATAGATGTCACCCGTGCCGAGCGTATCCTCCACGGTCAGCACGCGGTAGCCTTCCATAGCGGCTTGCAGGGCGCAGATGGGGTCGGCCTCGGTCACGATGACCTGCGCGCCCAGCCCGCGGAGGGCCTGCGCGCAACCTTTGCCCACATCACCATAACCGCAGATGACGGCTACCTTGCCCGCTATCATCACGTCCGTTGCGCGCTTGATGCCGTCCGTAAGACTCTCGCGGCATCCGTAGAGATTGTCAAACTTGCTCTTGGTGACGGAGTCGTTCACGTTGATGGCGGGGAAGAGCAGCCGGCCCTCGCGCTCCATGCGGTAGAGGCGGTGCACGCCGGTCGTGGTCTCCTCGGAAACGCCCTTCACCTCGGGCACCCAGCGGTGGAAGATTCCGGGCTGCTCGGCGGCGATGCGCTTGAGCAGGGCCTTAATGACGCGCTCTTCCTCGCTGCCGCCGGGGGTGTTCACCCAGGGGTCGCCTTCCTCCATCTCGTAGCCTTTGTGCAGCAGCAGCGTGGCGTCGCCGCCGTCGTCAACAATCAACTGCGGGCCCAGACCGTCCTCGTGGCACAGGGCTTTCCAGGTGCAGTCCCAGTACTCCTCGGGTGTCTCGCCTTTCCAGGCAAACACGGGCACGCCTGCTGCGGCAATAGCGGCGGCGGCGTGGTCTTGGGTGGAGAAGATGTTGCAGCTGGCCCAGCGCACCTTCGCGCCGAGGGCCACCAGGGTCTCGATGAGAATGGCGGTCTGAATCGTCATGTGCAGCGAGCCGGAGATGCGCACACCGGCCAAGGGCTGCTGCGGACCGTATTTCTCTCGGCAGGCCATCAGGCCCGGCATCTCGTACTCGGAAATCTCAATCTCTTTCCGACCCCAATCCTTCAGGCTGATGTCGGCCACCTTATATGCTGCGCTCTCGGTCATACGCCCCAGTCTACCCCCCACTCCGCCGCTTGTCAATCCTTTTGTGCGGCGGCATTCGGGCAAATCGGCGGCGGGGTAGGCTCCGGATTCGGCACAAAAAAGTGCCGTTATGGCACACATTTTGCTTGCATGGGGGTGGGGCTTGCGTAGAATAATGAAAGGACGTGCTGTGTCCACCCGTTTTGAAGCAACGAGGGGAGGGACGGCCGTTCGCCCCCATTTGCCGTGCGACCGGGTGCGTTTGAGGAGCAGTCGGTCCGCGCGCGCCATAAACCACACACATATCAACATTAACTCACACATGGCAGAACACCATACTCAAGGCAGACAGGGTCAGGGTGCACGCCGGCGTCGCTACAACAGCAACAAACGCCGCCACCGCATGCCCCGCCCGGAGCAGGCCCCCGCAAAGAAGCCCTCTCTGCTGCGTCGTATCCTGAGCTTCTTCGGCATCGGCAAGAAGAAGGACTCTCTCAAAAAAGACCAACCCAAGGAGGTTTCCGGGTCCAACAAACAGGCCCCCAAACAGAGGGTGCGCATCGCGAAATCCGCCCAAAACCAAGCCGCCGGCAATCCCGCCGCCCCGCGCAAGAAGCGCCCGAACTCCACCCCGCCGACCCAGAACGGCCGACTTTACGTGGGCAATCTCTCCTACGAGGCTACCGAGGCCGAGCTGGAGGACCTTTTCAAGGGCTTCGGCAATGTTCGCAGCGTGGAGGTGATCTACAACCCGCGTACCTACAAGAGCAAGGGCTACGCCTTCGTAGAAATGTGCCGTCTGGAGGACGCACGCCGCGCAGCAGAGGTGCTGCACGGGCAGCCCTTCATGGGCCGCGAAATGATGGTGAGTGCTGCCAGCGAGCGCCGCGAGAAGTCCGAGGAAACCGAGCAGACCCCCGCTCCTGCCGCCGAGCCCACACCCGCGCCCGAGCCGCCCGCAGAGTCCGCCGAGGCGTAATCTCCCCCTTCCCTACTTTTCCCGAGCTGCAGGAGACCTCCTCCTGCGGCTCTCTCTGCATCCACCCCTCCAGAGAGGAGCCGCATGCATAAGGCAAGCCCATGTCCAATTTCCGGAGGGTCATTCGGAGGACGACTTCAGGAGCGCGGGGGGAAATAGGACCCTGCCTAAGTCTCTTCTGTAGTAACGCTGGCGGAAGGAAAGATCGAATGCTTGTTGGTAGATCAGAATGACGTTCAGCGGCAGCCGCTTGCGTATTTCCTGAGCTATCTTGTAGCCACGGAGATGCCATGCCTTGATGGTATGGGATAGCCTGGCACTAACGAAGCCATCGACCTTCATGGAGCGTTCTGCCAGGCGGTGAAAATCCTTAATCCATGCATCCAGTCCGTCGATATCAGAGAAATCGAACTGCAGATCATTAATGTGCAGATAGGAGTACTCCCCGATTGACATACCCTTCGTTTCCTCCCAAAACATGCAACCGAAGTCTACCCACATGTTGACCAAGTAGGCACAAGGCATGGCGTAGCGGAACTGAGGTTTTGCCACGAAGTAGCATTCTGTGGATTGAAGGTACCACTCTACCAAAGCCGAGGATTGCAGATCCTGATGGTAGTACGGGTGCTCTCGGATGAGTGTTCGAAATTCCTCCGACTCCCTATACTTGGGGGTGTAGGCATACCACTGTTCTTTCATGTTGTCTTCCTTGCGAAAGGACATGAACAGAATAGCGACGTACAGGTAGTTGATGAAGTGCTTGATTTTGAGCACAGCCGAGTGGGAGCTTCCGTGATCATCCGTTACGGTCAGCAGAGCGATGGGGGAGGGATGCTCCTCATCTAAATAACGGTAGGACTTCTTCACGGCTGACTCCGGAATGTCCGTTATGTCGCAGGTCAGGCCGGCACCCGAACCGAAGGTTACCGAAGCATGGCGTTCATCGCGGGCTACGGCTTCCATCCAAGCCTTGATTTTCTGCAAATCGTCATGGGCTGCACACAGCGTACCCGGAACGGCTTGCAGCTCACCCAATATGAGGTAAAAAGTCCACTTGCCGGCCAAAACTCGACCTCGGCGGAAAGCAAATTCATCCACCTCCCGCAGCAAACCTTTCTCAAATAACAGAGCGTTTCTCGTTTTCATTCACTTTATATATTCTATTCCCATAACCGACCCTTGACAAGTCTATTTTCTATTCACTTCAAAAAAACGTCACTGAGTCTCCTCCCGTTCTCAGGTCAGTCTCGATCATCTAAAAAGAGGCACAGACGAGGCCACTGTCGTCGTCAGCAAAAGCTGTGTAAGCAGGGTAGTCTTCATGATATTCAATGGACAATCCACCCTTGGGGCCAAAACAGCAGAAACAGAAACTAATTGAAAGCAAAATAAGTCACATGATGATTTCTGGGGCTCTTCTCAATCAGGAACGCATTCAGATTTCGCAGGAAAAGCTCAGTAGCAGGGTTCGGCCATACGCTTCTTCTCGGGGTAGTCCTGTCTTGTAACTGCTCCTAGCTCCATAGGGGATGCTTATACCATTTGTCGGGCAGGCCCATCATTGATAATTTAATATCTGAATATGCAGGATTGTTTATGACATCCAGAAGTTTTTCTTTCCACCCGTTCTTAGGATCTATCCGCATCAGCAGGATTTGGCACAGCGTCAACATAATACCTGTTTTCGTAATATCAAATCCTGCTTTGATGTCTTTCCTCGATGGAGCTTGTACCTGTTCCCATTGCCCGGAACATTGATTGTACGACACAGTCCAAGCCTTGTCCTTTTTAGGAATAGAAGGTTGTTTCACCCATGCTCGGTTCCACACACGATTATGATGGGCACAGGCGTTCCGCACATCATTCAATGAGCGAAGCCATGAAAGCATGATTCGCGGCTGACCGATATTGAAGGAGCGTGACGTAACCTTTTGTATTTTCTGTTCCACTCCATCATAGAAAACCACTGTTGAACCAAAGTCCATTAATTCACACGCAATCCATATGGGAAGATACTCATCCGAATACTTATTAAAGAAATCAATCACCATCTTTGACCTGCTGTAACGTGCTGCATTGATTTGCTTTTGATACCACACATTCCAGTCCTTATCTGATAGCCCGGGAAAGTTTTCTCGATTAAGGTAGCCAAAAGCTTCATATTCCTTCGCAAAAAAGTGAACTAATCGATTACGAACAGCGATCTCAATCCGTTCTAATGCCTCCAGAAGCAAAGCTCGTATTTTTCTATCAAAACAATAAATTCGCCATACGAAATCGAAATTTACGGGTATTCTTCCGTCATGATCAGTAAAAGTAATCCAATAAGCACTTAGCCTTTGATACCCAACCTCTTTCAGTCTTTCGCATATGAAGGCGACATCTCCGAATATCCCCTTCTCAACGAGCAGTGAAGTCAATTCGCCATAATCTTGAAACGGATGATCGTATGGGATCTTGCTCATAAAAATAAAGGCACGCTTTGTTGCGCATAGTCCTGCACTGGGCAAGAGCAGAGGCGTCAGCGTGCCATGACAAGCTCATTAAAGCACATTAGGGATAAAAGTCAAGACTTTTTTTTCATAACAGACCTCTTTTTTTCATAGCATAATTTAGAACGCGCCCCACGAGATCATAGTGCATGAGAGATAAATTCCTCTGTCTGTTCTCAATCCCGGTGGTAGGGCGAGCCTGCGAGGAGGGTGTGGACGCGGTAAAGCTGCTCGAGGAGGACGACGAGGGCGAGCTCGTGCTGCATGGTGTGGCAGCCCAGGCACATGCAGAAATCGCAGGCGCGGCGCAGGGCCGGGGTATGGCCGTCCGCCGCGCCGATGAGGAAGGCCACATGCTTGACGGCGCGGAGCTGCCACTCACGCACCAGGGCCTCGAAGCGGCGTGTGGTCCAGTTCTCGCCCCGCTCGTCCAAGGCAATGCGCAGGCAGCCGGAGGTGGCATCCAGCAAGCGGCGCGACACCTCCTCCGACGGGCCGGCCTTCACATAGCGCAGCTCGACCTTGCCGAGGGGGCGCAGGCGCTCCTCGAAGAAGCGCACGCCCTCCCGCGCGTAAGCCAGCGAAGGCTTGGCCGCAGCCGCTACAATAAAGTCCATACCCGCCGGGGAAGCGTGGAGCAAGGGTTACATGGTCATACCGCCGTCCACCACCAACACCTGGCCGGTGATGTAGCGCGCCTCGTCCGAGGCCAGGAAGAGGGCCGCATTCGCGATGTCCTCCGGCTTGCCGAGGTCCGCTAGGGGAATGCGGGCAACGATGGCCTCCTTAGCCTTCTCCGGGATGGCGTCCGTCATCTCGGTAGCGATAAAGCCGGGGGCAATGGCGTTGCAGGTCACCTTACGGGAGGCCATCTCCTGCGCCACGGACTTGGTGAGACCGATGACACCGGCCTTGGAGGCGGCGTAGTTGACTTGCCCGGCGTTACCGGTGATGCCGACCACGGAGCTCATGTTAATGATGCGACCGGCGGGGCTCTTCATGAGCGGGCGCATCAGGGCCTTGATGAAGAGGTAAACGCTCTTGAGGTTGGTGGAGATGACGGCATCCCAATCCGCGTCCTTCATGCGCATCAGCAGTCCGTCCTTGGTGATGCCGGCGTTGTTCACCAAGATGTCCACGGCGGGGTGCTCCGCCAGGATGGCCTTGACGCAGGCTGCGACGGCCTCAGGGTCCGCCACATCGCAGGGGAACGCCACGCAGCTGCCGGGGTAGTCCGCATTGATGGACTCCGCCGCGCCACCGCAGGAAGCGGGGTTGCGAGAAATGAGAATGACCTTGGCACCCTCCGCAGCGAAGCGACGCGCAACGGCGTTGCCGATACCGCGACCGGCACCGGTCACAATGGCTGTTTTTCCTTCCAGTTTCTTCATGTCAGTGGTTTATTCGGTTATCAAGAAAAATCAATCACGGGAACGCTCCTCATCCCAACCGCTGCGCTCACGGCGGGTACGCTCACGCTCACGGGCGCGGCGTGCGTTCTCCTCCTTCACACGCTGCAGGGCAGCGGCCTGCTCGGCTTCCTCTTCGGACACCTCCTCTGCAGTCTCATCACGCGAGACACCGGGCAGCACGGGCTCCTCCTTCAGGGCCTCCTGCATACTTGTCTTCACTCGGTTGAAAAAAGCGCGCACGATAGCAGCCGCCATACGGCCGCCGGAGATACGTTCTCCCTTGTTACCCTCGTACAGGGCCACATAGGCAAAGCGCGGGTTATCCGCCGGAACATAGCCTGCGAACCATGCCAAGCGGCGGTCCTCGGAGGGCGGCCCCCACTGGGCGGTGCCTGTCTTACCTGCGTTGCTCACATAGCCCAGCTGAGCCCCGCGACCGGAGCCCCCGTTCACCACTGCCTTGGTACCCTTGCGCACGGTAACCAATGCCCCGGCAAAATCCTTGAGACTGCTTTGGGAGGACGGCTGGAATTGGTAGACCACATTGCCGTCAGAATCCAGCACCTGCTTCACCAAGTGCAGCTTAGGCAGGTAGCGTCCGTTCGCAATGCCGCTGAAGGCATGGGCCACCTGCAGAGGGGTGGCCAACAGGGGGCCTTGGCCGATGGAGATGTTCGCCTCATCGCCCTTCTTGAAGCCACGCCCATAGTTGCGGTTCATCCAGTGCTCATCCGGCACCAAGCCCGCCTTCTCCGGCAGGGGGATGCCCGTGGGTGCCCCGTAACCGAAACGCCGCGCGGTGTCGCACAGGCGCACAGCCCCCACAGCGGGCTCCATCGTGGCCGTCACTTGGTACATGTAGGGGTTATTCGAGATGGCAAGTGCCGTCACACAGTTGATGCTTCCCTCAAAACGGCTATGGTTCACAAATCGATAACCGCCGATGAGCATGGCGTGGGGGCAGAAGATGTGGGTGGATTCCTTCACGATGCCGTAGCGCAGAGCGGCTGCCACCGTGATGGTCTTGAAGGTGGAGGCCGGTGGATACACGCCCGCAAAGGCACGGCTCACAAGCGGCGTTGCGGGGTCCTCCCGCAGTTTTTTGTAGTCCTCCTCGGAGATTTTCGGGATAAAGATATTCGGGTCGAAGTTCGGAGCCGTCGCCAGCACCAAAATCTCCCCGGTGTGTACATCAATGAGGACGAAGGCCCCGCGATGGTGCGTGTTCTTGTAAAGGGCTTCCTCCGCCGCCTTCTGCCATTCCAAGTTCAGGGTCGTCACCACCGTGCCGCCGGCCTTGGGCTTAATCTGCAATTCATCGAGGATCTTCTTGCCGTTCTCATCGAACATCAGGCGCCACACCCCGGGGCGGCCCGTCAGTTGCTTGTTGAACTTGAGCTCCAGCCCCGCGCGGCCCTCATGGTTCTCGAAAATCGGGTCGTTATGGTTGATGGGCCCGGTGGGAAGTTTGGCCTTAATGCCTGTATAACCAAGAATATGACAAGCGGTTGTTTTGTTGGGGTAAAGGCGGATGTAATTGGGCACCAACTTGGCATACGGCACAGCGGCCATGGCCTCACGAACCTTCTGCGGCAGGGCCGTTCCCCGCACGGTGGGTCCTACGGGCAACGGCAACCAGCGGCGGTCTTTGTAGTGTGCCAGAATTTTCTCATCGCTCAGCGCACTCATCTTCAACCCCCGCTTCGTAAATTCGTCTATCACCCGGTGCGCAATGCTCAGGATGTTCGCCTCGCTCTCATCCATCAGTTGCCCGAAGTCGATCGCGGGCTGGTACGCCACCTCGGAGGTAGCCATCACGCGCCCGAGTCGATCCGTCACCATCCCACGGGGCCCCGGCACCGTCAGGGACATGGTGCGGGCGTTGCGTCGGGTGGTGGCATAGGTTTCACGCGAGGGATCCTGCACGGCCATGTCGTCCTCCGTCAGCCCGGTCGGGGGCATTGACGGCACAGGGCGATCGGACTCGCCGCCTCCCAAGCCGAAGTCACCGGAGCTGTCCACAGCGGCCTGCGTGGGGTCGTCGGCATCACCGGGTTCCACACCTTGGTGCACCTCCAAGCGGTCCTCACCGCCCAGCTTCACAGTCTCCACAGTGGTCTCCTCCTCGTCGTCCTCGGTCACGGGGATGGCATCCTCCTCCTGCTCGGCCGGCAGCGTGGGAACAGCAGCGGCGGGCAGAGCGGTCAGCGACAGGGCCGCCGAGCCGAGCATCAGGACAAGTAGCGTCTTCTTCAGCATTGCGCTCCCATTGTAGCGTATTTCGACCCCTTGTGCAACATATCTTTGCGTGTGCGGTGCATTTTAGGGTGTTTTCCGTGCGTGTCTACCGGGCGGCAAGCCTGTCATACCGGAGGAATCGCCTTGCTTCCCGCCTGCGCTTGTGGTACTCTCGCGCCTGCATGCATTCATCTCCACCGACGCATCTCATTGTGTGCCGAGAGCCCTTGGCGGCTCCGGATTATCGCACAGCCATCCGCCTATTGGCATCGGAATGCTGCCGCTGTGTCCCGCAGTTATACCGACCGGAGACACTGACGGCTTGGGCACTGGAGCGAGAGGAGGAGATCTCCACCTACCTGGGTCGCGGTATTGCCCTGCCCCATGCCCGGGTGGAGGCCCTGCAGCAGCCGCTTCTCTGTGTGGGAAGATCCCCGGCAGGCATTCCTTGGCCAGAGGAACCGGCGAGGCTCATTTTCTTCCTGTGCGTCCCGGAGCATCAGCCGGAGCTTTACCTGCACTTTGTCTCCCGCCTGCTGCGCTGGAGCACCGGTGCACCTACCTCCCTTTTGCAGGGACCGGCAGAGGCCCTGCATGCCGCGCTGGCGGAGGTTCTGCTGCCTGCGAGCACGAAAAGTACCGCTGCGAGGTAAAAAAGGCTTGCATCCCGCGTCGGCGCGTGGTATAAAGCGCGCATCGCCATCCCGGCTGCTTCGGTGGCCGGCATCATCCCCCCCATTCACAGCATTCTCACATACCATGAAACTGAAGCCCGGTAAGGACTACGAGCAGTGGAGCGGTTTCTCAGGCCGCATTTGGAAGGACGAGGTCAACGTGCGTGACTTCATCCAGACGAACTACCAACCCTACGACGGGGACGAGAGCTTCTTGGCCGGACCCACGGAGGCTACGGATAAGCTCTGGGGAGCTCTGCAGAAGCTCCAGAAGGAGGAGCGCGCCCGCGGCGGCGTGCTCGAGTGCGAGACGGAGGTCGTCAGCGGTCTCACCTCCTACGGTCCGGGCTACATCGATGAGAAGCTCAAGGATCTGGAGAAGATTGTGGGCATTCAGACGGATAAGCCGCTCAAGCGTGCGTTCATGCCCTACGGCGGTATCAAGATGGCCGTGCAGGCGGCGGAGACCTACGGCTACACCATCACCCCGGAGCTCAAGCGCATTTTTACAGAGTACACCACCACGCACAATGATGGTGTTTTTGCTGCCTACACGCCGGAGATGCGCTTGGCCCGCAAGACGCATATCGTGACCGGTCTGCCGGATACCTACGGGCGCGGGCGCATCGTGGGGGACTACCGCCGCGTGGCACTTTACGGCATCGATTACCTCATCGAGGCAAAGGAGAACGATCTGCTTAACTGCGGCTGCGGTAACATGTATGACGAGGTTATCCGCCAGCGGGAGGAGATCTCCATGCAGATCAAGGCTCTCAAGGGGATGAAGGAGATGGCGGCCATCTACGGGCATGATATTTCACAGCCTGCCGCCAACGCTCACCAGGCTTGTCAGTGGCTCTACTTCGGTTACCTTGCCGCCGTCAAGACCCAGAACGGTGCCGCCATGAGCGTGGGCCGTATCTCGACCTTCCTGGATATCTACATCCGCCGGGATCTGGAGCGTGGGCTCATCACGGAGTCGGAGGCGCAGGAGCTGATCGACCACTTGGTGCTCAAGTTCCGCATGGTCAAGTTTGCGCGCATTCCGTCCTACAATCAGCTTTTCTCCGGCGACCCCACCTGGGCTACGCTGGAGGTGGCGGGCATCGGTATGGATGGCCGCAGCATGGTGACGCAGACGGATTTCCGCTTCCTGCACACGCTGGAGAACATGGGACCCTCCCCGGAGCCGAATCTGACGGTGCTCTATTCTTCCAAGCTGGGTGAAAATTTCAAGCGCTACGCCGCCAAGATTTCCGTGGCGACCAGTTCTATTCAGTATGAGAACGATGACGTCATGAAGCCTGTTTGGGGGGATGACTACTCCATCTGCTGCTGTGTTTCTGCCACGCAGACGGGTAAGGAGATCCAGTTCTTCGGGGCGCGTGCGAACCTCGGCAAGGCGTTGCTCTATGCCTTCAACGGCGGGTTCGATGAAAAGCACCGCATCCAGTGCGGGCCGAAGATGGAGCGTATCTCCGGCGAGTATGCCGACTTCGATGAGGTGATGGAGAAGTTCGATTTCTGGTTGGATTGGGTCGCTGATATTTACGTCAATGTGCTCAATCTCATCCACTACATGCACGATAAGTATTACTACGAGGCGGCGGAAATGGCCCTCATCGATACGGACGTACGCCGCACCTTCGCAACGGGTATCGCCGGTTTCTCGCATGTGATCGACTCGCTCAGTGCTATCAAATACGCGAAGGTCCGTATCCTGCGCGATGAGGAGGGTATCACCACCGGTTTCGAGACGGAGGGTGACTTCCCGAAGTACGGCAACGATGACGACCGCGCGGATGAGATCGGTATCTGGCTACTCAAGACCTTTGTGGAGAAGGTCAGCCGCCGCCACACTTACCGCAACAGCACGGCCACGACCTCGCTGCTCACCATCACGTCCAACGTGGTTTACGGTGAGGCGACGGGTGCTATGCCGGATGGGCGGCCTGCTTACACGCCGTTCTCCCCGGGTGCCTCGCCTTCCTACGGTGCCGAGCAGAACGGGCTTCTCGCTTCCCTTAACAGCGTGGCAAAGATCCCCTACCACTGGTCGCTCGATGGTATCTCCAATACCCAGACCATCAACCCGGACGCCCTCGGCCACTCCGATGCGGAGCGCACCGCGAACCTTGTCCAGGTGCTCGATGGCTACTTCGACCAAGGTGCTCACCACCTGAATGTCAACGTCTTCGGCGTTGACCGTCTCCTGGATGCCAAGGCCCACCCGGAGAAGGAGGAGTACGCGAACTTCACCATCCGTGTCTCCGGTTACGCAGTCAAGTTCATTGACCTCACCCCCAAGCAGCAGGACGACGTCATCGCCCGCACCTGCCACGGTCGCCTTTAACCTTCCCCCAACCCTCCCCCTGCCTACTGTTTCCCCGGTAGGCAGGGGAAGCTGCGCGGAAGTAATTACCGAGTGCGAGGGTGATGGGTAGTAGTAAGGTGGTAGGTTTTGGACGCGGAATTTTGGGAAGGAGCGGAAAGGTGTAGGCGTGCCATTCTTGCTTCAGACTGCATACCGCCGGGGTAGTAGGTCTCTTCGGTGTGTGTTTTAATGAAATTTCGAGACCTACCTATCATGAGGACGTCTTGACATCTTGTCAAAGATCAGCATGATAAAGAATTTCCTAATCTTCCGTTCATTCCGCGCAAAAAAAACTTCAGCTACCTCCTCCCACAGCGGCAAGAAGTCTCCATCACACCTTCTCATCAAAATTCATTTTCTTTCTCCGTTTTCCACCTTCTCTCCGGGCGCTGGGGTGAAAAAAGCGGGCGGGCGGTTGTTTTGGCTTGCCATCTGCGGGATTCTTGGTAGTATGAAAAGCATATGAAGCATTTTCTTCTTCTATTGGTAAGCCTTGTGCTCTGCACCTTATCAGCGGGTGGGGTGGAGATTAAGAACATCGGCGTCAAGCTCACCCGCAACAGTGCCGACAAGAAGCTGACGCCGGATTACAGTTTCAAGGTGCTGGAGGATTTGAGTGTGCGTCGCACCTGGTATCTATCCGGCGGGCGCATCCTGAGCGCGGACTTCGATGCCAAGAGCCAAGAGGGCAAACTGATTTCTGCGCATGTGGTGTATGAAAAGCCGGTGGATATGAAGACGGCGCAGGCGGATGCCTTGGCTCTGGGGCACACAAAGTCTGATACGTGGAAGAAGCTGAAGGCCAAGAAGGCGGAGGAGCTGGGGCTGGCCCCGTGCAAGTATAAGAAGCTCAAGAACGGTAGCTATCTGTATGTGGAGATGAATGCGGCGAAAAAGGCTACGAGCGTCTCGCTCTATGCGGCTAAGCCCAGTCGCCACCGTCTCACACTCGGGGAGTGGACCGGCGGCGTCACGCGTACCGCGCTCGGCTCTACCGCAGACAACAGCGGCAGCGTCAATTTCCTCAAGCAGGATGAAGAGAAGCGCTTGGCCGCCAACAAGAAGCGCGCCGCCGAGCGTCCCCGTCCGTCGGCAGATAAGCCTGCCCGGAGCGAAGAGGTCGTGGTCACTGAGGTGATCGAAGAGGTGGAGGACGAGACCGATGAGGCCGAGGGCGACGGCGATGCCGAGGTGACCGTGGTGAAGACAGAGAAGGGGCCCTGGCCCGTCATCCGCGACTACTGCAAGGAGCTGTCGAGCCGCCCTTGGACTACGATGGAGCGTCTGTGCATCTACGGCGGTGGCGGTCTCATCCTGCTGCTCATCATCGTCTCGGCAGTGCGCCGTCGCATGCGCCGCAAAGCCGCCGAGGAGCGCGCCCAAGCCATCATGAACGGCAAAAAGTCATAATTTTACCGATGAATTCGCCGTTTCTGCTTGTCAAGAGCCGATCGGCGTGGTATAACGAGAGTGTTCAATGAATCAATTCTCATGAAAGCACCTAAAATCTACAGAAAGAAAGGGGGCTTCACCCTCATCGAGCTCATTGTGGTGATTGCCATTCTCGGCACCCTCGCCGCTGTCGGCTACGGTCCCATCATGGACCACCTGAACGACGGTGACCGCCAGATCGCTTCCTCCAACCTCAGCAACATCAGCACCGCCCTCATTGACTTCAACACGGAGATGACCGCTTATCCGAGCGATCAGACCGCCGAGAGTATGCAGGAGCGCATGGAGGAGGCCGGTAAGGACTTCGGCGCGCTGCAGGGCGACACCTCTAACTGCTACTTCCGCCAGCTCATGGTGCGCGATAACTCCTTGGCCGAGAAGATCTTCTTCGCTAAGGTCGCCGGTGTCATCGCTGAAGGCGATAACAAGAAGGCCAACGGCAAGGCTCTCCAAGCAGGCGAAAATGCCTTCTCCTATGTGATGATGCAGTCGACAGAGGGTGATGGCTATCGCGGCGTTACCGGTCGCGGCACCTGCCCCATTGTCATGACGCCCACCGCTGAGCCCGGCAAGCCCGTGTCCGGCTCGGATGTCAAGTTCGACCTCACGCCCTTCCGCGGTCACGTCTTCGTGCTCTTCACCGACAAGTCCATCAAGGACCTTCACGGAGATAAGGCCATCAAGGAGAACGAGGATGGTGATCTCGGTACTCTCGTCACGGACATCTTCCCGGAGAACGTTAAGACCGGTGAATCTCGTGCCGGACGCTACTCCATCTTCGGACCGGCTCTCAAGTAATCACCCTCTACTTTCACCAAGGCACCTCCTCACCATGGGAGGTGCCTTTTTGTATACCCATCCTTCCGCCATATCAGTTGCTGAATTGTTCCCGGATGACCCGCCATTAGTGAGAGGGTGGCTCAGCTGAGTAGCTTGGCGGTACCGCTGAACAGGCTACCCAGGGCGGAGGCGGCGGTTCCTGCAGCTTGGCGGCGGGCGTTGGCGGATTGAAGGCGCAGGTTGCGGCTGTCCAGCGTGGCTTGAGTTCGCTCGGCATTCGCTTGTTGAAGGGCGGCCTCGGCTTGATTGTTGATGCGATCCTGCAGACGAGTAGCGAGGTCGACCTCACGCATGGCTGTACTGCCTTCGCGCGCTGTGTTGCTTGCGGCGGCATCCGTGCGGGCGTGTGCCAGCTCTTGCTGAGCATTTCGCGTCTCACGGCGCGCATTCTCCATGGCGGTGTCCACCACAGCCGCTGCATGACGCTCCGCCAGCTCCCGCTGCGTGCTCGCCGCCTGCTTCAGAGCCTTGGACTGCGCCCTCTGTGCCTGCCCCTCGATCACTTTCGAGGCCACCGCAGCCCCCGTCGTGGCTGCCCCTAATATCGTTCCGAATCCCATAACACCCCCATCCTACCACAACCCCTACCCCGCTGCAATCCCTCGCAGTACCCCACTGCCCTACCCACTCCGCACTCTCCCGGAATTCTGATGCCCCCGATTGCTTCCGCAACCGAGGGCACGTTTTTACATTTACCGAAAAAAGATGTTCCTCCCTACTTTCTCCTCCTCCGCCTCGCACACAAGCCGACAAGTGCCAGCAGAGAAAGCGTGGCTGTAGTAGGCTCAGGGACGCTTGCTTCCTTGTTCAGTACCTGAGCAGTCTCCTTGGAGAGTGCCTCATTGAAAAGGTAAATGTGGTCGATATAATTCTCGTTAATTTTAACTGTACCGGTTGAACCGACTCCGCTACTCCATTTATAGTTCTTGTTTGTTCCGTAGAGCTCAGTAATCGAACCATCCGAGAAACGTAACGTTACATAAAGTGATGATGAAACCGTATCGGAGTGAGAAAAAGTCACTGCGAGCCCCGTTAAGGAACCCAATTTGGATGTTAAATTACTACCTGCAGTCGAATCCGCAAAATTATTGGTAGCCGGAGTAGAACCATCCACTGTCATCGGGTAACGGCTTTCTCCTGTACCTCCTGTCATGTCCAGATTACTCATAGACTCGTTGAAGTCACAAACACCAACGAATCCGGTATTGTTAAGTGCCATGGCTAATCCCATATCGTAGCTATTATCCACCCATACAAGCATTGGACGAACTGCACTACCTGAGTTCTTGCCGAGGATATTCTTCATGGCATCAGCATTAAGGGTTATGGTGTATGAAAAACTCCCGGAAACCCCACTAATCCCTGTAAGATTACTGTCACCGTGCACTGTTGCATCCGAGAGCGAGCTCACGGCCGCACTCAGAGTAGAACCTAAAATCAAAACTGCTGTAAGTACCTTGTTCATGTTCTCTTCCCGGGAATGAGTCTTTCATCTCCTCCCTTTCCGCAGGTAAGTCTACAGCATTCCCAATGCTGAGTCAAGCAGAAAAGCGGGAAATCGTTGATTTTTCGCACTTTTTCGTTGTTTTTCCTTCTTACATATTTCAGAGGATCGAGAGAACAATAAGGATCGATAACATTCATTGAGCATTGATTTTGAATGACTTATGATCTGCAAATATGCTGTATGCTTTGGGAATGCAGACCCCGGCATTGGGAATGCTGTACACTGGTCTCAGACAGGCGAGGAAGGGACATTTCCGGAGAGGGGTGGGACCGGCTTCGCGAAACTCAATCAACGAAAGACATGATAAAGAAGATTTGCATTTCACTCCTAATGCCGGGCTGCATGTTGTATGCTACGGAGGTGCCACTCACGCTTCCGGGGAGCGCAGGAACACTCACTCAAATCAACAAACCACGAGTCGAAGGAAACACGCAGGAAAACACAAATCTTATCGACTATTTCAAGGGATACTCGACGGGAGCTTACTGGGCGACAAATACTTACTCGACTGTTGGAGAGCCAACAACAAATGAGGGTCAATGGGACCCTACCGCAGGATCTATTACGTTGTGCACAAGACCTCAATTGAACGGTGAAGTATTCGCTATTGTGTTTGGTTCGGACACATTCACGGTCGGGACCACACTTCACAGCATCACTCTTTCCGGTCAGTTCTCAAAAGTCGACGCGGCATATGGCATGGACTATTATGCCAACATCGGCGTATACGATGCCTCAGAAAACAGAGTTGCGTCCTACTTTGGTGCCGATGGTAAAAACGGCATAACAGGAAGCACCTCGTCGTCTTCGACAACTAACTTCGGATTCACCTTGGAGAACTTCGGCACAACCGCCAGCGGAGAAGGGGTCTCAGAAGATTTGGTGTGGGGAGAGGGATACAAACTGGTTGTGAGCATCTGCGGCCCCAAAGGCTCTGCCGGTGGCAAGGAATATACCATCAGCGACATTCAAGTCAAGGCCGATGTTACGGTTCCTGAGCCAACTACGGCGACGTTGTCGTTGTTAGCGTTGGCGGGGATGTGTGGGCGGAGACGTCGGCAGAAGGCGTAAGGGAGATATTTCGGTAAATGTAGGAGAGCCCTCGTCTGCGGGAGTAGGCGGGGGCTCGGTTTGTACAGTAAAGGAAAGGGATAGGACGCGATTTAAGGTTGACAGGGGGAAGAGAAAGGGGTATGGTGGAGGAGAGAAAAGACAAGAGTGCGATGAAAAGACGCTACATACCCCTTTTGATGGCAACGGGAGTCTGCTTGGGCTCCTGCGTCGGCGTGCAGATGGTGAACCTGCCGGACATGCCCTACAAGAAGCCGATACAGCAGACAACGCTGCCCCCGAACACGGCACCGATGCCGACAGCAACGACTCCGGCGGCACCGGGTGCGACCAATACGGCACCGATTCCCGCGCCTCGGGTTACGCCGCCGACCACAACACCGAAGCCTGCCACCAAGCCAACAGCTCCGGCTACCAAGCCTGCGACCCCCACCACCCCGGCGCAGCCCAAACTGCCTAAACCCGAGCAACCCAAGTTGCCCACGCCGACCGTAACGCCGCCGACCACCCCCACGGTGACGCCGCCGGCCCCGACCGTGACGCCCCCCGCGCCCAAGGTAGCCCCGCCGGCTCCGACGACTACCCCGCCCCCCACGCCGCCTGCACCCGCCAAGAAGATCACCAACGAAGGCGGGCAGATACCCGTGGCCGTGCAAGTGGAGGGCGACCCGACCCGCGTGATTAATCCGCTGGATCCGAGCCGCAAGCTGCGTATCATCGACAAGAACGGCAACCGTGTACCCAGCGGCAAGAAGATGAAGGTACCGGGCACGGATTTCATCTTTATCGTGCCCTAAGCAGCGAGAGCAGCCATGTGCGAGCAGCGAGCGGCCTACAGATGCATCACCGTGGTGGGACCCGGCCTATTGGGCGGGTCCGTGGCCATGGCCGTGCGGCAGCATATGCCCGGCTGCGACCTGCGCGTGTGGGGGAGGCGTGAGCAGCCGCTGGCCTACCTGCGCGAGCGCGGCATCACACAGCACACCTACACCGACCTGCAAGTCGCCGTACAGGGAGCGGAGCTGGTGATCTTATCCACACCCATCGGCTGTTTTGAGTCCTTGGCCCGCGAGATGTTACCCGCCTTGGCGGACGATGCCTTGGTAACAGATGTCGGCTCCGTGAAAGCCTATGTTCACCGCACCACGGGGGCCATGCTGACGCAACGCGGGCACCGCTTCATCGGCTCGCACCCCATGGCTGGGTCCGAGACCACCGGGGTGGAGAACGCCACGGCGGATCTGTTATGCGGTGCCACCGTCGCCATCACGAACCCCGATGGAGTACCGGCGGAGGAGGAAGCCCGCTTGGCCGCCTTTTGGCAGAGCCTGGGCTGCACCACCTATGCCATGACCCCGGAGAACCACGACCGCGCCGTGGCACGCGTATCACACATACCGCATGTTCTGGCCGCTCTCTGTGCCCATGCTGCGGCGGGGGATAACGTACCGCAGGCCGACCTGCAACGCCTGGCCGCAAGCGGCTTCCGAGACACCACCCGCGTGTGCTGCGGCCCCGCCCCCATGTGGGCCGACATCCTCTGGGAAAATGACGTAGCCGTGCGCCGCGCCTTGTCCGACTGCATGAGCCAGATGCAAACCGTCATCGACCTGCTGAACAAGCAAGACAAGGCAGGACTGCGCCGCTGGCTGGAGACAGCCGCCGACAGCCGCCGCACCATACGCCGCGAACAAGAAACAAACACATGAAACCGTTTATCTGCCGAACAGCCCTGTATGCAAGCCTACTGACGGCCCTGTTGGCGACCGCCTGCGGTGACAAAAAGGAGCAGCCGACACCCCCTGCCCCCGTTGAGAAAGCACCGGACCCCGAGACCCTCTACTGCGAAGCCAAGACCGCCCTGGAAACCGCCAAGGACGACACAGCCCGCAGCGAAGCCACCGAAAAACTGACCCAAGCGGCGGACGCCGGTCATGCAGATGCCATGTTCGAGCTCGTGAACCTGCTGAACGAGACAGATCCCGCCCGCGCCCTGCAATACTTGGAGAAAGCCACTGCCGCCGGGCATCCGCGCGCCTGCTTGGTGCAGGGGATGCGCTGTTTCCAAGCCGGGGACAGAGCGGCGGCGGCCCGATACTTCGAGCAAGCTGCCAAACAAAACGACCCCGATGCCGCCTATAACTTGGGGGTGATGCTGCTGACCGGCCAGGGCATAGATCGAGACAACACGCGCGGCTTTACCCTCCTGAGCCAAGCCGCCGAAGCCGGGCAGAAAGACGCCCGGTTGCCGCTCGCCGGATGTTACCGCGCCGGCTGCGGTACAGCACCCGACCCCGCCCGTGCGGAGGCTCTCTACACCGAGCTGGCCGAGGAGGGCAACACCGAGGCAATGGTAGCTCTGGGCCGCATGCTGAGCGGAGATGCTGCCTTGGCTTGGAAGGCCAAAGCAGCGGCCGCCGGACACGTACCCTCCATGTGCGAGGCTGCTGACCTCTACTTGCAGCGCGGCGACTACGCTGCAGCGCAGCCCCTGCTTCAGGAAGCCACCCGCCGTGACAATGTTGCCGCCTGCGCCAAACTGGGTCTGCTGGCCCTGAATGGGCTCGGGATGGAGAAAGACGAATCCTTGGGCTGCCGCTGTCTGCAGCAAGCCGCCCAAGCCGGTGACCCGGAGGCACAGTACAACCTCGGTGTTTGCTTGGAGACAGGCAAGGGAACCCAGCCCAACCTCAAGTCCGCCCGCGAGTGGTACACCCGCGCCGCCGAGCAGGGAGTACCCGCCGCCTGCCGTGCCCTGTCCCGCTGCTTGGCCGAGGAAATCGGCGGTCCCAAGGACCCCGAGGGAGCCCTCACCTGGCTCCGCAAGGGGGCCGATGCCGGAGACCCGGCCTGCCTCTTTGCGTACGGTCGCTGCTTGGTCGAGGGCCGAGGAGTAACGAAAGACGCCGAGCAGGGGAAGAGCCTCATCCGCCGCGCTGCGGAGGCAGGCCTGCAAGCCGCCCGGGACTACTCTGCCCCCCCTGCTCCCTAGCATCCGCCCCCGCAGAAGCGGCTTTTCGCGTCTGTATGAGGGATTTTGCTTGACGTGACCTTGCCGTATTGAGATAATCTTTCCACCATCATGAAGAAGTGTATTTCCTGTTTATGCGCCTTGCTCGTCTCCCTGCTCCTCATGCAGTGCAACAGCCTGCGGTGTGACTGCGAGCAGATTGCCCTCAGGGAAAAGGAGATTGCCGGCGAACCCCGCGGGGATTACTACATCGGACGCCGCTACTACATACCCGCCACCCGCTTTTGGGGCTACCTGCGCCGCCCCGGGGAAAGCTGGCGCACGGCCAAGCTCGTGATGATGGACGAACGCACCGTCCGCTGTCCGGATCGTGGACCGGAAGACCCCTTACCCAACGCCACCGTGGGCAAGGATGCCAACACGGAATATAAGATAACAGGGCGCTATACCGGGGCCAAGGCATACGATCCCAGCACAGACCAGGCACTGGAGCTCTTCCGCCCCACGTCCTTCACCGTCCGCAACACCTCCCCCGGCTTCCTCTTTTCTCCCTCCGAAAAATACAGTGTGGACTATGTGACCATCCGCCCGCAGGCCATGCCCACACCGGATCAATGCAAACAAGCCTTAAAACAATAACCCCGTAACCTTTTTTCTGAATATATGGCAGAGTCCTCCATCTTGGTCGGTTTGGAAATCGGCACTTCGAAGACAGTCATGGTTGTGGGAGAAACCCACGCAAACGGTTCCCTCAGTATCATCGGTGTGGGGAAAGTTTCCTCCGCCGGTGTGCGCAAGGGTGAAATCTACGATGAAAAAATGGTGCGCGCCTGTGTGAACGATGCATGGCAACTGGCGCAGGACCAGGCAGATGTTGACATTACCCGCGTCTTTCTCTCCGTAACGGGGGAGCATTTCCTCAGTGAATCACGCATGGGCTCCTATCGCTTACCGGATAACGAAAACGTCATCACGCGCGAGTACATGCAGGCAGCCCGGGATAACGCCTTGGCCTACCGAGAAGAGCTGGAGCGTAACGGTCGCTTTGTGGTCAATGAGGTTCTGGGAGGCTACAGCCTCGACGGCCGTGAGCCCACCTGCTCACCCGAGGGGCTCATCGGCACAACCCTGGATGTGAACTGCCACTATGCGCACGGCCTCCAAAGCCGCGTGCAGAACAGCCTTTACTGTGTGCGCAATGTACCGCTGGACGTTGAGGACGTTGTCTTTGCGCCGATTGCAACAGCGCAGGTCATGCTGGGACCCAGAGAGAAGCGGAACGGAGCCCTGCTCATCGACATCGGCGGCGGGACTACCGACTATGTATGCTATATGAACGGCGAGCTGATAGCCTCCGGCTGCATTCCCGTGGGCGGCAACACCATTAACGCCGACATCATGAACGAGCTTTCGGGGAGCCGCACTTTCCGCGCGGCGGAGGAGCTGAAATGCGTGGAAGGCAACGCCTTCGGCGACCGTCAGGACGAATCACGCGCGCAGTACAGGGATGAAAAGGGGATGCACGAGTCCTCCATCGCCCGCGGACGCCTCAACGAGATCATCTGCGCGCGTCTGTGGGACACGCTCGGGGGCGTCAAATCCGCTATTCCCAAGGAAGCGTTGCTCCCCAGCAACAACCTGCAAGTGTACCTCTCCGGCGGCACCGGGCTGATGCGAGGGTTGGATGAATTGGCCACCCGGATGTTCAAGAAGCACGTCAACCAGCCTGCCATGCCGGACTCGGAGGTATCGCCGATTCTGAACGACCCGCGCTACTGCACAGCCGTGGGTCTGGTGCGGTATGCCCAGCGCTGCATTGAAAGCAGCAGGGAGAGTAACCCCGGTCTCTTCCGCCGCATCTTCAACGCCGTTTTCGGTCTCTCCGGTAACTGATCTTCCCCTATCAAACCATGCTTCCTTTTTCTACCAAAAAACAGCCGGAATACGGCATTGCCATCGTTGGACTCGGCGGCGCGGGTGCGAACATCCTGCAGTGTTTCGGCGGCTCCAGCGCAGACAACGTGCGCATGTGCATCATGTCGCTGGATGAGCGGCTGGCCCAAGCCGGCGGTAATGTTGAGTTCATGCAGCTGGGCATAGGACTCAGCCACGGGATGGGCTCCGGTGGGGATCCCGAAGTGGGTCGCCGCGCTGCCGAGGCGAGCAGCGGAAACATCCGGGAGCTGCTGAACAACAAGCGTCTGCTGGTCATGGTGGTGGGATTGGGCGGCGGCACAGGCTCCGGTGCAGCTCCCGTGCTGGCCCAAATGGCCCATGATGAGGGGCTTTTCCTGGTCTCCGTGGTGGTGATGCCCTTCGACTTTGAGGGACGTCGGCGCCGCGAGCAAGCCGAGACCGCCTTGGCAGAGGTGACGCGTTTGTCGGACATCGTCTTCTGCTTCGAGAACAATTACATGGAGGAGCTTTTCCGCAACCGCACGGGCGTACGCGCCGTGTTTGCGGAGGTGAATCGCCTTTTGGCAAAGGCAACGGCCACGGTGCCCATGCTGGCCTCTGCCCCGGGCTTGATCAACTTGGGTTTGGATGAACTGGCTACAGCCTTGGAGAACCGGGACTCCCGCTGTCTCTTCGGCTCCGGCAGTGCCTTCGGGGCTCACCGTGCTCGCGAGGCCGCGAAGGAGGCCTTGGCCTCCCCGCTCATGTCGTACCACGGCGCGCTGCGTTTCGCTCGCACGGTTATCGTGCACATCGCCGGCGGGGATAACATGTCCCTCACCGAGCTCCGCACGGCCATGGAGACCATCCGCGAGGGGCTGGCCGGTGAGCAAGTGGAGATCTTCTTCGGGGCCTCCGTCAAGCCGCACCTGGGAGATGAAATCCGGGTAGCCATCATCGCCTCCCTCGATGAGCGAGAATTCGCAGCGGCCCTGCGCGAGGAAGCCGAGGCTCAGGCCACGCCGCCTGCCGATGATGCAGCGGACGAGCCACCTGCCCGAGAGGACAAGGCAGAGGAAGCGGAAGTACCATCCGCACCCGAGCCCCCCATTGTCAGCCCGGAAGAACCCGAGACGGACGATGCGGACGATAGAGATGACAGCGAACCCGAACCGGAGGAAGAAGCGGAAGAAGCGGACACCATGTTCCCGGTGGATGAGCCCCTGCGCGTAGACCCGGCGGCGGCTCGCTCCTTCCCTTCCTTTGCGGCAGGGGATGAGGAGGAGGAGGAGGAAGAAGACTTCCCCCGCCCCCCCCACGCACCGCAGCCTCCCGTGCGCCAGAGCATGTTCGATCTGGGCACCGATGCACCCCCGGCAGGAGCCTCCCGAACGGAGTCTCCCTCCCTGCAGCGAGCGGGCATCCGCGGCGGCTTTACCTCGGAGCCGCCCAAGCGCAACTGGGATCTGCCGCCTCAGCCGCCTACGTTTACGGACGACTTCCCCGAGCACTGATTTTCCCCACCACCGGCAACTTACAACCCATCATATCTGAAATGGACAAACTCATCGTCGAAGGCGGTTACCCCCTCAGCGGCACCATCGCCATCAGCGGCTCCAAAAACGCCTCTCTTCCCATACTGGCGGCCTCCATCCTCACGGATGAGCCGGTGCGCATCTCCCGAGTTCCGGACGTATCGGACACCAACTACATGCTGCAGATACTCAGCCAGCTGGGTGCCTCGGTCGAGCGCTCATCCGGCACGGTTCGCGTAGCCTCCCCGGACGGCATCAGCTCCAGCGCCTCGTATGACCAGGTGCGCAAGATGCGCGCCTCCATCTGCCTGCTCGGGCCCCTGATGGCACGCATGCACCGCTGCACACTGCCGCTGCCGGGTGGCTGCCTAATCGGCGACCGTCCCGTAGACCTGCATCTGCGGGGCATCCAGGCCCTCGGGGCCCGTGTTCGGGTGAAGGGTGGCAACATGCTCATTGAGGCCCCCAACGGTTTGGTAGGCACAACGGTGGACATGCGAGGCGACAGCGGGCCTACGGTTTTGGGTACGGACAACCTGATGATGGCGGCTGTGCTCGCACGGGGCACCACGGTGATCGAGTCTGCTGCTCGCGAGCCGGAGGTGGTGGACTTGGCGAACTTCCTGAATGCCATGGGAGCGCGAGTGGAGGGTGCCGGTTCCCGCACCATCACGGTGCACGGCGTGGAGCGTCTGCATGGGTGCGACTACACGGTGATTCCCGACCGCATCGAGGCCGGAACCTTCATGGTGGCGGCTGCCCTCATCAGCAAGGGCGTGACACTCACCCGCGTGTGCCGTGAGCATATGAAGGCCATCACGGACCTTCTGCTGGAATGCGGCCATACGGTGGAGTTCACAGAGGACGGGGAGACAGTCTTCGTCAAGCCGGGCGAGCATCCCAAGAGTGGCAAGATTCTCACCAATCCCTACCCCGGCTACCCCACGGACATGCAGGCACAGATGACGGCCCTGTTCGCTGTTACTCCCGGCATCAGCGTGGTGAAGGATACCATCTTCCCGCAGCGTTTCATGCACTGCGCGGAGCTCAAGCGCATGGGTGCGAACATCAAGGTAGACAACGGCACGGCCATCATCACGGGTGTCGAGGGTCTCTCCGGTGCCCCGGTGATGGCCAGCGACCTGCGCGCCTCTGCGGCCTTGGTGCTGGCAGCCTTGGCGGCGGAGGGTACCACCGAGATCTCCCGCCTCTACCATATCGATCGCGGCTACGAGATGCTGGATGAGAAGCTCACCGCGCTCGGGGCGCATGTTAAGCGTATTCGTGAACTCGACACCGGCAGCGAGAATTCGGCGGCTCACTAAACCCGTACTTGCCGCCGCTGCGGCGGTGATAACAGCGGCGGTTCTTCTAGGGGCGGCGGCGTGGGTGCTGCTGCCCCCGCAGCAGGCGCGCGGCTGTACACTCTGCCACCCCGGGGCGGAGGATCTTCTGCTGCCGCAGGAGCTCTCCCACACGGCTCTGCGGGCAGCTGCAACAGCGGCTCACCCCTACCTGACCTACGGAGAGGAGGATGCTGCAGCGGATTGGTTATACGCTCAGTTCCTTCCCCGACATGCAGCCTCCCGCAGCGGAGAAGCCGGACGCGCCCTCTACCGGGCAAAATGCGCAGCCTGCCACGGAGCGGACGGCACAGGCCAACCCGATCGCTACCCACCTCTGCTGGCCTCGGAGTGGCTACTACCCGCTCCCCCGCCCCACGCCGCTGCCCCGGATGACTCCTCCCGCCTGCCGGAGATCCTCGCCGATGGCCTCTCCGGTCCCATCACCGTCCGATCCCGCCCATACAACGCCACCATGCTCCCCCCCCGCCTCACGGATCCGGCCTCTGTCCGCCTCCTCATCGACTACCTCCGGAAGACCTTTCTCCGCTGACCGAAGGGGCTTTTTTGGTGCGAGACGTACTTTCCGCTTGAGCGGGAGGGGGTGATGTGGTAGACTTTCAGGGCATGCTGAATCTCCTTCTCCGTTTGATCGTACTTCTCCTGTTGCCGCTGGCCGCAGGATGGGGGTCGGTGTATGCCGCCGGGGAGACAACGGGGACTTGGGAGGTTGAGGTGCTGGACGGAGAGCGCTATGTAAAGGTGGATGACCTCGTAAAGTTCTACCGCTTCAAGCCGGTGAAGGGCCGTAGCGGATTTCTGAACTACGGGGCCGGCAACCGGGTGCTTTCCCTGCGCAGCGGCAAGCAGGATATCTACATCAACAACTACCACTTCGTCCTCTCCTTCCCCATACGCGAACAGGCGGAGCGACTCTACATCTCTGCCACGGATGTCAAAAAACTCATCGACCCCGTGCTGCGGCCGCGCTTTTCTCCGGAGAATGCGAACATCACCACCGTTATTTTGGATGCGGGGCACGGCGGACATGACAAGGGAGCGGTCAGCTCCTACGCCATCGAAAAAGACTGTAATCTGGCGGTGGCACTCAAGGTGAGGGATCGTCTGCTGAAGCGCGGTTTCAAAGTTGTCATGACCCGGGACAGCGACTACTTCCTGACCCTGCAGCAGCGTGTTGCGATTGCCAACAAATACCCGAATTCCCTCTTCGTCAGCATCCACCACAACTCCGGCGGCAGCCACGCCACGGGCATTGAAACCTTCACCCTGGCACCGCACGGCACGACCTCCCCCTTTGCGCGCACCCGCCGAACGGAGGACCTGCAGGGGAACAACCAGGACAGCGAGAACATCGCCTTGGCCACGGCCGTGCACAGCCGCGCCATCAAGGCCACCGGGGCCATCGACCGCGGCATCCAGCGCGCGCGCTTCTCCGTACTCTGCACGATCCGCCGCCCCGCCATCCTCTTCGAGGGCGGATTTGTGAGCAGCCCCACGGAAGGGGCCCGCATCTCCACGGATGCCTATCGTAACACTCTGGCAGACTGCATCACGCAGGGCATATGCGCCTATGCTAACCTGGCACGCGGCAAACGCACCGTCCGGCGCTACACCGGCAGTGCGCCGCTCAACACCGGCTCCGGCGGCCGCCTCATCAACACACGGAAAAGGTAACGATGATGAACCGCTTTCTCCTGACAGCGGCCATGGCTGCCGCCCTGATCCTGCCCCCGACTGCCGCTGCTCAAACCACGGGGGGGATCACTTGGCACCTTACCGAGCACGAGGGGGTGGAGTACGTTCCCCTCAGCGACCTGCGCAGTTTCTATAAAATGCTGCCGCCTGAAAAGGACGGGAACGGGGGCGTCTCCATCAGCAACTCCAAGGTCATCATCACCTTCGGCCCGGCCCCGCGCGAGCTGAGCATCTGCGGCTGCCGCTTCTACCTGACCCACCCCCTTCGTCTCTCACCCGATGGCGAGACCCTGCTCTCTGCGGACGATCTGCGCACCACCCTCGACCCCATCCTGCGCCCGCTCTACATCCCCACACGTCAGGAAATCAAGACCGTCATCATCGACCCCGGTCACGGCGGGCGCGACCCCGGACGCCAAGGCGAACACCTGCGGGAGGCAGACATCAGCCTGACCCTCGCCCGCCAGCTCGCCGATGCTCTGAGCAAGCAGGGATTCCGTACCATATTAACCCGGGAGAGCAACGAATTCCGCTCTGACCAGCAACGGGTAAACATGTGCGATGAGTATCAGCAGGCTCTCTTCCTGACTCTGCATGCCAATGCGGGGGGGCCGACCTCATCCGGCATCGAGACCTATACCGCAGCCCCCGCCACCAAGGGTGTCGCTCCCCGCCCCGGCAATGCCAACGATGCCGCTAACATCGCCTTGGCCGTCGCCGTGCAGGCGGGTATGCTGGCCCGCACGAACGCCGCAGACGGAGCCTGCCGCCGCGTGCACTACAGTCTGCTCTCTTCCGTCAAGTGCCCGGCGGTGGGCATCGTGGTCGGCTACCTGACCAACACCGAGGAAGCCACCAAGCTCGGCACCCCGGAGTACTGCGCCGCGTTAATTCAAGGTATAACGGACGGCGTTCTGGCTTTCACGGGTCAGATGAACCCTGCCACGACCTACCTTCCGGCCCCGGTGCAGCAGGAGCAGCCTACCACCACCTACAAGGCCCCTGCCCCCGTTGCTACCCCGCCCAAGGACGAGGCCAAGCGCAAGCCCACTCCGCGCAAGGAGTCGAGCCGCTCCTCTTCCTCGCGCCGCAGCACCCCGAGCGCGCGTACCCGCAACCGCCGCTGATATTCACCTTCCGCGCCATGAGGAAAAAATTTCTATTCTACCTCCTGCTTCTCACCCTGGCGGCCTATGCAGCGTCCCTGCTGTTCGGGTACATACGGGTAACAGATGAGTGTGAACGCAACGCCGAGACCCTCATGGACGCTCAGTTGAGCAACGCGCTCGACATGGTGAACCGTTGGGAAACCAACGCCCGCAAGCTGCGAAAGATGCGCGACCAAACCATGCTGGAGCGCACCCGCGCGGCGGCTGAGGTCGTGCGCCTCAACCCCGGCATCCTGAAGAGTAAGGAGGAAATGCTGGCCCTTTGCAACAAACTGGGCGCCGAGCAGATGGCTGTGGCCGACGCACGCGGCAACATCATCGCCCTCACGGAGGAACGGACCGGCCTGAACCTCGGTGACCACGAGCAGACCATGCCCTTCCTGCGCTGCATTGCCGACCCCACCTACGAGCTGGTGCAGGCCCCGCAGGCCAACGCCGCCGAGGGCACGCTGATGCAATACGCCGGTGTGCACCGCGCGGATGCCCCCGGCTGCCTGCAGCTCGGTTTTGCCCCGGCGGCGGACGCTATGTCTCCCGTGACGGAGGAGCTGAGCCAGGCCGTGCAAAACTTCCGCCCCGGGCCGAACGGTGACTTAGTGGCTTTTCGGCGCGGCAAGGCCTTGGGCAAGAGCAGCTCCGGTATCTCGCTCCTGCGTCTCATGAACCTTCCGGAGGGGAGTACATCCCACCTCGATAACGCCGGCAATGCCTATTTGGCACGGACTCTCTCCGGGGGCGGGTACAAGCTCGTGGCCCTTGCGGCAGAGGAGGACGTCTTTGCCTCGCGCGGCGAGCTCGTGCTCTCCATCGGCATCACGAGCTTCGCGACCTCGCTGGGGGTGATGCTGGTGGTTCTTTTGCTGCTGCATGTGCTGGTGGTGCGCCGCTTGCTGCACATGCAGGCCCCGCTGCAACGCATTGCGGAGGGCGACCTCGATGAACGTCTCCCGGAGGAGGGCGGCCCTGAGTTTACGCGTCTGGCCGTGGGTATCAACAGCATGGTCGACTCCCTGCAGATTGCCAGTGAGGGAGCACGCCGCCGCATGGAGTCCGAGCTGGCCGTGGCGCGCCGCGTGCAGCAGGCGGCCATGCCGCACACCTACCCCGCCTTCCCCGGGCAGGATGCCTTTGACTTGTACGCCCTCGACATGCCCGCCGGTTTCGTGAGCGCTGATTTCTACGACTACTACATGACGCCCGGCGGCCACCTCGTGTTCATGGTGGGCACGGTGGCGGGCAGCGGGGTCCCGGCTTCGCTGTATGTGATGCAATGCCTAGTCGTGTTCCGCCAGCACCTGAGCGGCCCCGGTACGCTGCAGGAGCAGGTGGTGGGGATCAACCGCGACCTCGCGGAGCGCCGGGTGCGCGTCTCGATGCTGCTGGCGCGGGTGAACCCGGAGACCGGGCGCGCGGAGCTCTTGGCCGCCAACCATCCCGGGCCCATGCTGGCACCTCCCGCAGAGGATTTCGCTCCCCTGCCCCTGCCGCAGCAGCCGGAGCTGGGCGCAAGCCCGGAGAACCATTTTACGCTCCGCGAGCTGACGCCCCCCGCCGGCTACCACCTGCTCTTCTACTCCGCCGGCGTGCTGCACTGCCGCAGTCCGCAGGATGACGAGTGGGGCGAGGCAGGGCTGCTGGGTGTGCTCAACTCCCCCGCCTCGGCAGCGCAGCGGCATGAGATCAGTGCCGCGCCCCGTGCCGTGCAAAGTGCCATCCGCCGCCACCGTGCAGGCCGCAAGCCGCGCTTGGATACTGCGGTGTTGTCCTTCTGCTACCGGGGGGATGTGCGCGGCAGCTTGGTGCTGCAAAGCACGGCGGCGAACGCGGCGGAGATCTGCGAGCGTCTGCAGTGCACCATGGAGGCCGCCCTCGCGTCGCCCCTGCAAATCGAGGCCCTGCAGGCCGATGTGCCCGCTCTGCTGAAGCTGCTGCCCCCGGACACTGCCGTCGATGCCCGCCTCATCTGCACGGAGCGGGACACCACGCTGAACCTGGGCTTCACCCACGCGCCCGCCCTTTCCCTGCCGCCGCTGCGTTGCTCGCGGCACGCCGACCGTCCCGCCCCCGGCGGGGTGCACCGACTCTCCCTTTTCTATTGCCACTGATATGAACCCGCCCCTTCCCCCCAAAATCGCCCCGGCTCCTCCCGTTCCCCGTCCCGCTCCCGCTGTGACGGACACCGCCGGCGCGGCTCAGACACGGGACCCCCGCCGGCCGCTGGAGCCGGGCACGCGGGTCGGCAAGTACACCGTTCTGCGCACGCTCGGTCAGGGGGGATTCGGTATCACCTACTTGGCCACCACCACCGGCAAGAGCAGCCGCGTTGTCCTCAAGGAGCACATCCCTGCCGGTGTCGCTCAGCGAGAGGAGGGAGATACTTTCATCCGCTGCACGTCGGTGAAGTATGAGGAGGATTGGGCGCACTCGCTGCTGGAGTTCAAGGAGGAGGTGTCCATCCTCACGGGTCTGCACCACGAGGGCATCGTGCCGATTCTCGACAGCTTCGAGGCAAACGGGACGGGCTACTACGTCATGCCCTACATCCACGGCAAGACGCTCACCCTGTCGGAGGAACCCAGCCTGGAGGCAGCCGCTCGGCGTCAGGAGGCGCGCCTGCATCGTCAGCTCCTGCTTCATCTGCTGCCCATCTTTGCCTACCTTGGCCAGAATGGGGTGGTGCATCGCGATGTGAAGCCGGAGAACATCATCATCACGCCGGAGGGTAAACCCAAGTTGCTGGACTTCGGTTCCGCGCGGCAGGTGCGCCCCGGGCGCAGTTTCACGAATATCTACACCCCCGCCTTCGCTGCGCCGGAGCAGACCGTTTCCTTCCCCGCGCGCGAGACTGCCGCTCACATCGACCAACGCACAGATATTTACCAACTGGGCGCGACTGTCTACTACCTGGTCACCCGCATGCTCCCCCCTGCGGCGGGGACGCGTCTGCATGCGGAGCCGGATCCCTATGCCCCGCTGGCGGAGCGGCCGGAGCTGGTGGACATCTATGGGCGTACCTTCCTGGCCGGAATCGACCGCGCCATGCAGCTGCACCGGGAGGACCGCTGGCCCTCGGCGGCGGAGTGGTTGGCAAGCCTGGCGGGGGGAAGCTCGGCTTCGCAGCATCGTCTCCCAAGGGGGCTGATGTTGGGTATCGGGCTGGGGCTCTGCTTCTTGGGGGGCTCTGCCGCGCTGGTGCTGCACGCCCTGCAGCGTTACCGCGAGGGGCGGGAGCTGGCGCAAAGCTGCATCGAGATGGCATCGGATACCCTCATGGAGACCAACCTGATGCAGGCGGACATCCCCGGTGCCACGGAGCGCTGCCCGGATGCCAACGTGCGGCTGAATACCTACATCGAGACGCTGGAGAATACGGAAATAGGCTCCGCCGCTGTGCGAGCCCGCGGTATTGCTCGCGCCCGGCTGCTGCTGGCAACCAATCACCTGCGCACGGGGGAGAACACGGAGGCTCTGGCCCAGGCGGAGCGCTGCCTTGCGTCCCTGGATGGGCTGAGGGAGCAGGACGCCGAGCCTCGCAAAATGATGCACCGCCGCAGCGATGGTTCGCAGAGATATGAGACCATGGGGGCCCTGCGCGCACGCGCTCACTGCGTGGCGGCGGATGCCCTGCTGCGCGAGGGGAGGGAGGCCGATGCCGCCAAGCACCTGGTGGCCGCCCGCGCGTTGTATGATGCGGCTTCCCCCACGCAGGCCAAGTCGCCCATCCACCGCTTGGCGGACATCCAAGCGCGCCGTCTGGAGGCAGATTTGGCGCGGGATACGGGGCGGCTCCGCAAGCAGCTCAACCTCCTGCTCCGCAATCTGGAAGCCGTGCGCTCGCTCTACGAGGCCCTGCCGGATATGGAGTCCGCCGCGCTGGAGCTGGGGCACACGCTCATCTGCTTGGGTGAGTTCTACGCCGCCAATGAGCAGTGGAGCGAGAGTAGTTCCGCCCTGCGGGAGGCGCGGATGTTATTTGCCAACTTGTATTCCGCTCACCCCTACAGTCTGGAGAGTCTCTATGGGCTCGCCCTGTCCTATACGCGGCTCTTCGATGTGGAGGGTAGCCGCAATGACGGCAAGCTCTCGGAGTCCGTATCCGCCCTCCTCAGCTCGGCACTTCGCTTCCAGGAGCAGCACACCCAGCAGCTTATTCAGATGGACCCCGGCAACGCGACCTTCTTGGCCCTGCACGCAGAGAGCACCATCAACCAGATGCGCTTCGCCGCAGCCCGCCGGCAGTGGAACCGCGTGGAGTCCACAGCCAATGCCTTCCTGCGCCGGCTCGATGCCCGCGAGGCCCAGCCCGGCACCTCGCGCCCGGAAATCGACCTACTCCGCGCGCGCACACTCTGCCTTCTGGCCCTAGCTCACACGGAGATTCCCGAGCGAGCTGCATCCGCAGCCAAGGAGTACGAGCAGGCCTATGCGCTCATCCTGCGCAATGCGGACCGCGCGCGTAGGGACCATTCCTACGCCATCAAGCAAGCACGCCTGTGCAAGATGTACGCAGATTACCTCTTCAGCACCGGTAAAACGGAGGAGGCCTGCGAGGTCGTGCGGCGAGGGCTGGAGATTCTCGATACCCAAGACGCGCACGCCCACGGGATGCAGCACGCCACCTGTCAGCGGCTGCACGCTCAGCTCAAGCTCATGCTCGAGACCTGATGCGCATCAGATAAAACGCATGCCGTGCCGCTTGATCTTCTCCTCGTGGATAGTCGTGAAGCACTTTACGAAGATCTCCACCCAGTCATCGATGGCTTGGCGCTGGTAAGCATAGCGGCGGAAGTCCCGTACCTCCAGCAGGAAGCGACCTGCTAGGGACTTCTGCCCGAAGTCCAGGTCGGCCACCTCGGCCACCAGCCTTCCCTTGGGGTCGAAGAACTTGGCTCCCATGGCGATGTAGCCTTTGTCCTCCTCATTGTTGAGGAGCTGCCCGCTGACAAAGCCGCCGCCCGGCACCACAAAACCAAGGGTATTCGTGGTCGCGGCTTTGATGACGTTGGTGGCGATATGGGTGGGCTTGGCACCGAGAATGGCAATCTGCAGGGTGTACACATCCTTGCCGGGCTTGTCGACCAAATGGAAGGTATTCTGCTCGGCATCCAGCCTCTTCATGCGCTCGAACAAGGCCTTGTTGAAATACTCACAGAGGTTCTCTATGCCTTCCCTATCCCCGGGATTCGTCGGCATATCACTGAAGTACTTTAAGGTCACCGGCAGAATATGAATGGGCTGGCTCCTCCCGGCCTCCCCCGCCACACGCTTATTCCACTCCTCGTTATCAGATATATCCCAATAAGAATCAAAGGGGAAACGCTGCTTATCCGACTCCTCGAAGTGCTGAATGAACCCATTGCGAGGTATCAGATCAAAGGTGTTCGGCGCACATGCCGACAGCATCAGAAAAAAACAAACGCAAAGCAGGCGGAGCAGATACTTCTGCCCGCTCTCGGCCGATAGACAGGAATCAGGTGTCATGACGCAGAGTGAATGGTACGCTCAGAACATAACATACCCACACCCACGTGTCAACACCTATTTATACCCAGCGGCTTCCTGTTTCCGGTTCAGAACATATACAAATTGTAAGGTTTATCCTCAGTGCCAAACCTATCACCCCTGCTCTTTTGCCATCTTGCTCCGTGTGAGACTACAGCATTTTGAATGCTGTAGTCAAGCCTAAAGTCAGTTTTTTGAATAAAATTAACATTTGCAGCACTTGGCTGTCAAAGTTGCCCGGGGACGACAAAATACCACAAAACGCTCTAAGTTGTTGATAATGAACGACTTACATGAGGTGTGCATTCAAAATGCTGTAGTATAGGGACGTGTTGAATGAACAATGGGATTTGCTCCGCCATCTGCTATATACATCTACCGATCACTCGGGGGGAAGGAATGTGCGAACCGGCCTTCTGCCGCTTCGGAGGGTGAACTCTACCCTCAATGTGTGGGTGCAGAGGCGGACGGCCCATGCTCACCAAGAAGAACCATTATAAAGCAAAGACATTTATGAAATCGTATTCCAACGATGGAGGGGCAACCTGGGAGGGCCCCTTGGAAGATGCAGACTTTGAGCTATTGAGAGAGGCCGGGATTATTACACCTTACACCATGGTGAGGGAGGAGGGAGGCCCCGCCCCGCTGCCAACGGAGTCCGGATCCCCACCCCCGCCCCCGGAGCCGGAGGTGACGGCTCAGCTGTACCTTTCCGTCAGAGGAGAGAAGCGTGGGCCCTATTCTTGGGAGCAAATACGCGAAATGCTCCGTACCGGGCAGGTCTCGGATGAGAGTCCCATTTGGTATGAAGGGCTCCCCAACTGGGTGCCCCTATCTACCATCCTCCACGGGGACGGTGATGAGCCCTCCGGCATTTTCGGCGGAATCACCGGTCTCTCCGGAGTTAGCGGTTTTTCCATAAGCACGATACTCGGCGGCATCTTCAAGCACCATACGGAGAAGGAAATGACGGATTTCTTCTGCTGCGGGTCGGTGAAAACGACGCCGAATATCAGAGAGGTTGATACAAGGATTCCTTCGCCGTGGATTTTTGCACGCTTTCTGCTGTGGGTGGTCATCCTTTACATCGGGTTTTATTTAGCCTATGATCACTGGGGGAATATTCGTTTTTTCCCCTCGCTTCTGTTTGTGGGAAGTTTCGGGATTCCACTTTGCGTTCTCATTCTGATATCAGAGCTTAATATTCTAAAGGATATTTCGTTCTACGTCATATGCAAAGCCATTATTCTGGGAGCCCTTATTTCGTTCGTATTCACATCAATCCTAAATCCGATTATAGCGCAGAGTACTGATGCATATTGGGCGGGCCCGGTGGAGGAAACAGCCAAGCTCTTAGCGGCTATTCTCGTTGGACGCAATTTAATGAATGGTCGCATCTTAACAGGTGTGCTCATTGGCACAGCAGTAGGAGTCGGGTTTGCAGCTCTGGAGAGTGCTGGATATGCGTTCGAGGAATTTGCTAAATATTATACTCTTCAATGCTTTGATTATATGGTCGAAAATACCAGTTATGTTCTGGAACATGCTGTTCAATTCAGTGGATATACTCCGGATCAGATCGTTAGTTTGATATTTGAGAACATTGCCGTCCCATAAGGGGCAAATGGGTGGAGTAGCCGGGATGCAGGAAAAATTTGGCGGATGACAGAAATGGTGCTTTGAGATTGGCCGACTACAACTCATAATCGGTGTGTGAACAAAAACACCCAAAGCACCACAGA
>JALFWB010000039.1 GCA_022787425.1 Akkermansia sp.
ACTGTCGTTACGCGTGCCGCCTTGGCGCGACTGCGTGCGCGTCAGCGGACGCCCGAGTGCATCGTAACTGTACCCACGCTGCACCACCGTAGTCGTTCCGCGCGTGTAGACCATACCCGTCATCAGGTCGCGCTGCGTCTCATAGCTGAGGGCCAGGGCCATGTTATTCGGCATGGTAAGCCCCTGCAGCAGGTGGCTTCCGGTCACATAGGTGTACGTGAACTCCTTCAGTTCGCCGCCGTGCAGGAAGCCCGCGCCGGTGATGCGCCCATCCGTGCCGTAGCTCGTGCCGACTGTCTGCTGAACCGCCCCGTCCTTGGCATAGGTATACCCCACCGAACGCCCGAGCGAGTCCCGCAGCTCCGTGATCAGGTGCGTCTTCTCCCCGGCGACCAGACTGTCGGTTTCCGCTTCGCCGTAGGTGTTATAACCGAGACTGCGAGCCCCGGCGGCATCCGTCACCTGTATCAACATCCCGAGGTGATTGTAGCTATACGCGATTCCGGGTGTTTCATCGCTGTAGCTGATACCCGTCAGGAGTCCGCGAGCCGTCTCGTACGAATAGGTGCTCACAAGCCCGCGCGCAGAAGTCATTGTGCTCAGGCGGTTGAAGGCATCGTAGGTCTTCACCGTGCTGCTGCCGTCGGCATAGGTCTTGCGAAGCTCCGACCCCGTGGCGGCATGGTAAGCCCAAGTGGTGGTGTCGCCATCCGTGCGCTCGCTCGGATCCCCGCTGATGGTCTCCGTCCCGGCACGGAAGGTGGTCAGCGAGGTCATGCGTCCCGCCTCATCGTACCCGAAGCAGGCGGGCTGCAGAGCCGTGCCCCACTCGGCGACCTTACGCCCCCGGATATCGTAACGATAGCAAGAGGTGTGCCCCATGGCATCCGTGACCAGAGCGGGAGCATCCAACCCGGGCGCGTACTCCGTCGAGGTCGTGTGATCTGCGGCGTCGGTTTCGCTGATAACACGCCCGGCCTTGTCCGTCTGCACCGTGCTGACGTTACCGCGCCCGTCCGTGGTCTCCGTGCATACACCCGTGCTCGTGAAGCTGCGCGCATGCGTCGTCACGATGCCCGCAAAATCCTGCTCCGACACCGTGAAGCCGTCAACGATGACAGACTGTGCCGTGATGTTCGAGGCAGGGGAGACCTCAAAACGGGTCACACGACAGGGGGCCGTGTATTCGCTCCGTTCGGTCGTTGTGTTACCCCGTTCGTCGATGCTCACGGTTTTCTCTGCAAGGGTAGCAGACAACTCCGATACCAGGTGCTTGACCGTGCTTGTCAGCGGATTGCCCGAGGCATTGTAACGGGTCTGCATGGTGACCCGGTAGACCCCGTCGTCAGCGGACTCGAAGCCATAGGCCAGCTCCGTAATCAGTGAGTTCGTCTCACTCGGTTCATCTGCCAAGGCCAGCACCTGTCGGCTCTCCCGCCCCATGCCGTTATACTCGATAAGCGTCGGGGCCATGGCCGTCGATTCGTCACCGGCATCCGAATAACTCCGGACGAGTTGACCCTTCGCGTTGTATTCACGGTGCGAGCGAACAAATCCGGTGCTGCTTGCCACATCCGACCGGATCTGCCAATCCAAGCCGTTGACAAGGCTGCGGGAGAGCACGGTGCCATCGCTCAAGGCTATCTCAGTTACCAAGGCATTATCCTGCAGGGCATAGCTCGTCAGCGTCTCCCGCTGCCCCGTGCCGTGTTCGCGCAGAACAGAGCCGTCGCTGTGGCGGGTGGTGATAAGCGTGGCGCCCGTGGGTATAGTCGCCGTGGTCGTCAGGCCGTCGGCGGAATAACTCGTCGTGCTCGTGCGCCCGAGCACATCCGTCTGTGACACCGTGCGCCCGAGGCTGTCGTAGGCCGTTGCGGTGGAGGTCACGAGATCGCCCGTTGTGGTGAGCGTGCCGATGCGGCGTCCCGCCGTATCCAATTGGTAGGCCGTCACGATGCTCGGTGTGGTCGGGGTGGCGCTGCGCTCCGTGCCGATGAGACGCTTGGCGGCATCATAGTTGTAGAGCGTGGTCACGCCGTCCTCGTCGGTCTCGGAGAGCAAGCCGCAGCACATCCAAGTCTTCGTACTTGTACGACCGTTGCCGCGCGTACAACTGAGCTCGCGGTGCAGGGCGTCGTATGTATAACTCTCCGTGCTCAGGAGAAGCCAGGTGCTGTCTGCAGCCAAGGCATGGTGCTCCCTGTGCGTGAGTGTACCGTCCGCTGCGATGTACTCCGAATGGCGCTCCGACAGACCGGGCACGAGAGCCCCCTCCGCCGAGCGGGTCTCGCGTGTGTGCAACACGCAGGCCCCGTACTCCGTCGTTGTCTGATACGCATGATGCGTCTGCACGCCGTTTTCTTCCTGTTGCATCTTGAGGCGACCGCGCGCATAAACGAGCTCGGCCGATGAACCGAAACGCTCCTCAATGCTGACCAAGGACAGGGTGGTACCCGCTGCCGTGCGCGTTGTTGTTACCCGATGCACATCATCCGTATCCGTATAAGCGTGGGCCGTGGTGCTCCGCAGGACCTCCGTTCCATCCTCGCGGATGAAGACCTCCTTCACGGATGTCGGGCGATTGTCATTGAAGCGCGCGGAAGAATAGGTCGTGCGTGTTCCCTTCTCCGCGAAGCCGGCCACCGCCGTGGGTTCGGCTGTCAGGGTTACGCGCCCCTGATTGTCGTATTCACGGCGAACGTGCCCGCCGTTCGGCAGTTGGGTGTAACGGAGCCGTCCGTAATCATTTCTCCCCGCAATTTCACCGTAGAGATAGCTTGTCACCTGCGCCTCGTCTCCGGCACCGACCACGGACTTGTCGAGCACCTGACCGAAGGGTGCAAAACGCCACTGCTGCTCCTCCGCCGAGATGATATTCCCCTCGTCATCGGTGAAGCTCCGCGACTCCTTCCACATGGTCGGCGACATCGGGGTATTCACCTGGCCCTGACTCACCGAGAAAGCATCCGTGCCCTCCGCCAGCGACCAAATATCACCGTTTTTCAGCCAGCGGTGGCGCGTCTCCGTGCCCTCGGCGGGCTGCTCGATGACATCCAACTCGCTGCCCGCGACACCGGAGATACCCACCGACTTGAGCGGGGTGCCGCTCGCCGTGTAGAAGCCGGATTCACCCTTCGCCCCGACCTGTGACAACGGATAGAGATAAATCATGAAGGCCGAAGCCCCGAAGGTCTGCACATGTAACAGCCCCGTCGAGGCCGAGTAAACCTGAGCGATCTGCCCGTTTTCATCCCGCAGCACCTCGAAGACCTCGGCGAACTCCGCCGCCGTGAAGGAGACATCCTCTGAGGTGGTGATACGCACGGGAGACCCGCCCTCCAAGGGGTACAGCAGAGCAGAACCGTCTGCGAATACCTCCTCGAGGTAGACGCTATCCACCACGCGCACACGCGCCGACTCTGTCGCGGAGACATCTAACGGCTTGCCGGACTCGATGCTGTATTGCACAGGCTCACCGAAGGGCGGCTGCACGGTCGCCGTATCCCCCGCCACACTCAGCGTGCGCATCATCGGGTGATCGACCCGCAGCACCGCCGGGGTGAGGTCAGCCGCCGCAAGCGAGGCAGAGTACAGCCCGATCTGCGCGGACGGCATGCCCGCCATCATCGGGAATTGCCCGAAGGCCATGGACCAGCGAGCGCAACCGAGCTCTGCCTTACCCTGACCCTCTGCCCCGCAACCGCAGGAAGAAGCCGGTGTGGCTACCTTCTGCGGCACAGCCCCCTTGAGCAGCACATAGAGCTTGATATTTGGTGCCGACGAGAAGCTGCGGGAGAAGGTGTTGAACCCGCTGTAATCGCCATCCGGGATGGGCTGTGTATCATGCGAGACCTTGAGCGCAACCGCATTCGCCGAGCCGTATTGGATATTGGAATACGAGAGCTGGGCAATTCGATAGAAGCCCGCCTGCGCAGCGACGCCTTCGCCACGTGCGATGTTCAGGCTGCTGACCGGCTTTGTAATATCAATTCCCAGACCGGGAATGACCAAGCGCGCAGAATCATCGGCTTCCACCGCAAAATACTGCGTTCCCGCCTGCTCCACGCGTACGTAGAGTTCATAACGGTCCGCCGTATCCGTATCATTCAAGTCCAGATTTTCGGCCCGCAGCCCCGCTGCACCCTCGGCCCAAGTACCGAGATAGCGCAACGCCATAGGCGTCGGATCCGAAGCAATCGGCTTCAATATATCACTACACACACAATAGGCAGCACTCTTATCCCCGAGCACCTCCGGGCTCGGCAAGGGCGCACCCTCTGCTAACACCTCGACCCTATCGGCCGGGATGAAGTCGTATGTATTTGAACTCATATTTTCATCCGCTGATGCGGAGCCATTCTGATTGTATTTATTGCTCATATTATAATATTTAGTTGTTTTTTACTTAGGGATCCCTCTGCTCGCTTCTCACCGCTTCGCTGTTGTCTATATCTTCATACGGTAATCTTGCCGGGCAGAGCCCCCTTACGGAACTCATTCTACACCTTTTTCATACGTTGTCAACAGCAAAATGTGAAACCGCCGCATTTTTTTGGATTTTATGACAATTTCATGAGAGAAAGGCATGATGTTAGAGCATCAGTGGGCATCGCTTGTTCGGAATTGCATCAACGCAGGACATTTCGCAAACCCGTATCCTAACAGGTGTATCTTCAAGCGACCGGGGGCTGCTTGCTCCTGCTATTCTCCTTGAGCGGAACTCTCCGACAGCGATCGAGCCCCAATTTCGGACGGCTGATTTACCGGAGCACCTTTTTGATCGGACGCATTCCGGTGCTGCTCCGCCGTCGCCCTACGGGCTCCGACTTCGCTCCCGAAACGCAGCCGTGGAGGAAGGCGTCGGCTTGACACAGAGGCGGATTTACGCTACAAGAGGGAGGTCTCGAGTGTAACCCATCTGAGGAGCGTTCCTGTTTCAGTCGGTTCCGTTAATCCTTTTCCTGCAGAGCTTTTTCTTTGCTGTAATGTCGAAACAGTCCCACAGATCCGGGTTCAGGCATTCCTCCACCGCTTCATCATCTTGGGGAACATAGAAACGCAGGCACTCCGGGAAATCGGCATGACTCGCCTGCTCCCGCATAGCTTCCGCGAAATGATGCAGAGATAAGTCGGGACGCGATTCAATGAGAACACAGGCTAAGCACTCGCGCCATAACAGCAAAATAAGGTGGTACCCCCTTCTCGACACCAAGTAAGCCTTTCTTGGTCAGACTAACGGGGCTGAAGGTATTGTTGCATTTTCTATCGTCTGTGTCAAGCCTTTTTTCGGCATTCCTCTCCGAGAGGCTCCGAGCGGAGCGAGGGGGCTCTCGGAGAGGGAGGTACCTCGCCCCGCTCCTCTCCCTCCGATCCTGCCGAGAACGCTGTTTCCCTACAATCCCAGCTCCTTGCATTTTTTTGACAACCAAGAAAGCTCAAGATCGCGTTGTACGAGCTGCTGCTGTAGGTGAGCAATGGTATCCTCATAGCGTTTCCGCTCGCTCTTGGATGACGGCTTAAAGCCGTCATCGAGCAACTTGAGACCCTGAGCCTTCCACTTGCTCACCGGATCCGGATGGATCTCGTACTCAGCGGCAATCTGCTGAATGCTCTTCTCTCCCTTGAAGGTTGCCGGGACAACCTCCTTCTTGCATGTGGTCGTAAGGTTGCAGCGTTTATGTATCTTACTCACGATGGTAACTTCGGTGTATTTTCGCCCATCAGACTGAATCAATCAAGACTGTTTACTCGGAATGTCTTGAAAATTGGCACCACCATACCCCGCTCTGGCGGACGGCGGCCGGCAGGCGGCGGATGATCAGGGCGTCCAGCGCAGAGAAAACGCTCGGAGGCAGGGCGAAGAGATTCGGATATTTCCCCTCGATCGGCGGGTAAAAGTCTATCCAGTCCAGTCGGCAGACCGGGCGCCCCGCTGCATCGTAGAAAATCAGCTCCGGGTATTGGTCGGTACAACCATCATCGCAGTAATAGTCATCATCCTTATCCACCGGGATAAGGCGTCCGTAGGACACAGGGTGATACACAGCATGGCGCAGGAGCGAGTCGATGAAGAATCGGGCTTCGCTGCCCTCCAGGCAGACGCAGGCGGACGGCAGCGGGATCAAGGTGTCCTCGCGGCTCCATTGCCAGCAGACTCTCACGGTTACTGCCTGTTTCAGGTGCGCATAGCTGTCCGTCCCATACAACTCCTTGGCCCCCGGATACGCTTCGAGCACGTCGCCGGCATCCTCCGGTCCTACCCACTTCCCCACTTCCGGCGCCGTGTCGGCGCAGGCCTCCTCCTGAGCTGCGCCGGGCATGCCCGCACCTTTGTCCTGCGCCACCTTTGCTGCGGCGGATGTCTCCTTGGCACCGCGAGCCCGAAGCAGGGCCGCTGTATCCGTGGCGCCGGCTCTCTCTGCGAGACTCAGCGGAGTGTCGCCTTCCTCGTTGCGGGCATTCACATCGGCCCCCGCGGCGAGCAGAATCTCGGCAAGCTCGGTGTCCCTGTAAGCGGCGGCGAGGTGCAGCGGGGTGTCGTGCACATCATCTCGCACGTTCGGGTCCGCCCCGTGCTCCAGCAGCAGGCGAACGCGATCCGGACGATGGAGGTAGACAGCATCGTGCAGAGTCCCGCCGCCGAACTCACCGCGCGCCCGGACCTTGGCTCCGTGTTCGATGAGCAGGCGCATGGTCTCCGACGAGCGGCTCCAACAGAGCAGCATGCCGGATTCCGCAGGGTTGACGCGGGCTCCGTGCTCCAACAGCAGACGCACCAGCTCGGGGCTTCCCGGAGCAGGATCTCCCGCTTTGCCCAGCACCGCCATCAGCAACAGAGAATCCCGCTTCGGCTCGCTTTCAGCCGCATCCGCCCCGTGCTCCAGCAGCAGGCGCACGAGCTCGGTCCGGCCGCCGAGCACGGCGCATTCCAGAGCTGTGCGGCCCGGGTCCCGATACTTCGCGCGGGCGTTCACATCTGCGCCATACTCCAGCAGCAACGCCGCAAGTCGGCAGCTTTCGGCTCCGCAGGCATTCTCCGCCGCACAGTGAAGAGGCGTCTGCCCGTAGTCATCCTTCTGATTCACCTTCGCACCGCGCTCGATGAGCACGTGCGCCAGCTCGGGGAGACCGGCGCTGGCGGCTTGGTGCAGCGGCGTGGCGCCTTTGGCGGAGCGCAGCGTAGGATTGGCGCCGTGCGCCAGCAGCAGGCGGGCTGTCTCCTCATCCCGCACCCTAAGCAGCGGCGTCTCCCCGGCCCGATTGCGGGCGTTCACCGCAGCGCCGTGCGCCAGCAGCAGCGCAGCAGTGGCCGGGGAGCGAAACTCGGCTGCGAGGTGCAGCGGGGTGTTGCCTGCGGAATTGTCGGCATTCGGATCCGCCCCGTGTTCCAGCAGCAGGCGGGCAGTTTCCGCCTGCCCCATGCGGGCCGCCGTGTGCAGGGGTGTCTCTCCCCCTGTCACCCGGGCCTTCACACTTGCTCCGGCGGCCAGCAGGAGCTTGGCGGCCTCCGCCGCTCCCCCCTCCGCAGCTCGGTGAAGCGGCGTGCCGCGGCTGCTGTCGGCCATGGGATCCGCCCCCTCGTCGAGCAGCAGGCGAACGACGTCGGCCCGCCCGGCCAGCGCCGCCAGATGGAGCGGCGTCTCGCCCGTGAAACTCCGGGCATTGGGGTCGGCCCCGGACTCCTGCAAGCGCCGAACCTCATCGCCCCGGCCTTGAAAAGCAGCCTCGTGCAGCGGGGTTTCGCAGGCGTCGCCTGCCGCGGGTTCGCCGGCACTACCGGAACCGGACCCGGCTGTTGCGCGATACGTGATGTCGCCGGTGCCGCATCTGCTCAGGATGTGCCCCACGCTCAAGCACCACACACCGGCCGAGGCGCGGGGATCGGGTGCAGCGGCTTTACCGCTGCCTGTCCCCTGCGCCGGTCCAGAAGAAACGTCTGCCTGAGCCGCAGGGGGCGCGTTGGAATGGGCGGGCTGCGAGCTCTCTGCTGCTGCCCCCGCTTGGAGAAGCAGCGCAGATGAGATGCTCGTCAAGTAGTAGAATGCAGCTTTCATGCGGGAAGAATAATCACATTAGAATGCAGGGCTTCAGTGCAAGATACCGAAGTACATCGCCGAGCGTGCACTTGTTGTTGACCGGCTCCTACGAATGATGATTTAGTAGTTTATGTAATAGCCAGATTTACATTTATCGTACATTAAATCGATTTTATTTCTTAGTTCTCCCATTTCCTTTGGGTTCTTTCTATTTTTCTTACACGCCTTAGCCGCAGAATATGAAGCCTTCCTGACGATACACTGTCTTACGCTTTCTCCTTGTTCTCGATTGGAAGGGATTTGACAGAAGCCGGAATCGCGATTAGCACCCAATTCTCTGCAGATAGAGCCATCACATGATTTCACCCTTTCTATAAAGCAATTCTGTCGAGCATGGATGAGCTCATGCTGGATAGTTGCTATCATCCGGGCAGAAGAATCGAACTTTCCAGCGTTGATCGAAATCCGTCCGGTATTGGAATTATATGCCCCAAATCTTGTGTCCCCCTCGTTGCAATAGCACTTAAACTTGGGCATGCAACGTTTTTCCCTAGGTTTGTCTTTAATACTCTTGTCGTGCTGTTCTAATTCTTTAAGGATGAGGCGAATGGTTTTTGAAAGTTTTCCAGGTTTCTCTTGTACCTGTTTAAGGACGGTCTCACATGCCGATATCGACATCATTCCAAGAGAGTCGTATACACTCTCCGTTCTGTTGCCACTGTAATCATAACGATTAAAAGCGCTTTCAGTCTCTTCCACACGCTCCCTCCCCGTCCATCTCCCATCCGCCGGGTTGTAATGGCGGTAATTGTAGTAGACAAGGCCGAGTTCGGTGTCGTTGTACTCGCTGCTCCATTGGATAGGCTGGACAACACTACCGCTTGCGGTCACGGCACCATAGGGCGTGTAGGTGTAAGCCGTCTTGATGTAACCGTCCGAGCCGAAGACCTCGCAGATGTTTTTCGTGAGATCCCGGCCGTAGGTGTACCACGTGCCGTCCTTCTGGATGGCCAGGGGACGCGTGGCGACTTCCTCCGTCGGGTCCCAGGTGATGAGCCAGAGGCAGGGGTGTGCCGTGCGGGTGAGGTCGCAGCAGGCGATCTGCAGGTAGCCCCGGTAGATGTAGCGCTGATGCAGGGTCACCGTGCCGTTTACGGTTACCTTCTTCGTGGCGCGACGTCCGGAGGAGTCGTAGCTGCATTCCACGACCGTGCCTGTGGCCTCGTTTTCGAAGACGACGGGGCGGTTCGCGGCGTTGTAGGTCACCGTCCAAATGCCCGTGGAGGTCTTCACCAGGGTCTGATTGCCGTCGGCGTCGTAGGTCGGAGCGAAAGCCTCTGCCTCGCCCTCCTGAATCGCAGTGTATTGGTTCAGGTTGTTAGCCGTGTAGGCCGTCTGTTCCTCCGCTTCCTGTGCCGTGAGGCGGTTGCCGATGTTATCGTACGCATAGGCGTAGGCATCCGTACCGAGGGTAGCGGCGGTGAGCTCGCTGCGGTCGTTGTGCGTGAAACTGTCGTTACGCGTGCCGCCTTGGCGCGACTGCGTGCGCGTCAGCGGACGCCCGAGTGCATCGTAACTGTACCCACGCTGCACCACCGTAGTCGTT
>JALFWB010000010.1 GCA_022787425.1 Akkermansia sp.
ACACTTGCCTTTGACAGATCATAGGAATGGATAACTCCACTTAACCCACAGAGAGCGTGTAACTTGTAACCAAAATAATACGTGTTCTGCGAAGCACAGAATCCGAAGTCGGGAGCTTGCGAGAAATTTCCGGTACGCCCCATCTTGCAACGTTTTCCTCTTGCAACCCTACAAACCTCTATCGGCTTGGAGTCAACAAAGAAGTGTTCCTCTCCGCCCTCCATTTCCATGGCAATCCTCTTGCGCAGTTCCTCACACAGGCCTGACGTTTTCTTCCTGCGGTCATTGAACTGTCTCCTTGATATGAGATTGGGAATGCTGTCCTTGTACTCTTGCAATTTATAGTCGAACAACCACTTCTCACTATCAATGCTCTCGGTCTCTGCTGTCAGGGATAGCGCCACCACTTCCAAATCCGAAAACTTGGGAACAGGACCACGACGTGGAACATTACCAGATTCATTGACGAGATTTTCAGAGAATTGCTTGCATATCTCAAGTATTTTGACGAATTTTGTATAAAGGTTGTACATACGATGGTTTGAACTTAATGTTTTGAGCACCACTAAGTTACTAAAAATCAGCGATATATACAACCTTTTACTCATATTTGTCAACTTAAATTAATTCCGCCAACGGGTTGAGTGTACCATTGTTTGTCACATCACCGGAAAAAGCCAATGTCGCAGGGCTATCTCCGCTTCCACTCGAAGCGACGTTAACTGTTTGGCCGGCGGCGATACTTACCGGACCTGCGGAGAAGGTTAATGATTTTCCTTTTGCAATGGTCCAAGTTCCTCCTTTTTCAACGGCAACACTGGACTCACTATTCGCCTTGAACGTGAAGCTGGAGTTGATGATCATGTTGACAGCATTTGAGCCGTTGAGTTTGAAGATTGATTTAGCGTCACGTCCCAAAGTGTAAGTATAATCCCCGGACTCGGTAATGATGCCTCCGATCCATACGTAGGTCTCAAAATCCGTTGTCAGCGTCTTATTCGCGTCTGCACCGTTGAATCGCAGTGTATTGCCGAGGTAGTTCGTTTCGCGTCCGTTAAAGAAGTAGTTGTAAAAATACGTGGGACCACCGGTATTGTCGGCGTTTCCACGGTAAGTCACATTAGTATCAGAATACTTCGTGTAAGTAGCATTGCTGGAACTGACCTTGTCGCCATTGTTATTCCACGTCCAGATGTCGCCGTTGAAGGTGGTGGGGGTATCACTGCCGGTTGGGTAATTCGTCGTGGTCGACGTGAATGCTCCTGCCGGCCAGGCGAGGCAGGCTGCGAGTACGGCAGCGAGGAGCGCTTTCGGTAAATGTAATCTCATGGTAAGAAAGAATGGATTGGCTTGGGGGCGGGAGGCGGTGTTTTCGGGCTCGGGTACGAAGCGAGCTGAGGGAAAACGCCTCCCTATGAGGGGGAGCAGGGGAGCTCGCGTCCGAGCATCTACTCCCCCCCACTGCTTTGAAGATACAGCATTCTTTATGCATAGGGTGTCGTATGTTGTTGATAATCAATGACTTATGGAGAAAAGGGGTAGAAAAGGAGTGCATCATGCACCGGAATGCATAGGAACAGAAAATGCAGCAATGCGCCGAAAAATAAGAGAATTTCCAACTTTTAGGCTTGACTCAGCATAAAGAATGCAGAGGGCAAAGCCGTGGGGCTCGGTAGGAAAAAAGTGAAGGGCGGTGCAGAAATTCGCTTGACAGGGGAGGGGTGCGGGCATAGAATGGGGGCAGAGATGATACTTCTTGCGCAGAACGGGACAGCGACCGAGGGCTTGGGCCTTTGGTGGTGGCGCGTTTGTTGACAGGAAGCATCTACGGCAGCCTGCGCTACGGCGCGGCATTTTCCCAGCGTTCATGCTTCCGAGCCATGAGCGCATTTTTTATGCACTGATTTTACGAAAAGAGTATGCAAGATACCGAAAAGACAGAGAAGGGGACCCGCCGGGGGTACTACGGCGAGTACGGCGGCCGCTATGTACCGGAGGCCCTGATTCCGCCGCTGACGGAGTTGGAGGAAGCGATGGAGCGCATCATGCCGAGCCGGGAGTACCGGGAGCGTCTGCACGACTTGCTGGTGAACTACTGCGGGCGGCCGACCCCGGTGACCCACTGCGGCAACCTGAGCCGCGAGCTGGGCTTTGAGCTGTACCTGAAGCGCGAGGACCTGCTGCACACAGGCGCACACAAGATCAACAACGCTCTCGGGCAGGCCCTGCTGGCCAAGATGATGGGCAAGACCCACGTGATCGCCGAGACCGGCGCGGGCCAGCACGGCGTCGCCACGGCCACGGCAGCGGCCCTCTTCGGCCTGAAATGCACCGTCTTCATGGGAGCCAAAGACGTCGAGCGCCAGCAGCCGAACGTGCAGCGCATGAAGCTGCTGGGCACGCAGGTGGTCGCCGTGGAGAACGGATCCTGCACGCTCAAGGACGCCATCAACGCCGCCCTGCGCTACTGGACCTCCCACCAAGGCGACACCCTGTACGTCTTCGGCACGGCAGCGGGCCCGCATCCCTTCCCCCTGCTGGTACGCGAGCTGCAGAAAGTCATCGGCACCGAAGCCCGTGCCCAAATGCAGGAACGGCTCGGACGGCTGCCTGATTACGTGGTAGCCTGCGTGGGCGGCGGCTCGAACGCCATCGGCATGCTCTACCCCTTCGTAGACGCCGAGCAGGTGAAGCTGGTGGGCGTGGAAGCAGGCGGCACGGGCGAACCCGGCTGTGCGAACTCCGCCGCCATCAACCTGGGCCGCCCCGGGGTACTGCACGGCGAGTACACCATGCTGCTGCAGGACGCCGACGGCCAGATTGAGGAATCCTCCTCCGTCTCCGCCGGGCTGGACTACCCCGGCGTGGGTCCGGAGCACGTCTACCTGCACTCCATCGGCCGCGTGCACTACGGCATCGCCTATGATGCCGAAGCCCTCGCCGCCTTCCGGCGTCTGGCAGCGGCGGAGGGCATCATCCCCGCGCTGGAGTCCTCGCACGCCCTCGCCTGGGTCTTCTCGCACGCGGCGGAGATACCCGCCGGCAGCACCGTCCTGGTGAACCTCTCCGGCCGGGGCGACAAAGACCTGGCCCACGCCCTTCAATACATCAAGCTCTGATTCGACCTATGTACGACATGCAAGAAACCATACGCCGCGCGAACGCCGCAGGCCGCACCGCCGTCATCCCCTTCATCACCGCCGGATTCCCCGAGCCGGAGAGCTTTTGGGAGAAACTGGCCGAGATCGACGCCTGCGGGGTGGACATCATCGAGGTAGGCATACCCTTCTCCGACCCCGTGGCAGACGGCCCCGTCATCGAAGAATGCAGCCGCCGCGCCCTGGAAGCAGGCGTGACCCTGCGATGGGTGCTGGAAGGCCTGCGCGCCCGCCGGGGACAACTGCGCGCCGACATCGTGCTGATGGGCTACACCAACCCCTTCCTGCAATACGGCTTGGACCGCCTGGGTGCGGACGCCGCCGAAGCCGGGGTGCGCGGGTTGATCGTGCCCGACCTGCCCTTGGAAGAAGCCGCTCCCTACCGCGAGGCCCTGCAGGCGCACGGCCTGTGCCTCATCACCCTGGTGGCACCGAACACGAGCCTTGAACGCATGCAGCTTTATGCGCAGGAAGCCCGGGGCTATGTGTATGTGGTCTCCCTGCTGGGCACCACGGGCTCCGGAGCGGGGGCAGCCGACACCGTAGCCGAAACTCTGCGCCGCGCCCGCCGCGCCTTCTCCCTGCCGCTGGCACTGGGCTTCGGCCTCTGCCGCCCGGAGCAACTGACCGAACTGCCCGCAGACGCCCGCCCGGATGCCGCCGTCATCGGCACGGCCCTGCTGCGCCACCTGCAGGCAGGCAAGCCCGCAGCGGAATTCCTGGGCCCCTGGGTGGAGGGTTAATCCTTCCCCTCCGGCGGCGCGCCCCCCTGCTCGTGCAGGGAGCGCAGGTAAGCCATACGCTCCCCGATGCGCCGCTCCAGCCCATTGCCGGTGGGGTGGTAATAGACCCGCCCCTCCGGCAGGTAGGCCTGCGGCACATAGTGGTCCTCCCCGTGGTCGTGGGCGTATTGGTAGGTGGTCTCCTCCTCCGTGGCCCCGCGCAGGCGCGCCAGCTTCTTGCGCGTGGGCGTGGCCAAGTGGTCCGGCACGGCTAGGGTCTTGCCCTGCTGCACATCCTGCAAGGCGGCGTTGATGCCCATGTAGGCCGAGTTACTCTTGGGCGCGGTGGCCACATACACTGTGGCGTGGGCCAGGGGGATGCGCGCCTCCGGCATGCCGACCATCTCCGCCGCCCGCGCGGCATCCAGTGCCACCCGCAGCGCATTGGAGTCCGCCAGCCCGACATCCTCGCTGGCACAGATGACAATACGGCGGGCGATGAAACGAATATCCTCACCGGCGTGCAGCATGGTGGCCAGCCAGTAGAGTGCGGCATCCGGATCGCTGCCGCGCATGGACTTGATGAACGCAGAGATGGTATCGTAGTGCGCATCGCCCACGCGGTCGTACTTAACCGCCTTTTGTTGGATGCTCTCCTCCGCCTCCGCCAAGGTGATATGCGGCGAACCGTCCGGCCCCGGCGGGGTAGAGAGCACCGCGACCTCCAGCGCGGTAAGAGCCTTGCGTACATCGCCGTCCGCCTTGGCCGCCAGGTGCTGCAGGGCATCCTCATCCACCACGGGATGCAAATCCCCCAGGCCGCGTTGGGTATCAGCTATCGCGCGGCGGAGCAGGGCAGCCGTGTCCTCCTGCTCCACGGGCTGCAGCGGGAAGATCTGCGAGCGCGAGAGCATGGCGGAATTGATGGCGAAAAAGGGATTCTCCGTGGTGGCTCCGATGAAACGCACCGTGCCGTGCTCCAAGTGCGGCAGCAGCACATCCTGCTGCGCCTTGTTGAAGCGGTGCAGCTCATCGACGAAAAGGATGGTACGCTGGCGGTGCAGGGCCCAGCGGGTGCGCGCTTGGGCGATCTTGTCCTGCATCTCGCTTTTGTTGGACTGCACCCCGTTGAGCATCACGAAATAGGCACTGGTATGGCGCGCGATGACATAGGCCAGGGTCGTCTTACCGACCCCCGGGGGGCCGTAGAAGATGAGTGATGAAAAGCGATCCGCCTCGATGGCGCGGCGCAGGAGCTTACCCGGGGCGAGCAAATGCTGCTGTCCGGCCACTTCATCCAGCGATTCCGGGCGCATGCGGGCCGCCAGCGGCTCCCGCATCTCCGGCATGGGCTCCGGTTGCTCACCGGTGCCGTGGGGGGTAAATAAATCGTCCATCGCTGCGGGGCATTGTAGCGCAAAAGCCCGCGCGGTGCAACCCTAAAATGGGCGCATGGCGGGGGAGTATGCTGTAATATGGTATTGCCAAGGCCGCCGGAAAGTGCTATCATAACCCCCATGAGCGAAGGCGAACAGAGAGCTAAGCGCTGCAGGCGCAGGAAAAGCGAGGACGTTCCGGCGGAAGCACAGGAGCCGGAGCAGCCGCAGGACCCGACCAAGCGGCGCCGGGGACGCCCGAAGGGCACGGAGCCCACTCGCGCCATCTGTTTCCGCTGCGCGCCGCATGTGTTGCGGGATCTGGATTCCCTCTGCGAACGCCTGGGCCGCAGCCGCACTTCGCTGATTGTGGCCGCCGCCAAGATGCTCTGTGAGGAAGTGCGCTCCCGCGGGGGCTACCTGCTGCCGCGCTATGAGCGCAAGATTGATTTCACGGCCAAGAATATCGGCTTTGTGGATGACGAGGAGAATCCTGAGGGCGCGGAGTTGACCGAGAAACCCAAGTCATGAGAGAGGACAAGAGGGCAGGGGGGGAGACGTGGTCGGAGCGGCCTGCGGCGTGGTTCGCGGGGCTGGCGGCGTGGTTCGGCTGTATGGTCGGCGGCGTGGTGGCTGTGGCTGCGGTGCATGAGCTCGGTGTGTTCTGCCCGCCGTCTGCGGAGAAGTTCTGTCCCCGCGCCGCCCTGCAGCAGGCCCGAGAGTTGCAGAAAGCAGGGGATGCCATGTCGCCGGAGGAGTGTGCGGAGGCCCTGCGGCAGCTGAAGATGGCTGCCTACGCCGAGCTGCCGGAGGCACAGTTTGAGCTCGCACTCTGCCTGCTGCACGGGCGGCTCGGTACGGCTCCCGATCCCGCGCAGGCGGTGCAGTTTCTCAAGCGCGCTTCCTCGGCCGGGCATGCGGGGGCTTGGGGTGAATTGGGCCGCTGTTATCTGGACGGCTTGGGGACGGCTGCGGACGAGCGTGCCGCGCTGCGGGCCCTGCGCCGTGCGAAGGATTTGGGCTATGCCGAGGCCGAGGCTCTGTTGCCCCGTGCGGAGCGCAAGGTGGACTGCTTGAGCCTGCCGCCGCAGTCGATGTTTGACCGGGGACGCTCGCTGCAGGCCCGGGGAGAGTCCGAGGAAGCGGTGCAGTGGATGTTAGAGGCCGCTGCCCGCGGGCACGCGCGCGCTTGCTATGCCTTGGGCTGCTGCTGCAACACAGGTGACGGTCTGCCGCAGGATGCCGCTCAGGCCGTGCAGTGGTGGCAGCGCGCCGCCGATGCGGGGGAGCCGGATGCCCTCTACGAGCTGGGGCTCTGCTGTTTTGAGGGGCGGGGCATGGAGCGGGACTTGCCCCGCGCGGAGCAGTACTGGACCGCCGCTGCTCAAAAGGGGCAGAAGGCCGCCGAGGAGTCGCTGCCCGCTGTGCGTGCCAAGCTGGCACTGGCACCTGTGGCTGATGCGGAGCTGCTGGATCAGGCGCGGCATGCGGTGTCGGTGGATGATTACGACACTGCGTTGCCTCTGCTGCGGGAGCTGGCGGACCGGGGGAACCCCGTGGGGCTCACCGCGCTGGGCCGCTGCTGTGAGCTGGGGCTCGGGATGCAGGAGGCCCCCACGGAGGCCGTGCGCCTGTACCGCGCTGCCGCTGAGCAACAGCATCCGCAGGCTCTCTACCGCTTGGGGGATTGTTATTATAACGGTTACGGCTCCCTGCCTAAGGATTACGCCGCCGCCGCGCGTTGCTGGGTGGCTGCCGCCGAGGCCGGCGACCCGCTCGCACAGTGGGGGCTCTGCCTCTTGCTGCAGGACGGGCTCGGTGTCTCGCAGGACTACGCCGCCGCCGAGGGCTTCTGCCGACAAGCCGCGCAGTCCGGTCTGCCGTCGGCCCGCGCGCATCTGCCTGTGGTGGCGGGGCTGGCCAAGTATACCGGCATGCCCACCGAGGAGGTGCTGGAGCGCGGGGTGGAGCTTTACAAGGCCGGGGCCTATGCGGAGGCACTGGAGTGCTTCCTCTTCTCTGCCGAGTTGCCGCGCGCGCAGTACCGTGCGGGGGTGTGCTATGAGTTGGGGCGCGGCACACGGGCGGATGACGCCGCTGCCGCTGCTTGGTACGAGCGCGCCGCTTCCGCCGGTTTCCCGCCTGCAGTGAACAAATACGGCATTTTCCTGGAGAAGGGGCGCGGGGGGCTGGAGCGCGATCCCGAGAAGGCGACCGCTTATTACTTTAAGGCCGCCGAGGAGAATTTCGCTCCCGCGCAGTATAACCTCGCGCTCTGCTACGAGCGCGGTGTCGGGGTGCCGCGTAACAGTTTCTCCGCTTCGAACTGGTACCGCCGGGCCGCCGCGCGGGGGCACTCCAAGGCTCGCTATGCCGCCGCCCGTGTGGAGCCGGAGGCCACGGCACCGCTCTCGTCTTCGCATCCGGGGTATGCTCAGCCTGTCTCCTCGCCCGCCTATTACCCCTACGATGACGGTCTGCTGGATGATGACCTCGGCCTTTTCCCGGAGGATGGTATCAACTACTGACATGCCCGGCGGCGGAGAGTCGGCAGGTGTTTTTTGCACTGCTGCCACGTTTTTTGCTTGCCCTCTCCGCCGCTTTGTGCTTAAATAGCCTTACTTCAGCTTCCTTTCTCTCTATGCGGCAGTGGCGGAATGGTAGACGCAGGAGACTTAAAATCTCCCGGCTGTTGAAGCTGTACGGGTTCGAGTCCCGTCTGCCGTAGTCGGTCCGGGACTGTATTCGGGGCATCAGGAATAACAAACCGCCGTGATTAAGAAGCACTCGATATTGACGAATCCGCGTCCCATGATGGATGCATTTGTCGGCAAGGAGCCTGAGAGGGGGGAGATGCCCTTCCGTGAGGCTAAACTGTATCGGACAGACCGCCGGGGCAGGCCGGTGGATGTCTCGGTAAAAGCGATAGCGAACGGATGCATCGGTAAGATGTTGGCCCTTGCGCTGTTTGTCGCTGCTGCCGGTCTCTGCCCCGCTGCGCAGCCGGTGAGCACGGGTAAATGTCTTCATGTCTATATCCTGACGGGCCAGTCCAACTCGCTGGGGGCCGTCAAGGGCGACCCTGCCTCTGCCGAGACATTGGCTTACTACAGCACCGTTCGAGGCGCAGATGAAGACGGAATTCGGATGTGGGACGGCAACATGGCGGGCTCGCTCACTGACCCGGCCACGGGGGGCTCTGCCTGGGGCAGGGAGGGTAAGAGGTGGATGACCGTGCAGCCTCAGGCGGCTCCTGCCGGCAAGGGGCGGCGCGGTGCCTCCGGCACTCCCTATGAGTTCCTGACCGGGCAGGCCGACCTGCGCCGGGCGTGGGAGGGTGGTTTCGGTGCGGGTGTCATGGGCCCGGAGTACGGTTTTGCCTACATGATGCAGAAAAAAGGGTGGCAGGTCAATGATACAGATGACGTGGCTATCATCAAGGCCTCCCGAGACGGGGGCAGTAATGAGAACTGGATGAAGCCCCCGGATGACCGTTCGTCCAACGCCTACACCTTCCTGATCCGCTCCGTGGTGCAGGCCCTGGGGGAGCTTGATCTCACCGCCTACCGCAGCGTTCAAGCGGAGGGGCTGCTGTATTTACAGGGCGAGAGCGGCCGACCCGAGCACGCTGCGCAGGCGCGTTCTGTCATCGAGGGCTTGGTTGCAAACATACGGGCCGATGTCTCCGCTGCCTTGGTGGCTGACCCGGCGCGGGCCGGCTGCTATGCCGTGCACCCGGACTGCATCGTGGTGGGGGAGCCCGCCGCTTGGGGCAAGAACGACCCCGCTTCCTGCTCTGCGCTGACGGGGCAAAAGCTCCTGGCTTGGGCCGATTCGTGCAATCATGTGGGTTTTGTTCATACCCGGGACCTCGGCAAAATTGCGGCAGGGGATAACATGCAGGTTCACTACGATGGTAACTCCGAACTGACCATCGGGGCACGATATGCCTACGCCTTGGCCGCCGTGCAGGGATGGGACACCACCGAGGGCGGCTCCGTGCGGGTGCGCAGCCAACAATTCGGTGATACGGACATGGTGCCCGCGGCGGCTCCCATATACCTGAATGATGCCTCCGCTTGGTGGCAGAGCAGGGGGGATGCCGTTGTGTTTTCCGCCGCCTCCATGGCGGAAGCGATAGCCGTGTGGGACCTTTCCTCCGCTGCCATGGGAGGCTCGATGCAGGGCTGCGAGATGATTTCCGATACTTGGTCCGTGAAGGGAATCCGCATTGAGGACCCCTATGCAGATGATGATACCGTGGGCACGCATAACGCTACGGTGAACATCGAATGCGCTCGGGGGAGGCACGCCGCCCTGTCCGTAGGCACCGCCGGTATCGAGCTGCAACGCGGCAACCTGAACCTTCGCACGGATTTACACCTCCGAGGGAAGCAGATTTGGCGGGTGGCGGGCGGCAAAAGGCTGGCCGTGCGGGGCGGTATCAGCGGAGCCGGTGCCGTAACACTGCACAAGCATCCCGGGGTGGCTTCCGCTGACGTGGCGGAATTCGAACTGCGCTGCATGACGGATGCGGGGCAGCGCACATGGAGAGTGGGTAGCGGGGTTTCCCTGCTTTTGCCCGAGGCCGGGTTGGCGGACTCCACCCTGCAGATCGAGCCCTCGTCCTCTGTATCGCTGTCGGGGGAAAGGGCCGCCGTCAAGAGTTTGGAGATAGGTGAGGGTGCCACCCTCCGCGTGGCGTCCGGGCTCAATCTTTCTGCCGGTGCGATCACTTTCAAGGGCTCCGCCGACTTGGTTTTTGACGGTAGCAGCGGCAGATTCGCTACCCTGCATGCCGCCTCTCTCTCGCCTTCTCCCGACACCGCTATCAAGGTTCGTATCACCCGGCTTCCTGCCTCCCTGCGCTCGGTGTACATCTTGGGAACGGGGTGGTCCGGTCCCCTTCCTCTGTTAGGTGCTGACCTTCCCGCAGGCTTCAGGCTCAGCCTCACCCCCGACGGCACCTTGCGCTTACATTGCCCGCCGACCGATGTCAGGAAATGCGGCGGAGTGCGGCACGAATGAGCTCGTCTGTCGAGGCGGCGGGATTTTCCTTGAGGTGGGCCGCGAGGGCCTTGCGGGCCTCTGTTTGTTTGAAGCCGAGGGCAACGAGAGCGAGCTCGGCATCGGCTGCGGCGGGGGAGGTGGTTCCCTGTTGCTGGGCCTGCCAAGTAGCAGCCACACCGACCTTATCCTTGAGCTCCAGCACAATGCGTTCGGCGGTTTTTTTGCCGACCCCTTTAGCACGGGCGATGGCCTGCACATCCCCGCTCACCACAGCGGTTTTGAAGGCGGAGACGTTCAGCCCGCTGAGGATGGCGATGGCTGTCGCGGGGCCGATACCCGATACATGCTCGATGAGCAGGCGGAAAATGTCGCGCTCGGCATCTGTCGCAAAGCCGTAGAGTACCTGCAGATTCTCACGAATGTGGAGGTGAGTCTTGAGTGTCACCGTCTGCCCCTCGATGGGGTTCAGGGCGTCGAAGGTTGAAAGCGGAATATTGACCTCATACCCCACACCGTTTACATCCAGAACCAAACTGCGGGGCAGGGCCTCTGCCACAGTGCCGCGAAGAAATGCAATCATATCAATTTATTGTGGGGTTTTCGGTGTTTCTGTGCGGATCGGCAGCAGCTCCGGCATTTCGCAGAACTGTGCCTGCTCCCCGAGCCCGCCGATGGAATCCAGAAGCTCTCGCACTCGCGCGTTGAGCCTCGGATAATCGATGGGGCCGGTCTCCGGCTCCCGTGAACCCGGGAAGATGATATACGATACGCCCAGCGAGGACACGGGACGCCGGTAGACGGAGGCCTCCGGATTCAGCGCCTTGGCCAAGCGCAGTGAGGCTTCCCCGCTCTTGCGCTTGGGCCCGAAATCACCCACGATGGCGGGGAAAACCCGGTTGCCGTATACCACCGCTGCATAATCACCCATGGACGGGCGGTAGGGCGAGTGCCCTCCCTCTCGGAAGACACCGGGCAGCACAATGAAGGGATCATACTCCGAGATCAGATAACTGTATATCTTCAGCTCGCTCACCATCCTGCGCAGCGATGCTATTTCCCCCGCATGGTCTCCCTTGGCTTTGGTCAGCTTGGTGATCTTGGCCTCCAGTACGGGAATGACGGGATTCTGAAATTTGGTCCGCTTCTTCCAACGGTAGGAAGTCATCGGTTGGAAGTTATCACTGTTGATGATACGCTCCGGCATCTTGGCCAGACGATCGCCGTCCGAGCCATCGGATACAACGTCCATATCCGCCTGCAGCCAGAGAACCTTGGTATCGCCGTTCGGGGCCTTCAGCTCCAGCACGGTATCCGTATCATAATAGTTGTGACTGTCCAAGAAGGGCTGCAACTTAGCGGCACTGTAGCGAAGACTGTTCTGTTTATGCGTATAAAGTGCGGAAAACCAAGGCGACACGGCTGCGTTGGCCATCAGTTGATCGTAGTTCCGCAGCACAAGCGGCAGCTTGGCATTCGCATGCAGAAGCTCCTTGCCGTTTGCCGCGTGCGGCAGGAAGACTTCCATTTGCAACTTGAGCAGGAAAGGCGACTTGCGCACACGATCCTGCGAGGCCGTGGTGCCTTTCTTGAAATTCACCATGCTCTGCAGATGGGTTTGGTAGGTTCCCCGGCGGAAAAACTCGCTGAGGTGGGTGAAGAGACCGGCCTCCACACGCTCCGGGAGGGGTGGGGGGAAGGGCGGCAGCACGATCTCCGGCATGGTGAAGTTATCCTCCGGACGCCAGGGCTCGGTGTGGCCCAGTGCCGGGGTGGTTATGGGCGGCAGCTCCTGCGCAGGCGGTGCCTCGGCAGGGACTTCGCGTATCACCTCGCGCTCCACGACCTTCACCTTAGGCGGACCGAAAAGGCGATTGTACAGGCGCTCCGGGTAAGGGGTGCAGAGGGCCCCGGCCAGGCCGAACAGCCCCAGCAGAAGGCCGACCTTGAACCAAGTGATGATGCGGGGTTTGCGTCTCATGAATGTTCTCGGGGGGCGGTGGGAAGGGCCGCAACCTTACGCGGCCGCAGGGAGAGTACGGCACGCAGCAGCCACAGCGGCATGCAGCGCAATAACAGGGCCACCAGACGTACCTTCAGTGATGGATAACAGCGCGCGCGCCCTGCAGCCAAGGCCCGCAGTGAGCTTTGCACCACAGTGTTCACCGGTGTGTAGAACCGGCTGCGCAGGGGCATGGTGTTCCCCGTGCAACCCGTGCGTCGCGCTACCTCGCCGAAGCCTGTATGCACCGGGCCCGGGCATACCGCCAGCACGGGTACGCCCGCGCTGCGCAGCTCCAGGCGCAGTCCCTCGCTGAAGGAGGCCAAGCAGGCCTTGGTGGCGGCGTACAGCGCAAAATCCGGTATGGGCAGGTCTGCCGCGAGCGAGGCTAGGTTGATCACGCCGCCTCCCTGAGCGGTCAGTCGCGGCACCAGCCCGCGCAGCAGGCGAATCGGGGCCTGTACGTTTACCTGCAACATACTGCGGTCGCGCTCCCACTCGCTGCTCGAAAATTCTCCGTAATCCCCCAGGCCTGCATTGTTAATCAGGAGCGTAGGCCCCGGCGGTAAAGCCAGCCAGTCAGCCAGAAGCCGCTCCGTCTCAGCCTCCTGTGAAAGGTCACAGACGTGCACCGTTACCTCGGCCCCCGGATTGTTGCGGCGGATGCGCTCGGCCAGCTCCTCCATGGGCTGCTGCCGCCGCGCCGCTAGGTGCAGACAGATTCCCTCCGCTGCCAATGCTTCCGCAAAAGCAGCCCCGAGCCCGGATGAAGCCCCGGTGATGAGGATGTAACGATACTTCACGCCGCGCATGATAGCACAATTTCCCCCGCAGTGCGAGCTTTTTTTGCGTCGGTAAGGTACTTGCCAAGCAGGCGAGGCTGTGGTAGACTGGTCATGTGACCTTTTATGAGCCGAGTTTTGCCGTTTTTTTTGCCGCTGTGTATGCGGCGGTGGCGGTGTTGAATGCCCGGCGCTGCACCGGTCTGCGCAACGGTGCGTTGTTAGCGGCCTCGTGGTGTTTTTACGGCTCCCTCCATTATTGGTTTCCCCTTCTGTTGGTGTACAGCAGCTTCAGCGGGGGTGTAAGATCTTGTCAACCTCTGCAGTCATTTATGACGTGCTTTGGTTACTCCCGGTGCTCGAGAACGAGGCGAAAACCAATGTGGGAGCTGCGTGTATCTGCGGGGTGAGGCGTGCGGCTGCTGCTGCTGAGTTGAGCGGGGCGGAAGGACGAGTAATCCCCGCCGCGGGCAATGGCGTGGTCGCGGAAGGGGAGGGTCGGCGGGCCGCCGTACTCGCCGCTCACCCACTCCTGCACATTGCCCGCCACATCCCGCAGGCCGAGAGCATTCGGCGGGAAGGATCCGACCGGTGCCGTGAAGGGTACGCCGTCCCGATAACCGGGAATGATTCGGTTGGCACGGATAAACGGAAGACAGCTCACATCCGCAAAGTTACCCGCGCCGGATTGCGGGGGCCACTTCAGTCCCCAGGGGAACTCCGGGTTCGCATTGTCGACGGCCTGACGCCGCTCGTAGGGTGTGTCGCCGCGTTCATTGCGTACCCCGGCAAGGCGACTCCACTCCTCATCCGTCGGCAGGCGATAGGTATCCGTGGGTTGAATGAGCCCGCGCTCCCGCTCCTCCACGGTGAGCCAATGGGCGAAGGCCTCGGCATCGGAGCGCGAAACAAGCACGACGGGGTGGTGTTCATTCTGCTCGAAGTCCGGTTGCCTCGGCACGGGGTGCCCGGTAGCGGCGCAGAAGGCTCGGTAATCGCCCACGCGTGTCTCTGTGCCGCAGGCCATGAGCCCCGGCGCGATGGGAACCATGCGCATGCCGAGACTGTTGGTCCACTCCCTTCCGTAGGTGACAGAGTTATTCGGCACGAGGTTCAGGTTAAGGCTGAGCCCTTTGGGGGAGAGTCCGCTCTTGCGCACCGTGGCATAGCCGGGCATGCGCACCTCCAGATAAAAGGGGCCGAGCGGCACGGCTGCCGCCTGCAGGGGCGTGATGCCGAGGGGTACGCCGTTGTAGGAGACCATGGCCCCGGCGGGGTTGGTGTAGAGGTGAATGGGTACTTTTTGGGCGGGCACGGCGCGCAATCGGTAGCCGCACACATCCGCGCCGCGGGCCGTCCCCACTTCCGCAACCGGCACCAGCACGCCGCCTGGCATCAGGAGGCCGCGTTCCTCGCACAGTCGGCTGAGCCACAGTGCAAAATCGTTCACCGCCGCCTGCGAGGTGAGCGCGCAACCCGTGCGCGGACACCGCTCTGCGTGGTAATGGCTGCCGGGATTCTCCGCAGCAAAGCGCTCGAAGTCCTCCGTCGACACGGGGCGGACGGAGAGATGTCCCTCCGCCTCCGGCGTGTACGCCAGGCCCAGGGCATCCACCCATTGCCGCCCGGGCACGGGCGGGCGGAGCGGGTTCAATTTCCCCTCCAGCGTGAGTACGCCGTTAGCAGGTACCTGACCGCTCAGTGCCAGGTCTGCATAGCCCTCTTTGTGCAGGCGCAGGCGCACCTGCTCCCCCGGACGCGCCGGAAGGGGGCCGTAGGGAGTATCGTCCACATAGCTGCCGTCCTCGCGGTAAATGCCTGCCCCGGCGGGGGAGCTGCTCACCAGCAGGGCGGGTTTCTCCGGCAGAGGCTCCGGCGGGGGAGGTAGTTGCACAGCGGGAACTTGCTCGGCGGGCACTTTATTCCCCAGCAGCACCCCGCCTGCATCCTGTAGCCGCTGTTGCCAGGCCGAGGGCAGCAGCAGATATAGCACCGGCGGCAGAAGAAGGGCGAGACCTGTCACCACTGCGGCCCGCCGCAGCGGATGCGCATGCCGATGACCGCGCCCGGGCTCAAAATGTCGCAGGGCATCCAGGCGGTCGGAGAGCTCGTAGGCGGACGCAATCGTCCCCTTATCCCCACGGGGTCCGGCGGCGGCGCAGATGATGTCGTTGAGCATCTGCCAACGTTTGCGGGTCGTCCCCTCCGGTAGTTCGAGCGGCAGCTCCGGAAAGTCCATTCGGTCGCGCCCTGTGGCCATCTCGTAGAGTACCATGGCCAGGGCATAGACATCTGCTCGTGGGCTGCCCGCGCCCTCCGGGGGCATATACCCCTGCGTTCCCATTGCCGAGCGCAGCCCCCCCGGCCCGACCAGCCCCACATCGGCCAGCTTGGCTCGCCCGTGTACAAAGAGGATGTTCTCCGGCTTCACATCGCGGTGCGTCAGGTCATGGGCATGCAGGCCCTCCAGAGCGCGGGAGATCTGTATACCCACCTCCACCACGTAATCCGTGGGCATCGGGCGGTTGCCGTACAGGCGCATGTCGCTGCGCAGAGTGCGCGGCTCGTAGTCGTCCGGCTCAAAGTGTATCCCCGTGTAGGCATCATCCGCCAGCTCCATGACGTAGTAGTAATAGGGGAGTTTCCCTTCCCGCCGACCGATGTGCAGAATGTGGACCAGTCCGGGGAGGCTGCGCGCAATCGGCTCGTAGGCCAGGGCTCCCTCGAACTCGCGGGCAAAGCAGGCATCGTCCTCATAGTCCTCCCGTCGGACCACCTTGACCGCTCGTAGGGTGCCCGTTACCGAGCGCGCCATCCACACCTCGCCGTAGGCCCCGCGCCCCAGCAGACGAAGAAGCTCGTGGTCCGGTACCTCCGGCGCGCTGCCGGACGAACGCTGTGTGCGCTCGTCTGCGGCCTCCCCTTGGTCTTTCTGCTCCATATGCCGCCCATTATACCCTCCGCATCGCCTCGAATCAAGCCGCTTTCGCCTCCTAAGACCCCAATTCGGGAGTTTTTTTGAAAAAAATGGAGGAAAATGCAAAAATTAGCTTGCAATCTCTCTCGAAATGTGGTTTAATCTTCCCGCACCGATAAGGCGCACGTGGCGGAATTGGTAGACGCGCTAGTTTCAGGTTCTAGTGGGTAACTCCGTGATGGTTCGAGTCCATTCGTGCGTATCTTTCCTGCAAGGGGTGGCATGCGGAATACAGCATGCCACCCCTTTTCTATTGGGGCACTCAGGGGTGAAAAAAAGAAACCGCCCGAAGGCGGTGAAATCGAAGGGAAGGGGAGGGAAAGCACGCCGGCCGCGGCTCGAACGCGGGACCCCAAGCTTAGAAGGCTCGTGCTCTATCCAACTGAGCTACCGGCGCATGTGGTGCGGCTATGGTAGCAGAAAACGCCGGAGAATGCAAGCACAATTTCACGAAAGGGTTGACAGGCCGGGCTGCAGGGGGTAGAATGCGGGCATGAAGGAGGAGAGAAGCGCGCTGGATTTTTTCCATGAGGGCTACAGCTGCGCCCAGTCGGTTTTTGCTGCCAATGCAAGCCGCATGGGGCTGGAGACGGAGACAGCACTGCGCTTGGCGGCAGGGCTGGGGGCCGGCATCGGGCGCATGCGCCTTACCTGCGGGGCCTTCTGTGCGCTGGTGCTCGCGTCGGGTTACTGCCGGGGCAACACTACGGGGAGCGCAGAGGACAAGGAGCGCATCTATGCCCTCGTGCAACGCCTAGCCGAGGAGTTCCGTGCTGAGTTCGGTACTCTATCCTGTGCAGAGCTCCTCCGCATCGACCCCGCCACCGAATCCACCCGCCCGCAGGAGCGCACTACCGCCTACTACTCCTCCCGCCCCTGCGAACGCTGCGTGGCCTTCTGCGATATCGCAGCAAAGCGTCTGTTGGAGGAAACAGCCGGCGACAGAATCACGAAGCAACATAAATAAATTCTTGACTTCCTCCATGATTTGTGCGATAATGGGGGCCGTCTTCCGATGAGCGATTACGTACCACCTTTTCGACAGAGTGATGCCGTCATGAACCTGCTTGCAGAAGCCTGCGAGCTCGTAGGGAGGGTTGAGGTTGAACACCGAGAGACCCTGTCCGTTCATTTGAGAAGGCAGAATCAAATTCGCTCCATCCACGCCTCCCTGCACATCGAACAGAATACCCTGACGCAGGAACAGATAACGGCTATTCTTGACGGAAAACGAGTCCTCGGACCGCCTCAGGAAATTCTTGAGGTCAAGAATGCCGCAGAGGCCTATGCCCTGCTTCAGGATTTGAATCCGCTTGCCGAGCGGGATTTGCTGCGGGCCCACCGCGCGATGATGCAATCTCTCGTTCGGGAGGCCGGTTGTTTTCGGAAAGGTGGGGTCGGAGTGATGGCCGGTGACCGGGTCATCCACATTGCTCCTCCGGCGCACCTCGTGCCGTATCAGATACGGGACCTGTTGTCATGGTACGGGAAATCCAAGCTGCATCCTCTGCTGAAGAGCTCAGTGTTTCACTACGAGTTCGAGTTCATTCATCCCTTTGCCGACGGAAACGGGCGCATGGGGCGTCTGTGGCATACCCTCCTGCTGTCCCGTTGGCGTTCTTTCTTCGCCTGGTTGCCCATCGAGGAGCTCATTGCCGAACGCCAACAAGAGTACTACCGGGTCCTGCAGGAGGCGGATTCCCGGGGGGAATGTTCCTGCTTCGTTCAGCTGATGCTGGAAGTGATTCGCGACACACTCAGTCAATTCTCTGCCACGAGTCGACCTGCCGGTGACCTAGCCGGGGCCAAAAACGACCAAGCTGGGGCCGAAAACGACCAAGCTGGGGCCGAAAACGACCAAGCTGGGGCCGAAAACGACCAAGCTGGGGCCGAAAACGACCAAGCTGGGGCCGAAAACGACCAAGCTGGGGCCGAAAACGACCA
>JALFWB010000030.1 GCA_022787425.1 Akkermansia sp.
GCTTACCTTGAAAATTGCCTCGCCCGGCCGCCGCTCGCGCTTTCGTTTCCTACTCGCTCAAGCTCTTTCGGGCTTCCCCGTATCGGGGTGGCGAGAGTTTACTCCTTTTTCCCTCGAACGTCAAGCTTATTTTTGCAAAAAACGGCAAAAAAGTGAAGAAAAGGGCAAAAAAGGTGTAGAATTTGGGCAAATTTGGGATATTTGAGGCAAAAATGAGCGACAAAATGAGGAAAAGAGTCCAAAATAGGAGCAGATGGAATGAATTTGAAGGGTATGCAGGGCTTGAAAGGAGACTTCTCTGCGCTATAATAAGAGAGAGGGTGTGATTTAAGGATGCGGAATCAACGGAAAGGACGGAAGGCGGAGCCATGCGGGGGAGGAATGAGGCTGCCAAGTTCTGTGTTGGTAGGAAGGTGGTGGAATTGGTTTGAAATTGGGGTTTATGCGGGGGTAGTTACCGAATGCGGAAGTGATGAGTGGTGGTGAGGTGGTAGTTTTTTGGACTGCAGGATTTTAAGAAGGATACGGAGACTGATTAGTGTGCTTGAAGCCGTGCAGACTGCGCGCTGCCGGGGTAGTAGGCTCCTTTATGTTTTCAAATCCCCGAAAATCCCTACAGATCGTCAGGCGTAGGTGAGTTCCTGCGCGAATTAAAGAGCCTGCCGCAGTGAGGTGCGGCAGGCCCAGTGGCTTTCTCCCGGTAGAGGGGATCAGAAGTTGACGCGGTAGCCGATGGAACCGTTCACGCCGGTTTGGTCGGCACGGAAGTCGGCATTCACATCGAAGAAGATGGAACCCGCATCCTGCGAGATCGGGATGGTGAGGGTGGCACCTACCTCGGCACCGATGACGCCCTTCTCGTTGCTGCGGGTGCTGACCGTGGCGGTCGGCAGGGCGGCAAGGGCGGTGTTCAGCTTGTTGTAGCGGTCGCCGAAGTCCAGCTTGAGCAGCGCGCGGGCCTCAAGGATGGAGGCTCGGTTGTACTCATTCTCACCCACGATACTCTGGAGTCGGCCACCGAGGCCGAGGGAGAACTGCGTGAGGGATGCCGAGTCCGTGGTCAGGCAGGTGTCCGCCTTGCCGCCTTCGGTCGCGCTGTCCAGCGTGGTGTGGCTGAAGCTCATGTTGAACAGGGGCTGCACGCAGGTGGTCGCGTCTGCATTCAGGGCGAAGGTGCGGGCCACCTCATACAGGAAGCCGAACATCATGCCGTTCGTCTTGTAGGTGGTCTTGCCTGCGATGCCCGGGATCGTGCGCTCCAGATCGACGTCCGCGCGGCCGAGGGTTCCCACGAAGGTGTTGACCCAGGAACCGGTCGAGACGCGGGCGAAGAGCGAGACGTACTGGGTGTCTAAGTCGCCCTTGAGAACATCCTCCGCCTTACCCGTATAGTCGCCGAAGAGAGCGCTGACGGCCACACCGAGGGTGAGGTTCGGGTTCACATCGACATCCACGCCGACCGTGCCGCCCCAAGAAGAGACTTGGTAGCCGGAATCCGTACTGCTCGCGCTGAGCTGGCTATAGCTGCCGTCTCCGCTGATCCAGCCGTTGATGTAGGGCATGTCCTCGTTCACCTCGCACTGGTTCACACCCATGGTGGTGGTGCGGTTGCGGATAGAGCGGAGTTGGCGCTGCACATCGTCGGCCACCGCCATACCCACTGCCGGCAGCGAGCTGCCCGCCAAGGCCGCGCCCAGGCGATCCATTGCCGCCTCATTACCGGCTTTATTGTGGTCGTCCAGCAGATTGAGCACCTGCGCCAACTCACTGTCCGGGGTTTTCGTCTGCGGGTTCAGGCGGAACATAGCCTTACCTGCCAAGCCCAAGCCGGCAATGCCGTTAGGCGTTTGACCGTGAGCAGCATAGATACCGGTGTTGGCATCCGCCACGACGTTGATGGATCCCTTCTCCACGCGGAAATTGGTGAAATACTTGTTCAGCCACTTACTCTCGCTCATATCGAAGGAGATATTCGTTGCCGAACTGTCTTGGGCATCGCTGAGCACAAAGAGCAGGATGTCCGTCTCCGGCCCGGCGGCGTTGTACTCGACGCCCATGTAATTCACCTCCTGTATCTTGAGGGTCACGTTGTTGAGGTTCAGGGCCGCCCCACTCGTGACAAGGGGCTTGTCTGCTTTGGTCGCATACAAATTTTCGTTCACCTCCTCAATCGAGACGGCGAATTCCAGCACACCGCGATCCATGGACGATTCCCGCTCCAATGTGACGGTTGTCGGGGTCTGCGTACCACCATCCGCCACATTCAAGTTGCTCAGGTTCACGGAAACACCTTTGGAGTCTATGCCGCCCAGCACATTCGAAGCGCCCACAGCCGTATCCGTCAGCCCCGTCAACTTCACCGTACCGGCCGTGCCGATCACCGTCAGCTTCGCATCCGCCCGCAGCTCTTGAATCGCACCTTCACTCGCCGTACCCAGACGAACAATGCCATCATAGGACCCGGTAAAGCTGCCGCTCTTCTTCACCAAGATTCCGCTGCCGGCAACAAGAGTACCATCGCCGGACAGTTGCTTCATGATGATGTCCTCCCCGTTGCTCTCATCGTACCGCTGCATCTTCAGGGCAATTCCGTCCTGAACGTTCAGCGCGACATTATCGAGAGTCACCCCATCGGCAACGCTGATCGTTTTATAGGTTGGGTCACCCGCCGCAGCCTTTGCGGGATCCTGCACCAGGATAATGCCGTCCTGATTAGCTGCCATCTTGTTCAAGCCCGTGAGCATGATGAGCTTTTCGCCATTCAGAACCACACCGGTCGTGGCATCCGATGCCGCAGCGTTGGCGGGATTACCATCGATCGTCTCGCCGTACTTAAAAGTATCACTATTGACATAATAGAGCCCCTTCATGGCCTTGTCGCCCAAGATCTTCACACCGTTTTCAGCTGAAACGATTTCCGTATAAGGATTAGGATCTCCTGTGATATAGATTTCTGTAATTCCAGTTGCAGAAGCACCTGTTTCGTTTTTGATAATGATGAAGGTACCCTCTGCGTAACCGTTATCGGTTGGCGTCATTTCAGTCTCGCTCTGCGTCGGATCTCTATACACAACATCATCGGGTCCCCCAGGTGTTAAGTCATCCTTTGAGGTGAAGGTCAACTTGCCTCCATTCGCCCCATCCAGTGTAAACGTACCGGCGTTCTCGATGGTTGATCCTAGAGTCACTTCATCGGCTACCGTCAGGTTGCCTCCTGCAAGAACAGAGAGCTTACCTACCGATGTAGAGCCGCTGACCAGTTCTACATTTTTTCCGCTCACCGCTATTTCACCTCTGCCAGAAATAGTACCCTCAACACTTAGAGAGTCGTTCTCATGCATCGTACTCAACGTCAATCTGTTGGTACCGATGTCAATAGGAATAGTCAATTCTGCTACAATTCCTTTATAAGTTGTCCCAGTATCATCACTGGACTCAACTGTCTCAGAACCAACTTTTATCTCGGCATTGTGCCCCAATTTCAGTCCGACTCCCTCCAGTCTTCCCCCGGCAAGCCAGACATTTGTATCAGCAACATCACCGTCAATACCCAGAATACACGGCTTACTATTGGACTTCCAATGCCCCGAATAAACAGAACCCTCCTCGATTTTCAGCCATCCACCACCGAATATGGTGGTATTGACAGCATTGAAGTTGCATTCACCCTTCTTTGTCAGAGTAAAGCCACCAAGATCGATACTTGTTGCAGCATATCCTCCGGCAATCAAATAATAGTCAGATTCACTGGAGCCTGAAGCTACGGAATTAGCAGTCAGTGCCAGACCTTCAATTTGCTTGTGCTCGGCATTCGTTGCTGCACCGGTGTTTGTAAGCGTGCCACCATCCAATGTAACGGTGTATAAGGTATCATCCTTGCCATTAATATTCCAAGTGGAACCTTTGCATACAGTCACATTAATTCCACTCATCACATTTGAGGTAGTCAGTTTAACCTCTCCCACATCAGGCCCAACGTAAACAGACTTGCCAGCTTTAATCAGCAAATCAAGATCTCTCTCCGTCACAGAATCATAGATGAAATACGAATCCTGACACCCCCACGTTTGCGTTCCCTTCCAGACTACGGTTCCGCCACCTGTTGTAGCTGCTGCCTTCAGAGCAGCAATATCGGTATCCTCCAGGTTCTTAAGAAGACCGAAACCACTCCCTAATGTAGCATCACGCCCTGCCTGCTTACTATCATCGAACTCCAACAAGGAATTCAAAACCGTAATCTCCGCTCCGGATTCAACAATCAGAGTTCCTTCGTTTGAGATCGGGCAGAATATATCCTGTCCACCGCTTTTTAACGTAAGAGTTGCACCATTAGTAACAGACAAAGGACTGTTATATGAATACAAATTCGTTACCTCTGCAGCAGCTGAAGAGAATTTCAGCACCCTATTAGCCCCCAGACTAGGCCAAACAGTTGCTGCTTGGAAACTATTCACGCTGACAGTATAGTTCCCATCATTTCCAGCCCTAAACTGCATCACTTCAACAGAACCCGCCCCGGTAAGTTTTGCACCTTGACGATCTCCGCTGGTATTGTCGCCGGTAAGGAAACTAATATCAGACACATAGAGTGTCGCCCCAGCCCCAACATCGACAGCATCTAATCCCCATGAACTGTGTATATATCCAAGAGGCACTGTTTCACCATCCTTGATATTCAGCCGACGCTCGTAATTGGCGCTGCCGCCGGCAAAATCAAAATTCAGAACACCTTCGACCCCACCAAGCGTAATAACATGAGAACCGTTGACATAAAACGTTGCAGGAGAGAGCACTTCCCCCTCCGTGAAGACTTTCACATCTGAGAGCTCCAAATTAGAGAAAGCTTTACCATTATTACCCTCAAAAAACAATGACTTACCATATGCAACGTTCAGCACGGAGATTGTCCCAGAGACAGAATCTCCCGGTACAATTTTTGTTACTGGAGTCGGATCCTCGGAGGAACCCGTATCGGCCTTGGTGGGATCAGTATTGAGGAAGGTATAAACACCTTGATCGAGATCGAATTTCGCATAGCCCTTCATTGCGGTTGAATCATTGATCCAAGTCTCAGGGACATTGATATAAAACACGCCGCCGGATTGGGCTGCAAATGCTGCAGCTCCGAGAGAGAGGAAGACGAAGGATGTTGTCACAGCAGAAGCCACGACAGAGAGACAAGCCAACAGGGCTGTACGGAGCCCCTTAGGTAAGTGTAATTTCATGATGAGAAAGATGAGATTGAGAGCTACAGCTCAGAGTGGGAGAGCAAATCCATTTCTGAGCTCACGCTAAGGATAGCTCATTTTCTGCGAGGACGCAAGCAAAAAAAGGGGGATGGGTGTAAATTTTCGGGTAGAAGGGGGAAGAAAAGCAGGGGAAAGGGCGCAGAAAGCGGTGGAAAAGAGCAGGCCTGCCGCTTGTGGAGGAGCGGCAGGCCCGGAAAGAAAACGGAGGGGGAAGATCAGGCAGGGATCTCGCCGTCCGGGAAAATAAGTTCCTTGGGAGCGGGGTTGATGGCCTTGATGGTCATCTTGATTTGCTCGCCGCCCACCTCGATGGGGAGGCGGAGGGTATCACCGACGCTATGGCCGAGGAGTTTAGCACCGAGCTTGGAGCTGTAGGAGACGATACGCTCCTCCGGGACGGAGTCCCAAGCACCGAGGATGGTGTAAACGACCTCCTGACCGGCATCGGTCAGGAAAGTAACGGCGGTACCCATGGCAGTCTTTTCGCAGGAGACGCCGGAGAAATCGGTCGGCTCGGCCATCGCCAGGAGGCGGGAGAGCTCCTCCGAGCGGCGCATGAGCACCTGGCGGGTAGCCTTGGCGTCCTGGTAACCGCCGTTCTCACGCAAGTCACCCTCTGCGCGGGTAACCTCCAGATCGTGCTTATTCTTGGGAATACGCACATTGACGATATCATCGTACTCCGCCTTACGAATAGCGAAGGAACGGAGAGAGACGTAAAGGTTCTGCTTCTCCTTGTGCTTGGTGCGGGAGAGAACGATCTCCTGCAGGCTAGGATGCACCTTCATCATGTTAGCCATGAGGAGGTTACGGTCCAAGTCGGCGAGCACGGAAGAATCGTAGAGCGACTTTGCGAAGGGGCGGGCCTCCTGCTCCGAGATACCGGAGACAAGATCCGGTGCGAGCGACTGATCCTCCACGAGCAGGTTACGGAGACGCAGGGCGCGGTTGGGGCCGCCCTCCGCGCTGTCCCGCTCAATAGCGGAAATGATGGCGGCGCCGAAAGGCATCTTGGCGGCATCGACAACCTCCTTGGCCTGACCATTACGCTCCTTGCAGAGCCAGATGAGCACATCCGGCCCGAGGCTCTGGCGCGAGATACCATTGAGGATATCGGTAAAGAGCTGCTCCTTGGCCCCCTTAGCAATGATGAACTCCGCAGCGGTCGATGTCACCTTGGGACCACCGAAGAGGAAGATATTGGTTGCATAGGCCAGCCAAGCATCACCGAGGGCCTCCGGCAGGGCCTCCAGCACCTTCTCTTGGCGCGCGGAAGAAAGCTCCCCGATGTAAGCCACCATCTGCTCGGAGGAAATGCTCTTGAGGCGATCCGCCAAGGTGGTGAAACGGGTCATGCCCTCGGCCTCGAGAGCGGCATCGAGCTCCGCGCGATGCTCCCCCTCCTTACCGGCGACAAAGCTCATGACGTTATCGCGAATGATGATGAGCTCAAGCACATGCTGCGGCTCCGTGCGGTCCTTCTCGATATCCTCCTCCATGAGGCGGACGAGCTTAGCCACCACATCGAAATGGCCGCAAAGGATCTCCGGGCGAGCCTGGGAGTCCAGAACGCGGACGCACTCCTGCAGCGAAACGGCCGCCGAGTAATCTGCGAGCAAGGCCTCCTGAGCGGAAGCAGCCTTGCGCAGCACGATGGCCTCCCCGCGCGTGGTCGGAAGGCGGAAACCGGGGTCATTGCGCATAGCCTCGCGGGCGCGCTCCCACCAGCTCTTCCAATCCTCCTCCGGGATGACGCGACCGGAAAGGAAGCGCTCCAAGTCCTCCGGCAGCATAGGCAGCACCTCATCGATTCCCTCACGGAGCGAGAGGTTGGACTCCAGCACTTGGCGGATGAAGTCCAGCATTGTCTCCTTATCGGCTGCTCGGCGGCTGCAAAGCTCCGGATTTTCGAAGCAAGTGACGAGGAAATGCCCGTTCGGGATCGGAGTCAACTGATTGAATGCGAGCTTGAGCCCCAAGACATGGCCGGGGTTCTTCTCAAAATCTATCTTGATCTTCTGCTTGGGGAGAGACCAAGCGAGCACCTTGCCCACGCCCCACTCTTGGTGGAGCACATAATGGCCGGGAGAGAATTTGTCGAGACGTTCCGCAAAATCTGCGGGCAGTTTACCTGCGCTTACGAGTTTGACAATATCGGCATGCATACGTGAAATTCATATTACCACACGATTTGTCAAGGTCAACCCCCGACATGGATTTTTTTGAAAAAAAGTTTCAATTAAGGCACCGAATCGGCTCCATCCAGTCCCAAGGGCGGTGAAAATCGGGCTTGGGACCCTGCATGGGAGCGGTTGTCAGGAAGATTTGCTCCGGCGACTCCAAGATGGCAGCGACCGCCAAGCGGCAGGAAGCGAGCGGAAGGCCGATACCCTCCAGAAACGCGAGCGGCACACGCGCCTGCGCATCCCATCCCTGCGCCCCGAACACCCCCGATGCCCGGCAGAAATCCGGTGCCGGCTGAGCAGGCAGGGCCTCACGCGGACCGGAGAAAAGGCAGGCCCACCAAGCCCCGCGAGGCGAAAGATTGAACTCTATGTACCGGTCTGCCGCGGGAGAAGCCACATAGAACTCCGCCACATCCCGGTGCCATAGATTCTCCGCAAACAACCCCGCCCCGGCCTCAGCGGACAAAGAAGCCGCAGCCCGCCCGGCACGGAAGACGAGCTCCCCGCCCTCAACAGAGAACGAGAATGAGAAAGGAGGCTCCACGGCCCGCCCGAACCACTCCCGGTCCAGCAACTGCGGACGCGGCTTCCCGGCATAGATACAGCACTGCATGCCCCATTCTAGCACATGCACCAAAGAATTCAAGCCAAAAGCAGAGGACAAAAAACCCGGCAAACTTCCCGATATAAGGCGATTATAGAAAAAAGTGTGCCATCTTGCAAAAAAAGGCTTGCAAATCAGCCGGTAAACGTGTATCCTGCCCCGGCGCGGGTTTACCAATCGGCCGTCGGTCCTCCATTTCCACAGAAGCAGAGCCCGCATGGAGGGAAACCCGGTCATCCATCATCATCACCATGACAGAAGAACAAGACGCCAAGGAGGTCATTCAACTGGCCTATTTTGAGATCCCGAACAAACTGCAGCGCGTGCAGGACCCCGAGGACGCGAACCACGTGACCTTCATCGCGGAGCCCGTGGAGACCGGTTTCGGCCACACGCTCGGCAACTCCCTGCGCCGCGTGCTGCTCAGCTCCCTGGAGGGCGCGGCCATCACCAGCGTGCGCATCGCGGGTGCTCAGCATGAGTTCACCTCCCTGCCCGGCGTGGTAGAGGACGTCACGGAGATCATCCTGAACCTGAAGAAGGTTAAGTTCAAGCACCACGGTAAGGAAGCCCGCACGCTTTCCCTGCGCGTCAACAAGCAGGGCGTTGTGACAGCCGGGGACATCAAGGAAGACCACATCTACAGCGTGGTCAACAAGGATCAGGTGATTTGCCACTTGGATCAAGACACGATTTTTGACTGCGAGTTCGAGGTGAACGTAGGCCGCGGCTTCCACACGGCAGACGAGAACAACGACCGCGAGCGCCCGATCGGCATCATCCCGATCGACTCCATCTTCTCCCCCGTCACGCGTGTGAAGTACGCCGTGGAGAACGCCCGCGTGGGCCAGATGACCGAGTTCGATAAACTGGTGCTGGATGTGTGGACGGACGGCCGTGTAAACCCGAACGATGCGATGCTGCAAGCAGCGGTGATTCTGCGCCACCACTTGGATGTCTTCATCGGCGGCAACGGCGACAGCGTGTCGATCGACACCGTCTCCGGCACAGGTCAGGACGCCAACACCGCCCAGTTGCGTCGCCTGCTGAACACCAGCGTGAACGAGATCGAGCTCTCTGTGCGCGCGGCGAACTGCCTGAACAACGCGAACATCACCACCGTGGGCCAGCTGGCTATGAAGACGGAGGCAGACATGCTCAAGTACCGCAACTTCGGTAAGAAGTCCCTCAACGAGATTAAAGACAAGCTCAACCAGCTCGGTCTTGCCCTCGGCATGAAGATCGACCCGAAGATGCTGGTGAACACCGCCGCCCCGGCTGCTCACCTGCGCGAGAACGCCGAGGAGACCCGCGCCTCCGACCTGCAGGCCCTCATTACGCAGAACATCGACTTCTACGGAGCCGATGCCGAGGATGAGGACGACTTCGACGAGTAAAGCATTTCCGAACAAAACAATAAAACATACTGAACGACCATGAGACACGGAGTTAAAAAGGCCAAGCTGCAGCGCACGGCCTCCCACCGCAAGGCGCTTCTTGCCAACCAGGCATGCAGCCTCATCAGCAACGGACGCATCACCACCACGCTGGCTAAGGCCAAGGCCCTGCGCCCGTATGTGGAGAAGCTCATCACGCTGGGCAAGAACGGCAGCCTGCACGCCCGCCGCCAGGTGCTTGCCACCCTTCCCCAGCCCAAGGTTGTTGCCAAGCTCTTCAGCGTGGTGGCAGAGGCTACCAAGGATCGCCAAGGCGGTTACACCCGCATCGTGAAGCTCGGCCAGCGCAAGACGGACAGCGCGCCGATGGCCCTCATCGAGATCATCGACCTGCCCCAGCTGCAGGCCCCCGTTGCCCCGACCACAACGACCGGCAGCGGCTCCGGTGACACGACGACGACCACCACGACCACGGAGGTGACTCCCGCGGCCGAGACCCCGTCCACAACCACGGAGGCCTAAGCCACCGAACCAAATCTACCGAAACACCGTCGGGCAACAAACAGCCCGGCGGTGTTTTGACGTGTGGCGCGGGAAAGGATTGACAGGGGGCACGCCCTGTGGTAGAGTGGTGGGCAAACAGACCACACGCGAGTGATGACATTATACGAAGACTTGGAATGGCGAGGGCTGATTAACCAGGTATCCAGCCCGGAACTGAAGGACAAGCTGAACGCCGGGGGGATGACCTTCTACATCGGCACGGATCCGACGGCGGACAGCCTGCACTTGGGGCATTACTCCAGCTTCCTGATCACGCGGCGGTTGGCGGCAGCGGGGCACAAGCCGCTGCTGTTGGTGGGCATGGCGACCGGTCTCATCGGCGATCCGCGCGGCACGGTGGAGCGCGAGCTAAAGCAGCGCGAGGAGGTGATGCGCAATTACGAGAGCCTCAAGAAGCAGGTGGAACAGCTCTTCGGCTTCGAGGTGGTCAACAATTATGACTGGATCGGCAAGATGACGGTCATCGACTACTTCCGCGAGTTCGGCAAGTACATCAACGTGGGCTACATGCTCACCAAGGACCATGTGCGCCGGCAGATGGAAAGCGGCATCTCCTACGCAGAGTTCTCATACATGCTCATCCAGGCCATCGACTTCAAGCACCTGCACGAGACCCGCGGCGCTGACCTGCAGGTAGCGGGCAGCGACCAGTGGGGCAACATCACCACCGGTATCGAGCTCATCCGCAAGACCACGGGGGATGAGGTGTATGCCCTCACCATGCCGCTCGTGACGGACGCGCAGGGCAACAAGTTCGGCAAGAGCGAAGGGAATGCCCTGTGGCTGGACAAGGAGAAGACGAGCAGCTACGAGCTCTACCAGTTCCTGCTGAACACGGACGACGCCTGCGTCATCAGCTACCTGAAACGCCTCACCTTCCTCACCCGCGAACAAATCGAGGCCTTGGAAGCCGAGCAGGCAGCCCACCCGGAGCAGCGCCCCGCCCAAAAGGCCTTGGCGCGCGAGATCATCACGGACCTGCACGGCAAGGACGAATACGAGCACGCCGTGGAAATCAGCGAAAAACTCTTTGCAGGCGACTACCGCAGCCTGTCCCTGCGGGACATTCTGGCCGGCATGAGTAAAGTGCCGCATGTCACCCTGAAACCGGGCCCGCTGGCAGAGGTACTGACCGATGCCGGGGTGTGCTCCTCCCGACGCGAGGCGCGGCAATTCATCACCCAAGGGGCTATCTCCGTAAACGGCGAAGTCATCAAAGACGCCGCGCGAGAGCTGACGGCAGCCGATGCGCTGGAGGGGCGCGTGGTCATCATCCGCCGGGGCAAGAAGAAGTTTTACTTAGGGGAGCTGCAGGCATGAGGAAAGCCGCCCTGCTGCTGACGTCTGCGGTGCTGCTCCTCCCCACGGTGCAGGCGGAACCCGCTCCCGCGCCGGGACAGCCTGCGGCACAGGCCCCTGCCCGATCGGCGGAGGAAACCGCCACGCAGGTGAAGCGCCTGCTGCTGGGTCGCGACATTCGCACTGCGCTGGCGGCGGGACGCACCACACCGGAGAACCTGCGGCAGTGCGCAGCGGAGGCCCGCGCAGCCGGACTGGACGAGCTGGCCGACTTGGCCGAGGGAGAGGCAGATGAGCACCGCTCCCGCCGCGAACGCCACGAACTGCGCCGGCAGTGGGAGCAGCGCGTTGCCGAGCTCGGGATCGATGAGCGGGACATCGCGCACTTTGTCCTCAGCGTAGGCCCGGAGGTGGCGACAGAGGTACTCGACCGCCTACCGTTGCGGGCTCTTTTCAACATACCGAGCGAGGCACAGTGCTCCGCCCCTGCCCTGCAACTGCAAGTACACAAGGCAGCCGGGGCCGTCCCGCAGTTGGTGAAGATATATGCAGGCATCCGCAGCCCGGAGACCGCAGAAGCAGCCCTGCCGGAACTCCAGCCGCCCTTCTGCGCCTTTATCTCCACCCAACCTCTGCGCCTGCTGGCCCCGGAACCCCTGCGGGAAGCCGTCTACGCGCAACATGCCGAACGCATCCGCGCGCTGCCCCTGCCGCAGCTTAATGAACAGCGGCAACGCCTGCAGGCAGCGGAGTACTACGGCAATGCCACCCTGCGTGCGCTGGATTGTCTGCTGCGCTGAAAACGCCATAAAAATGCGTCATGCGCTATTCTGCGCTTGCTTTTTACCGGCACATCACGTACAATGCTTCGGCAGCTTTTACCGCAAATTTCTAACACACATTCAAGATGAATATCACCATCAACAAGACCAGCGATTGCGAGGCACAGGTTACCGCAACGGTCCCGGCCGATGTCGTAAGCGAGAAGAAGAACCGCATCCTTGCGGCCATCACCCGGAGCGTCCGCATACCGGGTTTCCGCCCCGGTAAGACCCCCACTTCCGTTGTAGCCAAGCGCTATGCCGAGGAGCTGCAAGCCGAGTTGGAGCAGGACCTGAGCCAGGATCTGCAGAACGAGGTGGCCACTCAGCACACCGAGCTGACCGTGATGGAGTACAGCGAAATCAGCTTTGAGAAACAGGACGACGGCTCTTACACCCTGAGCACCACCGCCACCGTCATCCCCGAGTTCGAGCTGCCGGAGTACAAGGGGCTGGCGGTTACCCTGCCCGCCGTCAAAGTGACGGACGAGGAGGTGGACAAGGCCCTGCAGAACGTGGCCGATGCGCGCGCCGAGTTCGTGACGGTGGAGCGTGCCGCCGCCAAGGGTGACCTGCTGAAGCTTGACTTCACCACCGAGGTCGAGGGACAGAAGCCCTCCGACTTCTGCGGCGAGCCCGTCGGCATCATGGACGGTCGGGAGGGTTACACCCTTTCCACCGCAGACAACGCCTTCATCCCCGGTTGGTCGGACGGCCTTATCGGCTTGGCTGCCGGCGAGACCAAGGAGCTCGTGCTCACCATGCCGGAGGACTTCGTCTACGACAAGCTGGCCGGTAAGGAGATGACCTTCCGCTGCAAGGTTACCGAGGTACAGGAGCGCCGTGTGCCGGAGGTGAACGAGGAACTCTTCGCCGAGATGCTGCCCGGTAAGAACATGGACGAGATCCGCACCATCGTCCGTGAGAACCTTCAGCACCGCAAGGAGCAGGAGAACGAGGAGGCCAAGGCCGACCAAGTGACGGAGCAGCTGGCAGACAAGCTCTCCTATGCCCTGCCGCAGAAGATGATCGACACAGAGAACAACAATACCGTTCGCCGCAAGATGCAGGAGGCCCTGCAGAAGGGTGAATACGCCGCTCTCAAGGACGTTGATGCGTTCCGCCAAAACTGCCTCCCGGAGACGGAGCGCAACCTGCGCGTCTACTTCGCCCTGCAGAAGATCGCCGGCATCGAGCATGTGACCGCTACGGACGATGAGCTCATCCGTGCCGTTGCTTCCCTGGCCGAGCAGGAGGGCGAGAAAAACCTCCGCAAGTACATTCAGAAGCTGCAGCGCGCCAACCGCCTCACCGGTATCCGCATGTCCATCGTCACCTCCAAGGTGCTGGACCTGCTGGTGCGCAATGCCAAGGTGACCTACACGGGCGCTGAGGAAGCCCCCGCCGCTGCAGAGGTTCCCGCCGAGGCTCCCGCAGAGCAGGCCTGACGCCCCGCAAGCACAGGCTTTTCGCAGGGGGCAGTTCTCCGCACCGCGGGGGCTGCCCCCTTCCCCCAACGAAACGCCCCCGCTGCGTATATTTTGCTTGCCAAATGCTCAAAGCGGGGCTAGAATAGGGGCGCGGGCGCAAGTGCGCGCGAACCCCGCATCTTTTAACATCGACAGTTTACCGACACAATGGACTCAAACTTTATATCGGACTACATTTCGGCCCTTCAGCCCTCGCTCACTCTCGCCGTTACCAACCGCGCCAAGGAGATGAAGGCCGCAGGTGAGCAGGTTTTCGGCCTCGCAGGCGGTGAGCCGGACAAGGATACGCCGGAGAACATCAAGCAGGCGGCCATCCGCGCGCTCAACGAGGGCAAGACCAAGTACACGCCCTCCGTGGGTCTCCCCGCCCTCCGCCAGGCCATCAGCGACAAGCTGAAGCGCGACAACGGGCTGGACTACGACATCGACCAGATCTGCGTGACTGCCGGTGCCAAGCCCGCCGTCTACCAAGCACTGCGCGCTGTCCTCAACCCCGGGGACGAGGTCATCATCCCCTCCCCCTACTGGGTGAGCTACCCCTCCATGGTACAGATCTGCGGCGGCACCCCCGTGTTCGTGGAGACGAAGGCCGAGAACGGCTGGAAGATTACCGCCGAGGAGTTCGAGGCAGCCATGACCCCGCGCACCAAAATGATCATCCTCACCACCCCGCACAACCCCACGGGTGCCGTCTACTCCAAGGAGGAGCTGCTCGCCATCGGCGAGGTCGCGCTGGAGGAGGACATCCTCATCATCGCGGATGAAATCTACGAGCACCTCATCTATGATGGTCAGAAGCACGTCTCCATGGCTTCCCTCAGCCCGGAGCTCTACAACATCACCATCACCATCAACGGCTTCTCCAAGGGCTACGCCATGACCGGCTGGCGCCTCGGTTATTCCGCCGCTCCCAAGAACATCGCTAAGTACATCAAGCTCATTCAGGACCACACCGCCTCCAACACCACCACCTTTGCCCAATATGGTGCCATCGAGGCCCTCACCGGTGACCAGAGCTTCATCGATGACCTGCGGGAGGAGTACGACTTCCGCCGTAACTACGTCTACGACCGCCTTTCCAAGATGCCCAAGGTCAAGGTCGTCAAGCCGCAGGGTGCTTTCTACTTCTTCCTGGACCTCTCCGAGCTCGGCATGGGCTCCGTTGAGCTCTGCAACAAGCTTCTGGAGCGCTACAAGGTTGCGGCCGTCCCCGGCATCGCTTTCGGCAACGACCACGCCATCCGCATCTCCTACTGCACCTCGCTGGACATCCTCAAGGAGGGTCTCGACCGCCTCGAGGAGTTCTGCAAGAAGTGCTGACCTCCTCCCCTCTGTCCCCGGCCTCACCCGCCGGGGACAGGGGTATACCCTAAGCTCCGCATCCCCGCTACCCCGTTGAAGCGCGACAGCATAGAATGCCCCCCCTCAACCCTGCATCCGGAAGAATGAAAAACGGCATCATACGCAATCTCGTGAAGGCGGTCATGCTTTTCATCGGTAACTGTGTCGCTCCCCTTATGGCCGAAGAGTCCCCCCATGAATCGTGTGCTCCTGCGGAGCATGCGAGCGTCAGGATGACGGACAGCAAGGGGGCCGGTCTCGAACTTCGGGGCACAGTGCGCCTCGGGGACCAAGAGGGGGCTCTGCATTTCGCCGCCGTTCCCGAGCAGAAGGAGTCCCTGCGAGAGTGGACGCAGGAGCGCATCGGTCAGCGCGTGATGGTCGGGATTACCTTGGAGGACGGGCGCACGGAGGATGTAATTGTGCCGATCATCGCCGCCCTTCCGGGTGAGTTTCAGCTGGGGGGAGTGTCTCTTGCCTCCCCGAATGAGCAAGAAATACCCCTGGAAGATATGCCATGGCTGTACAACGAGGCAGAGAAGGGCGATGCCGAGGCTCAACTGCTGATGGGTAATTGTTTCTGCATCGGCCGGAATGTCCCGAAATCCCTTGAAAAAGCCGTGACATGGTGGCGCAAGGCGGCCAAACAGGGAGCCTCGGAGGCGATGTACAACCTGGGTTGTGCTTATTCCCTCGGCGAAGGTGTACCACAGAGTGATGACGAAGCCTATCAGTGGTGGCGCAGGGGAGCAGAAGCGGGCGATGTCCGCTCACAAACGGCACTGGGGGATTGTTATCGCGATGGGATGGGTGTATCGCCCTCTGAAGCCGAGGCCCTGAAGTGGTGGCGCAAAGCGGCAGAGCAGAACTTTCCGGAAGCTCAATATAATCTGGCCTATTGCTATGCAGAGGGCATCGGGGTCGAGCAATCATACGAAGATGCCGTCTTGTGGTTCAGCAGGGCCGCAGCGCAGGGGGATGAGATGGCCATGTACAGCTTGGCTCATTTTTATGAGCAGGGATTGGGGGTGGAAAAAGACCCGGAGTGGGCAATACTCCTGTACTTAAACGCAGCAACGAGGGGCTACCGGCCCGCGCAGGAAGTTCTGGAAGAACGGGGGCTGTGGAAGCAGGAGGAATGACCGCTTCTCGGAGAGCACGCTTGTCAGGATACAAGAGGGTGAAAATGTGCTCCGTTGATGCAGCAATTTGATGACACAGAGGCCCTCGGCAATGCCGGGTGCCTCATGCTCATCGGGCAAGGCGCTCCATGGCCTACGCGCGGCGGGAGAGTTGACTTCCGAGTCGTCGTAGCAGCAAGCTGCCGGAAACGGATGGGTGTGCCCGCCTGCGTGCAGATGACATGCCGCCGAGGTGTTTTTTGATGTTTGAGGAAGTTTTGTAAAAAAAGGCTTGCTTTTTTTAAGCAAGCCTTTATAATGGATCTATCAATGAAAGTACTGGCAAAGAACAATAGGATGGAAAAGATCATGAAAACAGAAAGCGCACTCATCAGGGAGTACGGACGAGACTCCGCGAGAAAGATCATGCAGAGGATAGCAGAATTAAAGAATGCAGAAAATTTATATGAAGTAGCGAGTCTCAGGTACACGGGTCTGCACCTGCTCTGCCAAGACAGGAAAGGACAATGGGCATTGAAGCTCAATGCGAACAGAAGAATGACCATTACAGCATATGAGACGCAGGAAGGAGATGAATTAAGCGGTAATGAATATCTGAAAAGCATCAAGACAGTAATCATAGAAGAACTTTGTATTGACTATCATTAAATCTATGGACACGGAACTTATCCCCATCAATGACATGGAGTTTGACTACTGCACGCCCCCGGGCGAGTCGGTAGCAGAGGCTATTGAATACTTGCACATGAGCAAGAGGGAACTCGCGGAGCGAACAGGCCTCAGCACGAGCAATATAAGCAAATTGCTTGTCGGCAAATACTCACTTACGCAGGATACTGCAGAGAAGTTGGAGTACGCCATAGGTATCAATCAATCATTCTTGATGAGAATGGAGAATGAATACCGGAGTTTTCTGAAGAAGAAGGAGGAGCGGAGGAGGGAGTACAGGGATTTCCTCACCGGGTTTCCGTATAGGGACTTGGTGGAGGCGGGGTTTTGCCGTGATACACAGGTGCAGGCGGAGCAGAGGGAGGGGTTGCTGCGCTTCTTCGGGGTGGCGGATGAGCGTGCGTATGCGGCGACGTATACGGCGAGAATAGAGGGGGCGGCACGTGCCGGGTATGCGAGGAGTTGGCAGATGAAGCCGTTCTCCGCATGGCTTCGGGTGGGTGAGATTATCGCTCGGGAGAGTGAGACGGCCCCCTTCTCCGTTGAGAAGTTAAAGCGGGGTGCGGCAAGCATCCGGAAGCTCGCGGGGAAGTCACCGATTGAGGTGTGGGGTGAGGTGCAGAGGATTCTTGCGGGCTGCGGTGTTGTGGCGATTGTGCAAAAGCCGTTCGAGGGTTGCAGTATCCTCGGATTGACGCGGTTCATCTCTAAGGATAAGGCAATCTTGCAGCTTTCATGCCGGATGCACCGTGTCGGGACATTTTGGTTCAGTCTGTTTCACGGGATAGCACATTTGCTGAAGCATGAGAAGAAGGCGATCTTCATTAACGAGAAGCGCGAGGAGCCCGGGTTCCGTGAAGATCGGGCGGATGCGCTTGTGGCCCGGGAGTGCGACTCGGGAGAAGACCGGACGGATGCGCGCGAGCGTGAGGCGGATGAGATGGCGCGCGATACGCTGATAGCACCGGAGAAGTGGAAAGAGTTTACGGCGCACCTCAGCGAAAGAGAGGCGATCGAGATGATCAGGGCATTTGCGGCTAAGGAAAATATATGCGCCGATGTTGTGGTCGGTCGCCTGCAGCAGGAGAAGCCGGCCGCCTGTCTTCATGTGGCGCTGAACAGTCTGACTGAGACCATCAAAGAAGATGATTTCCCCGTGACCCCTGTTCCTGTAAGATAGAAGGCAGAGCCCGACACCCGGGATTCAGAACGGGCAAAAAACGCTTATCCCTAAAAAATGTCATAAAAATCTGCTCGGAGCTGCATTTCAGCGTTGACAAGGCGAAGCAAAGCTGTAAAATGATACCCGAGAGGAGCCGTATGTGATTTATGAGAAGTAAGCCCTGATATCTCATTGCAGCAACATGAAAACGAGAATCATCTATTTACTGTTACTCATCATCGTGGTCATCATATGTTCCCGCGTGGTGAGCACCGGGCAGTCGGAGTCACGTTACATCATTCGCGCGGGATGGCCGGAGGTAACGGTAACGGCGCAGAAGCTGAATTGTGGCTTAGACGAATGTACACCGAGCCTCCCGGATCGCGGGGCTTGGAGTTTCCGGCAGTGGTATTGGTCGGAGGGCGACCGCGATTCTACCCACAGAGTTCTGCGAGACCTTCCCTTCGCGCTGAAATGGCTGAGTCTGTACCGGGGACGGTGGTACCCCGAGTTTGATTTGAAGGAGGAGGCAGGGATTCTGCGGGATCTTCGGGGGGAGTTGCCCGGCGTGGGGACATATTGGCTCGAGTTCCATCCGGTTGATATGCGCAAGGGGGCAGGTTACTGTCTGCTGCCGAGGGCGATTGAGCTCCGTGAGCGGGGGTGGGCCTTTCATTTTTATTCCGGAGAAATCCTACGGGCAGCTCCGTGCAAGGCCGAGAACGAGCTGCAGGAAACGGATTACACCCCCATTCTGCAGGTGAAGAGTTCCGAAGAGGGCATCCGGGTCGAATTGCCCTTCGGTACCTATCTCTTCCGCAGCAACAGCGGAGATGCGTCGCGCCGTATTTCCGTGCACAAGGAAGGGACAGAACCGGAGGGAGTCGAGAGAAAAGTCAACATTTCCACCGAAAAATGACACAGACAACAGACACACAGATGAAAACCGGCGGCACAGCGACTCGGCTCTTTCCCTACGAATTACCTATTCCGCTATGGGGCTGGCTCCCCCTTGCGGGGCTTGAGCTGACAGTCAGCGGCCTGTTTCTGTTATCCATTATGCGGATCTTCATACAGATGCTTCCCATTCGCGGATCGGAAGACTACTTCGACGCGCTGTGCCTCTTCGGCCTTCTCATTCCGTACCTGCTTTACCCGCTGCTGATGCTGATGACAGCCTGCCGACCGCTTTTCCGGGTGAGCAAGTACGGGCTGCTCGCCCTAGGTGTTATCGTCTTGGGCGCGGGGTTGATGGCCATGGTGGCCTGGGTCTGTGAACCCGGGCCGCTGCTCACCTACCAAGAAGACTGTAAATGGTCTTGGACGAGGCCGGTATCTCCGGCGGTGATGTTCTTCCCCTTCCTGATAACGGGGGCGGATTATCTCCTGCGCCATGTGTTCTGCGTGCGATACGGACACGCATACTACACGGCGGCGCTCATGACGGCCTTTCAGCGCAGCGGCAAGGAAGGCATGAATGCGGTCTTGGCCCTGGCCGTGTACGGGGGAGTCTTTGCCGTGTACCTTTCGTACATCCTGGCACTATAGTCTGCTCGCTTTTTTTCGGACACACCACACATCATAAGTCGAGTAATTGTAATTATTTCACGCATGCCACTTTTGTTATGAAATTAGAATTCGTCAAAATTTTTCGGATAGGATTGATTGCCGTACTGATTTCCATCCTCGTGATATTTCTACTCACGGGGGTGAGAGAAACGGACGTACGAGCTGCATCTGCTGAGCAACCGCAGCAAGAGAAGCCGAAGGGCGGAGAGAAGGAGCCGGTGGAGGAAATGAGGGTTTACCTGTGCCCATTGCCGGGGGGAATGGAAGCCCCTATTCCCGTCTACCGGAAAAGGGCCGTCAAGTACATAACGGAGGCTGATATTGTTGCTGAGATTGATCGGGTCGATGTTTCCCAACAGCATCTACCGAACGGGGAGGCCGATCGAATGGAGTGGACCTATCATATCAAAAATCTGAGAAAAGGTACTCTGCCACCCGGGGTAACTGCCTTTTGCTTATCGTTGTCTCCGCAAGAGAAACACTGCGAGGGGAGAGCTTCCTTCGATGGAAGAGGTTGGCTCCGGGTGAAGCACAACCAATTGTCCGGGGAAGTAGACAGCAAGGGGCGATTGCGGATCCTGCCGGATTGGATTTATGAGGAGTTTAATTTTGCTTACGGTCATGACGTGGACCGATTGATTGATCAACTCTTGCCACCGGACGGCACTGAAGCGGACAAGCCGAACGCTCCTTCCGAGAGTAATACGGAAGCAGATAACGGAAATATGGGAGGCGAGAAAATAGGCACACAGGATGACAACGAGGAGGAAAAATTGATATGGACTTATCCGAATCTCCTCGTGAATCCCTGCGCTTGTTATTATTTCAATGATGATATCCCCGGTTTACGCAATCATATTTCAAACTCAAAGGCTATTATCGAGGTGGATCGAATCGTTTTCACAGAGAAGTTCATTCCGGAGACAAAGGAAAGGATCACTGAATACGAATTTCATATAAAGAATGTAAGGAAAGGCTTATTTCCGGCAAATGCCACTGCGTGTTATGTAACCTGGAAATCTTCCGATCAATATGAAGGGCGGAGCTCCTATGAGGGCAAATACTGGCTTTTGTTGGAAAACGGAGCAAACGGAAAAGAGGTAGACGCAGACGGCAGAGTGAGGGTTTCGCTCCGAGGTATCGGGGACCTTATATACGGATACGAGACGGACGCCTTAATAGAAAAGTTGCTGACTCAGCAAGAGATTAGTTCGGAGGAGAAATTACCCGAAACCCCGAGGGGACACCGAGAATGCTCATCTGCTCATGCGGAATGAATATACGGCACTCCGTCTTCGTCATGATCGGCAGAATCGCGAAAACAACCCACACATTCTTAAGGCGTGTTCAGACCTCGGGACACGCCTTATTCTGCTACGCAGCCCTGAATGCCGACATCGATGCACGCACATCAATAAGCCCGGAGCACCTTCTGCTGCCCGGAGTTTCTCCTGCCATGGATGACAGCAACAAAATGGATCCCGAGTCCACGTGGCCGGTATGGGCTTCCACCATTTTCCACCTCAGCCGAAATACCTACAAGATACTGACCGCATACGGTGCCTCCACCCTGCGGGATGGAGCGGGGGAACGAAGCTTGAGCCGTCTTTTTGTGCCTGTTCTGCATTTTAGGCTTGCGGGGCGGCGGGCGGTGTGCTAGGCTTTCCCTTGCTATGGAACCGGAATCACCTCACCTAAGGGGCTGCCTCGTCGTCTTCGAGGGAATCGACGGCACGGGGAAGACCACTCAGATTGCACTATTGGCCAAATACCTGCGCAGCTGCGGACTGGATGTCATCAAAGATTGCGAACCGACACATGGTCCCTGGGGCAGTCGAGTACGGAATGCGGCATTAGCCGGAGAACGGCTGAGCTTAGAAGAGGAGATTGAATGCCTGCTGATGGACAGACGCGAGCATGTCCGCAACGTCATAGAACCGGCCTTAGCGGCAGGCAAGTGGGTATTGCTGGACCGATACTACATGTCCATGATGGCCTACCAAGGGGCCTGCGGAGCCGATGTGGAGTCGATTCGCGATATGAACGAGGAGTTTGCCACCGAACCGAACCTGATACTGTGGCTGGATTTACCTCCGGAGATGGCACTGCGACGGGTGGCAGGCCGCGCACCGGGACAGGAGGATGCCTTTGAGAACGAGGCCTTCCTGACGGCATGCACGGAAATCTACAGCAGGCTCGAAATGCCCCACTGGCACAGGGTAGACGCCAACGGAAGCGTACAGGAAGTCCATGCGCGCATTCGACGCATTGTACGCGATGAGCTTAGAATCTAGGAAGAGACGATGAGTGCAGGTGACGGAAGAGAAGGCAAGTTGCGAGCAGGGTTGTCAAAGGCCCGACTGGGGGGGAATTTGGCAGGCAAGAGTCTGCCGCGCCAAATCATCACCATCGCGACTTGGCCGTTGCTGGAGCAGGTTCTCAGCTTCATCTGCACCTCCACCTCCCTCTTTTTGGCGACTCACCTAGATACCCCGCCGGAGGAGACGACAGCCATCACCGCCGGCATCGGCGTGACGGGTTATGTGCTGTGGCTGGGATTTCTGATACAGAGCGGCGTGGGCATGGGAGCCACGGCTCTCGTGAGCCGCATGACGGGGGCCCGCAAGTTCGGCGAGGCCAACTATTACACGAACCAGTCCTTCAGTCTGGGGCTCATCTCCGGCTTGGTAGCTGCGGTGCTGATGTGGTGCACTACGGGCCCCTTGGTGCGGCATGTATTGGGGCTGCAAGCAGCGGCAGCAGCCGTAGCGGAGGAGTACATGAACATTGCCTGCTGGGTGGCGGTGTTTTCCGGCATCATTTTTGCCGTGAATGCGGCTCTGCGCGGCTCCGGAGACACCCGCACCCCGTTTTATGTAATGCTGGTGATGGATGGGCTCAACATCGTCTTCAGCCTCATCTTTACGCAGGTGTTCGGCTTGGGGGTACCGGGCCTGGCCTGGGGACTCATCTGCGGAACGGTCTCGGCGGTTCTGCTGCTGATGGGGGTGCTGGGGCGGCGCTCGATGCAGATGCATCGGCTGCTGAACGGGCAATTGTTGGATGCGTATGCGGCCTCCCGAGGGGAGGATTATCGTCCGCCTCTCTACTTGGAGGCCCCTTCCCTGCGGCCCTGCCGGGCGGCCATCCGGCGCATTCTTTCCATCGGCCTGCCTCAGTCCGTTGAAATCGGCGGCATCTGGGTCATTCAGATTATTGTACTCGCGGTGATTGCGGACATGGGAGATGCGTACGTCGGTGCTCAGAACATCGCCATCCGCATCGAATCCATCAGCTTCCTGCCCGGCTTTGCCATCGGTATGGCGGGGGCTGCCCTGGTGGGACAATACTTGGGCGCGGGCAGCGTGCGCATGGCCCTGCAAACCATCCACCGCTGCACGCTCTATGCCGTTATTTTCATGGGCTGCATGGGGCTGGTGTTCTACTTTTTCGCCGGTTTCTTTGTCGATATCTTCGCCTCGAATGCCGCTGCGGTGCATGCGGTAGCGGAGCCCGTGGTGCGGCTCTTTGTGGTGATGGAGCCGGTGTATGCGGGCATGCTGCTGCTCAAGATGTGCCTGCGCGGCGCGGGGGACACGCGGCGGGTGATGTGGGTATCCTACGGCGGCATGGGCTTTTTCCGCGTGGTGTGCCTGCTGGTGTGGGCTCACCTGTGGCCGAATACGCTGACCCTGCACGGCATCTGGTTGCTCTTTGCCGTGGACATGGCGGCTGAGTATTGCATCCTACGCCGCCTGGTGAACAACTTGGGATGGGCGCGCCGGCGCGTGTAATTTGCCCGGGGCTTGCTTTTTACACGCCGCTCTGCTATAATTCCCCTATCATTTTATTCCAAATCAAACATTATGAGTGATCCTGCATTGACGCCGGAGCTGATCCGTGCGGCCCTCACCACGGTGAAATACCCGGGGTTCAGCCGCGACATCGTCTCCTTCGGCCTAGTTAAACATATCGAGGTAAACCCTGAGGGTGCCGTCACGGTAAAGCTCCTCGTGGAGAGTAAGAATGCCGATGTACCGCGTTACATCTATGAGAATGTGATGGGCGTGATCAAGGAACTGCCCGGCGTCAAGAAGCTGGATGTGGACATTGAACACCACGCCCCACAACCCAAGGCAGCAGCCAAGAGTGATGACCCCGCAGACTGGAAGTCCTCCGTGCCGGGTGTTAAGCATGTCATCGCCGTGGCCTCCGGCAAGGGCGGTGTGGGCAAGAGTACCGTTTCCGCCAACCTGGCCGTGGCCCTCGCCCAGCTGGGCTATCGCACGGGGTTGCTGGATCTGGACATCTACGGACCATCCATGGCGTTGATGTTCAACACCAAGGAGCGCCCCGGCTGCTCCGACAAAGAGCAATTCCTGCCGGTGGAGGCGCACGGCATCAAGCTGCTCTCCATGGGCCTGTTGGTGGATGAGGCGGCCCCCGTGGCGGTACGCGGTCCCTTGGCCACGCGCTATGTGCAGCAGTTCCTGCGGGATGTCGATTGGGGCGGGCTGGACTTCCTGATTCTGGACATGCCCCCGGGAACCGGTGACATTCAGCTCACCATCGTGCAAACCGTGGATCTGGCAGGTGCTGTTATTGTGACGACACCGCAGGAGGTGGCTCTCATCGATGCCCGCAAGGCGGTGGGCCTCTTCAACCGCGTTAACACCCCCATCCTGGGCATCATCGAGAACATGAGCTACTTCGTCTGCCCGAGCGATGGGTTGGTCTACAACATCTTCGGCGAAGGCGGCGGCGAGCGCGAGGCAGCCAAGCTCGGCGTGCCCCTGCTCGGCAAGATTCCCTTGGACATCCGGACACGCACCTGCGGTGATGAGGGACACCCCGTTGCCCTCGATGACCCCGGGCAGAGCCGCGTCTCCGCTGCCTTCCGCGGCGTGGCCTCCACCCTCGCCTCCGTGCTCGGCGAGTAAACCGACTTCCCTGCCCCCTGCCGCAATGAGTGAGCCCCGGCAGGGGGCAAAAACCATGATATGAAGAGCAGCCATGGAACCCCCGCGAGAAGAACCGGACGCCACCGTGCTGCGCTTTTTGGCGCATCTGGAGACGGAGAGTCAGGCCTCTCCGCACACGCTTGCAGCGTATGAGCGTGCGCTGATGCAGTACCGGCGCTGGATGGGGGGGCGCTTCATCGGCTGGGAGAGCTGCACCGAGGGGAGCTTCCGCGCCTGGCTGTACGAGGCTTTGGAACAGGAGCTGACGTCTGCAACCGTCCGGCTGCGCTTTGCAGCCCTGCGCGCCCTCTACAAGTACTTGATGCGGGCGGAGGGACTCTCCGCCGACCCTTTAGCGGAGGTGGCCCTGCCGCGCAAAAGCCAGGGGCTACCCGTTTTCCTGAGCCGCGCTCAGATGGAGCAGCTACTGGCCCTCCCCCTGCAAATGCCCGTGGATAAGAAGAGCCCGGATTGGCTGCCCTACCGAGATGCGGCAATTCTGGAGCTGTTCTACTCCTGCGGCATGCGACTGAGCGAGCTGGTGAGCCTGAACGAGGACTGCCTGCAAGCGGGCGGCGGTTGTGTGCGGCTGATGGGTAAAGGGCGTAAACTGCGGCTGGTGCCGGTGGGCGATTACGCGCGGGAGGCCATCGAGGCGTACCGCGAGCGCGCTATGCCGGAGCCCGGTGGCCCGCTGTTCCTGAGCCGTCTGGGGCGGAGGATGACGGGGCGCAGTGTGCAGCTGATGCTGGACAAGTACCTGCGAGCCTCGGACATCCCCTTCCACATCTCACCGCACAAACTGCGGCATACCTTTGCCACGCATCTGCTGGATGCGGGGGCTGACCTGCGCGCCGTGCAGGAGCTGCTGGGTCACTCCTCGCTCTCTACCACGCAAATCTACACGCATGTTACCAAGACACGCATGCAGCAGGTTTACAGGGAAGCACACCCGCGCGCGCACGACCTGCACGAGGAAGAGGACGAGGAGCCGTAAGCGGACCCTGCCCCGGCGCTAAGTCTGCCACAGAGGCAGAAAAAAAACGCAACCCGCTGACATGTGCCGGTTGCGCCGTATGGGAGGGGTAAGGCCCCCTGCCGAAAAGTCACCCGCCGCTGCGGGCCGTGCGTCAGTTGAGGCGGAAGACGATGCGCGCCTTCTCCAAATCATACGGAGAGACCTCTATGCGCACGCGATCACCCACGACCAAACGGATGAAACGCTTGCGCATCTTGCCCGAGATGTGAGCCAAGAACTCATGCCCGTTGGCTACCCGCACGCGGAACTGAGTGCCCACATACACGCCTACAACGACGCCGTCCATCTCGATGGTGCCCTCTCCGTCTTCATCTTCCGTCACCTTGGGTTTGGGCTGGGCTGCGGGCGCACCGGCAGGACGCGGTCCTCTGCCGTTGTTGCGGGGGGCGTTACTCTTCTTCTGCGGCCTGCCGCCGCGATTACCATTGGGGATTGCCATGCTTGCTTGTCTTATACTGTATTGCTGCCCCGCCGAACTCCCGACGCGGGCGCGCGGTAAGTTTACTGCCAGAGGCGCCGTTTTGCAAGCGTTTTCTGCCTGCGGACACAAAAAAAAATGCAAAAAAGTGCTCTTGAGGCGAAATTTGAATTGACAAAGCGCCCCGACAGGCGTATCCTTGGGGCCCCGGACCAGAGGTTCGACGGCGAAAGCCTAAATCGGAATAATAAGATACAACATATGAAAACCTTCTCTGCCAAAGCTCAGGACATCGAGCGCCAGTGGTATGTGATCGACGCAGCCGACAAGGTGCTCGGTCAGGTTGCAGTGGAAGCAGCCAATCTGCTTCGCGGTAAGTGCAAGACGATCTTCACCCCCCATGTGGATTGCGGTGACTACGTCATCATCATCAACGCCGACAAGGTGGCCCTGACCGGCAACAAGGAGAACGCCAAGATTTACACCCGTTACACGGGCTATGTGGGCAATCAGGTGGTTACGACGCCCTCTAAGCTGCGCCGCAAGCACCCGGAGATGATTGTGGAGCATGCGGTGCTCGGTATGGTGCCGCACACCCGCCAGGGGCGCGCCCAAGCCTCTCGTCTGAAGGTCTACGCCGGCGCGGAGCATCCGCACGCCGCCCAGACGCCCACCGCTGTCACTATTGCCTAATCTTCATTCGCTATGTCTACCACTCCGTATAATGCTACAGGGCGCCGCAAGGAGGCTGTTGCCCACGCTTGGCTCACCCCCGTTGAGGAGGGCAAGTCCGGCAAGATCATCATCAACCGCCGCAGCATGGAAGAGTATCTGCCCACAGATGCCCTCCAGAATGTGGTTCTTCAGCCCTTCTACACCACCAACACCATCAAGAAGTTCGATGTTCTCATCGTTTCCAAGGGCGGTGGTATTCACGGCCAGACCGGGGCTATGAGCCTCGCTATTTCCCGCGCTCTGGTGATGCAGAACGAGGAGTTCCGCTCCGCTCTGCGCGAGCAGGGTCTGCTCACCCGCGATTCCCGCATGAAGGAGCGCAAGAAGGCCGGTCGTCCGGGTGCGCGCAAGCGCTTCCAGTTCAGCAAGCGCTGATTTCCCCCCTGCGCTCATTTCGAGCCTCTTCTTCCGGCACCGCCGCACCCCACCCCGGGGCTTGCGGCGGTACCTTTTTTGCATGGTGGCGCGTTTTGACCTATACACCGGGCGGCGCATGGTGTAGAATGGTGGGCACACAGGACCATGGGCTTTACACACTTACACGTACACACGGAATACTCGCTGCTGGATGGAATGATCCACACCAAGGATCTCATCAAGAAATGTGCGGCGATGGGGATGAACTCTGTTGCGGTGACGGACCACGGCAATGTGTTTGCTGCCATTGAGTTCATGGTGAACGTCAAGAAGCACAATAAGGATATACAGAAGTGGAATAAAGAACACCCGGAGGACAAGAAGCCGCTCTTCAAGCCTATTCTGGGCTGCGAGGTGTACCTCTCTCCCACGCCGGTTTCGGAGAAAAAGCAGATTCCCGGTCGGCACAAGTATACGCACTTGATTCTCCTCTGTGAGAACAACATCGGCTGGGCCAACCTCATCAAAATCGTCTCCGTGGGTCACTTGGACGGCTTTTATTACAAGCCCCGAGTGGATATGGAGACGCTGCGACGTTACAGCAAAGGGCTCATCTGCCTGACGGCCTGTGTCTCCGGTCCGCTGCAGGAGTGGATTCTGCAGGATCAGCCGGAGAAGGCAGAGGCAGTTCTGCTGGAGCTGGAGGAGGTTTTCGGCCACGACAATTTGTTTGTGGAGCTGCAGGACCACGGGCTGGATGAGGAACGAAAATGCACCCCGGAGCTGGTTCGGCTGGCACGCAAGCACAATCTGCCCCTGGTGGTGACGAATGATGCGCACTTCCTGAACAAGGAGGATCACGATGCGCACGACATCCTCATCTGCGTCGGTACGGGCAATAAGCGCAACGATCCTAAGCGCATGCGTTACCCGGAGAGCGTCTACCTGAAAAGCGAGGAGGAGATGCGCGAGCTCTTCCCGGAGTACCCGGAGGCATACGACAACACGATGCTGATTGCAGAACGCTGCAACACCTCAATCAAGCTGGACTCCACTTCAACGGAGCGCTACCCGGAATTCGCCACTCCGGATGGCTCCCCGCGTGAGGAGTATCTGCGCAAGATCTGCTTCGAGGGGCTCAGGGATCGCTATCCGAATGCCTCGGAGGAGCAATGGAAGGAGCTCAGCGAGCGCTTGGATTATGAGTTGAGCATCATCAACATGCTGCGCTTCCCCAGCTACTTCCTCATCACGGCGGATTTCATCAACTGGGCGAAGGATCACGACATCCCGGTAGGCCCCGGCCGTGGTTCCGCAGCCGGTTCGCTGGTGGCCTACTGCATGAAGATCACCAATATCGACCCCTTCAAGTTCAGCCTCATCTTCGAGCGATTCCTGAACCCGGAACGTGTCAGCCCGCCGGATATCGACATCGACTTCTGCCAGAGCCGCCGCCCGGAGGTGATCGAATATGTGCGTCAGAAATACGGTGAGCGTGCGGTTACGCATATTATCACCTACGGCACCATGGGTGCCAAATCCGTCATCAAGGACGTTGCGCGCGTGCTCGACCTGAGTTTTGCGGACAGTGACCGCATCGCCAAACTCATTCCCTCCGGCCCCGGAGTTTCCCTAGCCTCCGCTTACAAGGACAGCGAAGACCTGAGGCAATTGCTGGAAACGGACAGGACCTACCGCGAGATATGGGACTACGGCCTGAAGCTGGAGGGAACGGTACGCAACGTGGGCATGCATGCGGCAGGCGTGGTGATCGGTGACCGCCCGCTGGATGACTACGTTGCCCTGACGCGTGACGACCTCTCCAATCCCAAGGGCGAAGTCGTAGCCCAGTGCGATATGGGTGCCATTTACAACGCGGGCTTGCTGAAGATGGACTTCCTGGGCCTCAAAACCCTCACCGTGATGAAGGACGCCGAGCGCTATGTGCGCTGGCGCGTGCCGAACTTCCGCTATGATGAGGTTGACATCACGGACAAGGAAACCTTTGCCCTGCTGAACAACGGAGAGACCATGGGGGTGTTTCAGCTGGAATCCGGCGGCATGGTGGAGACTTGCAAACGCTACGGCATCGACAACATCGAAGACATCATCGCCCTGCTCGCCCTCTACCGCCCCGGAGCCATGCAGTTCATGGACGACATGATTGCAGTGAAGAAGGGTCTGAAGAAAGCGGAATACGAGCACCCTCTGCTGGAGAAGGTATCCGGCATCACCTTCGGCGTGATGATCTACCAAGAGCAGGTACAGGCCGCCGCCAAGATGTTGGCGGGTTACACCCTCGGTGGTGCTGACTTGCTGCGCCGCGCCATGGGTCACAAGGACATGAATGAAATGATGGAGCAGCGCAAGCGCTTCGTCAAGGGCTGCGCGGATGTGAATAACATCGATGAGAAGACAGCTAACGCCATCTTCGATAAGATCCAGAAGTTCGCCGGTTACGGCTTCAACAAATCGCACTCTGCCTGCTACGGTCATATTTCGTACTGGACGGCCTACCTCAAGGCGCACTACCCGGTGGAATTCTTCTGCGGCATCATGTCCAACGAGTCCACCAATGAGAAAATCGGCGTGTATATTCAGGAGGTGAACCGATTGGGCATCGAGGTGCTGGGCCCCTGCGTAAACCACAGCGATGTGAAGTTCCGCCCGGAGACGATGCCCAACGGCAAGTTGGCCGTGCGGTTCGGGCTGGCCTCCGTCAAGAGCATGAGCGCGGAAACCGTCCGAGTCATCGTGGAGGAACGCGAAAAGAACGGGCCGTTCAAGAGTTTGGAGGATTTCTGCTACCGCATCCCGCCGCAGAGCGTTCGCCGCAACCAACTGGAGGTGTTGGTGCAGTGCGGGGCCTTCGATTGGATGCATGTGTGCCGGGCACAGATTTTCGCCTCGATCGAACAGTGCTTGGGCGGAGCCGCCGGGGTACACAAGGATGCCGAGGCCGGTCAGATGGCCCTGTTTAACATGATGGACGCCGCAGCTGCAACACCGGCGGAGCATGTTGTGCGACAGGAATGGCCTAAGAACAAGCGGCTGGAGGACGAGAAATTCCTGACGGGGGCCTATTTCACCGGTCATCCGCTCTATAGCATGCTCGGTGTTATCGACCATGAACGTTATGTTCGCATCGGCACACTTCCGGACCTGACGCCGGAGGAAATTCGCAGCCCTAGGGACATGGCGGGCATGGTGCGCAGTGTAGTCACCAAAATGGCGAAGAGCTCCGGCAGAAAGTTCGCCGTCATCACCGTTGAGGACTTTACGGGTACGACCGAGGCCCTAGTGTGGGGAGATTCCTATGACAAGGCCGCTCAGGTGGAGGGTCTGCTGCAGGAGGGCAGTTTCGTGCGCTTCCGCGCCCGGATTTCGGAGGATGAGAAAACGGGCGGCAAGAAGGTGTCCGCCAATGCGTTGGAGCTTATCAGCAGCGGCAATAAGCGCAAGGGCAAACAGCGTTTCTATGAGGTGGTGCTCAACACGTCGCGGCATGATGCAGGGGACCTGCAACTGATCCGCGACACCTTGCTGAAACATCCGGGTCAGACTCCCGTGCGACTCACCTTCCGCAACTCGCTGGGCAACAGTGCCACCCTCGAGTTGGGTTCCAAATACTGTGTCAACCCTGACTCCGACCTCGATGAAGCTCTCTCTCTTTATAGCTGATGCGCGGGTGCGAGCGGGGATGCTCTGCATCGTCTTCGGCTTGGGGGCAGCACTGATTCTGCCTGCGCTGCGCCGTTCGGCGGACGCCGCCCCGATCTCGGATCCGGCGGCATCCCTCCCCCTTCCCGAGGGTGGTGTGCAGAGTGATGCTTTCTCCCTGCGACTGTTGCAGGCAGAGATGGAGCGCAACACGGACAGCACGCTGACGGCACCGCTCGCCACAGCTGCCCTTCTGCATCACTTGGAAGATCTGGCGGAGCCGGGGTGCGCGGCGGAGTTGCAGCTTCCGGAGCAGTTACCGAACACCAATCCGTTCCCGAGGGTCTTCTGCGGTTTGTTTGCCGAGGCCTCACTGCCCTTTGCCATGCCGCCCACGCAGGCGGGAGTCGTGGCGGTAGATTTCTCCGGCACGGCTTCAACCGCCATGCACATGATGGCCCAATCCGTGCAGAAGGCTACGGGGATCTCTCCGGAGCTGAGTATCGGTCCCGGCTCACTCTTGGGAGAGGCACCGCAGCTCGTGGCCTTCATGGCAACGTCCGTCCCGGGGCCGACCACTTCCTTCTCGGCAGACTGTATCAAGCACCTTCCCTTTGCCAACACCAACGGCATGCAGCCGGAGGTTCCAACGATGCAGGGCAGCATCCCGGCCCGACTAGCCCGAGCAGAGGATGGTTCTTGGCTTGCACTGGCCCTCCCCTTGCAACCGCAACCGGGGGCAGAGGGGGAGCCTCTCTTCTTCTGCGCCATCCTCCCCCGCGGCTCGGCTCGGGACTTCGCGCAGCAACTCACCCCGCAACAACTCAGCAGCATCCGCGCCGCCTTGGCCCGCACGCCACAGTCCCTCACGGACATCTCCCTACCGGCCATCCGCACTATTTCCACCCCGCGAAACACCACCCTCCCACCGATGCCGGGCCTCGCCGCCCTCACCGCACCGGGTGCTCTCCGGCGACTCTCCCCCAAGCCCCTCGCTCTTTCCTCCCTACTTATCTGCAACAGTTTCTCCCCGGCATCGCCACCCGCCCCCGAGCAAGCATCCGCCGCCCCTCTCACCCACTCTTCCCCGGACGCTGACTTCTCCCGCCCCTTCCTCTGGTTCGTCGGCGATCTCACCTCCCCGGCTCCCCCTTTTCTCTTCGGAATTATCGAGAACCTCTGAAAAAAACGAAAAAAATCATCTTTTTCCTTAAAAAAATCTTGACATCACCCCATTCCGCTGCTAAAATCCCCTCGTCCGCATGCAGGGACGTTAAATAACTGCAATTTCATAGGGTAGTTGGACTCCCCGGCAACTTCGGTTGCCGGGGAGGTTTCCTTTGTATCTTTCCCTCTACATGATGGGAATCGAAGCGCACACCGAAGGGCGGAATTTCGTACATCCCGCGCATACACACTTGACTATACCACCCTATGCAAGGCCGCGTAAACTAAATCCCTTAATAATAAAGGCCCCACGGGGGGTATTCCGCGGGGAACAAATGTTATTTGAGATACCGACTGTGGGACTCGAACCCACACTCTTTCGAACTCGATTTTGAGTCGAGCGCGTCTACCAATTCCGCCAAGTCGGCATAGGGGTGTGGGGAGATTAAACACGAAAAGGCAGAGAAAGTCAAGAGCAAAATGAAAAAAAGTGTGTCAAAGTGTGGGGAGGTCGTGCCAGGGGATGCCTTGGCAGGAGGAGTAGAGGGGGTGGGACCAGAGGCGGCGGGCAAGAGAGGCGGGGGAGGAAATACCGAGGAGGAAGCGACGGAGCTGGGAGGTGCGGTCGAAGGAGGGGAGCTCCGCAGCGGGAAGGGAGGGCAAAACCGGCGTGGGCGCAGAGGGGCGGGTGGGAACGGAGCCGAGGCAGGCGGCGCAGTGTCCGCAGGCGGGCGCGGGGACACCCGGGGAGAAGTAATCCGCGAGGGCCGCATTGAGGCAAGAGGGCGAGGTAAGCATGGACAGAACCGCCTCCTGCCGCGCGAGGTCCGCCTCCCTCCGTCGGGCAAAGGAGGCAGAAAGCTCGGCAGCCAAGCGGCGGGCGTCCATGGTGTGGGCGTTCGGCCCCGGCACCAGCAGCAGGGTCTTGCGGCGCAGAGTAAGACTCCATTCCCCCGCGTCGCGGCATTCCTGCAGCTGCTGCATGGCCTCCGCATAGTCGCATTTCCAAGCCTCTGCGGCGTCCTCCACCTCGCCCTCCGGGTGCTCGGCCAACCAGCGCAGGCGCGCAGTCTCCTGCGGGTCACGGCCATCCAGAATAACCGGCAGCGGGAACAGCGGACGCACCTTATAAAAACGGTACCCCTCCCCCGCGCACTGCACGACCTCCGCCCGCAACAGACGCTCCAGGGCACGCTGCGGCACATCCTCCGCCACATCACAGGCCCCGCAAATCTCCCAGAAACACACGAGTCGCGGTACCGCCGGAAGCAACCAGCGCACACAGCGCAGCACACCCTCGGCATCCGGCTCTGCGGACCAAATTCTGTTGCAAGCCTCTACCTCATCGGCAGCATGCAGCAACACATGGCTGTACGCCGTCTCCCCGTCCCGCCCGGCGCGCCCACTCTCCTGCACATACGACTCCGGCGAGGCCGGCTCGTTGTAGTGCAGCACCGCCCGCACATCCGGCTTATCCACCCCCATACCGAAGGCGATGGTCGCCACAAGCACCGGCAACTCATTGCGCAGAAAAGCATCCTGCAGGCGCGCCCTCAGCTCCGCAGGCTGCCCGGCGTGATAACAAGCAGCCGACACCCCGTTCCGTGAGAGATCCGCCGCCACCTCCTCTGCTCCCTTGCGCGTGCGCGTGTAGACAATAGCCGGGGTATGCCCCACCTGCCGCAGAAAACGCAGCGCTGACTCGGTCGGCGCCGCCGTAGCCTCCACCGTGCGCACAATGTTGGGGCGATACGGCGACAGCGCAACCACCTGTTGCGGCGCAATACCGAACGCCGCGCAGAGGTCCTGCTGCACCCGAGGGGCCGCCGTAGCCGTCAGTGCCATCACACTGCGGAAACCGAAGCGCCCCGCCCAAGTCGGCAGCTTCAGGTAATCCGGTCGGAAACTGTGCCCCCACTCGGAGACGCAGTGCGCCTCATCCACCACCAGCAACTGCAGCGGGGCCACACGCAGAGCCGGGGCCAGCATCGGGTGCTCAAGAGCCTCCGGGGCCAGAAACAGCAACCGCAGCTCCCCTGCTGCCACCAGCTCCGCCACACGCCGCCGCTCGTCCTCCGGCAGGGTGGAGTCGAAACGCGCCGTCGGCAGTCCCGTCCGCCGTAGGGCCTCCACCTGGTCGCGCATCAGCGCAATGAGCGGCGACACCACCACAGACACCCCGCCCAGCAGCAGGGCCGCCGCTTGGTAGCACAGGCTCTTGCCGTGCCCCGTGGGCAACACCCCCAGCACCGGCAGCCCCGCCAAGGCCGCTGCTATCACCTCCCGCTGGCCGCTCCGCAGGGTCCGCTTGCCGAAAAACGCCAGCAGGCGCGCCTCGTCTTGCTCTGTCAATTTCGTCATGCGCTGCGCCCAGTATACCGCACACGTCGACGCAATGCACGCCAAAAGCCCCGCAGGGCGCACATTCTGTGCGGGAAATTACGCATTTTGCGCACTCTTTGTGAAATTGTGCTTGAAATTCTGCGCGTTTTGGGGGATAGTAGAGTTTCCGAACACAAAGGTATGTCAGAACACAAAGAACGCAAGACACTGGAAGAACGGAACCGTGCAAGCGAGCTGGAGCGCCTTCGGCACTCCTGTGCGCACGTTTGCGCGGCGGCCATCTGCCGACTGTGGCCCCAGGCCCAGCTGGCGGCCGGCCCTGCCGTGGAGAATGGGTTTTACTATGACATTGAGCTGGACCACAACATCACCACCGCCGAGTTTGCCGACATTGAGGCGGAGATGAAGAAGATTGTCAAGGAGAACCAGCCCTTTGAGCGAACGACCGTCACGCGCGAGGAAGCCCTGCGACTGGCCGAGAGCGGCGAGCTGGGCTCCATCGGCCCGCGCGATGTGGCCTCCAAGTTTAAAGTGGACCTCCTCAACCGCATTCCGGAGGGAGAGGAAATTTCCATCTACCGCAACGGCGACTTTACGGACCTGTGCGCCGGCCCGCATGTGCCCCGCACGGGCAACTGCAAGGCCTTCAAGATCATGAGCGTGGCCTCCGCCTACTACCAGGGCAACGCCGCCGGCCCGCGCCTACAGCGCGTGTACGGCACCTGCTTCCCGAACCGCACTCAGTTGGATGAACACCTGCAGAGACTGGAGGAGGCCAAGAAGCGCGACCACCGTCGCTTGGGTCGCGAGATGGGGCTCTTTGCCATCGATGAGATGGTGGGTCAGGGTCTTGTACTTTGGAAGCCCAAGGGTGCCATCGTGCGCCGCCAGCTCCAAGACTTCATCTTGGAGGAGCTGGATCGCATCGGTTATTCCCAGGTCTACACCCCCAATATCGGCAAGCTGGACCTCTACAAGACTTCCGGCCACTGGGAGCACTACAAGGAGAGCCAGTTCCCGCCCATTCCTGACCCGGATGACTTCAAGAAACTGCGCGATGAGAACGCCGGCTGCGCGGAGCTCTTCAATGCGATGGACCTTGGGACCATCAGCGGCTTCATGCTTAAGCCCATGAACTGCCCGCACCACATCCGCATCTACGCCAACGAGCCGCATTCCTATCGCGATCTGCCCGTGCGCTTGGCGGAGTTCGGTACCGTCTACCGCTGGGAGCAAAGCGGCGAGCTGGGCGGCATGACCCGCGTGCGCGGCTTTACGCAGGACGATGCCCACATCTTCTGCCGCCCGGATCAGATCAAGCAGGAGGTACAGCAGTGCATCGGCATTGTTAAACACATTCTCGGCACCCTGCAGATGACGGATTACCGTGTGCGCCTGTCCCTGCGTGATAAGGACTACACGGATGAAAAATACGTCGGTAGCATCGAGAACTGGAAGCTGGCAGAGACGGCACTGCGCGAGGTGCTGGCGGAGAACGGCTTTGACTTTACGGAGGCGGAGAATGAGGCCGCTTTCTATGGGCCGAAGATCGACTTTATCGTACGCGATGTCATCGGGCGTGATTGGCAGCTCGGCACCGTGCAGGTAGACTACAACCTGCCGGAGCGCTTTGAGCTGACCTACACCGGCGCAGACAATGAGCCGCACCGTCCTGTGATGATTCACCGCGCGCCGTTCGGCTCCATGGAGCGCTTCACCGGACTGCTCATCGAGCACTTCGCGGGCAAGTTCCCCACTTGGCTCGCACCGGAGCAGGTGCGCGTGCTGCCTATCTCTGACAAGGTGGCCGACTTCGCCGAGCAGCTGCGGCAGCGCCTAGCCAACGCGGGCGTGCGTGTGAAGCTGGATGATAAACCGGACAAGATCGGTGCGAAGATCCGCAACGCGCGTCTGGACCGCGTGCCCTACATGCTCGTGGTCGGGCAGAGAGAGGCCGAGCAGGGCTGCGTGGCCGTGCGCCATCGCGACTTGGACCTGCTGGGCACCATGCCTGCAGAGGACTTCATCGCGGCCGTCAAGCAGGAGATTGCAGCCCGCCTCGTCAAACCGACTCTCACCCCGGTACAAGCGCCGCAAGCAGACTGATCCCCCCTTCCCGCCTGCGGTTGCACGGTGCAGCCGCAGGCGAAAGCCAAGAACTAAAGAAGACACAACGTGCCAACACCACAAAATAATAACAACCAGGCCAATCGCAACAAAAACCTCCGCGATAAGGCCGCCAACAAAACCCAGCAACCCCGCGTCAATGACCGCATCCGCGCTCCGCGCGTGCGTGTCGTCAATGCCAAGGGTGAGCAGCTCGGCATCCTCCCCACCCGTGAGGCCCTCGCTAAGGCTAAGGAGATCGGCCTCGATTTGGTAGAGGTCGCACCCAATGCAGACCCGCCCGTCTGCCGTGTCATCGACTACGGTAAGTACAAGTACATGCAGGCCAAGCTCCAGAAGTCCAACAAGGCCAAGGTAACCCGCATGAAGGAGGTCATCATCCGCGTCGGTACCGATGTCAATGACTACAATGTCAAGATGGCCCGCGCCGAGCAATTCTTGGATCACGGCCACAAGGTGCGCTTCCGCCTCCGCTTCCGCATGCGCGAGAATGCCCACAAAGAGCTCGGTTTGGAGAAGATGGCGCAAGTGCAGGAGGATCTCAAGACCATGGGCCAAGTGGACCAGGCAGCCAAGCTGGCCGGTAACACCGTGATCATGGTCATGGCTCCCCTGCCCGCCGCCCAGCGCGTCAAGAAGTTCAAGAAGTACGAGGAGGAGGGCTTCGATACCGAATCCGACGAATTCGACGCCAAGGACGACGTGGAGGAATAAACACCCCGGTTCGCGACCTGACCGCAACCCCACTTTTCTGCCGGGCTCTCCCCAGACGCCCGGCAGCTTTGTGTACCGAGCGCCTCACACTTTCGCTTAGGATATTGATGGAAGGGCAGATAGACATCGGCACATGAAGAAGTCGGAACTCCTCCTTTCAGTCGGCACCTCTCTGATGGGTGGCATGTCAGACAAAGACATCTCCACCACCTTCCATATTGATTCAGATGTGGAAGCAGACGTGGAGGGAGGCTTGGACAAATGAACCATAGAAGGCAATGCAGGAAGGGTTATTACTCCGGCAATGAATGATTGTCTTTTTTTCCAACTTTTCTGCTTGACTCAGCATTGGAAATGCACTCATCTTCGTTTTTTGCGTCTCGGCGGGGCAGAGTAGAGGGCAAATGCGCCCGGCGGGAATTTTTGCCGGACAAGGCACTCGAAATCTCCAGCTGTTGCAGACGATCTATTGCCGCAGCGGTGCCGGGTGGCGGTGATGTACCCGCATGATCTCATCGGCAATAGCAGTGAGCATGCCTCTCTTGTTTTGAATATCAATCCACCCGAACTGCCCGTTCGGATTGAGTTCGAGAAAGGTGAGCCCTTTGTCCGTACGCAGAAAATCCAACCGGGAGAAGGAAAAACCGGTCTCCTGCATCAAAGCACGAATTTTGTTCTGTTCATCGGGGGTGAGCTCGCATGGCTCCCAGTTGGCCCGCCCTTCTGCCATTGTCCTTCTGCTGTCCATGGTGGACATGTTCTCGCGTGACAAGGAAGAGGCGAACATTTTGCCTGCAATGTAGGCAACGGTAACCTCCTCTGCACTATCGCCGCAGACCTGCAGAAACCAAGGATAACTCAGATCGAGGTGATCGGGGTTTACCTTGCTGACACAGAAGCAAGTCCCTGTGCCTGTCGGGGCTCCGGTATTGACCTTACACACAATGTCGGGGCCCAATTCGGGTGGGCAGGCATGCAGCATTTGCCAAGGCAAAACAGGGAAGTATCGCGAGGCCATGCGCATTTGCCTGGCCTTGTACCAGTTTCCTGTGGAAGACGGATGAATCAGGGCCAACTTGCCGCTTCCCATGGCTAGGTCTTTGATGGAGGCCCAAATGTTGAATACTTCTGCCCGCAACCATGACTCACCACTGCCCAGCGCCGGAACATCGATATACGGGGGATTGAACATCACCTTACGTTCGTAGACGGCACCGATTTCAGCCTCACAACAGTGTCTTCCCGAGGGGTCCGCAAGCTCGTACCCCGTGCTGTGCAGGCACCAAGTATAGTCTCTCCAAAGATCGATGTTGAAGCGAAAAACGTCTGCTCTCTCGGTGAGGTAAGGGAGAAGAATATCAGTGGTGACGTCGAGGCTGTTGCTGAGGAGCAGAATCATGAGCGGATAGGAAATGCCTGCCGCCCAATGGGGTAGGCGGCAGGCTTGCGTGAAAGTGCTGAACTAGGTCAGCAAATGTTCCAGTCGTCAACGCACTGAGCGCCATTCCCAAAGGGGATGGGGCAGAAGGAGGCCACGGCTGCGCTCTTCATATCCTCCTCGCTGAGGATGGGGGTGGCGTTCTGAGTCGCCCAGTTGTAGGCAGCGGGAGTCTCAGGCATGGGCGCGGCGTTGTCCGCCGGGGCGGCCATCATGAGCGGGGTCACGATGACGGATGCAATTTCTGTAATCATAATATACTGTGTGTGGGTTGAGTTGCCCGAATAAAGAGACAGTCCACTTGTCCTGCTCCCCTTCGGCTGAGAGAAGTATACAGCATTCCCAATGCAGAGGGAATGCAGAGCGTTGATACTTAACGACTTAGGTCAAATTCGGCTCAAAAAGGGTGCAGGGGATGTCGAGAAGCAAGGAGTAGAAAATTCAAGAAAAATGCAGAAAAAAGCGGAATTTTTAGTTTTAAGGCTTGACCCAGCATTGGGAATGCACCCCTCCTCGACTTTTTATCTCGGCGGGGCAGAGTAGGAGGCAAATGCGCCCGGCGGGAATTTTTGGGCACTCCGTCAGTTTTTATGACCACCCCACGGGAGCCAGCGCTTCGTGAAAGCTCCTGCAGGTGGATTCCCGTAGCTTCAGATATAGGTACCGCACGCTGGCTATGCCCCTCATCTGAAATTGGATTTTCGCGATTTTTGAGTTCACCCCCTCAATGACTCCGGAAGTCAGCTTGTAGCGGAAATAACCCAAGACAGCCGAGGCCTGCTCCTTAAGGGTCTTAGACATTGCGATGAAGGGCTT